>JBATAC010000002.1:0-892176 GCA_049661485.1 Candidatus Microsaccharimonas sp.
GCGTGGTAGAGGAGCGTTGATATCTGCGTTGAAGTCGTGCCGCGAGGCTACGGTGGAGCGTTATCAAGTGAGAATGTTGGAATGAGTAACCATAAGGCAGGTGAGAATCCTGCCCACCGAAAGAGCAAGGTTTCCTGGGCCACGATAATCGTCCCAGGGTTAGTCGGTCCTAAGCCGAGGCGCGTAGCGTAGGCGATGGACAACGGGTTAATATTCCCGTACTGGTGCAGAATTGTTACATGTGCGCGGCATATTAGTAGATGCGGATTCATGGTTATATCCGTCTAAGTATCAGAAACGGGTACGAATGAAACGTTCATTTTGAACGAATATCTATGAAGGTGCTGACTAGAAAAGCAATGTAACGCGTGTTCTGTGCCATCCGTACCGCAAACCGACACAGGTGCTCAGGTCGAGAAGACCAAGGTGTACGAGTGATTCTTCGTCAAGGAACTCGGCAATACAGCGACCGTAACTTAGGGATAAGGTCTGCCCCGTCACAGTGTTTATCACGAGTGACATGCCAGTTTTCTTTTGAACAAGAAAATTAAGTAACGAAATTACGATTAATTTATCAAGCAAAGTTGAGACAACAAATCAAAAGAAAGCTGACCCCTATTAGGGCATTATCGTGGTAGATAATGTGACGGGGCCGCAGCTAAGGAGCCCATGCAACTGTTTACCAAAAACATAGGTCTGTGCTAACACGAAAGTGGATGTATACGGGCTGACGCCTGCCCGGTGCTGGAAGGTTAAGGGGAGAGCTTCACGGCTTGAACTGAAGCCCCAGTGAACGGCGGCGGTAACTATAACCGTCCTAAGGTAGCGAAATTCCTTGTCAGGTAAGTTCTGACCCGCACGAATGGAGTAATCATGTGGGCACTGTCTCAGCGAAGGACTCGGTGAAAGTGCATTGGCGGTAAAGATGCCGTCTGTCCGTACCAGGACGAGAAGACCCCATGGAGCTTTACTACAGTTTTACATTGTTCCGAGTTTTGGCCCGTGTAGCATAGGTGGGAGACTTTGAAGCAGATACGCTAGTATTTGTGGAGTCGAAATGTGAAATACCACCCTTGCCAAGATTTTGATCTAACCTGTGCCGTTATCCGGTATGGGAACAGTGTATGATGGGTAGTTTAACTGGGGCGGTTGCCTCCTAAAGAGTAGCGGAGGCGTTCAAAGGTTGGCTAGCAACGGATGGAAATCGTTGTGATAGTGTATGCGCAAAAGCCAGCTTGACTGTGAGGAGTACATTCCAAGCAGAGACGAAAGTCGGAGCAAGTGAACCGCTGTACGTACAATTTGTACATATATGTGGGAATGACAGCGAACACGGATAAAAGTTACCCTGGGGATAACAGGCTTATAGCGCCCAATAGTTCACATAGACGGCGCTGTTTGGCACCTCGATGTCGGCTCATCACATCCTGGAGGGGGAGCACCTTCCAAGGGTTCGGCTGTTCGCCGATTAAAGTGGTACGCGAGCTGGGTTCAGAACGTCGTGAGACAGTTCGGTTTATATCCGGTACGGACGTCAGGAAATTTGAGTGGATTTGCCCCTAGTACGAGAGGACCGGGGTGAACGTACCTCTGGTGTATTGATTGTGGCCACCTGCTGCATTGTCGAGTAGCTATGTACGGTTCTAGATAAGCGCTGAAAGCATATTAAGCGCGAAACTGACCACAAGATTAGATTTCCCTATGAGGACACAGAAAGAATATCTGTTTGATAGGTGCAAGGTAGAAGCGTAGTAATACGTGCAGCTGAAGCATACTAATAGTCCCATCGCCTTTTTATGTCCTTATCTTCAAAGTTAACCCTTTCCGTTACAAGATATGGTTAACTAGCGAAGATAGGGTAGACTTAACGAGTAATTGGTGTGAATCATATTCCACCAAGAGCGTCAATTTTAAGCGTTCTTACAGCAAGCATCGATACAATAGTTGCAACTCTTATTTAGGGTTGGAGCATTGGCATCGAAGCAAGGTTTTTGTCCCACTGATTTTTATATATCAGCGCAAAGCGACATAAAACCTTACTTCGGTGCCCATGGCAACGAGGAAACACCTGTTCCCATTCCGAACACAGAAGTTAAGCTCGTTAGCGGCGATTATACTGCCACAAGTGGGAAACTAGCACGGTGCCGAATTATACAATAACCCCTGGTAACACCAGGGGTTTTGTCATATTTTGACACTGGCGGTTACGGGAACAGTTAGTAAAGGTCGGTCGCGATGGCAGTATAGCTACCATAAGCGTGATAAGATAGAGAAGATGAAAAAGTATGCAATACCTGTGTTCACTGTACTCTTTTCGAAGTCGCATACTATTTGGGTTCTCCTAATACTACTTGTAAGTGTGCTTGTTGCTGGATATGGAATTATATTTCTTATCCCAAAACAAATTGAATTTTCGTATGCTTCAAAAAGCTGCATCCGCCAATTAGTGATTGCACCAGATGTTCAGAAATTTAACTCGGATACATTTACTGCAACGTATGAACATACCTTAAAAGTAGGTACAGTAGCGATAGCTAGTGGGGGCTTTTGTATCGAGCCAAAGACGGTGCCAACCGAGGGCGCTGCGGTTGCATCGTTGGCGCCCTTTGGGGGCTGGTTTGCTAACAAAACTATTTCGATACACACCCCGAAGGCTCCTCAAGCACGAACGGCTGATATTGTAGGGAAAACAATTTCGACGGCGAAACCATTAAAGGTCCAGTTAAGTAGTGCTGATATTGTGCACAATTACAGTCTTGAAATTGCTGGCAAAATAACCTCATGTAAGCAAAGCTCGGCGGAATTATCGTGTGACATACCAAGTCTTAAGCTAGACCACGGCGTAGATTACGCTGCTGCCTTGTATCAAACCTACAATAAAATCAACAAAAAATTAGTCGAGGGAAAGCTAGAAACACTAGAACCCCTTATGATGACGGGCGCAAGTATAACCAATGACCAAACATTGTACGATGCCCCAACTTCGTTCACGCTTAACTTCGATCGTCCAGTCAGCAGCAGTACGATTGATCTTTTTAAGCTAGTGGGTGATGCGACTGAAAGTATTGATGTGACCACCAAAATAAACGGGTCATCACTAACGGTAGAGACCCCTAAGCTTGCGCGTGAAGCCAGTTATAGACTCACTCTTGCAGATGTCATTGCTGACAACGGTAGCTCATTCGCAAACCCTGTAGCAATTAATTTTAAAACATCAGGCGGCCCCAAAGTAGCATCGGTATCAGTTAGCCCTCATAGTGTTGCGCGTAATGCCTCGATAGTTGTAACGTTTGACCAGCCGATTGACCCATCAACTGATCTCGCAAAATATGCCCGTATCGAGGGGGTCGGTTCAAGCGTTCGAAAGCAGTCTGATACTCAGCTGGTATTCTCTATTCAGGGTGGTGATTGTACGGCATTCAGTGTCATTATCGATAAAGGCATTAAGGGTGGCTTGAACACCGAAGCGTCAAAAGAGTCTTGGCGGTTTAATTCTCGTACAATTTGTGGCACCTCTTGGGTGATAGGCACCTCTTTAAAAGGGCAGCCGATTGTAGCCTACTCATTTGGCAGTGGTTCGGTAAATCTACTATTTACTGGTGGTATACATGGTTCGGAGCCGAGTGGCTATACAACAATGCAGGCTTGGGTACAGCACCTTCAGGCCTATGGTGATAGTATTCCGGCGAACAAACGTGTTGTTATTGTACCCAATACTAACCCCGATGGTATCGCGGCTGGTACGCGTAACAATAGCCGGAATGTAAATGTCGATCGGAATTTTCCCGCCTCGAACTGGGCGTCTGATATTGATACAGCTAGCGGTTTTATCAAGGGCGGCGGCGGCACTGCACCTGGCTCAGAGCCAGAGACTATGGCGCTGATTAATATAACACGGCAACTGAAACCTCGTGTATCGGTATCGTTTCATGCCCAGGGCAGGCTGGTTGGGGCGAACAAAGTAGGTGATTCGGTGACTATTGGCGATAGATATGCCCGCACCGTAGGGTACAAAAATATGTTTAGTAACCCAGAGGGTGTCATGGGCTACTCGATAACTGGTGAATATGAAGACTGGATGGGTGAGGAGATGGGAATTCCGGCAATTCTTATCGAACTCCCAACCCCATCGGGTAATTATCTTTCATCACAACTTACTGCCCTTTCAGGAATACTGGCACTTTAGAAGGTAAGCGATGAAGTCTGGTATGATAAATAAATGAAGCTTACGGGGAAGGCAAAGCATACAATACGTCCAAGAGTGCTATTGATATGCTTTTTATTGGTTACCGTCGTCAGTGGCGGTATAGCAGGGTATTGGTATTATCAACACACCACTCAAGTAGAGCCAGCCTTACAATCGGTTCGTGATACAGCGAAAGAAGTTGATATCCGAATTGCCGAAATTGAAGCAAAGAAGAAAGAACCAGTTTTTATTACGCTGCCTAGTGCAGCGCCAATCCGGGCAATTGTTGAGGATTATAACAGCCCCTCGAGCCTATGGACGATGGTAAATAAAAGTCGCTCACTGCCAATCGACTACAAGCCAAGCAGTCTAACGATCCCAGATGTGCCAACTCGAACCGACAAAACTAATGATGAGCGTTCAATACGTTCAGATATCACCAAGAATCTCGAAGCACTCTTTGCCGCTGCTAAAGCCGATGGCCATGAGCTCATGATAGGAAGTGCATATCGGTCGGCTGATCTTCAGGCAGCCTATTTTAATAGTTACGCAGCGTCATCCGGTCTCGCGGCAGCCAATCAATATAGTGCAAAACCAGGCCAAAGCGAACACCAGCTTGGCCTCGCGGTAGATATTAGCACTTTATCTCGCCAATGCTATCTATCAGAGTGTTTTACGACGACACCTGATGGAGAGTGGCTGGCGACTCACGCACACGAATATGGTTTCCACCTTCGTTACATTAAAGGTAAAGAAGCTATCACAGGATACAACTTCGAGCCATGGCACTATCGCTATATAGGCGTTGACCTGGCCACCGCGCTTTATGAAAGTGAACTCACTCTAGAAGAAGCTTGGCCACAGCTTGAAACAGCTCTTAAAACGCTGAAAAATAACCGAGCCCTGTAAGTTACCTTACAGTTACGAGTGGCCCAAGTACTGAGCGAATATAAGCTTGTTGTGCTTCAACCGTGGTATTTAGGCGAGTTTTACTGAGCGGTTCAGCAGCACTACTAAGCGGATAGATCATCACATTGGTGCGGGCTAATAAATTGCCTTGTGCTTGCTCGGCTGCTGTCCATTCATAATGCATATACGTAGGGATGAAGCTAAGGCTGTCAATTGTGCTCTGGCCACTCTCATTATTTTTAACGACATTAAAATGAGCAATACCGCTAAACAGTTGTGGGGCATTTAACTGCGATGACAGCATGTTACCTAACGAATACCATACCGTCATTTGTTTTCCATCGGGTCTTTCGACTTTTGCGACAGGTTGTAATACGTGTGGTCCAGTACCAATCACCATATCGACACCCAGAGCTGCTAATTGTTGTACTTGCTGAGCCTGGTCGCTATTGGGGACGGCCGAATCTTCGGTGCCCCAGTGCATTGACACGAGTACGATATCACTTTTTTGACGAGCCTCTTGTACAAGCCTGTTTACCAAAGCCGTGTCATGATAGTTATTTACATTATAAGCTGGTGTCGCACGATTGTTATTAAAGTCGGCAAAGGCAAGAAAGCTAAATTTTATATCTTTAACGGTAAAATAGCGCACCGTGTTCTGTTCAGCCTCCGAGCGGTTAGCCCCAGCATAGGCAAGCGGCTGCAAGCTTTCCCATTCAGCAACCGTGGCGTTAGTAGCGGCGGCACCTTTGTCGCCCATATGGTTGTTGGCAAGGTTAATTAGGTTACAACCGGCACCACTTTGAAGGCCCGATGCAAACTCGGTGGGAGCGTTAAATGCAGGGTAGCCTGTTATGCCGTAAGTAGCACCCGAGCTCAAGCCTTCTTGGTTACAAAACACGATATCAGTATCTGTATACAAAGATCGAATGTTTGCAAAGTACTTCCCAAAATCGTACCCGTTTGCTGTTTTGGCGTTTGCCACTATAGTATCGTGAGCTAACATGTCACCCATAGCGGCGACACGAATGCGGGTTTCACTAGGTGTCGTCGTCACGTTTTGCTGCGATGGAGTAGTTGGCCTAGGTTGTAACGAACTGTTTGAGGAATTGTTATGGTAGCCGTTTTGTATTAACCAGTAGGCTATTCCTAAAATAATAACCAGACCAACGTAACACATGACTATAATAGGACGTTTTGATAGTCGACGGGTACGAATTTTCATACTTACTTAAGTATACATTCAAGTTATATAAAAAACAGCTCGTCTCGCAGATCGGGCTGTTTTAAACATTTTTAGAATCTTGTCTGTTTTTGATAAGATTCAAACAGGTGCTTATTTATAATATCGCATACCACGCATACACGCAACAGTAGCATAAACATATTTAAATAATTTTCGCAATAAATACTATAAAATAAAAAACGCTTGTGTAAAACTTGACATAAAGCATAAGCTATGCTATTATTATTTCATACACATTTCGAGGCTATATCGTATGTGAGGTATAAATGAGGGTTTCCACGCGTAAAAAGCAGTGGAAATCTTTTTAATGTAAGTGGAAATCGTTACGTATTAGTAATGATAGAGGAGACGTATATGGCAGGAACAGTAATGGGCGGCAAAAAAGCTGCTGCAAAAAACTTAGCAAAAGACCCACTTTTCTACGCGAAGATTGGTGCTAAGGGCGGCAAAAAAGGTCACACTGGTGGCTTTGCTGCAAACCCAGAACTTGCTCGTATTGCTGGCGCTAAAGGTGGTCGTGTTTCACGCCGCCGAAAAGTCCAAGCATAGTAGGGCTTACCAATAAAAAAACCTTCTCTATTACGAGAGGGTTTTTGATTTATGTAGTAACGCTGTAACGGCGCAAAGCACAAACTCGTGCCTCATTAACCTTCCATCGGTGAGTGCAGGCAGGGCATTGGTACTGTACTGAAGCTGTTTGATAGCCGGTAGCCTTACAGTCAGGGCAAGTGCTGCGGGAATGAAGCCAGTCTCGGTACGTATCTAAGTGGTCTTGCGTAACGTCCTCATTCGGTTGGATACCGTACATACTGGCAAGCTTCTGTGCTTTTTCCCATGCTGCAACCTCCATACTGATAAGCTCAATATCTCGACGATACTCGTGATGGTCTAATAATGCGTGTGAAACTTCGTGAAGAAGCAAAAGAGGTGCATGGGGAAGATGAGGATTGTATGAGACTGTTTGTTGGTGTGCCGACCAAGAAAAATCTTCACTTTCAGAAAAAGTAAAACTTGGGTAATCTGTTTTCAGTTTATGAATCAGCCAGGACATCGAGGGCATAATAATAACATCCGTAAATAACTGCTTGTTCGGGGTGTTTGGCCTGAACAAGCTTTGGGAGCGGTATATGGGGAGGTAACTTTTCTTTTAAGATGCCCTTTAAGTTTGCCTCGTACTGTTTAAAATACGTGCCAATACTGCCGCCAATAATAATAATATCAGGCTGGATGATAGGAATAACCGCCAAGAAACCGCGACTAATACGGTCAGCGATATTGTGCCAAACCCGCTCACTTTTAATATCACGCGCGAATTTGTGATACGCGTTATAAATTGCTTTTCCGGAAGCGAATGTTTCCCATTCGCGCACAACACCGTCGTACTCAATTAATGCTCGACCTGCTTCACTGTAGCGAAGGCCTGGGTCGATTTTTCCATTGGTAATGACACCGCTCCCGATACCTGTACTCACGGTGACATATAAGCTTGAAAGGGGAAGTGGGTCACGTTGCCGAGTCTCGGCTAAGCCCGCTAGGTTGGCATCATTTTCAACATGGAGCGGTGCATCACCTAGTACACCCCGCAGCTCGTGAGCTACATTAAAGTTCTTCCATTTAAGGTTATTGCACCACACTGCAACGCCGTCTTTTACGATACCCGGCATAGCAATAACAATTGCGTCAACCTTCGAAGGCTCAAAACGGTCCCTTAAGTGTGTCGTGAGAGTCTGAATATAGTCGGACTCTTTAGGTGGTGTCGGAAACGTCAACTGAGTAAGAATATTTCCATCCTCACCATACCCAGCAATCAGCGTTTTTGTTCCCCCGGTATCCACCGCTACAATCATGTTTACAGTGTAGCACGGGGCAGGGTACAAGAGAATATCTAGTCTTGCTATATTCTCTTGTACCCACCTCTGTGCTACACTGTAAACAGTAACACGGGAGAACAACCATGGCGGTACGTATAACACGAGCAGGTGTGGCGCTCACGGTGGGAATTATTTTAGCGGCAGTGCTCGTCATTGCCGGTTTATTATGGGTGAAAAATGCCGGCGAACAGGCACGGCGTGAAGAGGCGGTCAAAATTGCCGAACAGAACCTTCGAGATCAAGCGAATACCGAAACGGCATTAAACGACGAGTCGACGAATGAACAAGAAAATAGTTCACAAAATCAATCTGAAGCAACCCCAAATGACACGACTGAAAATAGTGGCTCAGTAGCCACAAACCCTCAATCGGCTGATTCAACTGCCGAACTACCGCAAACGGGGCCATCGGGCATAGCAGCGATATTTGGTACGGGCTTGCTGACATTTTTCGGTGTCGCTTACTACCGCTCGCGCCGGTCATTGCTTAAGTAAGTATGCTAAACGACGGCCGCATTTGGTAATAGGCAAATTGATGAAGAAGAATTGTTCCACCAGTTGGTGTAACAGTTATTTTTTCAGCAGCCGGGTCGGGGAATAATGCTGCGGTCATCATACGTTCGCCGTCATTAATAAATAATTCAACTGAACCGTAGTCAACATAGGCGGTAATTCTCACGCGGCTTGCGCGTGGCGGCGCTTGAGCTGTTCGAACTGCTTCGTAGGTGTTTCGAGCACCTGAAGACATTGATTGGTTGGCTATAACTGCACTACAGTCTGATCGGTCAATTGATACAACCTGCGAAGTAAAATTGTATGAAATATTTGTTCCGTACGTTCCATCATTCGAACCTTTTATGCGTATGGTTAAGGCACTCCCGGTACTTTGGGGTGATTTTTCGATGATGAAATCTAAGCAATACGCCCCGCCCGGAAAGCTTGGAAGAATCATGCCAGTTTCGGGAATTTGCTGCGCACCAATCACGACAGGTACGCCCCGTAATTGATTGACGCGTTGGAGTGGTTCTTGCACAAGGGTGGGCGCGCCATCAACGGTTTTGAGGCTCAGAGTACGCATAAAAGTTTGGGCGTTGCCTTGAAATTCATCCATTGGTGTTTCGTTAGCATACGACCAGTTATTCATCCAACCTATTGTCAGGCGGTGCTGGGTAGGACGGGTTGCGAACGGGTCTTCACAGGTGACGGCAGCATAAAAATCGGGTCCGGTATCCATCCACTGAAAATTATTAGTATCAGGAGTGAAGGTTGTTCCATTAAATGAACCCACCCAGTAGGCGCAGCCAGTTGTCATGCCGTAGTTGAAGCCATTCGCACCAGTCATGAACACCCATTTTTTATTATTTGGGTTACCATCAAGCTCAATTTCAAACAAGTCTGAGCACTCGTGGATACCAATGTCACTTCTTGTAAAAGCGTCAACATATGTCCAGTTTTTTAAGTTACTACTTGTATAAAAACCAGTTTTGTCATGTTCGGAAAGTGTTAATATCCACCTATTACTAGGTGTATGCCAGAACACTTTAGGGTCACGGAAATCTGGCTGGCCCGGGTTCGGCATTACCGGGTTTCCTGTGTAGTTAGTAAAACTATAGCCCCCATCGGTTGAATAGAATAGTGAAGTAACCTGTACGCCATTGCTCATTTGCGTCATAAGCGCGATAACCGCACCAGCCCCAAATCCAGCCGTATTATTTACGTCTACAACTGCTGAACCGGTCTCGATATCACCTAGGCCATTTTGATACTTTTGAATTGCAATACCTTCATGCTTCCAGTTTACTAAGTCGGTTGACGTTACGTGGCACCACTCGGTTCCATTACCACCAGGATAGTCTTTGTTATAGAGAAAGTAAAAATGCCACAGCCCATTAAGATATAACGGCCGCTGCGGGTCGTTCATCCAATGAAGTCGAGGGGTGAGATGGTAATAAGGGCGAAATCGCGAGTAGTTTGCTGGCCGCGTGTCGTTAATAGAGGCAACCCATTCCTCCTCTGTGCCATTAAAGCCCTGTGCAACTGCTGAGTCATAGCCAGAGTTAGAAGCTAAACTAGTATTTTGCCATTTTTGTAGGCTTGCATTGTAAGTGAGCACCTGCGAGTCGAGCGGCATATTTAAAGCTACATCACTTGATGATGCAATGCTTCGGCGTAGTATGTTATCTTCCCCAAACCCCATATGCTTATAGCTCAATTAAACCATTATTACTTGTTCAGTGAAAGCCTAAGTGTTAAAGAGTACCGTCACTGGACTTATCTTGTCATATGAGGTAAAATAATAGTAATCAGTGAGGAAACCCTTTCTTACGTGTGCACTATAAAAACCATTACCGGTATGTAGTACATGGCGCTCCTAGCGGAACGGGGGAGATTGGTTTTTTCCAGAGGAATAATAACTAAATAAGGAGTCTTTAAAGACTTATGGCAAAAGCCACAATGACAATGGATGAACTTCTCGCCTACGAAGAAGCCCATCTTAAACAAGTAACACAAGGTGAAGTAATCGACGGAACAGTGCTAACGGTACGTAAGCACGAGATCCTAGTTGACCTCGGTCCTCAAGGTATTGGTCTTGTACCACGCCGCGAAGTTGGTTTTTCACGCGCACTAAACGAAGGCGATGAAGTATCGGCTAGTATCGTCGACTCAGAACTCGATAATGGTTACGTCCTACTTTCACTCCGTAAAGCAGCCAAAGACAAGGGTTGGGACGAGGTTATTGCTAAGCTTGAAAGCGGTGAAATTATTGAAGTTAGCCCATACGACGCAAACCGTGGTGGTTTACTCGTTGAATACGAAGGTGTTCGTGGCTTCCTTCCGGTTTCACAACTGTCTGCTGAACACTATCCACGGGTTGGCAGTAACGACAAAGACGAAATTCTTCAACGTCTTAACGCCCTCATTAACCAAACCCTTACTGTTCGTATCCTTGATGCTGATCGTAAGGCAAACAAGCTTATCTTCTCTGAGAAGGAAGCGGTAAAAGAAGGCTTGGCTGCTCGTTTTGAAAAGCTTGCAGTCGGTGACACCGTAAAGGGTGTTGCAACTGGTGTTGTCGACTACGGTATTTTTGTTAACGTTGAAGGTATCGAAGGCTTAGTGCACATCTCGGAAATTAGCTGGGAACGTGTCAACAACCCATCAGACTACGTAAAGGTTGGTCAAACTATCGAAGCGAAAATTATTGCCATCGACAAAGACCGTCTCTCACTTAGTATGAAGCAACTATCAGAAGACCCATGGCTTGGTGAAGTTGACCAATTCAAGCCAGGTGAAACTGTTGAGGGTACGGTTACTCGTATCACACCATTTGGTGCTTTCGTACAAATTAGCCCTGCTGTTGAAGCCCTGGTTCACGTATCTGAACTTGGTGAAGGCGACAGCGCAGACCCAGAAAAAGTATTTACCCTTAACGAGCGTAAATCATTCGTTGTTCTTGATATCGAAAAAGACAACCGCAAGATCTCACTTGGTCTTACTAAAAACTAATTGGTGAGTGGTACATGGTAGGTAGTGAACACTACCTACCAGACACTACCTACCAATTTAATAACCTTACAAGGAGCACATTATGGCAGAAAAAGTCTTATCCATTGCCAATTCAATTACAGTAGGTGAACTTGCCGATGTGCTGAATTTACCCGTTACGACACTTATTGGCGAGCTTTTCAAAAACGGTATTGCCGCCACTATCAATCAGCGTATTGATTTTGAAACAGCTACTATTATTGTCGATGAACTAGGTCTCGACGTTGAATTACAGAAAAAAGAAACGACCAACGCCAGTAGCGAGCGCCGTACCCGTGAACTTACCGATACAGCTGTCGAACGACCACCGATCGTTGCCGTTATGGGTCACGTTGACCACGGTAAAACTAGCCTGCTTGACTCTATTTTAGGCCAGAAGGTAGTTGATGGTGAGGCTGGTGGTATTACCCAGCACATTAGCGCCTACCAAACGGTTCGAAAGGATCGCTCGATTACACTCCTCGATACCCCGGGTCACGAGGCTTTTGCAGCCCTTCGCCAACACGGCGCCACCCTTACCGATGTCGTTATTATCGTAGTTGCTGCCGATGACGGTGTGAAGCCGCAAACGATCGAGGCAATTCGCTTTGCCCGTACCGCCAATGCTAAAATCGTCGTTGCAATTAATAAGGTTGATAAAGAGGCGGCTAACCCGCAACTGGTAAAAACCCAACTTGCTACCGAACACAACCTTAACCCAGAGGAGTGGGGTGGTGATACGGTCATGGTAGAAGTTAGTGCGAAAACTGGCCAGGGTATCGATAAGCTGCTTGATATGGTACTCCTTGTTGCTGACCTTGAAGAGCTAAAAGCCGAAGGCGATGTTCCTGCAGAGGGTCTTGTTATTGAATCACATATGGAAACAGGCCGCGGTGCGGTTGTTGGACTACTTGTTGAACAAGGTATGCTAAAGCCCGGTGCGTTTATGGTGGCCGGTACTACCTATGGTAAAGTACGAACCCTTCAAGATTTCTTAGGTAAGACATTAAAGGAAGCTGGCCCTTCAACACCGGTAACGGTAACTGGCTTCAAAGAAATTCCACAGTTTGGTGACATTTTTGATGTCGTGAAAAACGAAAAAGAAGCCCGCGCCCGTGCCGCCGCAACTCGCCTTGAGCGCGAACAGAACGCTGCGAGCACCAACGTTACCGGTGCCGACCTTCTTAAACTCATGACCCAAAAACATGAGGCCGCCGACTTTAACGTGATTGTAAAAGCTGACGTACAAGGTTCACTTACCTCTGTCATTGATAGCCTGAAACTTATTGAAACTGGTGGGGAAGTATCGCTTCACGTTGTCAGTAGCGGTGTCGGTAATATTACCGAAAACGACGTCCGTCTTGCGGGCGACGGCAAAACGGTCATTTACGGTTTCAATATTGATCTACCTCCAGCCGTTAAGCAACTCGCCACCCGCGAGCGTGCCGAAGTTCGTTTATACAAAGTGATCTACGAACTACTTGATGACGCCAAAAACTCGATGGAAAAACTACTCGCCCCAGAAGTTGTCGAAACTGAAATTGGAACATTGGAAGTAAAGGGTGTTTTCCGTACCCTCAAAGATGAAGTAATTGCCGGTGGTCTTGTCACAAGCGGCAAAATTACCCCAGGCCTTCTTGTTCGCATGAAGCGTGGTAAAGGTGAAAACGCCGAAACCCTTGGTGAAGCCGAAATCACCAGCCTCCAACGCGAAAAAATTGAGGCTAAGGAAGTATTTGAAGGTGATATGTGTGGGCTAAATCTTAAAACCACTAAGAAAACACTGCTAGAAATTGGCGACACACTCGAGTTCTTTACCCGCGAAGTAGTTGAGCGACATTTGTAGGCTGATTGCAGTAATTAATACTGCTTGTGCCTGAATAACCTTTTTGTTATTATAGATTAAAATAGGTTCAAAAATAAAAAAGGAAATTATTATGTCTGCTGCGGAAGTCTTCAGGGCAACACAAGCTCAAAAAGCAAGAGAGAGGGGTGCAGACGCCAACCCTACATCTCAAGCGGGTAAAATTATCGTTATCTCAGAGTCTCCCCAACAGCCAATGTTCGAAGAGGACCGTACTTTACAAGTCAACGATGAACCTTCGAGTCAAGTTGAGGTAGTGCCCCCGATAAATCAAAATCGTAAGGACTTTGTCAGTCGACAAAATGAATTATGGGGAGCGTCCGACGACCTTGCCCCCGGAGACATACCCGAGGGTGAATTAACGTATGAACAATATCTAGCGATGCGTCCTGAGCCACAAGAGGGTGATAGATATCATGAAAATGGGCGCGTTCACGATGCCTTAACTGGCGCTTTCGTAAAGGTGGGAGATTATGAAGAGGGTCTTAATAGAAGAACTACACGCCAACAGACAACAAATTACTACGAAGATTTTCAACAAAATACCCAGACCCGTAATGACCACGAAGCAGCGATTGCACAAAACGAACGGTACGATGCTGCTATGGACGAAATTATTCGCGATAATACAGAAGGCGAAATTCTTGTAAATAAAGATACAAAGCTCCGTGGCCTTATGACACTCGGTGAAGAGATGCGGGACATCTATGACTCTAATGCTTCTTCGGAGCATTTTGGCAAGAAGCGAAAATTAGCCTTTGAATCTAAAAAAGCCATTTTTGAAGACCTCCTTGAGCTATACAGATCACAGGGCTCGGATGAACGTGCGCTTGGGTATATAGCTGACAAAACTTACGCTCCTGTTGAAGAAGCTGAATTTATTGCTGTTGAAGGCCATGCAGTACACAATAGCGAGAAAGTAAAAGTAGTGGACTTTAATGAAAGTCCAGACGGTAAGCAGAAATCGTATGTCATTGAAAAAGTAGATGGATCAAGAGAAGTTGTACATGGTACGGAAGTCGAATTTAGGCGTGAGTATGCTACACCTGAGCAAGAATCTCCCAAGAAGTGGTGGCAAAAGGCGAGTGAAACAATCTTGAAGCGAGCGGGTACACTTTACTGGGCTGCGCAGTGGAAATTCGAATCTTTAAAACAGGGTGTCGGTAATAGAATTAATGAGATTAACCACAATGTTCAAGATTCAATGACAGATGAAGAAAAAGAGCAGAAACGTAACCGTAATAGGGTTGCGCGGATTGCTGCTGGCGCGGGAATTGCTACCGTTGCAGGTTTGGGTCTATATCTTTCTGTAAAGGGATTTATTGACTCTCCTCACAGTAATGGCTTCAATTTCCGTGACGGTGTTGATGCTGCAATAGGTGCGGGTGGAAATACCGAAACTTCCGGCCGTATACCGACTGGTGAAGAAGCTCGCCTTTATGATGCGTGGCTTGGTGGAAATATACCAGAGCCATCCACTGCGCCACAACCGGATCAATTTAACCTCCCACTTTCCGGTAGTGACCAAACGCTTACGAGCACCGAGATCCCCGCAGTTCCGTCTTTTAGCGGTATTGAGGTTAACCCTGGCGAAGGCGGCCAAGCATTGTTTGAACGCCTTAATATTGACCCAGCAAAATGGTATCAGAATGTAGATACCCTTGCCGACCGCTTTAAGGAAGATTTCGAATGGAAGGGTTCTGATTTACGAATTCGCCATTCTGGCCAACTCTCGGTACCTGCACAAGAATTTATAAATTCATTACGATAGGAGTAGTGGCGTGTACGACGAGCAATATATTATACAAGCGCTTGATATTTCAACGCTACCAGATGAGAAAAAACACCCAATTGTTGTTGAGGCGACGATGCGTGTTGGTAATACCATTATTGATAGCTTGAATGAAGAGCAATATAACGAATATAAAGCAATTATTGATGATGACCACCAAGTTATTGATGAATGGCTTAGCAGGAATGTATCGGATTATAAGGAAAATACCGTATATCAAGAGATGTTATCGACTTATGATAATGATTCTGAAAAAAACAACCCAGCTAAATTATTCGCAACCCTAGCATGGTTACAGGTAAATATATCTAATTTACAGCAAATTATTGAAAATACGTTGCAAAACTATAAAAAAGAGCTTTAAATACCTGAAGCTAAAACCATTTGCTATAATAGATTTAGTTAAGAGGATATTAGCGTGTTTCAATTAGATGACCAATTTCTATCAGACATCGGCCTTGCCGATCTTCCAGAAGAGCAGCGCAAGCCGTTTTTACAGCATGTATACGACCAACTTGAGTACCGAGTCGGGGTACGGCTTAGCGAGGGTATGAGCGATGCCCAGCTAGAAGAGTTTGAGTCTATTATCGATAAAAAACAAGAAGCGATTGACGCCTGGATTGCACAGTATGCGCCGGCTTACCAAAGCGATGAACTATTCGCAAAAATCCAAACAGCCAGCGGCCTTTCAATCACCGATCCACTTGTAAAGTCAGAGTATGCAGCAACTAAATGGCTTGAAGTAAACCGTCCTGACTATCGAGACGTCGTGGCTAAAACCCTTGAAGAGCTAAAAAACGAAATTACCCAAAACCGCGACGCTATTTTGGGCGGCACTCCTACTGCCTAGTAGTTTAAGCTATAAACAAGTCTTGAAGTAAATGTCTGTATCCGTTGATAAAATCACGGGCAGACATTTCTTTTTTGCCTGCTGGCTGAAGGCGAGTAATTTGGTAGTAAGTCTGTAGACCTTCGGTATTAGAACCAGCAGATACATATAGTAAAGGGTAGTCACTACCATCCTGCTTTAATTGAAAAGCATCGACAAAAACTGTTCCCGGGATATTTGATTCTTTACGAACCGGATAGACAGCAGATCCGTTAATAATACGCACGGCGATTCCTGATATTGCCGTGGTGCTTCCAGGCCAGCCGCGGTAAGCGTCAACTTCTAAGGTAATGCGTTCGGCCGGTTTGCTCCAATCAATCACACCATCTTGTTTCGTGATCATTTGACAGTAGGTGGCTTTTGATTCGTCTTGCTCTGTAGCGATGATGTCGCCAGAAACAATACCAGGTAGTGATCGTATCAGTAGTTCGGCTCCAAGCAGGCCTAAGCTGGTATAAAGATTTTCTTTTAAGTGGGAAACCCCATGTGTATCACGATATTGATTAAGGTTGATGGCTTTTTGCACATACAGCGGCCCTGCGTCCATGGCGGCCGAAAGTTGCATGATTGTTACGCCCGTTTCGGTATCGTTATTAAGAATAGCCGTTTCAATTGGTGAGGGGCCACGGTATTTTGGTAGAAGTGATGGGTGAATATTTATAACACCCGGGCTGAATAGATCGAGTGTTCCTTGTGGAATAATACGCCCAAAACTCACGAGTACACCTACGGCCGGCTGAATGACCGTTACCTTATCGGTAATTTCGCTAAGCTTGTGAGGTTGCCAAACATCAATACCATGTTCTTCTGCAAAAACTTTCACCGGTGGGGCAATTGTCTTCTTACCACGACCTTTATGAAGGTCTGGCTTTGTGACAACTGCGGCGATTGGGTAGCCAGCCTCAACGATTTTTTGTAAAACCAGCAAGCTTAACTCTTCGGTTCCGAAAAAGACGATCGGACGATCCAAAGCGCTTGCTTCGGTGTTTGGCATAACTAGTTACTCCAAAGAGTGGCGTTGTCTTTAATATGTGTATTGTACTCAAGTGGTTCAAGTTCGCCCTTAGCGTCGAGGCGGTAGAAAGCCTTTTCTTTACCCTGAAGGTGATCAATAAATACAATGCCGTTTGTATGGTCGATTTCGTGCTGAATAACCCGAGCGAGGAAGCCATCGGCTTTAAAGCGAACTTCTTGACCTTCAATGTTCATAGCTTTCACTCGAATTTTGCTATAGCGAGGCACCTTGCCGTACACATCCCTTACACTTAAACAACCTTCGTAATCTTCGACTAGGTTACCTTCGTATTTAACAATTTCGGGGTTGATGAGGGCGGTGAAATCGTTGTTTTGTTTATCCTCAAAGTCACTACGGATAATGACGACTCGCGCCATACGATCAATCTGTACAGCGGCAAGCGCGGCGCTGATTTCGTGAGGGCGAGATAGCTCCCAATCGATGGCAGCATCAGTCATTTCCTTTACAAGTGCGAGTGTCGCCTCGTCAATTGCTTGTACCTTAGTGGACTTTTCGCGCAAATGGGCGTTTGGCAGGGTAATAATGTCGTCTTTGGTCATTTGCCATAGTATAGCAAAGGTTGACGGGGGTGGCTAGAGTAGACTCGATGGGTCGAGATCTGCCTGCCAATGAGTTGGGGGAACGTACTCAAGCGCTTTAACAAGTGCGTCGCGTTTAGGGCTTTTTAAAATAAGCTGCCACCGGTACGTATCGTGCTGACGCTCATAAAAAGCGGGGGTTGGGCCAAGAATCTCAATACCTTTTGGAAGTTTGGTGCGAAGTTCGCTTGCAAGCTTTTTGGCATTTTGGATAGCGGCAGCTTCGGTTTTGTAGACATCGGTAAGCTGCAATAGGTAGCGAAATGGTGGAAAGCCACCTTTTGAACGTTCTTTCAGGGCGTACTCATAGAAGCCTTGGTAATCTTGTGTTAGCCCAAATTGTACAACCGGGTGGGTTGGCTGGTAGGATTGGACGACAACTGTTGTGTCCCGTTCGTCACGGCCAACCCGGCCTACAACTTGCGCGAGTAGCTGGAATGCTCTCTCGGACGAAGCATAGTCTGGTAGTGATAAGCCGCTGTCGGCTTGGATAACACCTACGGTATGGAGGTTGGGTAAATCGAGTCCCTTCGCTACCACCTGGGTACCAATGGCGATATCAATAGAGCCGTCATAAAGCTCTTTATAACGTTGATTCACCGTCTCGTCTGATGTGTTGTCACCGTCAAACCGGGCAATTATTGCTTTAGGGAAAAGGCGACGGAGTTCGCTCTCAATCAATTTCGTTCCGATCCCCTTATGAATAATATTGGCAGACTGGCAGACGGGGCAGGCGGTGGGCACTTTTGCAGTATGGTCGCATATATGACAACTTAATGAAAAACTATCTGCGTGCAGTACGAGCGGGACGAAACAGCGCGGGCATTCGGCGGTCCAACCGCAGTTTTCGCAGAGAGTAGTGCTGGCGCTGCCGCGGCGATTATGAAATAGAAGCGTTTGCTTGCCCGATGCTGTATTGTGCTCAATTTGCTCAAGTAGTGCGTTTGATAGAAAA
Source organism: Candidatus Microsaccharimonas sp. (assembly GCA_049661485.1). Lineage (GTDB taxonomy): Bacteria > Patescibacteriota > Saccharimonadia > Saccharimonadales > Saccharimonadaceae > Microsaccharimonas. The sequence goes on from JBATAC010000002.1 coordinate 18,851, forward strand.
CGATGTTTTTTGAAGTTCTCGCGTTTTTTCATATCAACAAGAACGACGTGCGTTGGTTTAGCGTTTTTACGAGCAGATTTTGTAAGCGACACGATAGGTGATTCGTGGTGCTCAGCAACATATCTGTCGGTAATAAGAGGGGTAGCACTTCCGAGTACAACACGGGCATTTGATGCTTTGCCTAAAACGCTAGCAGCACGTAATGCTGAGTAGCGAGGAGACTGTTCTTGTTTATAGCTTGGTTCATGCGCTTCGTCGATCACGATAGCGCCTAGGTTTGGCACTGGCATGAATAAGGCCGAGCGTGGGCCTATTACTACCAGTGGGGAAGTAGAGGTGAGGGCTTGCTTCCAGATACTATGACGCTCGGCTTCTGTCATGTGTGAATGGGTAACGAGTATATTCGGGAACTCATGCGTAAACTCATCAACAATTTGGCTGGTGAGGCTGATCTCGGGGACGAGTACGATAACCGACTTATCATTAGCTAAAGTGCGACGGGCTAATTCTTTGTAAATTTCAGTTTTGCCAGAGCCAGTTACACCTTGAAGCAGGATAGTCCCAGATTGTACGGCCATGATCTTCTCAATAGCAGATGCCTGGTCATCATTGAATACAATAGTTGTTCGATTTCGTGATGTTTGATGTTGGGGCTGCTGTTTATTGCGCCGCTTAGTAGTAAGGCCACGAGGAAGAACGGTTTGTAAAACGGTAGCAAAAGGGGTGCGGTAGTAATCTGATACCCACAAAGAAAGCTCGATGAGGGGCGTAGGAAGCGGGGTTTCTTCAATAATTGAAACAATTTCTTTCGTTTCATATGACGGTTTAGGAACTTCTCTTAACACAAGTCCATGTAAAGTTTGCTTTCCAACCGGAATAGACACGAGTTGACCTAAGCTCAATTGTTTATTTGCGTGATAGGTAAAAGCCGCAACGCCACTGCGAACAATCTTTGTTGGGGCTACCTCATAAAACCACATGTTTCTAGTATAACAGTACGGCACTAGCCAGCTTTTCCCTTACTGCTTGTGCTAGAATATAAGTATGTATTTTGAGAGCCGTATCCAAGCAGGCCAACAGCTCGCAGACCAACTTTTTGAAAAATATCGCTACGAGAATTGTGCGGTATTAGCGTTGACTGATGGCGGTGTTGTAATTGGTGAGCAAATCGCGGCAAAGCTTCACTGCGTTGTGACTATGCTTGTTGTCGAAGATATTGATGTACCAGGCGAAGACCTGGTGTTTGGTGGCGTCTCTCAAACTGGTAATTTTACGTATAACAGTCAGTTTTCTCACGGCGAGATTGATGAATATACCAGTGAATACCACGGCTATCTAGAAGAGCAAAAACGTGAGGCTTTTCAAAAGATTAATCGCCTTATTGGCGATGGCGGTTTGATCGATCGTAAGTTGCTTCGTGATCGTACGATTATTTTAGTTAGCGACGGCTTTGCTGACACTTCAGATTTAGATGTTGCGTTAGACTTTTTGAAGCCAATTCATATTCAAAGGCTTGTTGTCGCCGCGCCGGTGGCATCGGAACAAGCGGTAGACCGTTTACACGTAGCAGCCGATGAACTTCACATCTTAAGTGTTAAAGTAAATTACTTCGATACAGACCACTATTACAACCAAAATGTCTTACCGACACACGAAGAAACAATCGATAAGATTAATAAAATTATTCTTAATTGGCGTTGACCAGTACCCAGTAGAAAGTGTAGAATAAAACTCAACAGGTTGAGAGAGTTGAATTGTTAAAAGGGGAAGCATGTTAGACGTTTTTATTACATCTCGGGTACGGCGCAAAATCGTTGTTGTCTACGCGAAATACCCAGATTTTCGTACGCACGTTCGGGGCTTAGCTAAGCTTATTAAAGAAGATCCGGGCAATATCCAGCGTGAATTAAAGCGTCTTGAAAAGGTCGGTTTTCTTCTAAGTGAGCGCCAAGGCAACACTAAAATTTATGCAACAAACAAGCAATTCCCAATTTTTAAAGAACTGCAAAGTATCGTCATTAAATCGCAGCAGCACGCTGCTCGTCCAAAGCGCACCTCTTCTGACGTCGCCTAATGAATTTATTCGAACGCATTCTTGAAGCCAGGGGTCTATCTGGCGAACGGAAAGCGGTTTTTTTATCGCCAAATTACAACGTAAAACACGATCCATTTTTATTGCCTGACATGCATGCGGCGGTCGACCGTTTAGTCGAAGCGCATGCTCGACAAGAGAAAATTACTATTTACGGTGATTATGATATCGATGGCCTCACTGCAACCACGGTGCTTCTCGATAGTTTGAAAAGTTTTGGATTTAAGCATGTTTCAGCCTTTATTCCTAATAGATTTGTTGAAGGCTATGGCTTAACGGTTGACGCTGTCGACAAAATTATTACTGACGGCGCCGAGCTTATCCTTACGGTTGATTGTGGAAGTTTAAGTCATCAGGAAATTTCTCGAGCCAAAGAGCGGGGTGTTGATGTTATCGTCACTGATCACCACAACGTTGCCGAAGTGCAGCCCGAGGCTGTAGCGGTCATCAACCCGAAGCGTTTGTTAATGGAATACGCCGATGAATATGACCAGTATGTGTTAAAGCCCGAATCAAAACATGCAATATATCCATTTTTAGATCTAGCAGGAGTGGGGGTAGCATTCAAGCTAGTTCAGGCGCTTCAAACCAAACTGAAAGGTTTAGAAAATGGGCAAGAAAAGTGGCTACTCGATTTAGTTGCACTTGGAACTGTCTGTGATATTGTGACACTTCGCGACGAAAACCGTACGAACGTCTACTACGGTTTGAAGGTGTTGGCCCAAACTCGTCGCCCTGGATTGAAAGCCCTTATGATGGTGTCTGGGGTACGACCCGAAACCATTAACGCACGAAGCCTAGGCTTCGGCTTAGGGCCGCGTATGAACGCCTCTGGCCGGCTTGAAACGGCAAAACATACGCTCGATTTATTAATAGCTACCGACCCAATGGAAGCATTGCAGTTAGCTCGTCATCTCGATGAAATGAACCAAGAGCGACGCCGTGATCAGGATGAAATTTTTAAGCAAGCTTTAGTACAGGCCGAAGAGTACGCGAATGACTCGGTGCTTGTGGTAAGCGCAGAGGGCTGGAATCATGGCATTGTTGGTATTGTGGCTGCGAAACTTTTAGAACGCTACCAAAAGCCTACCTATGTATTAGCAATTCACGGAGATGAAGCCAAAGGCTCGGCTCGAAGCTATGGTGACTTCAGCGCGGCTGATGCAATTCGGGCCTCGGATGACATTATAACTAAGGGTGGAGGCCATAAGTTAGCCGCTGGGGTGATTTTACCAACTACGAATATCGCGGCCTTTAGAAAGCGAGTCAACAAATTTTATGCATCGACTATCGTAAAAGATCAGGTTTCGTTGCTTTTACCCAAAGCTGACACGGACGCCGAGCTAGAGGAGCTAGATGAATCGTTACTAACACAATTGGCGACACTTGAGCCTTACGGCAGTGGTAATCCGCAACCAATTGTTCGCTTGAATAATGTGATTGTTATGAACATTCGTCGAATGGGAGATACAAATCAGCACGTAAAACTAACCGTTCAAAATAATACTGGACATAAAATAGACGCACTCGCTTTTAACGCCCCTCAACATTTCTTTGTTGAACCTGGAACACGGCTTGATATTTGGTGTTCTGTTGAGCTGAATGAGTGGAATGGGAATCGGTCTGTAGAAGGGAAGTTGCTGCATCTAGTTGAAGTCCAGTAGTTTTTTACGCTTAAGCTTGCTTGTTCACTCATGTAAAAAGTAGAATACCTCTATAACTTTAAGGAATTATGTAATGACAGCAGATGCGTTTAACGAGGCGGCTACATCAAAATTACACAAAAAAGCAGGCGAAACAAAGCCAGAAGCAGTTAGCGAAACGCAATCGGCAGGGGTATCTTTAAACGGGCTGCGAAAAATGAGACAGACGAGTGGCGATGGTGCGAGGCCTGCAGCTGAAGAGCAGGTAGCGGGACATGAGGGTGTTGAGTATAACGAAGTTGCACCACCTATACTTAAGCTTGTAGGGGTAGAGCGTCCGATTGATAATGAAGAAAATACTGCAAATGCATTTAATAACAGGGCAATACATCTTCTAAAAACTGCAGGTTTGTACGTAGACGGACTGAATAAAAGCCATAGCAAGGTTTTGGCTGACCGGATAGCCGAACTATATACATCACCGAAAGCCCGTCTTAATCGAGCTGAAATTATAGAGTTATATTTAGATGGTAAAAACGAGGCTGACATTGCAGGGGCTGTTGAATCAAAATCAAAGAACACTATTACTGCGATAGTAAACTCTCTTTTTAAAACAATGAAAACTACACCCGTCGAGGTTGAAAAGCCTGTCGCTTTAGCTTCTTTCAAACCAGAACCGGTTACAGTCTTGGAACCTGAAACGATAGTTGACGAGACAACCACTGAAGAGTCTACCGTTTCGCCCGTACCACGCATACGAACTAAAGGTGCTTCAGAGATACCAGAATCAAAACTTGAAATTGCCTATAGTCAATTACGTAAAGCTGTTGAATTTCCTACGCGAGTAACTGACGAAGACTGGTTGAATTATGGTCAGATAGCCATAGTAAACAATGCTCTACAGTGTGGCTTTTCCGAGCAAGAGGCTACGGAACTTTGGGAATACATGCAGCAAGCTGAAAATGGTGAATTTAAAAAAGCTTCACCAAATGTTAATGCAGTAATGGGAGAACTTCAGCCGGCTGCGGTACGCTACATCGAGCAAAACAAGGCCCCGCATAATAACCCGAGGTTTGTTATTTATGAGTCTGCCTTAGTTAATTTTACGGAAGGTCAAAGCCTACAGGCAACTGCTGAAAAACTAGGACGGAAAATTCCAGCGAGAAAAAAACTAACGGCTCGTAGTATTGTTTTGGAGTTTGCATATTTGTTAAGTCTTGTAAAGAAAGGAACTAACGTTTAAGCAGACGCAAGGCGTGAAGCTTGTAAAAACCCTTGTCACAACATGTTTAATCTGTTAAAATGAACCCAATATGGTACAAGTAACACGTAAAGACGAACGCGAAGCGAACGAAAACATCATTCGTCGCTTTAACCGAAAAGTGCTGCAAAGCGGTGTATTAGCTGAGGCTAAAGCATCAATGCGCTTTAACAAGGACATCAGTAAGGTTGAACGCCGTAAGAAGGCAATCATCCGTAAAGAACGTAAAGCCGACAAGCTGCAAAAAGCTCGTCTTGGCGTACGATAAGGCCTTGTTGGTGTCGCTGAAGACACAACTCGATAACGATATTAAAACCGCTCTTTTGGGCGGTGATCGTTTTCGTGGTGATGTGCTTCGGGGTTTAAAAGCCGTTATTCTTAACGAAGAAGTAGCACAGGGCAAGCGTGATGAGGGGCTTGATGACGCTACAATCGAGCAACTGATTGCCCGCGAAGTAAAAAAACGCCTCGACAGCGTTCAGCAGTACACTGCAGCTAACCGTCCCGAATTAGCCGAAACCGAGCAAGCTGAAGCACGCGTCCTTGAAGCCTATCTTCCCGAACAGCTTTCTGAAGATGAAATCAAACAAACGATTGATGAAACAATTGCAGCACTTGGAGTTAGTGGTCCACAAGCTATGGGGCAAGTGATCGGTGCAGTAAAGGGCAAGCTTGGTAACGCAGCTGATGGTGCAACCGTAGCGCGACTGGTTAAAGAAGCACTTGCCTAAGTGCTTTTCTTTTCTACAAAAATAAAGAGTAAGGTATCATAGATACATGATTGTATTTTTCGGTCCAGCGGGTGCTGGAAAAAGTATTCAAGGGCAAATTCTTTCGGCGCGTCAAAACTGGCGCTGGCTAAGTGCAGGGCAAATTTTACGCGACACGCACGACCCAGAAATTAACAGTTACCAGCAAAAAGGTCAGCTTGTTCCAGCCGAGGTAAGTAACCGTGTCATGGGCGAAGCTATTCAAAAAGCGGGTGATATTGACCGTATTATTCTTGATGGCTTTCCGCGCCAAATTGAACAAGCCCAGTGGCTTATTGAAAGCCAGCCCGAGCACGGGCGCGCTGTTGATCTTGTTGTAGTACTTGAGGTGCCACGTGAAGAGTTATTGAAGCGCCTTTCGATTAGGGGTCGTGCTGACGACACCCCCGAGGCTATCGACCAACGCTTGCGTGACTATCGCCAAGTAATGTACCCAATTCTTGGCTACTTTACTGAACAGCACATTCCAGTAGTGCATATCGACGGTGTCGGTACGGTCGGTGAAATTCACGATCGAATTTTCGCTGAATTACAAAGTAGAGAGATTGCGCAGTAATGCAAAAATTAAAAACCGCTGCTGAAATTGAAGCTATGCGCGAAGGTGGTCAAATTTTAGCGCAGATTTTTGAAGGCTTGAAACAACAAGTACGACCAGGTGTATCTGAAAAAGAACTTGATGCCTGGGTGGAAAAAGAAATTAAAGCTCGTGGCGCGATTGCTACCTATAAAACCAGTGAAGTTAATTTTCCTGCAGTTATTTGTATCTCAACCAATGACCAAATAGTGCACAGTATTCCTACCGATTATGTACTTCAAGAGGGCGACGTCGTTGGCTTTGACCTGGTGATTACTTACAAGAATATGAAAACCGACAGTGCTTTTACGATGATTGTCGGTAAGGGGAATGGTGCTCAAAAGCACCTTGTACACACAACTGAACAAAGCTTGTATGCGGGAATCGATGCAATTAAAGGTCCAGTTCGAATTGGTGACATTAGTGCAGCCATTGAAAAAACATTAAAGGACGCAAAACTTGGTATTATTCGTGAACTTGTAGGCCATGGTATTGGTCACGAAATGCATGAACCACCCGAAATTCCAAACTATGGCCATAAAGGTGCAGGGCAGCTTTTAAGCCCGGGCGACACGATTGCAATTGAGCCAATGGCCACTTTAGGTGGTGAAAAAATTGTCCAAGAAGATGATGGCTGGACGTTAACTACCTGGGATGGTAGCTTGGCTGCACATTTTGAACACACCGTCTTAATTACTGAAGACGGGGCTGAAATTTTAACAAAGTTATAGCACTAGCTATTGTCGCCCCGTATCACAAGCGGTATACTTAGCTTTATGCAAGAGTCCTCTTATGCCGTTGGTCTTGATATAGGAACAACAAAAGTGCGCACAGTTGTCGCACATATCGATAGCTCAACCGGAGTGCCGACGATTGTTGGTATTGGGCAAGCACCAAATACTGGCATGCGAAAAGGTGTGGTAGTAAATCTTCAAGGTCCCGGCCAGGCAATTGATACAGCTTTAGGTGAAGCGGAACGTATGAGCGGTTACCAAGTACACGGTGCGACAGTAAGCCTTAATGGCTCACACATCCTTACAACCCATGCCGATGGAATGGTAGCGGTAGGGGCGGCTGACCATGAAATTACTCAGGCTGATCTTGAGCGTATTAAAGAAGTTTCAACACTCGGTAAGGTACCGGCAAACCGCGACATCCTTGATGTTATTGCCCATGCGTATAAACTTGATGGCCAAGACAATATTAAAGACCCACTTGGCATGACGGGGACACGTTTAGAAATTGATGCCCATGTTGTTTCGGCCCTTACACCTTATTTAGTAAACGTTGAAAAAGTTGCCGATTCTGCCCAAGTGCAGCCACACACGATTGTTCCAACGGCTATTGCCGCTTCCCGTGCTGTGCTTAGTGAACAACAACTTGAAAATGGTGTTGCCGTTATTGATATGGGCGGCGCAACGACAAGTGTTGCTGTTTACGAAGAGGGCGACCTTCAGTATACCGGTGTTGTACCAATTGGCGGGGGCAATATCACCAACGACCTAGCAATTGGCCTTAAAACCGATCCCGAAGTTGCTGAAGAAGTGAAAATGAAGCACGCCTGCGCCTTAAGCCACAGCGAAAGCGCTGGTGTTAGCGTAAAGCATGATGGTGAAATTTATAGTTTCAAAACAGAAGAAATTAATGAAATTGTCGAAGCACGCCTTGAAGAGATATTTGAGGGTATTCAATTTATTCTTAAAAAAGCTGGCCGTGCCGGAAAGCTGCCAAGTGGTGTTGTACTAGTTGGTGGCGGCGCAAAATTAAAGCACATGGCCGAATACGCTAAAGAAACACTTGGTTTAGCTGCACGGCTTGGACAACCAGCTGGGTTCGGTGGTGTCGCCGATGACATTGACAAGTCTGAGTATGCAACCGCCATTGGCCTTATGCTAATTGACGCTGAGCAGGCGCATCACGACAAGCCTCGTAGTGGCGGAAGCAAGCTGAAAGCACCTTCAGTCAAAGATGTGAAGGGAAGTGTTTCGAAGATTTTTGGGTGGTTTAAACCGTAGGCTACTTAGTAAAAAACTTGTTCGAACACACACTATTGCCACTTCCTACCTCGTGGTATACTAGTAGATAGATAAACGACCATTAGGGGAGATAAGACAGGCATGCCTGAAGTAAAACCGAGTGACATTCAAACTTTCGCCAGTATAAAAGTTGTTGGTGTTGGTGGTGCAGGTGGTTCGGCGGTTAACCGCATGAAAGAAGCTGGCCTTTCCGGTGTGCAATTCATTGCTATGAACACCGATGCGCAGGCACTACACAATAGCAAAGCAGATGTAAAAATTCATTTAGGCCACAGTACAACGAATGGCTTAGGTGCTGGTGCTGATCCTACAAAAGGCGAAGCGGCTGCTAACGAATCTCGCGACGATATTCGGGCAGCAATTGAAGGTGCCGACATGATCTTCGTTACTATTGGTGCCGGTGGTGGTACTGGTTCTGGTGCGGGGTATGTTGTAGCTGAAGTTGCTCGTGAACTTGGTATCTTGGTAGTTGGTGTGGCAACTCGTCCGTTCAGCTTCGAGGGCGAGAAGCGTCGCCAAAACGCCGAATGGGCTATTACTAATTTGCGCCGCCACGTAGATACACTCATTACCATCCCTAACGATCGTCTTCTTCAAACTATCGACCGCCGTACACCGCTGCTCGAAACCTTTAAAATTGCCGATGACGTACTTCGACAAGGTGTACAAGGTATTTCAGAGCTTATTACCGAGCATGGTCTCATTAACCTCGACTTTGCCGACGTAAAGGCAATTATGAGTAACGCTGGTTCAGCCCTTATGGGTATTGGCCGGGCAAGTGGTGATAACCGTGCCGCCTTGGCTGCCCAGCAAGCTATTGAATCACCACTTATCGAGGTATCAATCGACGGTGCACGTGGTGTCTTGTTCAATGTTACCGGTGGGTACGACATGAGTATGTCCGAAATTCAAGAAGCCGCTGAAATCATTACCAGTGCCGTTTCACCAGACGCAAACATTATCTTTGGTGCAACGCTTAAGCCTGAAATCGAGGACGAACTTGTTATTACCGTTATTGCAACTGGCTTTGACTCAGCGTATTTCCAAGATGAGACACCTGCTACTGAAGTGGCTGATCCACAAATGTCAGATCGAATGAGTGCCGCAATTGACGAAGTGAATGTTGACGCTGTCGACACCGAAGTCGACCATACGGACGCAGCGGCAATTTTTAACGAGGAACCAGCCGAAAGTATCTGGAATCAAACTGTTGAAGAGAACGACGAATCTGACACACCGGCATTTCTTCGAAGGCGCAAGAAGAAGAACAAGAAACACGAGGAGGAATAATCCTTTATGGCAAAAATCGTTATTGGTGACAGCCGAGTTATTGAATCACGTGAAGTAAGTGATGGCGTAACAATTCGCCGTCGCCGCGAAGCACCGGACGGTACTCGTTTTACTACCTATGAACGGATTGAAAAGCCAAACCTTGCGGTTATTAAAAAGAACGGTGCCCGCGAACTGTATGATCGTGAAAAACTTGCAACCGCCATTAAGCGGTCGGTGGGGAAGTTCTTCACCTCTGAAGTAGAGGTTGAAGAAATGATTGATGTTATCGAAGACGGCCTGTATAATTTAGCCGAAACCGAGATCACTAGTAAGCAAATAGGCGATAAAGTGCTTGATGAATTAGCCGAACGTAACGAAGTCGCCTATATACGGTTTGCCAGTGTCTATCAAGACTTCAAAACGCTTGATGATTTTGTGAAAATTCTCGAACAACGCCGTCAACAACGAAACGCTAAGAATTCGGTGTAAATTGGCTTATGCGCGTCGTCGTTATCTCTAAACAACAAACCGACTACGCTCGTCAGGTAGACGATTACTTATTTGATTTCAAACGCCTGACAGGTAGGGAACTTGAAACGCTCGACCCTGAAAGTCGTGACGGCATTAGCTTCTGTGAAGCCTACGATATACTTGAATATCCTACTATTGTTGCAATTTCTGATGATGGCCAAATTCAAAATCAATGGAAGGGCGTACCACTTCCGACGCTCAGTGAGGTTAGCTACTATGTTTAAGACAATTAAAGAATCTTTTACCCAGACCAGCGAGAAAAAAAGCCTCACTGCTAGTTTTTCAGTACTGCTTGCTTTTGCGATTACAGCCCTAATTGCAGCTTTTGTGCTGAGCGTGGAAAAAATCCACTTACTTTCAAACCCCGATGCTGTTTTATCGTGTAGCGTAAATCTCGTGCTTAACTGTACAACGGTTATGCAAAGCTGGCAGTCGGGAGTATTCTTTGGTATTCCAAATATGTACTTTGGGCTTATATCTTTTCCAGTTCTTATTACAGTTGCGGTAGCGTATCTTTGGGGCGGTGCGCGCTTCAATAAAGGGTTCCTTCGCATTATGAATATCGGTATTCTCCTTGGTACCATATTTGCGTATTGGCTTTTCTTTACCAGTTTATACAGTATTCAAGTACTCTGCCCGTGGTGTTTAGTGGTAACCTTCAGTTGTACGATGATGTTAGCCGCTGCAACGCACATTGGGCTTCGCGAAAACATCTGGAATCTTAAAAAGCATACAGATGAAAAAGTTCAAAAATTCTTAAAATCAGGCTTCCACCAGCTATTAGTTGCAAGCTGGCTTGTACTTATGGTTGTGCTCGTCTTTATTAAATTTGGTGATGCTTTGTTCTTATAAAGGGTAAGGTTGAAACCCGAACAAAAAAAGAGTATAGTAAAATTAGAAACGTCTGAGTGGCTATCACCCACAAGTTTTGGAAAGAACAGTTTTTGTATACAGCCAATATACTGCGAGGCTACAAAAACTCACTAGACTCCAACGCGCTCCCGGCGTCACAGCGGCTAACCAAGTGCTGAAAGATAAACTTTCGGAAATCGGATGGTACCACCCTTTAAAAGGGCTCCGATGGACGAGAGTTTTTATTTATTTTACGGAGAATTTACATGGCAGATCAAAGTTTAAGGCAAAACGATTGGATGGTCGAACAGGCCTTACCTGAAGATGCCAAAAAAATTGCCGAAATGCATAGCAATAGTTTTCAAAAAGCATATTTAAAACCGGGCGACGAATCACACAACGCTATAGTAATTGAAGCTGCAACTGCATTTTTAACACCAGCTCGGCTTGAAAAACGTGCTGAATTATTAGCCCATTCTCTTGAACACCCTGAAACTGATTTCTACCAAATTATAATGGATGATGATGGTAAAGCGGCAGGACTAATATATGGCGTAAAGCTCGATAAAATACAGGAAATAGAAGCGCTATATGTTGATGAGAAATATCACGGTAGTGGGGTTGCGCAAGCATTAGTTGAAGCCTACGTGGAGTGGGCAGACCCAACGCGACCTATTGAACTTGGTGTTGTGGTTGATAATGACCGAGCGAAAAAATTCTACAAAAAAATGGGATTCGAAGCATTAAGTGATAAGAGGCCGGCATTTTATTCATTTTTACCTGAAACAACAATGGAGCGAAAAGGTAACCAACAGTCAGCCGAATACGAGCCCGCCCCAAGGTTCGAAATTAACGAGATGACGGTTGATGAAATCGATGAAGCGTCACTAATGCGTATGCAATCGTGGATTGATACATATGTAAACGTTGAATATGGGGTTGATGAGACTTGGATTCGTGAACGGTTTAAAGAGAAACTTGATCCTGCAACAAAACACCTTCGTGAGGATCGATTTACTAGCGCACTAGCCGCTGGAACTTTTAAAGCCTGGGTTGCGCGCGACCGTAAAGGGGAATTAATTGGCTCGACAACGCCATTTATTTCTGAAGATGGTACGCAGCGGATTGGTTCGATTTATGTTGATGAAGCTTGGCATGGTAACGGCGTCGGTGCGCAGTTAATGCAAAGAGTAATAGACTGGTTTGACCCTGCTAAGCCAATACAACTAGAAGTGGTGTCATATAATGAACGCGCTAAAGCCTTTTACAAAAAATGGGGCTTTCAAGAGGTTCCGGGTAGTGAGGCGCTTTACGACGGTAAAATTCCAGAAATAAGAATGATTCGCCAACCAGAAAGTGGAAGGGAATAAACGATATGATTGAGCGCATTTCAACACTACGACAAAGTGTTACGCTTGGCAAAGAAACACCTATTGAAAATGGGCCAACGTGTCATGGCGCTGCTTTTGAAATTCTTAATGCTGACGGTAGTGTCGACACTACCAGGGATTTTGCTCGTCTTGTCATTACACGCCGTTACCCGGAAAATGGATTACTTTTTTCCCAAAACGATGGTTCTGAAGAAGAGGTAGAAATAACTAGCGGGAGGGGCTATTTACTAAGACTAAAAGCATCTGGTTTTATGAGCCGAATAGCTTTAAAGCCCGGGAATAAACTCAAGATTCCCCAAGGTGATCTATTTGCCTGGGTGTCCCAATCAACAGACACTCCTGATGAAGCACTGACATTCGATATGATATGTAGACCAGGCTTTGATCCAGAGAAATATCATTACGTAGAACATAAGATAAAAAAGCAGCAAGCGAATAATGTAACGGAGGATGAATAAATGGTCAAATTTCAATCAGGTAGCCGCCGCCGCGCAATCGAATATGAAAAAGATATTGTTCAGTATTGGAAAGAGAACAAGACGTTTGAAAAATCCATCGAACTTCGTCCAAAAGAAAACTCATACGTATTTTACGATGGCCCTCCGTTCATTTCAGGTGTGCCACACCATGGAACACTACTTAGCTCAATCGTAAAAGATGCCGTACCACGCTACCAAACCATGAAAGGGAAGCGTGTCGAGCGCGTATGGGGATGGGACTGCCACGGGCTACCGGCCGAGCGTTTTACTGAGAAGAAACTCGGTATTAATTCGCGCCAAGAGGTGATTGAGTATGGTATTGAAAAATACATTACAGCTACCCGTGAAAATATGGTGCAAACCTCAAGCCTATGGGAAGACACGATTGATCGGATTGGACGTTGGGTCGACTTTAAGGGTGCCTATAAAACCATGGATAAAGACTACATGGAATCTATTTGGTGGGCCTTTAAAACCCTATACGAAAAAGGCAAAATCTACGAAGGCGAGAAGGTACTTATGTATTGTACGCTCGACGCTACGCCGCTTTCAAAGGCCGAGGTGACGATGGACGCCGGGGCATACCAGGATGTGACAGACCCGAGTGTGTATGTGAAGTTCAAACTTACTGGTGACACGGTGAGTGATCGCAAGGTTTCAAAAGATGCAAAGGTACTCTTTGTATGTAATGCCAACGCAGGCCGTTCACATTTTGCGCAGGGCTTTTACAATCATATGACAGGTACGAAGAATGCAAGTTCTGCGGGTGTAAAAGAAGAGGGCCGGTGGGAAGAAGCAAAAACGCTTGTTGATTTCGAAAAGATATTTATTGAAGAATATCCAAATAACATTTCTACTATTGCAACCATGGAGGAGGTTGGCGTCGATGTGAGTAGTCATACGCGTACCAAATTGGACAAGTCAGTACTTTCAAACTATGACTTGATTGTTAATATTGCTCAAAAATCACAAACTCCAGAGTGGCTAAAGGGTGACAATATTGTTTGGTGGGATGTTACTGATCCTCACGGTGAAAGTTGGGACAAAAATCGTAAAGCACGTGATGAAATTAAAGTTCGTGTTGAGGCGTTAGTCGAAGGTCGTATTGTCGATGATTCACAAGCGAAGTATTTATTAGCTTGGACAACCACTCCGTGGACGCTGCCTGCTAATACTGCCCTAGCAGTCAATCCAGACGTTACTTATGTTGAAGTAAAGGTAGGGGAAGAGTCACTTATTTTGGCACAAGATCTTCTAGCTACAGTTTTAACTGACGAAAAACACCAACCGCTTAATTATGTAATTATTCGCGAATTTAAAGGAGAAGAGCTTGTAGACTTTACTTACGAACCACTCTTCGAAAGTCGCGGAGAGAATGCACAAAAAATTTGGGCAGCCGATTACGTAACAACTGAATCCGGTACCGGCATCGTCCACATCGCCCCAGCCTACGGCGAAGAAGACTTTGCTCTTGCTCGTGAAAAAAATATTCCGGTTGTTCACGTGCTTGATGAAAACGGTGAATATACTGAAGGTGAATGGCAAGGCAAGAATGTTTGGGAAATCAACAAAACTATCGCAAAGACCTTACATGAGCGTGGTATTGTTTGGAAAATCGACTACATTCGCCACAGTTACCCACACTGTCACCGCTGCGGTACGAAACTTATGTATCGTGCCCACCCAAGCTGGTTTATGGATATCGATGGCCAGCGCGAGAAAATGCTTGAGAAAAACGAACCGATCAACTGGTTCCCATCGCATGTGAAGCATGGTCGCTTCGAAAAAACCGTCCAGCAAGCCCCAGACTGGAATATTTCCCGTGACCGCTTCTGGGCAACAGCTATGCCGGTATGGAAGTCACCATCGGGCAAGGTAAAAGTAGTTGGAAGCTACGCCGAGCTCAAAGAACTTAGCGGCGTTGAACTTGAAGACTATCACCGCCCATGGATCGATGATGTAAAGTTCACGATCAACGGTGAAGAATATACGCGTATCGACAAAGTTATGGACAGCTGGTTTGAAGCCGGTAGTATGCCGTTTGCGCAGTTCCATTATCCCTTTGAAAACAAGGAGAAGTTTGAAGCTAATTTCCCTGGTGACTTCATTGTCGAATATATTGGCCAAGTACGCGCCTGGTTCTACTATATGCACGCTATGAGTGTTGCGATATTCGGTGAAAACTCGTTTAAGAACGTCATTGTCACCGGCAATGTCGCTGGTAATGACGGACGTAAAATGAGTAAGAGTTACGGTAACTACACCGACCCGAATGAACTTATGGATAAGTTCAGCGCCGATTCGCTTCGCTTCCTACTATTACAAAGCCCTTTATTAAACGGTGAAGATTTTGCACTGCAAGATAAAGAAGTAGGGGATATTGCCCGTAAGCTTAGTATGGTATGGAATATGTACGACTTCTTTACGATGTATGCTGAGGTTGACGGCTGGGAGTTCAACGGCGAACTAGTCGACCCGTCGGACGATGTAACAAACCCGCTCGACCAGTGGATTATTAGTCGCGTTCATCAGCTTATTCAACACATTGAAGCCGGTATGGATGCCTACGATATACCAACCGCCGTCGCACCGATTTTGCCATTCCTCGACGATGCCTCAAACTGGTATGTTCGCCGTAGCCGCCGCCGTTTCTGGAAGTCGGAAGATGACACTGATAAAGAGCAGGCTTACAAAACGCTCCACTATGTACTTGCGCGCCTCAGCCAAGCCCTAGCGCCATTTGTGCCATTTATGGCTGAAGAGCTTTACCATAAGCTAACGGGTGGCGAAAGTGTCCATCTAACAGATTGGCCAAAGGTAGGCCATGCTAACCAGTTAGTACTTGACCGTATGTCTCAAACTCGAGAAATTATCGAGCAAGGTTTGTCTCTTCGTATGTTAAAGGGCGAAAATGAAGTCCAAATTAAAGTTCGCCAGCCACTCTCAACCTTAGTATATGGTGGTGAAAAGCTCGATGCTTTTTATGAATCAATTATTGCCGAGGAAGTGAACGTAAAACAGGTTACATATAAAGCCGACTTTCCAACGATTGAGCTGGATAAAACCATCACCCCAGAACTTCGCCTCGAAGGCTTATCTAGGGAGGTAATTCGATACGTACAAGCGGCCCGTAAAAATGCCGGTTTGAATGTTGATGATCGGATTAACCTAAGCCTTGAAACAGAAGATGAAGACTTGAAAAAGGCAATTGATACCTACGCCGAAACTATTCGTAACGAAACACTCGCGAGTTTTGAAACAGTTGAAAATGGCTACTCTGAATCTGTGACGGTTGAAGGCATAGTACTACGAATCCAGCTAGACAAACGACCGTAGCATTGACTTTTTAAAACTTTTATGCTTAAATAAAACTACTAAAAAGCTAAAAATAAAAAAAATATGTCAATTCTACATTATTTAAAACTTCAGCCAGTTGACCCGCAGACGGACGGAACCGTAAGTTCTCTTGATGATTACGATCAAGACGAAACGATCGACCTAACGCAAGACGAAGACGGGGAAGCCCTGCTTCAAGAGTGGGTTCAAATTGAAAACGACTTACGCCAAACCAATAACGGTTCAATTGACGAATAATTTATACAATGCATATTACTGACGAAGAATTTGACCTGCTTGTAAGCAAGGCGATGGACGAGCTACCGCAGCAATACATTAAAGGTCTTGATAATGTGGCTATTCTCTATGCCGATGAGCCGGATGAATATCAAAAACAGAAATCCCATCTTGACGACCACCACATATTATTAGGACTTTACGAAGGTATTCCGCTTACTCAACGGGGGGCGGGATACACCTTTGTATTACCGGATAAAATTACACTGTTTAAAAACCCGCTTCTCGCCATTGCGGCCAACGACACAGCTCTTTTTGAACAAATTAAACGTACTTTATGGCATGAAATTGCCCATTACTACGGCTTAAGCCATAACGATATGGATAAGCTGCAACAGAGGTAAAGCTTATGCCTGTGTTGTGATAGGCCTAAAAAAATGGTATAGTGAGGGCATCAACTCAGGGGGAATGATATGAGGCGATTGATGCAAGCAAAAATCTTTAGTAAAAAAACACTAATAAGCTTGCTGTCATTTACTATTTTATTCGGTTTTACGACGGCACTCTCGCCGTTTGTTTTGTTTTCAAAGGCTCAAGCGGTAGGTGAGACGCTTGGAGCACCGACATTAGTAACACCAGATGGGTACACTATTAGCAGTAGCGAGAAAACAGTCGAGTGGAATGCCATCGACTCTACGGCTGTTACGTCATATGAATACGCCGAGTACGCCAACCAACCGCCAGCTTCTGATTCGACACCACCAAGTTTGACTCGAACGGTTCCTTCGACAGAAACAAGTGTCGTAACCCCAGCTTCCGGGTCTGATAGCAAAACATTTTGGCGGGTTCGTGCTATTGATGCGGACAATAATGTAGGGCCCTGGAGCGACACGCGGACAATTATTACCGATCGCACCAACCCAACGGCTATGTTTGAAAACGTTCAAGTAGGGTATGGAAATCTACTTAATGTAACGGCCCGAGGGGCTGATAATGTATCGGGTGTAGCCCAAATAGGCCTTACATTGTACGATGCTTCAAATACAGTCAAGATTACCGATTTACAAACGATTGATTTTAGTGGCCAAAATAACACCGAATTATATCAATTAGAAGGCTACGACCTTAGTGGTCTTGCGAGCAGCTCGTATATTATTCGGGCAGTCAGCCGTGATGTTGCTGGAAATATTTCGAACGATGCGGTGGTAAGTATTACTATCAACACCGAACGTCCAATTGTAACCGTGGATGATATAACCGTATCGACCATAACGGCACCAATTTTAACGGGAACAATTGATGACCTGACGGCAAAAGTATATGTGTCCATAAATAATACGTCATGGGTGGAAGCAGTAAATAACAGTGATGGTAGCTGGAGTTATGCCGTGCCGAATGTTCTTGCTGATGGCAACTATACGATTTTTGTCGAAGCAGAGGATGTCAGGGGAAACAGGTCAGATGTAGTAAGCGGAAACCTCTTCGTGATGACGTTGCCTGCAAGTGATAATCAACCCACTGTAACTTCACCCGATACTAATACAGGGGCATCGTCGGGTACGGAAAATACCTTACCCGCACCTTCGTTGATTGGTCCAGCTGCCTTTTCGGAAATTCTTGGCAATGACGCAGAGATACCGGGTGCTCCAGATGCTTCTGGTGTAGAGGGTGCAGAAACGACAAGTCCAGTTGCTAAAATTGTTGATATTAACAACACGGATGGTAATGCGCTTGGCGTTGCTTGGTACTGGTGGGTTATGGGTATCGCCGGAGTATCTGGGTTCTCTTGGTGGATTGTTGCGTTGATTCGTGGTAAAAATAGTACCCATTAAAGCTTTTTGCTATACTGTAATTATCCGTGACAACGCAAAAACAAAAACAACACAGTAAGAAAAAAGCTTTATTGACGCAACAGGTTGTTCGACATGCTAAAAAAATATTTATACCGCATAAACACAACGATTATCGTCCGCATCTCATTCGTTTACATGGTATTGTAGCTGTATTAGTTATCGCGCTTGCTGCGCAACTCACTTACAGTTATACGACAACGGGGCGGGCTAGCGTTTTGGGCCAATCGGCAGCCATTTCTATATCAGAACTACTATCTGCTACAAATGACGAAAGGCAAAAGGCGGGCCTTGTAGAGCTTCGTCTTAGTGACCAACTTAGCCAGGCTGCTTTTTTAAAAGCCAATGATATGTTTAGCAACCAGTACTGGTCGCATGTATCGCCCAGCGGGGTGCAACCATGGAAATGGTTAGGTGATGTAGGCTATAGCTACAGCTACGCCGGTGAAAACTTAGCAAAAAATTATTCAACTGCACCGGCAACGGTAGCGGCTTGGATGAACTCACCAACACATCGAGAGAATGTGCTGAAAACACACTACACAGAGGTTGGTTTTGCGGTTAGGGAGGGTGTACTTGAAGGCAAAGATACAACGATAGTCGTTGCTTTATACGCTAGTCCAGCTTCCTTGATAGCTCAGCAGGCGAGTAGTCCTAAACCAGTTTTTGTAACATCACTTAGTGCCGTACAAGAAGGCGGCATTATTAGGTTTATAAGTTCGTTATTAATAGGATTGAGCCCCGTAACCATCGCGGTTTTAGCCTTACTTGCTGTTGTAGCAGTTGTTGGCATTGGGGCGCATCACTACAGAAACAAACTGCCGAAGGCATGGAAAAAGACTTGGCGGGTGCACCACGGGCTGTATACTTTTGCCGGTATGATACTGCTTGGCGTCTTGATTATTATTGCAACAAGTGGGGGCTCGATCTAAGCCGCTGATATGTCGCTATACGCCGATGCGTTATTGGTTGTATTTGGCGTTGACCAGTTGCCGTTTTGGAAGTAGTGAGTAATTTCGCTTTGGCGGGCTTCGCTATTGGTTGCACTGCCTTCAATGCTATAAATCCACTCTGAACTATCGGTATGTCCACCGACGATTTTACCAAAACCTCGGGCATCACCGTGCTGAAAGATTACCCAGGTTTCAGGTTTGTAAAGCGGTTCTTTCATAATGTGCCTCCTGGTTATTTCAATACTATTAGTATATCAGTCCAATTCACGGTTGGCTAACATTTACAAATCATCCCGTCTCTGTTACAATTACATACTGATTGTTAATAACAGTAAGGAATAAAGATGACAAAAGCAGTCGTTAAGATCGGTGGCAAACAATTTATTGTTACCGAAAAAGAGACCCTCATGGTGGACCTCCTCCCTGAAGGAACAAAAGAGCTCACGCTTGACGCACTGTTGGTGATTGACGGCGACACAACAACGGTCGGCGCTCCAACGGTTAAAGGTGTGAAGGTAACCGCCAAGGTTATTGAAGAAGAAGTAAAGGGTGATAAAGTACTTTACATCCGTTACAAAGCTAAGAAGCGTGTTCACAAAGTGAACGGTCACCGCCAAAAATACTCGAAGATTGAAATCTCTTCAATCAAATAAAGAAAGCCCTACGGGGCTTTTTTATTTTACGGAGACAGTAGTAAGTATTTGGATATGGTCAGAAACCTTCGGCCGACTTATCCGGGCTGGGCGTTTCACTTGGAGTAGACCGTATGGGTCTCGTACCATGCATCGATCAAGCTGGAAAACGGGGAGTTGGCTGGGCATTGTGGCGATGTTTTCAGGCTCTGCGTCGTAGAAGCCGTTAGCTTCAAGTGTTTGTAAAGTAGTGCCGCTGGCCATCTCGACTAAACGGGGGAAGGTGTTATTGGCAATGGAAAGCTTACCAAGGCTTGCGCGAAATAATTTATTCTGGAGTACCCATCCAATTGCTGATTTCTTATGCATCGCGTTAAAATCCCCAAGGATTACTGTTGGTTCGTTTTGATAGGGCACTAAATAATTAAGTAAGTCCTGCACCTGAACGAGCCGGTTCTCCTCGCTTTGATCGTTGAGATAGAGTGTTATGACATTCAGCGTCGTGTCCCCGAAGGCGTAGCGCAGGTGATGGGCGCTGCGGAAGCCGAGATATACTTCAACAGCGCTAAGCGGTGTAGTATCAGTCTTGTAAAGCGTTAGGAAGCCATAGCGTGCGTAGTTATCGTCAGGGCGGTCATCTCGGAGATAGGTTTTGAGCGGTGTGTAACCGCGTTGCTGGAAATCTGCATCACTGAGCAGAAGGTGACGAGTCGTAGGAATCGATCGCTCACTATCCTCATGCCAAGCGTCCGGGAATACAATTACATCCGGGCTGGTTATGAGTACAGTATCAAGCGCGGCCTTCACTCGTTTAGGGTCGCTAAAAGCCGCTTTTAAATTCCATCCACTTAAAACGATAGATGATAGCATGATGCATTTAACTATACCAAAGGCAAGCCAGAATGAAAGCATAGGAAGAATGGGCGATGTGCATTATAATAAAGCCCAATGACTGAGGGTAAAAACTAACATGGCAACTGTGATTGCTGTCACTAATCAAAAAGGTGGAGTAGGTAAGACAACTACTTCGATTAATTTGTCATATTTTCTCGCTAAGGCTGGTAAAAAGACGTTGTTGGTTGATTTTGACCCGCAAGGTAATGCCACGAGTGGTCTTGGCATCGATAAAACCAGTTTAACTGGTACGATGACGGATGTCGTAAAGGGGCAGCTTCCGCTTGATCAAGTAATTATTTCGACTGAACACAAAAATTTATGGTTGGCACCAACTACTTCAATTCTTGCAAATACTGAGGTTGAACTAGCCCAAGTAGAGAAGCGTTTTTCGCGCTTAAAATTAGCGATTGATAGTGTTACTGAAGGTTATGATTATGTCGTGATCGACAGCCCGCCCAGCTTAAGCCTCCTTACGGTAAATGGGCTGATTGCCGCTCGCTATGTCCTTCTTCCTGTGCAAGCCGAGTTTTATGCTCTTGAGGGCCTTGGTCAGCTTCTTGAGACAATGAAATTAGTTCGAAAAGGTATGAACCCGGCGCTTGAACTGCTAGGGGTTCTTCCAACTATGATGGATACACGAACAACGTTAAGTAACCAAGTTCACGCTGAAATTAAGCGCCACTTTCCAGGTAAAGTTTTTGAAACAACCATCCCACGAAATATTCGCCTTGCCGAAGCGCCAAGCCACGGTATTCCAATTGGGGTATACGATAAATTTTCGAAGGGTTCACGTGCTTACAAGGCACTCGCAAAAGAGGTAATTGAACGAATTGAATCGCCAAAGAAAGAGGCTGTTTAATGAGTGCTGCTAAAAAAGGGTTGGGTCGTGGTTTTGAATCACTTATTCCAACCGATCTTATTGATGATAGTTTTGATCCGAACAGTATTTACGATCCAACCGCCCAGCAGGATGAAGAGGTAAGTAAAGAACAGACACTGCCGATAACAAAGCTACAGGCAAACCCTGACCAGCCTCGACGTACGTTTGAAAAAGAAGCACTCGAGGAGCTAGCCGCTTCAATTAAAGAGCATGGCCTAATTCAGCCAATTGTCGTGACGCCTCGTGGTGATAGTTATGAAATTGTTGCCGGCGAAAGGCGATATCGGGCATCGAAGTTAGCTGGTGTTGAAAATGTACCGGTTATCGTTCGTACCATGACCGATCAGAACCAGTTGGAGATTTCGTTAATTGAAAATATCCAGCGTCGAGACCTTAATAGTATTGAAACCGCCACTGCGTATGCGAAATTGCGCGATCAGTTCAATCTTACCAACGACCAAATTGCAGCGCGGGTGCATAAGTCACCATCGGCTGTTATTAACACGATGCGGCTTTTAAAACTTCCCAGCGAAGTTGTAGCGCTTATTGCCGAAGGCCAATTAAGCGAGGGTCAAGCACGCCCCCTTATTGGCCAAGATACTGATGTGATTGTAAAAATTATCCCGCGAATTATTTCCGAGGAGTGGAGTGCTCGTAAGGTTGAGCAGTATGTCGTGAACCTTAAAAAAGGTCTCGAGCCCGAAACGAAAAAAACAACCGAAGCCCCGCATGAGGCTGAAGTTGAAACGCTTCGTGCAAAGCTAAATGCCAAAGTCAACATTCGCACGAACTCAAAAGGTGCGGGGAAAATTGTTATCGACTTCAAGAATCAAGAAGACCTTGATCGAATTAAAAGTTTGCTAGCTTAAAATGTTCGGATCTTATTAAAGGGAAAAATCCGCATACTAACTGGTCCGATGACATCGTATAGTGGAATTGTTCCCATACCTTCGTTACCATTGCGGGAGTCGAACGAGAAATTACCTTCGCGGTGGTCACCTGACACGAAGATTTCACCATCTGGAACTATTTCGTCGGCGGTACCACTTGTTGGACTACCAGGCTCGCCGTTATTGTCATCATCGGGGTTAAAACCTTCGGGATGGGCATTATTATAAACGAGGTAGTGGCCATCCTGTAATAGTACGCGTTCGCCGGGTAGGCCAATAACACGCTTAACAATGTACTCATCATCCATACCAATGCTGTAATTAGGGTTTTTGAACACAATAATATCACCACGCTCAGGTAGGTAGCTATGACCTTGAATGGCCGACCAGGTGACTGGTAAGCGGTTGACGATGAGACGATCACCTGTATAAAGAGTTTTCTCCATACTTGGCCCAACGACGTTGTAGCTGCGAAATACAAATGTATTAATAAGAATTGTGCCGATAACAACACAAATAACGAAGGTAATAAGGCTCAGGAAATCCTTTAAAAAAGGGTGGCGTGTGAAAAAAGAAGCTTCCATTAACTAACCTATTATACTTCATTTTAAGCCGATCATCCCGTATAATAAGGACAAGTTTTATGAATAACAAAAAACCATCAGTAGACGGGTTTATAGCCCGTAGGTCAGGTAGTCAAATTGGCGATCTTCACTCCGAAGGTTCCCGCTCGGCAGCCAAAAAAACCACAACAAACAACAGTACTCCTAGGCGTCGTCAGCTAAGAAGCGAGGATGATCTTTTTGGTGACACAATTGGTGTGGCACGACCCGGTAAAGCAATTAATCGTACAGATATCGATGCTTCGCTAAGTGAACTAGACACGCCAGACCAAAAGCAGTCTTCGCGTAAATTATCTCGCCGTGAGAGAAAAAAGTTCAAAAAAGAGCATCGTACCCGAGCTCAAAAAATTCGACGGCGTATAGTTATTGGGGTTGTTTTACTCGTTGTTGCGGCATTACTTGCAGTGGGGGGGTACTTAGTCTATAAAGCACTGAATGCCTCGGAAAACGTCTTAAATGGTAGCTTCATCGATTTGATTCAGCATGAACCACTTAAGGAAGATGAGAATGGGCGAAGTAACTTCCTTATCGTCGGAACATCAGAAGACGACCCGGGCCACCAGGGTGCAAACTTAACTGATTCCATTATGATTTTAAGTATTAACCAAACAACAAAAGACGCCTATACATTTAGTATCCCTCGTGACCTTGAGGTTGAATTCGGTCAACCCTGCGTACAAGGCTACTACGGTAAAATAAACGAATATTTTAGTTGTTCCGACAGAGGTACAGATGATGCAGCTGAACAAAATCGTCTCGCTAAGACCCAAGCACTCATTGGTGACGTAGTTGGTATGGATATCCAGTACGGTGTTCATGTGAATTACACGGTCATGCGTGATGTTGTCAACGCGATTGGTGGAAGTATAACGGTTACTATTGAAAGCCGTAACCCTAACGGACAAATGGATAGTAATTTTGACTGGAAGTGTGGTGCTTCTTATGCTGTCCGTATTAAGAATTGTCCACCGAATGGTCACTTCATCGACTACCCGAATGGGCCTGCCACACTTGATGCTGAGCATGCATTGTATCTTGCGCAGGCTCGTGGCGATGCTGCACCCACATACGGGTTTGAGCAGTCGAACTTCGACCGTGAACGCAACCAGCAGAAAATTCTGCTTGCTATTAGAGAGAAAGCACTTAGTACAGGAACACTGACGAATCTTGGTTCCGTAACAGGTCTGATTGATGCTCTTGGAAACAATCTCCGAACTAATATTCAGACTAAAGAAATTCAGACACTCATGACGCTTGCTAAAGATATTCCATCTGATAAAATTCAGTCAATTGATCTTCATGATGGTGAAAATGCAGTGCTTAACGCCTCGGCTCAGCCAATTGCCGGACAGTTCTCGTACGGGCCACTGAGAGCTTTCCTCAAAAAGCAGTTATCTTCTGATCCGTTCGTAAAAGAAGCACCAAACGTGACAGTGCTAAATGGAAGCGGTGTAGGTGGTGTAGCCCAAACACTCGCTAATACGCTTGAAGAAAAAGGCTTTACTGTATTAAGTATTGCAAACGCACCGGAAGGTACTTATGACAGAATTGAGATTTATCAAATTAATAAAGACAAAACAGCCACTGCTACGAAATTAAAAGAGTTATATGGGGTGACACTTAAAACGGATACACCACCCGTAAGCGTAAATGGTGAATCGGATTTCGTCATTATTATTGGCGATGCGGCCGTGGTACAATAGTAGGCGGTTATGGAGTTTCTTAAACTTGTTCGAAAAAAATCGTTTTTAAGCGAACTAGTCTACACAATTCTTAATATTGGTCTCGCTATAGCGGTGTTCCTTATTGTTCGTTATACCGAGGCGGTTTGGTTTGCAATTCTTCTTGTTATTTTAAGTAAATGGCGCGTGTTTGCGGTTCGACCACGTTTCTGGTGGGCGAATTTGCGATCAAACATGGTCGACTTCATATTCAGTGTCAGTATTGTGCTACATATGTTTATCGTAAGCACTTCACCGATAAGTGAAAACGGCCAACTACTGCTTCTTGTTGGGTTGACGTTAGTCTATATTGGGTGGCTACTGTTTATCAAACCGCGTTCTAAAAGGGTCTATGTTGCTGTGCAAGCTGGGGCGGCCTTGTTTCTTGGTACTTCGGCCTTGTTTGCGCTTTCGTATAACTGGCCGGTATCGTTTGTTGTCGTGGCGGTTTGGTTGATTGGTTATTCGGCCGCACGGCATATTCTTAGCTCATATGATCAAGAAACACATAGTTTGTTTATTGGGCTTGGGTGGGGGCTTGTGACTGCTGAAATTGCTTGGGTTGCCTACCACTGGGCAATTGCTTATCCGCTGCCAATTGTTTCAAGCCTTATGTTGCCGCAAGTTTCGCTGATTATTACACTTACAAGTTTTCTGGCATACAAAGCCTATGATTCGTTTTACCACCATGCAAAAATACGTATGACAGATGTCTTATTACCGCTGTTATTTACGCTCAGCGTCGTTGTCGTTCTATTGGTTGTGTTTAACCGTGTCGGAACCGCTATCTAGGCTAACTTATCGAATAAAAGGCCGTAATCTTCTATTTTATAAAGAATCAAGCCGTACTTCGAGGCTTCTTTCTTGATAGCCGCATGCTGCTCGGGGTCGGCTTCAAGTATAAGCTTACCGCCTTGGGCAAGTTTATCTTTTGTTTGAACAAGTAATTCGAAAATGAGAGCTAGGCCGTTATTAGAGGCGAACAATGCGAGGTCTGGCTCATGCTGCGTTTCAGGTGACCGTTCCCAGCCTGGGTCGACGTAGGGTAGGTTAGCGATGATGATATCGGCAACGAATGGGTAATTAGCAAGCAAGTTACTATGAATGACCTGTGTTTCGACTTGGAGGTTTCGTGCGTTCTCACTAGCCACATTGAGGGCGTGCTTACTTGTGTCGATCAATGTCACATCAAGTTCGGGGTGTTGTAGTTTGGCGGTTATACCTAAAATACCGCTACCTGTCCCAACGTCAACTAATCGTAAGGGCTGTTCTTTAATGAGCCTTTCATTTTTTGGGACAGCAACATCAAGTAGTTCAATAAGTGCCTCAGATTCGGGCCGTGGTATAAGCGTAGCCGTGGTTACTTTAAACTGGCGGCCATAAAATTCTTTGTGGCCGATAATATAGGCAACCGGAACTCGGTCGAGGCGAAGGTCGAGGCGAGCATTGGCAATTTCAATATGGCGCGAGTCTAGTATGTCGTCACCGTGGCCATGAAGCCAAGTGCGTGGTTTACGAACAGTATGGGCGAGCAAAAGCTCAGCATCAAGCCGTGCACTTGGAACCTGTACAAAGACAAGCTGATGGGTCGCTTTGGCAAGCCAATCCTTAACGGTAATACCGTTAGCTAGCGTTTTGGGCTGCGAGTTCGCGTTCATAAGCTTGTAAGTTTTCTACTAAATCATCAATTCGGCCATCCATAGCTTGGGGAATACCCGAGCGACTGTAGCCAATACGGTGGTCGGTGATGCGGTCTTGCGGGAAATTGTAGGTTCGAATTTTTTCCGAGCGGTCACCAGATCCAATTAAACTACGACGCTCGGCGGTAAGCTTAGCATTTTCAGCGTCAATTTTTTGCTGAAGTAGGCGAGACCGAAGAACGCCCATAGCTTTTTCCTTGTTCTTAAGCTGCGATTTTTCGTCTTGGTTGGTAACGACTAAGCCTGAAGGAATGTGAGTAATCCGCACCGCCGAGTCGGTGGTATTAACAGATTGGCCACCATGGCCTGAGGCGCGGTAAATGTCGATACGAAGGTCGGCGGGGTTGATTTCAATATCCGTTTCTTCGGCTTCAGGAAGTACAGCTACAGTTATGGTGCTGGTATGAATACGACCTTGGCTTTCAGTAGCAGGGACGCGTTGTACGCGGTGAACGCCAGACTCGAACTTAAGTTTAGAGTAGGGGGCATCACCCTTAACCGAGAAGACGACTTCCTTGTAGCCACCGGTATCGTTAGCGCTTTCGCTGATAAGTTCGGTGCGAAGATTATGGGTTTCGCAGTAACGAAGGTACATACGGTAGAGTTCGGCAGCAAATAAGCTGGCCTCATCACCACCGGCACCGGCGCGAATTTCAACAATAATATTCTTCTCGTCGTTTGGATCTTTCGGGGCAAGCATGGCGAACAGTTCGTTTTCAAGTGTATCAAGCTGTGCTTCGGCGTCGGCAGCTTCAAGCTTGGCGAGCTCAGCTAGTTCATCATTCCCCTGAGAAAGATCTTTAGCTTCGATAAGTTGGGCTTCAAGGGTTTGGCGTAAGGTGGCTTTCTCGAGAATGTTCTGTAGTTCAAGTAAGCGTTTGTTTTTTTGTGAGAATTCGGGGTCGCTGTAAGCATCGGGACGAGCCAAGAAGGTGTCGAGGTCGGTTTTCTCGGCAGTAAGGTCGTCAATATTGAGTTCGATGCGCGGCATTTCAAGGGCTATTATAGCAAGAAACAAGGGATATTAACAGTAGTAGCGTCGCTCAAAGGATACGCTTAAAATTGACATATTTTAGAAAAAAGTATATAATTTACACATCACTCTAGGCTTGCTTGGGTGATTGCACCCGAAAAAGCCACTTCAGTTTGTAGTATCCAGCTTCACCAACCGGGGTATCCCCAGAAATGAGAAGATAATGAGCACTGCAACAATGGTCCTCGACCTGCACTTCCGGCCCGGCACCGATGAGCCCTGTCTCATCAGCGCGCTCGTGGTGAACGAACAGGGAGTTGAGGTCAACTACTGCGAGATCGACCTGAGTGAATCGGCACCCATCCCGGAGTTGGCGCTTTCGCGGCTCCTCGACAACACCATGGGCTACGAGCTGAGGGTGACGTCGCGCGACACGGGTCAGTTGGGCAGCTACGTGGAGGCGAACATGCCGCGCGTCGCTGAGCGCCTGACGGGCTTCGTCGCCAACATGGACGCGTTCATCCGCCTCATTGCGAAGCTGCCGATTCGTGACGGCTTCTTGGGCTTCAAGGTTGATCGGTATGCCCAGAGCAAGAATACGTTCGAGCTCTTCGGCTACTGTCAGTTGTACGAGCAGTCCATCAAGAGTTACCTGGCGGCGAACTCGCAGCAGCTGGTGACTATCGGCCGCGGCTAGGGTCGCATTAACTGAACGGGCAGTCATCCCGGACAGCCACATTCGTGGTTGTGAGCATGGGCACTAAAGAAGTAAATAGCTTCACCATGCCGCGAATGAGTAATTCATTCACGAGGAGGCGCGATAGACCTCTTCGCGACCCTTGTTTGCCTGCTTGACGCAGGTTTTTCTTTTTGCAGGCTATAATAAAAATAGTGAAAACGTTTTCTCAAAAAATACAGGGCTACATTTTATGGGGCTATAATCAAACCCACTGGTTTACCGACAAAGAGGCTTGGTGGATCTTTCGCCTGGCCGCAATTTTAGAATCGGTCGGATGGGCCTTGCTGATAGGCGCAATTATTTACCGAAGATTTGGCCTGCCGGAATACGAATCAGTTATATCAGTAGCGGGTCGTTTGCATGGTATGTTTTTTGTGGCCTATTTTGGTGCTGTGTTAGCAACGGCGCGAAGTATGAGATGGGGGCTATGTCGGATTGGGTTTGCTTTAGTTGCCGGGATTCCGCCGTTTACTTCATTGGTTTTTGAGCAAGCTATGGCGTGGCACCGCAAGAAACGGCCGGTCTTTATTGCACCGCCAAAAGGCTTGAACGAATAATTGTTATTTTACTGAGCTGGGTTTCTTAGCAAGAAGGATACCACCAATAACAATGCCCGGAAGCCATGAAATAATACCAACCACACCTATAGTGAAGAAAATAATATTCAAAATTGTAACAAAAAGCAGCGTTTCTGCGACCGGTTCTCCATCTGGTTTCATCCAGAATGTTTGGTTAAATACTAAATTTATAAGTGCAAAACAAATAAACGAAATAATAATCATTAAGGTAGGGGCAAGAATGAGTATGAGTGCTTTTTTAGTACGGCTTGGAATTTTTTTCTTAGCGGGTTCTGCTTGGGTGTCGAGTTGTTGGTCCATATATGTATTGTAACAAAAATACCCCCAGCAAGTGGGGGTATTTCAGAAAAAGAGGACTTAGTTGTCAGTTTTTCGAGCTTTGCGTGCAGCAGCTTTTTTAGCCTTGTTCGCAAGCTCTTGCTTACGAGCTTCAGCAGCGGCGGCACGGTTTTTGAAGCGGTCGACACGACCTTCGGTGTCGATGATCTTCTCTTCACCCGTAAAGAACGGGTGAGAAGCGCTTGAAATGTGCACTTTAATAAGGTGGTAGGTGTTGCCATCTTCCCACTCAATAGTATCGGTGGTTTGTGCAGTTGACTGAGTCAAGAACGCAAAACCGGCGACGTCATCGCTAAATACGACGGGCCTATAGTCGGTTGGGTGTAAATTGCTTTTCATAATCTGAATTATTGTAGCTGAAAAGAGGGGATTTGTAAAGTGTTCTTAGCTGTTCACTGGGTGGTGCTACAATATAACTAGAATTGCTGACGAAAGGGGTGTTGTATGACTTTACAAAACGTAGCTCGTGCCGGGTTTGTGATTGTGGGCAGTTCCTTGGCAGCAATTGGCCTTCAGTTCTTCCTTCTGCCGAATCATTTACTTGATGGCGGAGTAACCGGTGTGGCGATTCTAGGTGCCTACCTTTCGGGTATACCGTTCGGTGTGCTACTTCTTATATTGAACATACCGTTTGTCTACCTTGGGTATAAAAAGTTCGGTAAAGATTTTGCGGTCTACTCAACTATCGGAATTGTGACTTTGGCGGCACTTACTTTTGTACACGTGCCGCACGGCTTCACTGATATTCCTATTCTGGCCGCCGTGTTTGGCGGTATTTTTGTAGGTATCGGGGCTGGGCTGGTGATTCGTTACGGCGGGGTGATTGATGGTGCTGACACGATAGCGGTGTTAATTGATAAAGTAACGGTTTTCTCAATAGGCGAAGCAATTATGGTTATTAACGGCGTTATTATAACTGCAGCCGGCTTTGTGTTTGGCTGGGAGAACGCGCTGTACTCACTAATAGCTTATTTTGTAGCCCATAAGGCGATTGACGTTACGGTTGAAGGCTTGAATGAATCGCGCAGTGTGTGGATTGTTAGTATGCATGTGCGGGAAATAGGTAAGGCGATCAACGAGGTGGTTGATGAGCCAGTAACGTATATAAAAGAAGCAAATCCAAAAGATGCAGAACCCCATGGTGTTTTACTAGCTGTTATTACACGTTTTGAAGAGCATAAAATTAAAGCCGCTATCCATGCAGTCGACGAGCGAGCTTTCGTCGTTATTTCAGATGCCCACGAGATTATGAGCTTTAAACGGTCTTCGTAACTTTATTGATGTGCCGCTTTGCGCATTTTTATAATGCTACTTGTAAAGGCCGCTCCAATAAACAGAATGCCAATTGTACCAGTAATAAGTTCAGGTACGTGCCAGCCAATACTGATCATTAAAATGACTGCCAGCGCACCAATTGCCCAGTGGGCGCCGTGCTCGAGGAAAATATATTTACTTAACGAACCCTTCTTGACCAAGTAAATAGTAATAGAACGCACGAAAAGGGCACCGATAAGCCCAAGCCCAAGGGCAATTATAACTGGGTCGGAGGTAATAGCGAACGCACCGATAACACCATCAAAGCTAAAGGATGCATCGAGTACCTCTAAGTAAAGAAACAAGAAGAAGCCAGCTTTCCCGGTAGCGCGAACCAGTTTTGACGGACCTTTATCGAGCGTTTCTTCAAGGTTCTTCTCAAATAAGCTACCGAGCCCGTGAATCACCAAGAAGGTTATCATACCAAGAATACCGGCTACCAATACTACATTCGGGTCTTTGGCCCATCCCTCGGCAGCAGTGACAAGAACGACTAAGGCAATCACAATTCCTAAGTGGCTTAGTTTTCCCACTTTTGCGAGGGGTTCTTCAATCCAACGTAACCATTTAATCTTTCGGTCAGTCAGAATAAAGTTCAAAAAGAGCATGAGTAGGAACATGCCACCGAAAGCGGCGATCTGAGGATGCGCCTCGCTGAGAATATAGCCATATGTACCGGGTGTGTGCGGGTCACCCTTCTGTAAGGCGAGTTGCAAAGCTTCGAATGGATTCATTTGCGCAGCAACGCCCACGATAATAAGCGGGAAGATAAGCCGCATACCAAATACGGCAATCACAATCCCAACTGTTAAGAACATTTTCTGCCAAAAATCACTCATCCGCCGAAGGACGGTCGCGTTCAGAACGGCGTTATCGAACGAAAGCGATACTTCAAGCAGTGCAAGGACAAAACAAAGAAATAATGCATTCCAACCGCCATAAAACCAGGCAAGTATGAACGCAATGACCGTAATAACGAGAGACCAGCGAAAAGTTTTCCAAAACATAGTAGTTCTATTAGAGCACAAGCGGTTTGGTTGAGTAAAGATGTAAGTAATTTTTGCACGCAAGAAGTCTTAAGGTTACACTAGGTGTAGGAATGACAGAACATATTCGCCACGAACTTAACGAAACCGGTATTCATTTGCGTATGCCATCGGATGTGCTTAATCAACTGGTAGCAAATGACCGACTCCATCGTTTGATAAGTATTAAACAAAAAGATAGAATTTTTGACTTTGAATCGGATAATGGGGACGATCTTATTGCTTTCAATTACGCGAAGCTTGGGGGTATGGGTGATAAAATCCAGCGAGGTAATGCTATTCGTAGAGCTATTGAGGTCTACGATGAGATCACTAATTTTGCCTCAACTGATACAAATGATCCGCGATTGATGGCACTTCTTTCACTTAATCGAATAGAGGGCCGCTACGCTATGGACGCTTGGGCGAAACCAGCTGATGGTGTAGATTTTAGCGATCTAAAAGTTGCGACAACTCAAACAATGCAACAAAGTGCAAGGGCATTAAATCGTCCAGCAATCGATATTCCTTATATTGGGGCGCATTTCGTACCAGATGAGCATTTTGTCTTTAATACCGGTTCTATTCATGGTTCAGTACTCAGCACTGATGGTCACGTGTACACTGACGAACTTGGTAGAATTGAACTTTCTTCTGGTAACTTCTATTCTGATATTGATCAATTTATCGCTCTCGCCGGGCTTGTGGCATTTATCGAGGGTAAAAACGGCACCTCTTCCTAGACAAATAACGCAAAAACTGCTATGTTTAAAGGGTAACGAGTTTTAATGAAACACCCATACACAAGTTACTCCTGGATTAATTAGATAAAACACTATTCTAGGCGTGGATGGGGAAGTAAAAGGAGTAATATCATGGCAGTTGATGTCGATATTAAGCAGCTGCTTGAAGCTGGTGTCCACTTTGGTCACAAAACAAGCCGTTGGCACCCTAAAATGGCGCCATACATTCACAGCAAGCGTCAAGATGCACACATCATTGACCTTACAAAAACCGTCGAAGGTCTTGAAAAGGCATTGCCGTTTCTTACTGCAACTGCTGCAGCTGGTAAGCCAATTCTTTTTGTTGCTACCAAGAAGCAAACAAAGGACCTCGTCCGTAAAAAAGCCGAAGAGCTTAACCAACCGTTTGTTACTGAGCGTTGGCTTGGTGGTACGCTTACAAATGTGAACACTATTTCAGCTCAAATTAAAAAGCTGAAAGACCTTGAGCGTAACATGGTTTCGGGTGCATTCGAAAAGAAGTACAACAAGCTTGAAATTCAACGTTTCCAAGAAGAAATTGACGAGCTCACGCTTAAGTACGGTGGTATTAAAGACCTTTCTGGTAAACCAGGTGCTGTTTTCATTATCGACGTACTTGGTGATGTAAATGCTATCAACGAAGCTAAGACACTTGGTGTTCCAGTCGTTGCACTAGCTGACACTAACGTCGACCCATCACGTATTGACTACGTTATCCCTGGTAACGACGACGCGATTCAGGGTGTGAAGCTTATCCTTGATTACGTTGGCCAAGCTATCGAATCTGGTAAGGGTGTGACAAAAAAAGAAAAGGGTGAGGAGGCTTAATCAATGGCTGTAACAGTAGAAGACATTAAGAAGCTAAAAGAACTCACTGGTATTGGTTTAACTGATGCTAAGGTTGCGTTAGTAGAGGCTGATGGTGATTTTGATAAGGCGCTTGAAGCACTTCGAAAGAAGGGTCTTACCAAGGCTGAAAAGAAAGCCGACCGCGAAGCACTTGAAGGTGTAATTGATAGCTACGTGCACGGTGGCCGTATTGGTGTACTTGTTGAAGTAAACTGTGAAACTGACTTTGTTGCCCGCACTGACGGCTTTAAAGAATTTGCACACATGATTGCACTTCAGGTTGCATCAATGAGCCCAATCTATGTTTCAGAGGCTGATATTCCAGCTGAAGAACTTGAGCGCGTTCGTGAAGAAGCAAAGAGCAGCGATGCTCTTAACGGCAAGCCGGCTGAAATGATCGACAAAATTGTTGACGGCCAAGTGAAGAAGCACTTTGCCGACAAAGTTCTGCTTTCACAAAGCTACATTATGGACGATTCAAAAACCGTCGAGCAATACCTAAAAGAAACGGTTGCGCTGACTGGTGAGAACGTTGTTATCCGCCGTTTCAAGCGGATTGAGCTTGGTGTAAACGACTAGTAGTTTTACAACAAATGAAAACACCTTCTTAGTTGAGGGTGTTTTTTGTTATAATAGACCAGATACGAAAAGAGGAATTATGTTTAACTCAAAACAATACGAAGACCGATTTACCGCAGCTGTTACTCACTTCGAAGAAGAATTAAAAAAGGTGCGTACAGGTCGTGCGCATCCAAGTATGCTCGATAGTATATATGTTGAAGCATACGGGCAGAAAATGCCGCTTAACCAAGTAGCAAATGTGGTAGCGGCTGAAGCACAGCTTCTTACTGTTACGCCGTTTGACCCAAGTAACCTACAGCAAATAGTAGGGGCAATTCGCGCTGATCAAGGCCTAGGCCTTAACCCAAGTGACGATGGTCGTCTTATACGCGTGCCTATTCCGCCACTCACAGAAGAGCGCCGTAAGCAAATTGTAAAACAAACATCTGAGAAGGTTGAAGAAGCTCGTATTGCACTTCGAAGCGTTCGTCAGGACGCGCTTAAAGAAACCAAGCGTCTTAAAGACAGTAAGGAAATGTCTGAGGATGACCAAAAACGTGTCGAGAAACAAGTTGACGACTTAATGGCCACACACAATGGTCAGATTGAAGCCGCTTTTAAAGAAAAAGAAAAAGAAATTCTTACAATTTAATGGCTACTATCGTTGAACGTGCAAAAAGCCTCGGACTGCCACTCGATAACTTTGTAGTGATCGGAAGTGGTTTACTTGATGCCCTGGGACTTCGAAAGTCGGGTGATATAGACATTGCCGTAAGCCCAGAAACGTGGCAACGACTTGCTGATACAAATCGGTATCGCCGTCAGCTAAAACATGATGGCGAAGTACTTCTTAGTGAAGATTTAGAGATTTGGCCATTTTGGACACCAGAGCATCCATTTAGCGAGCTTTACGCTTCCGCAGTTAAGATTGATGGGGTTCTCTTTGCTAACCCTGCTATTATTATTGAATTCAAAAAATGGCGAGCATCCGAAAAAGATCTTAAAGATATAGTTTTATTAGAGGGGCATCTTAATGAACGAGCCTAACGAAGCTGCTATCCCAAATCACATTGGGTACATTGTTGACGGTAACCGCCGCTGGGCGAAAAAGCACGGTTTACCTTACTACGAGGGGCACCTTGCGGGGCACAATGTCTTAAAAGATATTTCTATTGCGACAATCGATGCTGGTGTAAAGTATGTGTCTGTCTATGTTTTTTCAACTGAAAACTGGAAGCGAAGTACCGATGAGGTGAAACGGCTTCTAGGGTTGGTTCTCAAAATTTTAACAGCCGATTTACCTGAATTTCACAAACGAAATATTCGCTTACGGGTAGTTGGTTCACGCGACGGGGTACCGCAAAGGATCTTAAAAGCGATTGATAAAGCCGAGCTTGAAACAGCAGGTAACACGGCTGGTGATTTTGTAGTATGTTTTAATTATGGCGGTCAATTAGAAATTGCCGATGCGGTTAAAAAAGTTGTTCAGGCTGGTACACCGTTAGATGAAATTACCGAAGAGCTTATTAGTGAACATATTTACGCACCAGACATTCCACCAATTGATTTAATCGTCCGTACTAGTGGTGAGCAGCGTCTCTCGAACTTTATGTTGTGGCGCGCGGCCTACAGCGAGCTATTGTTCCTGCCAAAAACATGGCCGGATATGACAAAAGATGATGTCACGGCTATACTAAAAGAATACGCAAACCGACAGCGACGCTTTGGTGGGTAATAAACAGGAGAAAAAATGCTAATTTTAGGTATTATTGTAGGCTTATTAGTACTCGTTATTTTAGTGGTGCTTCACGAATTAGGACATGCGATTGTCGCGAAGCGTAATGGGGTAGTGGTTGAAGAATTTGGTATTGGTTTCCCACCAAAAGCTTGGGGTAAAAAGCTAAAGAATGGTGTTCTTTTTACAGTTAACTGGTTACCGCTTGGCGGTTTTGTAAAGCTACAAGGCGAGCATGACGCAGCCAATAAAAAAGGCGATTATGGTGCGGCAACTTTTTGGCAGAAGACCAAGATACTCCTCGCTGGTGTGGTAATAAATTGGGTAACTGCCGTTATACTTCTTACTATCTTGGCACTTACATCAGGTATTCCTAAAATTATTCCCGACCAGTTTTCTGTCGCAAGCGATACACAAACCATAACCAGTCCAGTCGTGCTTACTGGTGTCACTAATAATTATCCAGCGCAACAGGCAGGCTTACAAAAGGGCGACCAAATTATCTCGCTTGCGGGCGAGCCGGTGAATTCTTCCCAAGAACTGATTAACGATAGTAAGCAGTATAAGGGGCAGGTGGTTGCGGTTGAATATAAGCGCCAAGGCGAGGTAAAAACCGCTTCGGTACAGCTACGCGACACTGATTCGGCCGTGTTTGGTGCGTCGCTTGGGCAGCAGGAAAGTTTGAAGTCTACTTGGTCTGCCCCAATTACCGGGCTTGTCACTACTTTGCAATTCACTTGGGTAACACTTCAGGGTCTCGGCGAACTTGTGGTGAACTTCTTCGGTGGTTTGTTTGGACAATTAAGTTTTAACGAGGCTGGACGCCAAGCAGCCAGCGCACAGCTAAACGAAGCTAGCAATAGTGTTGCGGGGCCGGTCGGTATTTTAGGGGTTATTTTCCCGGCGGCGACTGCAGCTGGTTTTGAACAGCTCGTATTTTTAGCAGCTATTATTTCACTTACTTTGGCAGTTATGAACACCCTGCCAATTCCGGCACTTGATGGCGGTCGATGGTTTGTAACGGCGTTGTTTAAAGTATTAAAAAAGCCATTAACAAAAGAACGTGAAGAAAAGATTCATGGAACTGGCTTTGCTGTTTTAATGCTTCTAGTAGTACTTATTACGGTCGGTGATGTTACCAAGCTCTTTTAAAAAGCCAGTGTGGCAGAAGATTCTGTACGTAGTAGGCTTACCATTATGGGTCTTCTTAGGATTTATACTGTCACAGGCTTTTATACGCATTTTTGTAGAGGCTTTAGCGCGTGCTGGAGTGCCGCTACAAGGAATTAATACTTCGATATTTAATACCGTAGGTGGTGTCATTGTTTATGGTTTGGCAATTGCTATTGTTATAGGACTACCAAGGCTTATCGCAAAACGCAGCACGAGCCGCCAAGATCTTGGCTTGCAGAGGCTGCCGACTTGGATGGATATTGTATGGTCATTGGGTGGTGTTGTCGCGTACATCATCCTTACTTCAATTGTGGCGGCACTAGCGACAGTTTTTCTGACATTTATCGACTATTCTCAGGTACAGGAAACGGGTTTTAGTAATATTGTAACGCGCCCCGAGTATATCTTGGCTTTTATTAGTTTAGTTGTCGTTGCACCATTCGCTGAAGAGCTATTGTTTAGAGGGTATTTGTTTGGAAAGCTTCAAAAACATGCCCCAATTTGGATAGCAACCCTTATTACAAGCCTGTTATTTGCCGCCGTGCACTTACAGTGGAACGTTGCGATTGATGTGTTTGCACTGAGCATCGTGCTCTGTTTGCTTCGTGTTGCTACCGGCAGCTTATGGCCGGCAATCCTACTGCACATGATGAAAAACAGTATCGCATTTTATTTCCTCTTTATAAATCCATCACTCCTTAGTACACTAGGGTAAGTATGCGAATTTCTCATTTATTCACCAAAACACTAAAAGATGCGCCAGCCGACGAAGTGGCGAAGAATGCCCAGCTGTTAATTCGAGCCGGCTTTGTCTATAAAGAGATGGCCGGTGTTTACGCCTATTTGCCACTCGGCCTTCGGGTACTTGAAAATATTAAGGCGATTGTTCGTGAAGAAATGAACAAAATTGATAGCAACGAGCTTATTATGACCACCCTGCAACGCAAAGAAGTGTGGGAGCAGACTACCCGCTGGGATGATGAAGTGGTCGATGTTTGGTTTAAAACTAAACTGAAAGATGAAACAGAGCTGGGACTTGGCTGGAGTCATGAAGAACCAATTGTCGAGATGTTAAAAAGCTATATTCATAGTTACCGCGACCTACCGGTTAGTTTGTATCAGTTCCAAACAAAGATGCGTAACGAGTTGCGCGCGAAAAGCGGCATTATGCGTGGCCGTGAGTTTGTTATGAAAGATATGTATTCGTTCCATGCCTCTAAAGAAGAGCTTGATACGTATTACGAGAAGGTAATTGAAGCCTACAAGCGAGTATACGACCGTCTTGGTATTGGCGATGATACTTACGTGACATTTGCCAGCGGCGGTGCTTTTACAAAGTTCAGCCACGAGTTCCAAACTATATCTGATGCCGGTGAGGATGTGATTTACCTCCATCGTGAAAAGAACATTGCTGTTAACGAAGAAGTAATTGACGATGCTGTTGCCGAACTAGGAATTAGCCGTGATGAACTCGAGCAGGTGAAAACAGCCGAAACCGGAAACATTTTCAACTTTGGTTCACAAAAAACTGATGAAATGGGCTTATACTACACCGATTCCGAGGGGAAACAGCAGTCTCTATATATTGGCTCGTATGGCATTGGTATTACCCGCGCTATGGGTGTCATTGCCGAAAAGCTCAGCGACGACAAAGGGTTAGTGTGGCCTATTAATATTGCGCCATATAAAGTCTATCTCGTAAGTATCGGTAATGTTACTGAGCAAGCTAATGAACTATACGAGAAACTTCAAGCCGCTGGTTTGACGGTATTATTCGACGACCGCGACGAGCGCCCGGGCGCTAAATTTTCTGACGCTGAATTGATTGGCCTCCCGTACCGTGTTACAATAAGTGAACGTTTAGTTGGGGAAAATAAACTCGAGCTCACTTACAGAAGTAGCGGTGTAACTGAATTGTTGACACTCGACGAGCTGCTTGCTACAATAGCCTAAATATAGAGATGTGAGGCGCACCTCCTACGCTATATGTAGCGTACGGAATTCCTCTAACAGAGGTAATGAAAAACTTTAAAGGAAATTAAGATGAAAAAACAATATCAAATTACTTCTGAAGGTAAAAAAGAGCTCGAAGCAGAGCTTGTAGAACTTAAGTCGCGCCGTGGTGAAGTTGCCGATAAAATTGCTGAAGCACGTGATTTTGGCGATTTAAGCGAAAATGCTGAATACGACGCAGCCCGCGAAGAGCAGGGTCTTTTGGAGACTCGTATTGCTGAAATTGAAGATATTATTAACAATGCTGAAATTATCAAGGCTTCTAAAAAGAGTACGGTGGGACTTGGAAGTAAAGTTGAACTTAAAACCGGTGCTAAAAAAGTTATGTACACAATAGTAGGCCCAGTTGAAGCTGACCCGCTTGAAGGCAAAGTAAGTAACGAATCGCCAATTGGTATGGCACTTTACGGCAAAAAGGTTGATGACAAGATTACGATTACAACACCTAAGGGTGATATCTCATACACAATCGAGTCAATTAGCTAGAAAAGTTTTTTGTTTATAATAAATAGACCCGATGGGTCTATTTTTTTACTTTACATACATTCATTTATTGCTATACTAAATATAGTAATTGATGTAAACATAGGGAGTAAACATGTCGAATATTTTAGTCGTTACCGGAAGTGTCCGTCCAAACAGTGTTAATGAAAAAGTTGTACCATTGGTGGTTGCTGAAATTGAAAAGCAAGCCGCAAGCGCGACTATCGCTGATTTAAAAGAAATTAATTTACCATTTTTTGATGACCCATTGTCACCAACCAACCCAGATTTTGCGCCAACCAATGAAGCCGCTAAAAAATGGACGCAATTAGTAGCTGAAGCTGACGGTGTCGTATTTGTTACACCTGAATATAACCACACAATGAGCCCAGTTCAGTTGAACGCCATCGACTGGATTGGCAAAGAGTGGAATGATAAGCCGGTTGCTCTGGTAGGCTACGGATGGGGGAGTGGTGCCGGTCAAGCCCACGCGGCTGCTCGTGAAGCATTGGCTGTAAACCTTAAGGCAAAAGTTGGCGACGACCAAGCTAACCTGTACTTTATGAAAGACCTTAACCCAGACGGGACTGTAGCGGACGACCAAGCTGTCAGTCGTAAGATTTCTGGTGCTGTATCAGAACTTCTTGGTACTGCATAAATTCATAACAATTTAAAATAAAACCCCTCGCAAAATAGCGGGGGGTTTCTTCGTTTGATATACTGGATGGAGAAGAAAGCGAGGGGTAATGATTGAGGTTAAGAATGTTACAAAAACGTATGGTAAGAAGCAAAGCACCTTTACTGCCCTTGATAATGTGAGCTTTGTCATCCCAGACGGAGCTAGCGTCGCGATTGTTGGTAAGTCGGGAAGTGGTAAATCAACCCTTATGCACGCCATGAGCGGGCTTGATCGGCCTGAAGCCGGCGAAGTAGTTATTGATGGAACCGATATTCTAAAACTAAAAAATAAAGCCGTCGACTTGTTTCGTTCTGAGAAAATTGGGTTTATTTTTCAATCATTTTTCGTGCAAGCCAACGAAACAGTCTACGATAATGTCGCGTTACCTCTCGAAATTGCAAAGGTAAGTGCTGGAACTCGTCGAAAGCGAATTGAGGCAGCGCTTGAAACGGTTGAACTTGATGAAAAATTAAAACAAAAAGCTCGTAACCTCTCTGGTGGGCAAAAACAACGGTTAGCGATTGCACGGGCGATCGTAAACAACCCCCGGATTATTTTTGCCGACGAGCCAACAGGTAACCTTGATTCCGCGACAGGCGAGAAAGTTGAAGACTTATTATTTGGCTTGAATAAAAAGCAGGGGAGTACTTTAATTATCGTGACCCACGATTCGGACTTAGCAAAAAAGTGTGACATTCAAATTTTTATAAAGGATGGCAAAATTGAGAGAATGGTTAATGCTGATAATAGACCTACGCCAAAGCCAATCGCTCGAAAGGTGGTGGGCTTATGAGAACGATCGACATTATTAATCGGGCTGCCCGTAGCCTGCGAAACGCAAAAGCCCGCACCGTTCTTACAAGCTTAGCAATTGCCGTTGGCGCATTTACTATAACTATTTCCCTAGCAGCCGGTGAGGGCGCTCGCCAATATGCGAATAATCTTATCAATTCAAATGTTAACCCACAGGCACTGTTTATCGTCAAAGATGATGCACTATTCGGAGGCCCAACAAGCCAAAGCTCAATTCGCGAGTACGATCCGGATGCCTCGGCTACCTCTCAGGGCATTACTATTAAACAGATGACTCAGGAAGATGTCGACACACTTGCTGCTCGTAAAGAATTAACAAGTGTGGTTCCGACCTATCAACCAACCGTTCAGTACATAACCTTCGGTGATAGCGCAAAAAAGTTTAGCGCAGATGTGTCATCGTATAACTCCACCGTTATTAGTGGCGTCGCCCAAGGCACCCTTCCGCCGCAGGGCACAGAAATAGAAGACGATGAGGCGGTACTACCAAGTGCCTATGCTGATTTTCTCGTAGAGCAAAAAATTGCAAATTCCCCAGCTGATTTAATAGGAAGAAAGGTTGTAATGACCGTCGCACAAGCAACCGCAACCCCTTCAGAAGAGGACATAACGGCTGCTTTTGTAGCGGGTGGCCAAGCAGCTGTACAATCTTTACTTTCACCGAAAACAAAACAGTTTAGCCTTACGGTCCGGGCAATATCCGAAAAGTCAGCCGAAGCCCTTACCTCGACAACGTCAATTCAGATCGCACCAAACGCAGCCCGGGCTATTAGCGAGTTTTCCACCGAAGGTACTTCCCAGTACCAAAAATATGTTGGCGTGACGGCAGTTGTAAAAGATGGCTATGACCCAGCCGAAGTAAAAGAAACATTACAACGCGAAGATGGTTACTTCCCACAAACAGCTAAAGATCTGCAAAGCGTTATCTTTACAGTGGTGAATACACTTCAGGGGATCGTGCTTGGGTTTGGTATTATCGCCCTTATTGCCAGTGTGTTTGGAATCATTAATACTCAGTACATTAGCGTACTGGAAAGAACTCGTGAGATTGGCTTAATGAAGGCGCTAGGTATGCGTGGATCATCGGTCAGTCGGCTATTTCAGTTTGAAGCCGCCTGGATTGGCTTTTTGGGTGGCGTTATTGGTGCGGCAGTAGCGGTAATTTTAGGCCTTATTCTAAACCCAATCATAACTAGTGTGCTTAACTTATCCGATGGGACGAGTCTTCTTATCTTTAAGCCCATACCAATTATCGTTATGATTGCGGTGTTGATAATTATTGCTATGTTGGCGGGGTGGTTCCCGGCACGTAAAGCTGCGAAGTTAGACCCTATTGAGGCTTTGAGGACGGAATAAATAATAGCTCTGTATGGTAAGTTGATAAAATCTATATAATATGGTATCGTTCAAGCAATGAGTACAGAAAATAAAAATCCGTTAGAATTTCAAACTGGTATTGATGAGCGCGAAACTTTAGTGATTCGTGAGGGTCGTTTCTTTGAACCGTATAAAAAGGAGTTGAAAGAAATATTCACAGCTCTTAACAGGGAAGACAAGTGGTCTGATGATCCAGCGGATATGCTTGACTATGTTCGAAGTGGCTGGATTGGCGGCGAACATGGTAATAGTGAGACGAAAGACCAATTTACACCAGAAGAAGTTGCTGCGGTTATGCCAATCCTCGAAAGGATAGGCTTTGCTGGAGAATTACTACCTGATCCTGATGCAATTTACGATCAATCTCTTGTTGTGGGTGGTACGACAACGGCAAACTATCGGCGTCGAGAATTAACGACAGCCGCTCGCCATCAAGGAACGCAACTCGGAACTGAAATTTGGCTTGTTGGCCAACGACCTCGTGTTAAGCTTGATGGATCGGGTGAGGAACTACTTGGTGTTGAGGGTCGTTTTGGTGGTAATGATATTAGCGACAATCCTTGGGCGGCACATGCACGCAGAGTGATTGAAGCAAGTGAGGGTGCTTTTACGAACCCCACTGACCATGATAAACAAAATGATTGGTTGTTTACTGAAACCGACACAGCTCGAATAGCGTTATTGAAACAGAATGACGGTTCAAAAAAAGGTAATCTTAGCCCTCATCGGATTGATCTTAATCTTATTAAAGCGACTGGTATGGAAGAGAAATTATTAAATCCAGTTAAACCCATCAATGGTGCACCAGCTCGTGACACAATTTCATATCATTTCGAAGACGATGGTCATGAAACCGTACTCTTGTATGCGCCTGCGGTTGAACGTCGCAATGGTGACAAGATTATCGACCCTCGTCCAACAACGAAAAGTGTTACTAGGGAGTGGCTTACGCAAATTCCACCAGAAAAAGGTGCAAAAGTTTTGTATGTTACAGGCAATCCTCATACGCTGCGTACTGCTCAGGATACTTTTCAAATACTTCGAGAAATGGGGCGTGAAGATATTCAGCTTGAGATTGCTGGAACGACTCCAGTTGCAAATGCGCCAATTCAAACCTACCTTGGCGAAATTGGTCGCTTGATTGATATCGATTATAAGCGAAACTATTCACCAGCTGAAACAAAATGAAAAGAGTAGTCCTTACAGGTTCAGAGGGCACAGTCGGACGGGTATTAACAGGTAGAAGTCTTGTCGACGGGGATAAACCTGCGCTCGATGCGACAATTACCCGTGTTGATGTCACGCCAGATAAAGGAGGTACAGATTCTTCATTTATTCAAAGTGACCTGAAAGACCGTGACCTCATTAAACATCTTCTTGAAACGTACGATGTATTTATTCATGGAGCTTGGAATACCCAAGAAGGAATACTACAACCTGACAGTATCGATCTGGAAAATGTTGAACTTGCGAAACGCATTCTTGCATGTATTGAAGAACTAGGCGAACGTGCGATAGCCAAACTTGTATTGCTTGGGTCGGTGAACGCCCATGTACCGAGTAACTGGCGTATGCGACGCGAAGCGCAAGATTATATCGACATAGAGGAAGAGCCTCAACCGAATAGGCATAATAGAAATACTAATCCGGGAGGTGGAACTACTCACTACGGGGAGTCGAAAGTTGCAATCGAGCAAGCCGCAAAGCACGCATCGGAAAATGGCGCCCATATTGTTATACCTCGACTTGGCGGTGTTAATTTAAGAGACAGAATTTCTTCTGGCTACGAAGTTCACCAAACAATATACCAAGATCCAGATCGTGGGAAGTACTTTGATGCTGGATTGGGCGGCTGGGAGGATGCTGTTCGCCTTACTCATAATGATTTAGTAGCAAACATCCAAGACGTAGTTGATGCAGATGTGCAACCTGGAACATTTTTGCACTATAATCTTGTATCGGATACGCCTGATCGAGTTCATAAACTACCCAAAGATGAGACCTAACAGGCGAAACTGTATTGTTTTTGTGTTAAAATACCCCTAGTATGTTAGATATTCGCCTTGTCCGCCAACACCCACAACTCGTGCAGCGTAATGCCGAGGAGAAGGGGTATAAAAACGTTAATATCGACGAAGTTTTAGCGCTCGACACTGCTCGTCGCGAACTTCAAGTGCAAGCCGATGAGTTACGTGAACGCCGTAATGCTATTGCTGGCAAAAT
Organism: Candidatus Microsaccharimonas sp.; assembly: GCA_049661485.1. Lineage (GTDB taxonomy): Bacteria > Patescibacteriota > Saccharimonadia > Saccharimonadales > Saccharimonadaceae > Microsaccharimonas. The sequence goes on from JBATAC010000002.1 coordinate 63,109, forward strand.
GAAGGGCGGCAAGCCGTCACCTGAACTTATTGAAGAGGGGAAGGCCATTAAAGACGAGCTGTCTGGTATTGAAACATCTTTGCGCGAAGCCGAAGACAAGTTTGATACAGCTTTCTCGACACTCCCTAACCTCATGCAAGAGGATGTACCACTTGGTGGCGAAGAGGATAGTGTTGAAATCAAAACCTGGGGTGATAAAACCGAAGGCGCCATTGACCACTTAGATTTTGCAACTAAGCGCGACTGGGTAGATTTCGAGCGTGGCGCCAAAGTAGCTGGGGCTAAGTTCTACTATCTAAAGGGTGATCTTGCCTTACTCGAAAACGCAATTACCCAGTACGCCTTGAACATTCTTACGTCGAAAGGTTTTACTTTTATGACTGTGCCGCACATGGTAAACAGCAGTGTGGCAACTGGTACCGGTTTTGCACCCCGAAGCAGCGAGCAGAACGACGAATACTTTATTGAAGGTGAAGATCTCTCCCTTATTGCTACTGCCGAGATGCCGCTTACAGGCTATCACGCTGACGAAATTTTAAACGAGGCAGATTTGCCGCTACTGTATGCCGGTTTAAGTCCGTCGTATCGAAAAGAGGCGGGTACCTACGGTAAACACACCCGGGGTCTGTTTCGTGTCCACCAGTTTAATAAGCTTGAAATGTATGCTTTTGCTTTACCCGAGCGAAGCGTTGAGGTACACGAAAAGCTCCTTGCTATAGAGGAAGAAATCTGGCAATCGCTTGGTATTCCATACCACATTATTAATATTGCCGCCGGCGACCTTGGCGCACCTGCTGCGAAAAAGTATGACCTCGAATACTGGTCACCGGTTGATGGCATGTACCGTGAGCTTACCAGTTGTTCAAACTGTACCGATTTTCAAGCGCGGAATTTGAATATTCGCGTTCGACGGGCTGATGGTTCGGTAGATACTGTACACACATTGAACGGAACAGCCGTATCTCTGGCGCGATCATTGGTGGCGATTATCGAGCATTACCAGAATGAAGACGGTACACTGCGCGTTCCTGAGGTACTTCGCCCGTATCTTGGTGGTCGCGAGGTTCTTTAAAATGCGATTTGTTGTAACAGAAGAGTAATATATGGATCTATATATTGTTCGTCATGGTGAAACTGATGCCAACAAGAACGGGGTAGTACAGGGTTGGGTGGATACCACTTTGAATGCTAAGGGGATTAAGCAGGCAAAGGAAGTAGCCATGGGTTTTTCTAAACCGATTGATGCTATTTTTTCTTCTGACTTGCAACGTGCTTCAAAAACAGCTTCATTCTTTCGTGAAAAATATCCAGACATACCGTACAAAGAAGATGAACGCTTACGCGAGCGTAATTTTGGCGATGCCGGCGGGCAGCATCGGGACACCTATGACTGGGAGGGTTTTTGGGCGTCAAGCGAGGACATTTCCACAATCCCTAACGCAGAAACGTTACGGGATTTTACCAATAGGCTACGTGAATTTTTAGAATACCTAAAAACAACGGGCTACTCATCGGTATTGTTAGTGACTCATGGCGGTGCAATTAATCGAATAAAAGGTATTATTGATCCTACTCACGAGCATCAAACGCATGCAAACGCCAGTGTTTCTCATCTGAAGCTCAGAAACGAAATGCTATAATACATTCATCAACCAACCGAACGGAGGATGAACATGATAGCATCAATTGATATCACAGGAATCAAATATAACGTCAACGAGCGCACGCTAAAATACGTTACAGAAAAAGTTGGTAAGCTCGATAAATACATACCGTCACATGCCCGTAAAACAGTGACGGCGGATGTAAAGTTACGGCAGGTAAATCGTGATCATGGTAATAAATATGAGGCTGAGGTTATTTTACACGTACCTGAAAAAGTAATTATGGCAAAAGACTCTACGCTTAATATGATGGCAGCGATTGATATTGTTGAGGCTAAACTTGTTGCCCAACTTCGTAAATATAAAGAAGCGGTGCTTGATAGGAAAGTGGCGGCAAAGGCTAGCTACGACCTGACTGTGTAAACAACGAAACGCTGGTCGGTAGTATTGATCTGGGGAATAAATGTACCCACGCATGTCATGAGGTTAAGTCCCTCGGTATAGCCTGGATACACCGATAGCGCCTTACGCATATTGATACCCTCGAGCTGTACTGTTTCGGTATGAACAACGGTGTAGTTGAAAGTTTCATTACTTGCTTTTGTGATTGTTATAACGGCGCCAGTACTAATGCTTGGTAGGTTGCTAAACACCCCCGGATTATGACCGTCTAAGAATACGGCACCAGGGGTACCAGGCTGCGAACGCCCACTGTAAAGCCCGACAAGCGTCGGGTGTACGTCAATATTATTGGTCGCGGTTAAACCAACAGAAACATAGCGAGATGAAAGTCCAATACTTGGGATTGCTACTTTGTCGTATGTCGGAGCCGGTGTTACAGCTGGGGTCGGTTGTACGGGCGCTGGAGGAGTGGTAGCAACAGGTTGCTGTGCTTGGGCGGCAGGTTGTTCTGTAGCCTGTTCTGTAGCCTGTTGTACTGATTCGGTTTTAGCCGGCGAAACTTCTTCTGATTTCGTACTTTGAACTATAGGTTGAGCGGCTGCGTCGTCTATCTTTTGTAGCGAAATAAGTACTTGGCTATAAGCGAGAGCAAGTAAAAAAAGCACGATAAATAAAGACAGGCTAAGTTTTAAATGCCTATCTGAACGAATCCAGGCTGCGTGCACAAGTAGTGACTTCATATGTCTCCAAAACAAAAGAGCCCCGGGTACCCCCGGTGCTTGTAACTCATCAATTAACTATGCAACTATATAACTTTTATTAAATATAGTCAATACCTCTACGCCGTGCTTGTGCTTCACCCCCGATAATCGTATAATAGTGAGTAAAGAAATTACCGATATTTTCCTGAAAGGCGGGGTAGTAAATAATGGCGATTACACGGCAGGGTACACTGACTAAAATCTTTGGTGATCCCCAGAAAAAGACGCTGAAGCGACTTGAGAAAAAAGTCGATGCTGTTAATGCATTAACCGACAAGTACAAAAAACTTTCGAAGCCTGAACTAAAAAAGCAAACTGAAGTTTTAAAGAAAAGGCTTGGTAAAAAGGGAACAACGCTTGATAACGTTCTTCCTGATGCGTTTGCATTGGTTCGAGAAGCCAGCGACCGGGTGCTTGGCATGCGCCACTTCGATGTACAACTTGTGGGTGGGATGGTGCTTCACGAAGGCGATATTGCTGAATTAAAAACCGGTGAAGGTAAGACCCTTATGGCCACACTTGCAGCCTATCTTAATGCGCTTGAAGGTAAAGGGGTGCATGTTATCACGGTAAACGATTACCTGGCACAGCGTGACGGTGGCTGGATGGGTGAACTGTACCATTTCCTCGGCCTTTCACTGGGTGTCATTATTAATGACGCTTCGTTTATTTTCGACCCTACCTACGACAACGAAAGTCATACCGATGCGCGTATGAAGAAGCTTCGTCCGGCTACTCGAAAAGAAGCCTACGCAGCTGACATTACTTACGGTACTAACAACGAGTTTGGTTTTGATTACCTTCGAGACAATATGGTAAATGAAGTTGATTTACTTCGCCAGCGCGACCTCCACTATGCGATTGTCGACGAGGTAGACTCTATTCTTATCGACGAAGCTCGAACACCCCTTATTATTAGTGCTCCGGCCAGCGAAAACCCTGAAAGTTACCAGCAATTTGCCAAAGTTGCTGCAAAACTTACCGATGGTGACTATGTTCTTGATGAAAAACGCAAAATGGTCGCATTAACTGACGATGGCGTCGAAAAAGTACAACGCTTGCTTGGTGTAAAAAACTTATACAGCCCAGAATATGTCCGTTCTGTCTACCACCTAGATCAGGCGCTTCGAGCACAAACTTTATTCAAGCGTGACAAAGACTATGTCGTCACAAAGAGCGGTGAAGTTATCATCGTCGACGAGTTTACCGGTCGCTTAATGCAGGGTCGTCGTTATAACGAAGGGCTACATCAGGCAATTGAAGCCAAAGAAAATGTACCAATTCTTCAAGAAAGTATGACCCTTGCGACGGTTTCATTCCAAAATTACTTCCGTCTTTATAAAAAATTAGCGGGTATGACCGGTACCGCCTTTACCGAGGCCGAAGAATTCCAGCAAATCTACAAACTTGATGTTGTGCAAGTTCCACCGAATAAGCCAATTGCTCGTGAAGATAAAGAAGACCTCATTTATCGTACTGAAAAAGCCAAGTTAAAAGCGATTGCTGACGCTATTAAAGAACATCATGAAGCGGGTCGACCAGTATTGGTCGGTTCGGCGTCTATTGCGAAGAACGAGATGATTGCGGCATACCTTGATAAAGAGAAAATTCCGTATGAAATTTTGAACGCTAAAAATAATGAACGTGAAGCCTTAATTGTTGAAAAGGCTGGTGAAAAAGGCGCAATTACCCTTGCAACTAATATTGCTGGGCGTGGTACCGACATTAAGCTTGGTAAGGGTGTGGCTGAAATTGGCGGCTTGGTAGTCATTGGTTCAGAGCGTCACGAGTCACGCCGAATTGATAACCAGCTTCGTGGCCGTGGTGGTCGTCAGGGCGACCCTGGCTTAACACAGTTCTACGTATCAACTGAAGATGACTTGATGCGTATTTTCCAAGGTGAACGTATTGCTGCTTTGATGTCTCGCATTGGTGTCAACGATGATATGCCGCTACAGCACAAGATGGTGTCGAAAACACTTGAAGCTGCCCAAAAACGGGTAGAGGGCTACAACTTTGACAATCGTAAAAACGTGGTTCAGTACGACAATGTGATTAACCGTCACCGCCGGGTTGTATACACAATTCGCCGCAAAATTTTGGAAGGCGCCGACATTAAGGCTGAAATTGAGCGCTTAATGGAAGTGAAGGTGCGCGAACTAACAGTTGTACCGGCTAAGAATAATAAAAACTTTAGCGCTGAATTTGACGAAATCTTCCCATTAAATGACAAGCGCCTCAAAGCCATCGGTGCGGAAAAGCGCGATAAAAACCGCTTCGAACTTGCTTTAAAAGAAGTCAAGAAACTCTATGCTGCGAAAGAAGAAGAGCTTGAAACAGATGTTATTCGTAAGGTTGAGCGCGAGGTCTACTTACAAGTACTTGATACATTGTGGATGCAGCACCTCGAGAACATGCAGCATCTCCGTGAGGGTATTCACTGGCGCAGTGTTGGGCAACGTGACCCACTTGTTGAGTATCGAAGCGAATCGCAAAAGTTATTTGATAGCTTGCAAGCCACTCTTCGTGATGAAGTGCTTCGTGCTATTACCCACGTAACAGTACGCGATGCAGTTGCTCGCACCGACGAAGAACACGATACTGAACTTACTCGACTGGCCGAAACGTCAGTGGAAAAGGGTGTTAAAGAAGTGTTGCCAGGTGAAGCGAGTCGTGATGATGATTTCAAAGTTAAAAAAGGCGAGAAATCTGGCGAGGTAACCGCTAAAAAGAACACTGCTCGTAAGAAAAAGAAAAGCCAGCGCCAAAACCGTAAATCTGGCCGTCGCTAGATATCTCTACTATACAAATAGAACGACTGAAAGTAACGAACCCTATGAACCATACTGTTGAAGAAGTGAAACTTAAAAATGGCGCCCGCGGCCTGTTAATCAATATACCGGGCGCAACCGTGATGAGTATGCAGTTTCATTTTAGGGCTGGTAACCGGTACGCAAAAGATAAGGATATCGAGCAAGTAGCTCACATTATGGAGCACATGGCGTTCGGTGCTAACGCTCGTTTTAAGAGTGAGAGTGCTTTTGAAGCCGATTTTACAAAAAACGGTGCCTACCATAATGCCTATACATCTGACTTTGCGATGGTCTACGAAGCTGACTGCGCCGACTTTGAATGGGATCGGATTTTGGAACTTCAACGGCTTAGTATTTGTCAGCCTCGATTCAATGAGAAAGAGCTTGAAGCTGAAAAGGGGAATGTTCGAAGTGAATTGACTGGCTACCTTAACGACCACCACCGTATATTATGGCCACGAGTACAGCAGCTTTTAGGTGAAGATGTATTAACGTATCGGCAAGGCCTCGCTACGATTAACAATGTGACACTGAGTGATATTCGTGAACACCACCGTCGAACCCATACCACTCGCAATATGCGCTTTGTGATTGCCGGTAAGCTTCGTGGCCGAAAGGCAGATATTATCCGTCAGCTTGAAGGCTTCGAACTACCAGGCGGTGAGCGTTTGACAATTCCGCGCGACGAGCTTCATAAAGCCAACCCAAGCCTGATTCGCCGTAAAGATGCTTCTAATGTCACCTTCGGCTGGACACTAACGGTGCCGCGGGTGCTTGATGATGAAGAGCTTGATGCGATGAATGCTTTAAACCATATCCTGACCGGGACGGCGACATCGCGTATTTATGGAAAAGCCCGTTCAAAAGGCCTTGCGTATCACGTTGGTGCCTACAGTGGTGCTGGCTTTTACGATAGTGCCTGGGATATTTCAGGGCAGGTAAATCACGACACGGCACCACAGTTATTTGATATCATTGCCAAAGAACTGAAGGCTGTTCTTGAAGGAAAATTAAAAGATGAAGAAATTGAAGCCGCTAAATCATTTGGCCTTGGGCGTTACCAGATGGGTGCTCAGACCGTCTCACAAATAAGCAGCTTTTATACTAATCGCTACTTTGCCGACGATTGCGTCAAAGACTATGGTAAAGTGCCTGACATGATCCGCAAAGTCACCCGCGAGAAAATCGTTAGCGTAGCCCGCGAATTCATTAATGCTGATATATCTGTTTTAGCAGCCGTCAGTAGCGGTGACCGTGACGAAATTATTGAACTACACGATAAGCTTGTGAAACTGTATCCTAAAAACGAAGAATAGGGGTAGAATAAGCCTATGAAGATTGCAATTGCAGGCTACGGTGTAGAAGGTGAAGAAAATTATAAATATTGGTCCACTGACTCATCAAACGATATTACTATCGTCGATGGTAGTGAAACACCAAGCCGGGCGTTGCCCGAGGGCGTGAAGACACTACTGGGTTCGGACGCGTTTGAGAAGTTAAACGGCTTTGATATTGTGGTACGGACGGCGGGCTTGGCACCGTACAAAATTACTACCGACGGGACAATGTGGTCAGCAACGAATGAGTTCTTCGCCCAATGCCCTGCGCCTATTATTGGGGTGACAGGTTCGAAGGGGAAGGGTACGACATCAAGCTTAATTACCTCAATTCTTGAAGCGGCTGGTAAGAAAGTTTGGCTTGTTGGGAATATTGGGATACCGGCCTTAAATGTGCTTGCTCAAGTTCAGCCGGATGATATTGTTGTCTATGAACTTTCAAGTTTTCAATTATGGGATATCAAACGTTCACCGCATACAGCCGTTGTATTAATGATTGAACAGGAGCACCTAGATGTTCACCGCAGTATGGAAGAGTATGTCGAGGCAAAGGCTCAAATTACTCGGTATCAAACAAGCAGCGACTTACTAGTATATAACGCGTTGAATGAATATGCTCAGTTTATTGCTGATAGCTCGAACGCTACAAAAATTGGCTACCCATCTGAAGCGGCGGCACATGTACGCGACGGAATGTTTTACTACGGCCCTCAAATCATCTGTTCTACCAGCGAACTTCGCATTCCCGGCGCACATAACATCGACAATGCTATGGCGGCCATTGATGCTATTTGGCAATATGTTCAAGACCCGGAAATTATAAAAACCGGATTAAATAATTTTAAAGGTCTTCCACATCGATTGGCATACGTCGATACTGTAAATGGGGTAGAATACTACGATGACAGCATTGCAACCACGCCTGGTTCGGCCATTGCCTCGCTTCGGGCATTTCCAAATCGTTCGAAAGTGATTATTTTAGGCGGTTCATATAAGGGATCAGACTTTAGTGAACTTGGTAATGAGTTAACTCGGCATGAAGTAAAGGTATTGCTTATTGGTGATGAAGGGCCGGCCATCGCAAAAGCTGCTGATGAGGCTGGGTTTAGTAATTATGAATTCATAGAAAACCCGACAACCGAAAAGTTCACAAGGCGCGCCGCCGAACTTTCAGTCGAGGGCGGGGTAGTGCTATTAAGCCCGGCAAGTGCTAGCTTTGGGCTTTATAAAAACTATGTTGATCGCGGTGAGCAGTTTATTGCTGCCGTTGAGAAACTAAAAACAACCTAGCCGACAATTGAGAGTATTCGACTACTAATAGCGTTTGAAGGTTCAAGTACTGTAATATCTGAACCGACCTTTTTTTGAATTGTATTTTTAAGCCAATGATAGTGGGTACAGCCTAAGACGATGACATCAACGTCAGCTTCTAAAAGTGGCGTAATAACCGCTTCAAGATCAACATCATTGATTTTATTATTCTCAATGAGAGTTGCCCAAGTATGGCAGTCTGGCTCGAAAACAGTCACGTTTTCAGCCCATTGTTTCTTAAGTTCAGCGTAACGTTGGCTCTGTAGGGTGGCTGGTGTGGCAAGCACGGCAATTTTCTTAGTTTTTGATGTACGAGCAGCTGGTTTTACCATTGGCTCTAGCCCTACAAATTTTTGTGTAGGGTAGCGCTCGCGGAGTGCACTAATTGCGTTCGTTGTGGCCGTATTACATGCCAGTACAATCGCATCACAACCTTGCTTTAATAGCGGTTGAATTGCCGCATCGGTAAGTTCGATAATTTCATCTTTCGGCCGGCCACCGTAAGGAACATTTTTATGGTCATTTACGGAAACAACTTCAGCGTATTCAATAAGACTGCGAAGCTCGTGCGCAACCGCTTCGCCACCAATACCAGAATCAAAAACACCTATCTTCATCAGACAATCGTACCATGTTTCCTGTATAGTAGTAAGCAGATGCAACCCCTCATTAAACGCCTGAATGACCTTCGCCCACAAATCGACGCTGCCCTTGAGCGTCTTCATATTGAAGAGCGTCAAACCCAGGTTGATGAACTTGAGGCGCAGCTCTCTACATCTGAAATTTGGCATAATCCGCAGCATGCCCAAGATTTAAGTAAACAGCTCGCGGCCCTGAAAAAAATGGTTGACCCATGGCTAACGCTGAAAAGCCAGGCTGACGATTTACTTGAACTAATGGATCTTGATGATGATGAACTGCTGGGCGAGTTTGAGGGCCAAATTATCGCCCTTGAAAACGAATATGAAACACTTCGTAAAGACCTATTATTCGACGGTGAATTCGATGATCATAACGCCATACTTCGGCTTAGCGCTGGGGTGGGCGGAACTGATGCCCAGGATTGGACAGAGATACTTGAGCGTATGTACCTACGCTGGGCGGAGCGTTCGGACATGTCGACATCAGTCATTGAACGTTCGATGGGTGAAGAGGCGGGGATTAAGTCGGTCGTTGTTGAAGTGACGGGCGCCTATGCCTACGGCAGGTTGAAGTCTGAACATGGTGTTCACCGGCTGGTTCGGCTAAGCCCGTTTAATAGTGATAACCTTCGCCAAACAAGTTTTGCCTTAGTTGAAGTGTTGCCACAAATCGATGCACCAAGTGAAGTGCAAATTGATGACAAAGACCTTAAAATCGATGTCTATAGGGCGGGCGGTCACGGCGGGCAGTCGGTGAACACAACTGACTCGGCTGTACGTGTGACACATATTCCAACCGGTATTGTAGTGGCAATCCAAAACGAACGCTCGCAGCTGCAAAATAAAGAAACGGCACTTAAAATTTTACGCTCTAAGTTAGCCCAGTTACAGCTTGAACAGCACGTTGCTTCAATAACCGAATTACAGGCAGGTGAGTCGGCCAATTGGGGTTCGCAAATTCGAAACTACGTGCTGCACCCGTACACACTTGTAAAAGATACTAGAACAAAGTTTGAAACCAATAATGCACAAGGCGTTCTAGACGGTGACCTAGATGGCTTTATGGAATCGTATCTCGAGGCCCCTAAAAATTAAAGGCAACTAATATGACAAAGGAAACTTTTGACGTTAAAAAGGTTCTCATAACCCTTCAAAACATGCTAGTGGATATTGCTCGTGACCTTATTGTTTCAAGCCACGATATGTCAGACCCTCTACAGCAAGGACTTAAGGCGGACCCAGATAGCCCGGCTGAACATTCTCCCTCGTGGCACCAATATGGCATACTTACTCATTCGGAAAATTTTCAGAAAATTTTAGCTTTTGAGATTCCGAAGCTTATGGAAGAATGGAATATTCCGCACGAAGTTACATCGGTACTATCAGATAAAATAGAGGGTGTTTCAAAAGGGGATTTACTACAAATAGCCTCGCTCCTCCATGATTTGGGGAAGTTTACCAGCCGTACATTTGAGTATCAGGAAGATGGCGCACCTTTAGCAAGATTCGTAGGTCACGAGGCTGACTCGGGCAGTATCATACGAGTTACTTTGAATGATACCTTAAAAAAAGTAGGCCTACATAATGAACAGATTGAGTATATCGCTGTGTGTGCTGAGCATCACTTCGACCTTGGCAATGCCCGCGAGGTAGCTAAAGACAGCGGCGGGTATACTATTGCCTATGCTAAATCGACGTTATTTGAAGAGGCAGCACTCGCTATTATGAATCGCTACCCAAATATCGCACTCGAGATTGGCCTCATGTTTATTGCCGATAGTCTTAGCAAGACCGAAGTTGCGGCTGTTGCCGATACCGACGATGGTATTACTACGCAAAAAGGTGCTCTTCAGGAGGTAATAAAGCATAAAGGTTTAGATCCCCGCCTAATCAACCAAGCCCTGCAACAACCCGTGAACATTGAAATAGGGAAGCAATACCTACAACTACTGAGTCAAAGGCGTAAGGCTCGCTAAAACTTTCTCGGCAGATAATTCAACGGCATCAGTACCTGTAACTGAAACGGTCGGATAGCCGTTACCGGCAAAACTACGGTATTGATTGACGAATCGATCGAGGGCATCATCGGGGACGTTATGACCACCTTGCTGTACGCGCGTAGCGATGCGTGATTTTGCGATTTCAGGATCAATCTCTACGTCGACAACCAGTGTTTTAAGTGTAAGGCCGTGCTCTGAGGCGACATCTTCAATACGCTTAATTGTGAGACTCAGTCCGTCAAAATCTATAAAGCCTTGGTTCCAAATAATAATTTTTTTATGAGGGACGGCATCGTAGGCTTGTTGTCGGGAAAAGCGGTAAAGGTGAAATTTTTCATCAATACCTTCCTCGCTAAGCGATTGTGAATAACGAGTATATTCGGTACTTGTTTGGTCTACCTGATCGGGATCAAGAACGATAGTATTTTCTTTACCTAATACATCAACAAGAGTTTTTGCAAGATATGATTTGCCACCACCAGGTACGCCACGGATGATAATAAGGATAGGGTTTTTAAGAGAACTGGTCATGTATTTACGATAGTATATCTTCCAACAAAAATCTAGGCACGGTGAGTTTCTCGTAACATAGTGTGATAAAGTATAGTAGATATAATTGGTAAAGGAAAAAATCAACAAAATGACACTCTCAGAATTAACAGAAGAGACGGCTGGGATTTTCATACTAAGCTCTCTGGCTTTCTGTCTCGCCATGGCGCTCACACCTATTTACACCTTCTTTGCGTATCGATACGGCTGGTGGAAACGAAAGCGCACAAGCGCAACGACAGGCGAAACGCTGAGTATTGTAAGTCAGCAAAGCACTCGCAAGCGAAACGTTCCTACTATGGCAGGGCTTATTATTATCGTAGCAGTATCGTTTGTGACACTACTGTTTAATTTAGACCGTCAGCAAACCTGGCTTCCTTTAGCTGCCCTTATTGGGGGCGGTTTAGTCGGGATTATTGACGACATTATTAACATTCGTGGCAAGGGCGAGGGGGTGGCAGGTATCCGTGCCCCAATTAAATTTGCGATGATTACAGCAGTCGCGGCTGCAGCCGCCTGGTTTTTCTATTTCAAGCTTGGGTATACCGGTATACATGTGCCATTTGTCGGTGAGTGGAGTATTGGGCTAGCGTTAATCCCGTTATTTATCTTGGCAGTTGTTAGTACTGGTAATGCTGTAAATATTAGCGACGGTAGGGATGGACTTGCGGGCGGTCTATTAATGAGCGCATTTGGTGCGTTTGGTGTAATTGCAATGCTTCAAGGTAATTTTGGTATTGCCGCTTTTTGTATGACTATGGTTGGTGCACTTTTGTCATACCTATGGTTTAACATACCACCCGCACGATTCTTTATGGGCGATGTTGGTTCGTTTGCGATGGGTACTTCACTTGGGGTCGTTGCAATGTTGACGGACACACTGTTTTTATTACCAATCATTGGCCTAGTATTTGTACTCGAGGCAGGTTCAAGTCTAATACAGATTTTCTCTAAGAAAGTATTCCATCGAAAGGTATTTATTGCCGCACCACTTCATCATCATCTGGAAGCTTTAGAGTGGCCTAAAGAAAAGGTGACAATGCGTTTCTGGGTTATTGGTTGGGTTGCCGCCGGAATTGGTGTCATCCTTGCACTTATCGGCGGCCATATAGCCTAAAGAGCCTTACGATTCGATAACCGTTGTGATATCAGCACCAAGGCTGTTTAAGCGATTTGCTAAGTCTTGGTATCCGCGGTTAATGGAATAGACATCACGTAAAATCGACTTACCTGGCGCTGCTAGCATTGCTAGTAAAATGACGACCGAAGGCCGAAGGGCTGGTGGTGCAACAACGTCTGCTGCCTTCCAGTTAGTTGGGCCACCAATCCAGACACGGTGGGTATCGATCAGTTCAATTTTCGCGTTTAATTTTGTGAGCTCGGTAAAGTAAATAGCCCGGTTTTCGTATGACCAGTCATGAAGCAACGTACGGCCGTGGGCGACGGTTGCAATAAGGCCCATAAATGGTAAGTTATCCATATTAATACCAGGAAAGGGTAGGGCGTGAAGCTTATCCTTAGCTGCCGTAAGCTTCGACTTCTTGAGGGTAATATCTACCAGACGGGTTTTGCCGTTTCGTGCAGGATACTCGTCACTTAGTTCGTACTGAAGACCCATAGCCGAGAGAGTTCCAAGCTCAATCTCTAGAAATTCAATAGACGCACGACGAATGGTGATTTCAGAATCAGTGATAACACCAGCAGCGATGAAGCTCATTGCTTCAATCGGGTCTTCAGCTGGGAAGTATTCGACATCTTTATGTATGTGCTTCACACCGTGAACCGTTAAGGTAGAAGTACCTATACCGTCTATCCGTACGCCAAGTTTTTGCAAAAAGAAACAGAGGTCTTGTACCATGTAGTTAAAGCTGGCGTTGCGAATAGTAGTAACGCCGTCGTAAAGGACAGCCGCCATAATAATGTTTTCACTCACTGTTTCACCTCGCTCAATCAAAACGATAGGGCGCTCTATTTTTCGAGGTTTTACTGTTGCATGGTAATAATCTGTCGTCGCCTCGACTTTTAAGCCAAATTCCCCAAGGCCAAGCATATGGGGTTCTACGGTTCGCGTGCCTAAGTTACAGCCGCCGCTGAATGGCAATTTAAAGTCATTATACTGATGCAAGAGTGGGCCAAGGAACATAATAATAGTACGGGTACGCTTAGCGGCTTCAACGTCCATTTTGTCGAGCTGTAACTTAGCGGGAGGAACAATCTCTAAGTCATTGTCGTCGTTTAGCCAGGTAACTTTGAAACCAATACTTTGCAATACCTCGATAATACGATTAATCTCTTCAATTCGAGCAACTCGGCGAAGCGTCGTTTTACCCTTATTAAGTATGGCGGCACACAAAATAGCGACAGAGCCATTTTTACTGGTATTGACTTCAATTTCACCAGATAGTTCTTTACCACCGTTAACACGGAAATTACTTTTACCCATACTGTTAAGCGTGACTATATCGTGAGAGAGTGCTTCGCTGATGCGGGCGATCATTTCAAGGCTGATATTTTGTCCGCCTTTTTCAATGCGATTAATAGCGCTTTGGCTTGTACCCAAAGCACTAGCCAACTGTGCTTGAGTATATCCGCGGCGTACACGGTTTTCTTGTATAAGAGTGCCTATTTTGGTCTTGTAATCATCAGTATCCATATAGCTATGATATATCATGGACGGTATACAATCAATCTAAATGCATCAGCCAGACTTGTTTATAGGGGTAAAATAACTATATAAATTGCTAATATATTTAAATTATGATATAATAATAATATAATTTGAACATTTACAATTTATATCATGAAATACGGGACACCACTGGGGTGTTTCGGTGATAAAAAAAGGGGGATTCTGTTGTCGAGAATCGATTATCAGTCCGAGCGCTTTACCTACCCGATTCCTTCTTCGGAGGGTATGATGCACCCGGACATCTTCGAGGCGGTTCAGGCTACCTTTCGGACGGCTCGTGATGAGAAGCGGTCGGCGGTCAACCCGTTCGACGTACTTATCACGACGGGAAATGGCTCGGTTGCCGACAAGCTCGGACTGAGCTCTACTCGTCTGAGCAACTGGAATAAGCTGAACAACGCCAAGGAGGCTCGTCATCGTGACGAGATGACCACGCAAGAACACGACCCGTTCGTCGACATGCTCGATGTAATGGTCGCGCTGTGGCGGTTTCAGCCCGAGCAGTATCGTCACATCGAAGGCGTGACGCTGCTTCTCGCCGGTGTCTTCGGATCTAACAGCAAACTGATCGAGGAATACTGTAAGCAGGCATACATCTCGCGAGAAAGCTTCCTCGTTCGGCTCGGCCTCGAGATCGATGACCTGAAGATGCTCGATGGGCGTCGTAAGGTACTCATAGCCGGCCGCCGCTGAACACCAGTGGTTCCCAGCCAGGGGCGCGCTTCATCGCGCGTCCCTGGAAGAACCCATGTATCGGTTTTCCGTATTTCCTGATATAAATTTTAAGATTTATTTATGAAATTTTTTAAATTTTGAACACTCCTGCTCATGCTAGGGATGTATTTTTGTGGGTTATTTTTACAATCACTTTCTAAATACTCAAACGAAACCCATGCAACGGCATTGACTTCCGATTCTTGCAACTTAAATTCATCGATTGGCTTATCTAAATGAACACTAAAATATTCACAAAAGTAGCTGCGCTGTAGCTTAACGAAAATTTTACCTTCGCGCACTAAAGTGACACCGGTAATTCCAAGTTCTTCATCCAACTCTTTATAAGCATTTTCTTCGTAGGTTTCACCAAGTTCTACAGTTCCTGCTGCCGATGGACCCCATAATCCCGCCCCGTTTGTGTTTGTTATTGACCGCTGGGCAATGAGAACCTCGTTTTTACTATTAATAACCCAAATACCAGACACGCGATATATATCTTTCGAAAAGTCTATTTCGTCTTTAGACTTTGCGCCAATAATTGTGTCATTTTCATCAACGATAAGACACTTCATAGTATCTCTATCATATCATCGGTGTATCTCTTTTACAGCTATATCGCTCGTGGTATAATAACTTCCAGAAATGATTCTTCTAGATAGGGTAACAAAAACATACGGAAAAGATAACGCTCCGGCATTGAACCGCATGAGCCTTTTTGTTGAACCCCGTGAATTTGTCATTATTATTGGTTCGTCTGGGGCAGGGAAGTCCACACTTCTCAAACTGCTTACGCGCGAAGAAAAACCAACGAGCGGTAAAATTGTTGTTGGCGGTATTGATTACGATAATTTAAAAGATTCTCAAATCCCTATGCTGCGCCGCAAAATTGGGGTGGTTTTCCAAGATTTCAAACTTCTTCCGCAGCGCACGGTTTTTGAAAATATCGCCTTTGCGCTTGAAATTGCCGGTATGACAGGCCGTGAAATTAAAAACACCGTACCAAAAGTCATTGATCTGGTTGGTCTCACTGGAAAAGAAAAACAGTTCCCAAGCCAGCTTTCAGGTGGTGAGCGTCAACGGGTTGCGATTGCCCGTGCAATTGTTCGTCAGCCAAAAATTCTTATTGCCGACGAGCCAACTGGTAACCTCGACCCTAAAAACACCTGGGATATTGTTCGGTTACTCGAAAAAATTAATAAATACGGTACAACCGTTCTTCTCACTACCCACAACGCGGATATTGTAAACAAATTGAAGCGTCGAGTGATTACAATTGAAGAAGGGAAAATTACCAACGACCAAGCTGAAGGTAGTTATCGGCAATAAGGCAAAATTATGACTAAGAAAAAAGTTGCTTCAAAAACACTCTCACAGCAAAAGCGTCACCGTCGCCAGTGGATTACGTTTCTTCGTATGTGCCGGTATGGCGTTAATAACTTTACTCGTAATGCCTGGCTGACTATTGCAGCAACAGCAGTTATGACTATTACGTTATTTGTTATTTTCGCCAGCGTTGTTATGCAGAATGTTATGACAAATACGCTCGAAGCGGTGCGCGACCGCGTGGCGATGTCGGTCTACTTAAAAACAGACACGAGCGAACAAGACGTCGCGGCCGTTGTGGCTGAAGTAAACAAACTATCTTCGGTGACGGAAGTGACTGTTCAGTCACCAGAGCAGGCCCGTGATGACTTTATTGATAGAAATAAAACCGATGCTGGTACGCTCGATGCCGTAAAAGAAGCAACAAACATGCTTCCGTGGACGCTAAGTGTTAAAGTCGTCAATATAAACGATACCACCCAGCTTGCTCAGATTGTCGAATCGAACGAAATAGTTAAAGCTCACATCGATCCAAACCGTTCACCGTCATTTGCCGGTACCCGCCGTGAAGCAATTGAAAAAATCGCCAATACCGCCTCATTTGCGCAGCAAGTGGGAATAATCATCAGCGTCGTGTTTGTCGCAATCTCTACGTTAATTATTTTTAACACCATTCGGATGGCCATCTTTAACCGTCGTGATGAAATTCAGATGATGAAACTAATTGGCGCTGAACGTGCGTTTATAAGGGGGCCATTTATCGTCGAGGCATCAGTCTATGGTTTCTTTGCTGCAATTTTAGCGAGTGTTATTGGCTTTGCGCTGTTCTACACGGCTGCTCCTGCCTTGACAGAAGCTGACATTACGGTTGCTCCAACCATGAACCTGTTAACACTGTATGCCGGTTTTGTTCTTCTCGCTATGATAGTAATTGGGGCAATTATTGGTATTGGCTCATCGTTACTTGCAACCCGTCGTTATTTGAAGCTGTAAGTCTAAAACTAATATTGACGGACATAAAAGCTTATGCTAATGTAGTATCAGTAATGAAACTGCGCACCACCACACCAGCTTCAATCTCACAGTTTGCAAAAAGGGCATTTATTGTTGTGTCCGCCTTAGTGCTTATTGGTGCCGGGGTAGGGTACGTGCAAGACCGACCCGCCTCAGCCGACCAGTACGATGAAAAAATCCGCGCTCTACAAGCTGATATGGCTCGTTTTCAAGCCGAGTCAGACAGGCTTAACGCCGAAGCTAACTCGCTAGCGAACGCACTTGCACAAATCACTAACGAAAAATTTGCACTTCAGGCACAAGTTAATGTCAGCCAAGCTCAGTACGATAAGTTAGTTGTACAAATTGCTGAAACCGAAAAGCAAATTAAAGATAATCAAGATGCGCTTGGTTCAACTATTGCTGACCTTTACGTTGACGATAATATTTCACCGGTTGAAATGCTTGCAAGCAGCCAAAACATTAACGAATATCTTGATAAGCAAGAATACCGAAATTCAGTTAAAGATCAGCTTAGTTCAACGATTAAAACTGTCAAAGACCTAAAAACTCAGTTGGCTAGCCAGAAAACTGAAACTGAAAAAGTGCTTGCTGAGCAGATAGCTGCCCGTGACTCTATTGTCGCAAAGGAAATCGAGCAGTCTAACTTACTTGCACGGACGCAAAACGATGAATCAGCGTACCAGGGTATGATTAAAAATAGTGAAGCCCAAATTGCCGAAGCAAAAGCTGCCCAAGCCGTACTTCGTGCTAGGACTGCTTCAACCGGCGGTTATACAATTGTTGATTCTGGTTCACTCAGTGCCTACCCATGGAATTCAGCTAACTGTCCAATGGTTGGCTACCTTTCAAGCGGTGGTTCTGATGGAAGCGGTGGTGATGGCCGTGGGTACGGGTGTCGCCAATGTGCCAGCTATGCTGCATGGCGTGTTGCTAAAGAAACCGGTGTTTATTACCGTTGGGGTAATGGTGGCGACTTTGCTCGTAATGCAATTGCAGCCGGGTATCAAAATCTAGGCCGAAACCCACAACCAGGCTCTTTAGCTGTTATCCTTGGTAACCCTGGACACGTAGCATGGGTTGAGGCTGTCAACGGTAACCAAGTTCTTGTAAGCCAGTACAACTACAATTATGGCGCAGGCTGGGGTATGTACAGTGAAATGTGGCTTTCAGTTAATTTCTTTGATCAGTACGTCAAAATTAAGTAATTCCTAAGCACGCATCGTATAATAGGATAAGTAGTATTCACCTTTGAAGGGGTAGTTTTAAATGGCCGAACCAAAAAACACACACGACGCACCCCGTCGTAACAAATCAGTAAACCAACGTCGCGTTCCAACAGCACTAATGGTGCTTGGCTTTATTTTCGTAGCCGGTATTGGGTATGTCGCTGGTGTTATCAATACTGGTGGCTATGTAAGCACTGGTTTTAATGCGCTACTTGGGAAGCAAGATCTCAACACGGCTTCATTGCAAGCTACCTACCGAGCTTTACAAGACAATTTTGATGGTCAGCTAGATACCCAAAAACTTATCGAGGGGGCTAATAAAGGACTTGTCGATGCCGCTGGTGATCAATACACGGTGTATATGAATGCGAATGAATCAAAAGAGTTTAATAATAGTTTGACGGGTAATATAGGCGGTGGTATTGGGGTTGAAGTAGGTATGCGTAATGCTGTCCCAACGGCCGTGCGGGTACTTCAAAACAACCCAGCCGAGAAAGCCGGTCTACAAATTAACGACAATATTATAAAGGTAAACGACGAAAGCACCGAAAACCTTACCTTAGACGAGGTGGTTAGTAAAATACGGGGTGAAGCCGGTACAACAGTCAAACTAACAGTAAATCGTGGCGGCGAAGAAAAAGAATTTAACATTACTCGCGCTGAAGTGAATAACCCGAGTGCTTACGGGGAAGTCAAAGATGGTGTTGGTGTTTTAACAATTACGCGTTTTGACGATAACACCGCAAGCCTTGCCCGCGAAGTCGCTCGCTCATTCAAACAGCAAAATGTAAAAGCTGTTGTGCTTGATTTGCGTGGTAATGGCGGCGGTTACGTGACGGCCGCGCAGGCGGTAGCGGGTATTTGGCTTGATAACCAACTGGTGACCACCGAACGTCAAAATGGCCGTGTTACAGAGGAATTAAAGTCAACCGGCAGCCCTATCTTGAATGGCGTACCAACAGTAGTATTGGTAAATGCAAGTAGCGCCAGTGCTAGCGAAATTGTGGCCGGTGCGTTACATGACCATAAAGTAGCACGACTAATGGGTGAAACGACGTTTGGTAAAGGAAGTGTACAAAAGTTGGTGAATCTATCCGATGGGGCAATGTTGAAAGTAACTGTGGCTCGTTGGTTTACGCCGGCTGGAGTAAATATATCCGAGAAGGGGATTGCGCCCGACACTGAAGTAAAGCGTACGGCTGATGATATCAATGCAAACCGTGACCCGCAGCTTGATGCGGCCTTACAGTCGCTGTAGAGGCATAATGCTTGTGCATAGCTAAAGGGTGGGGTACAATACAGCGTATATGGATACTAAAAAGAAAATTTTATTAGTAGAAGACGACGAAGCGTTAGCAGGCGTTTATAAATCTCGTTTAGAGATTGAAGGTTTTGAAACCGAATGGGTAGGCAATGGTGAGCTTGCACTATCAACGGCACAAAAGTTCAAACCCGACCTTATTTTGCTTGATGCAATGATGCCAAAAATTAGTGGTTTTGATGTGCTTGATATTTTACGCAATACCGTAGAAACAGCTAATATTCACGTTATTATGCTGACCGCTTTAAGCCAGCCGAAAGACAAAGAACGCGCCGAAAACTTAGGCGTTGACGATTATCTTGTAAAATCACAGGTGGTAATTGGCGATGTAATTGAGCGGGTGCGGTATCATTTAGGGCTTAAGTAACTAAAAAGTACTTCGTAAAAAACAAAAAAGAAAGATATAAAATAAATGACACCAGACTTTCCAACAAACGCTTCTGAAACGGCAAATGAAAAGCCTTATGTTGTGAAAGCAACAGAGGTTATTGCTACCGCAGCGCAAGATATGCAGGATTCTGCAGCTAGTTTTAAGGTTGTTGATTCATACGTTGATGATATATTTGCCTCTGCTGAAGCTGGTAAAATTACCGGCAGTAACGGTGTTTATACACCGGAAATACTTGTCGAACAAATGAGAAGTTTCATTGAGGAAGTTAACGACGTACGGGAAGGTGCTAAAAAGTTTGATCCGTATACTCTTATCCCTGGCATACACGGCCTACGGGAATCTTTTAAACTTTTAATGGCAAGCGACGCAACTCATCGAAATTTTCAAGACTCTTTAAAGATTCATATTGATGAAATTGAAACAAGGCGAGCAGAGCTTTTAAGCGACAAGAACATTCAGTAGATGGGAGAAGTTGAGGTAGCGGCCGCCGGTGTCATTGAACCAGTGGACGAAGCTCGTCGTATCTCATCTGTAATGATTGGTGAAATTCCTAAGAGTCCCTCGCAGCAGGAACCAGAAGCACATAAGGAAAAACTTACCGCCGCAGAATATCTTGAGAAGCTTACAGATGGACTTTCTGAAAATGATCTATCAGCTTTACGTTCATATGCAGAAGCTGCTGCCTTTAAGCGAGAGGCACAAAAAGATGGGAGAGGTGATGATTCTACGTACTGGGGCCAAGTTCAAGGCCAAAGTTTTAAAGGGCTCTCTTCGCAGGCAAAGACAATTGCCCAACAATATGCACATGCTTACAACTACTATACCTAAGTTATATGTGAAGATAAAAATAAAAAATATCCGGTAAATATCCGGATATTTTTATAATAAAAGATGTTACTAGCTAACAATAACTTGGGTACGAACAACTGTTCGGCCAGTGAAGCTGCCTTTTTTAACCCTTTTGAAACTTACAACGCCATCTTGTGCAGCGTGAATGGTAAAGTTTTTACTAAGAAAAGTACCAGGGCCGGCAATTTTAGTGCTACCGGTTTGGCGTACAATGACTTCACCAGTGTTAACTTTTTGACCACCAAAGCGCTTCACGCCAAGGCGGGCGCCGGCGTTGTTGTGGATGTTCTTACTTGAACCACCTGCTTTAACGTGTGACATACTTTATTTACTCCTTATGAGCCGTTTGTCTTAAGAAGGCTCAATCAATCTGTTCAATTGTACTAAAAAATGAATGCAACGTCAAGGGGTGAGTAGCTCAAAGCGGTTGGTATAGGAATGATATACTAATGAATGATGAACCTTCTTGAATATGAAGCAAAACAAATTCTTGCTACTGCGGGTATTCCCGTTCCAAATTCGGTACTTCTACGGGGGAACGAGCCCATCTCGAAACCTTTTCCGGTAGTTATAAAATCACAGGTTCCAACTGGGGGTAGGGGGAAAGCTGGGGGTATTAAAGTTGTTGACGCACCCGACCAAGCCGAAAGTTTAGTCCAGACATTGTTCGGCCTTGAAATTAAAGGACATAAGCCAAACAGTTTACTTGTTGAAGATAAAGTTACTATCAAGCGCGAATTATACCTGAGTCTTATGATTGACCGACAAACTGCCGGATTAAAACTTATGGCACATACTAACGGTGGAATTGAAGTAGAGGATAACTCCGACTTTGTATCATGGCAGGTCAAATACCAGAAGCCAGATTTTGATGCGCTTGGCCAGGCACTAGCTGACTATTACGACCTTCAAGACCAAGCGTTTGCTTTGCAGGACCTTGTTCAAAACCTTCATAGTTGCCTAAAGCAAAATGATGCAACACTTATTGAAATAAACCCCCTGATTCTAAGTGCAAATGACCAGTTAATTGCGGGCGATGCGAAGATGACCCTTGATGACGCTGCTAGCTTTCGTCACCCTGAGTGGCAGTTCGAAGCAGCGGTAGCCGAGGCGAATTTCGTCACTATTAACCAAAACGGTACTGTTGCAACAATTGCCAATGGGGCAGGGCTAGCGATGGCAACGGTTGATGCAGCCTATTCGGCGGGGCTTACCCCTGCTAATTTTCTTGATATTGGCGGTGGTGCAACAACCGAAACACTTCTAAAGGCGTTTCACAAAATTATGACTGAGTATCCGAACCTTCAAGCGATACTTATTAATGTGTTTGCTGGAATTACCCGAGCCGACGAGGTTGCGGCGGCGATTATTGCCGCAAAAAAACAAATACGTGGGCTTCCGCCACTTTTCATACGTATAGCCGGCACAAATTATCAACAAGCAGTAGACCTTTTGACTGCTGAAAATATTTCAATTATGCCTAATTTAGACGCTTGCTTACAGTCAGCCAAAGGTGTGGTAGATGGGTAATATATTTGAGGGTAAAAACTGTATTGTCCAGGGAATTACTGGGTCGCACGGCAGGTTTCAAACTAAAGCTATGTTGGCAGCTGGCACAAAGATTATCGCTGGTACTAGCCCTGGTAAGGCGGGGCAACAAGTTGAAGGGGTGCCAGTATACGATTCTATTGCTGCTATACAAAATGAGCATACAGTAGATATTTCTATAGTGTTTGTCCCAGCTGCTCACGCTAAGGCCGCCCTTATTGAAGCAGTTGATGCTAAAATTCCTTTAATTGTCTGTGTGACCGAAGGAATACCGGTGCATGATATGCTTGCCGTTAATGAACGGTTGCGTCTTCATAACGCAAGTGTGTTATTAGGGCCTAATTCGCCCGGTGCGTTACTTCCAGGGGTGAATAAACTCGGTATTATACCCGCCGCTATGTCGCTTAAGGGAAGCGTTGCAATCGTCAGTCGCTCGGGTACGCTTACGTATGAAGTAATGGCCGGCTTGAGCGAGAAGGGGGTTGGCCAACGCTATGTTATTGGTATTGGTGGTGATGTAGTGCATGGTATGGGTTACAATGGATGCCTTCAACTTTTTGAAGCTGACGAGAATGTAGAAAAGATTGTTTTAATTGGTGAAATTGGCGGGCAAGATGAAATTGAAGCTGCCCGGTATATAAAAGAACAAGTAGCGAAGCCGGTTTACGCATATGTTGCCGGGCATCGTGCGCCTAGTGGCGTGCAATTGGGGCATGCCGGGGCGATACTTGGCTCAAAGTACGAATCTGCATCGGAAAAAACCCGGATTCTTCATGAGTCAGGGGTAAAAACAGCCGATAGTATTACAGAACTTATTTCATATATTTCACACTGAAGTTTAAAGACTATTTAATATTTGCTGTGCTACAATGAAGGTCGAGCAAAGCTTGCTCGTACAATTTGGCAAAAAACAGCCTAACCCTTTTTAATTTTATTAAAAAGGTATGGTTGAAAATCGCGTTA
The DNA here is from genome assembly GCA_049661485.1 of Candidatus Microsaccharimonas sp. Classification (GTDB taxonomy): domain Bacteria; phylum Patescibacteriota; class Saccharimonadia; order Saccharimonadales; family Saccharimonadaceae; genus Microsaccharimonas. The sequence goes on from JBATAC010000002.1 coordinate 86,571, forward strand.
ACAGTACTGACCCCGTCGTTCAGGTATGTTAACGCGTTGCATTGGGAAACCTCTGTAGGGCCTTACGGTCCGCCTGGCGGCGGGTTCTGTGTACCTTGGCCCTTAAAAGGTTACTAAGGTCGGCGGAGCAGGGGGTAGTATGCCAAAATTAAAAAGTTCACAGGCTGAAAAAATTATTGTTACCACTATCGCAATTATTATATTAGTCAGTTTAGTTGTTCAAGTTTTTATTCAAGTTATTTCTTTATAAGAAGTAACAATTCACGACCGACAACTTGGTCAGGTCTAAAATAAAGAAGTTTAGTCGCATCAACCGTTTGTAGGTTCATGTACTCAAAACCAAAATCGTGTACTTTTTGTGTAAGTGGTAGGTGGGTGAATTGGTCTTGTTTGTCTTTCCAGGCGGGCACAGCTAGTACAACAGGCGTACCGCTTTCGAGTTGTTTTGAAATATTGTTTAAAAAAGAACTAATAATATGGTTACAGTTACCGCGAACTTCAGTTAACTTAGCCGGTGAAGGCGGGGCGCTGAATGGCTGTCCAAGGTAGGCTTCACTTGCAACCGCAGTGATAGGCGCTTGCCACTTTGTATCCATAGCATCGCCTTCGTGCAAATACCAATCGACATCAAACTTGTAAGTATCTTGGAGCCAGTTAAGGTTATCACGGCTATACCGAATCATTTTCTCGGCTAAATCAGTACCATAAACATTGTGCCCTAAAAGGGCAGCTTCTTGTAACAGAACACCGGTGCCGCAAAACGGGTCAAGCACTCGTTGGTTCGTTTGGTTTGCGCCAGTGCCCATATTTACCATCATCAAAGCAAGTTTCGGGGGAAGCATACCAACAAAGGCATCGCGTCGAGGCCGGCCTTGGTCGCGGGCAGCCAGAGCGGTGATATTTTGTGAGCCAACACTTTCTGCGATAATTGTTTGTTTTTTACCTTTTATAATTAAAAGTTCAACTTTATTGTCGGACAACCCCAGCTTGTTATGGTGAGAGGTAGCAGTACTTAACGCAGCTTCCTGGTTTGGAATGAGCCGTAAGCTAACACCGCTGTTTTTTAACTTTGATTTAAGAATAAGCCCGACTTTTTGGACTTCACGAGGAGAGATAGTAAAGTCGTAAGCGCTAAGCCCTAGTGATATTTTACCTTCGTGTGAAGCCCAGGTGTTACTGTAGTGCTTAACAATTTCATTAGAAACCCGGCGCCAGTCAGTGCTATCGAGTTGTAGGCTGACTTTACCAACTTTTTGCGAACCACCAAGCCGTTGAACATCAATGGGATTAGTCGTTTTAATAAGGGCGCTCTCGTGTGAAAACCATGCAACCGAACCATAAACGCGTTCAAGCTCGGTAATGGAAAGTTCTGGCTGGCGGCCTAGCAGGGCAATGTACATGAAGCTATTATACAGTGGTATTAATGTCTCAGCCATATATAATAGAAATATGAAGTTGTCATTTCGTGGGTGGTTGACGGTTATTACGTTCGTATTGCTGGCGATCGTTGTGTTTGCTGCGCGCCCAGAAATCGCCCAGGCTTGGGGGTTGTTGGGGCAAGTAAATATTTGGATTTTACTTCTTTTAATTCCAGTTCAGTTTTTCAGTTACTATGCGACGGGTGGTATGATCTTCTCTTACTTACGCGCCAAGGGTAACTTAGAAGATATGTCGCATTGGTCCATGACTCGCTTGGCCCTTGAATTAAACTTCGTAAACCACATTCTACCTAGTGGTGGAGCGGCTGGTTTTTCGTATTTAGCCTGGATTTTGAAGAAGCATAAGGTGTCGGTGGCACGCTCTACTATGGCCCAGTTAGTTCGGTTTGTCTTAACATTTCTAAGTTTTGTATTCCTTTTAAGTATCGCCATGATTATTTTACTTTTTCGTCACCGCATCGAGGGGGTAACTATTGGTGTGGGTGCTGGCTTATTTGTAGCGGCAATAACAGCAACATGGGTAGGTATTTGGCTTATTAAAGACAATAGCCGCTTGCGTCGTTTCTCGGCTTGGCTTACAAAAACGGTCAATAAGTTTGTTCGTTGGATCACCCGTGGCCGAAAGAAGAATGTGGTTAAAGAAGCAGTTATTTTAGAATTTTTCGATGGCCTTCATGACGATTACTTATCAATTCGCCGCGAGCGTAAAATTCTTTTAGTACCAGCTATTTGGGCAATTGTCGCCAACTTACTTGACGTCGCCTTAATTTGGATCTCATTTTGGGCGCTTGGGTATCCGGTTGATCCAGCCGTACTGTTTATTGCCTTTGGTATTGCCTCGATTGCTGGTGCGCTGTCGGTAACGCCTGGTGGGGCAGGGGTTTACGAAGCGGTAATGGTCGCATTCTTAGCGAGTAGCGGTATCCCACCGGAAGTTGCGATTGCCGGTACGTTGCTTGCCCGTGTAATGCTGCTTGCGGGGACGATTTTATTTGGCTATTTCTTCTACCAATTAACGGTGATAAAGCATGGAAAACGTCCAGCTAACAGTTAGCGACTTCGTCGCTCTTATCAACCAGACGCTTGAATACGCCTATCCAACAGTTGTCGTGGTGGGTGAAGTGGCAGAGTTTCGTGTCAGCCAAGGTAAGTGGGTGAGCTTTAAGTTAAAGGATGATGAAGCGGTAATTGACTGCTTTATGGGTATTTACCAGCTTCGAATGCCAATTGAAAATGGTATGAAAATAGTGATTGTGGCCGCCCCGCGAGTAAATGCCAAATGGGGTAAGTTTAGTTTAAATGTGCGAACCGTCAAACCAATTGGCGAGGGTTCGATAAAAAAAGGATTTGAACTTTTAAAGGCAAAGCTTGAGGCTGAAGGGCTATTTGCACCAGAGCGAAAACGCCTTTTACCTCGAGTACCCTCACGCGTAGCGGTCATCACAAGCACGGAGTCGGCGGCCTATGCTGATTTTTGCAAAATTATTAACGAACGCTGGGGTGGCATGAATGTTGAAGTGGCGCACACCCAGGTGCAGGGGGACCCGGCAGCCGATCAAATTATTCGGGCAATAAAATATTTCAACAATCTCGAAGTTTTGCCAGAGGTTTTGGTTATTGTACGTGGTGGCGGCAGCGCCGAAGATCTTATGACGTTTAACGATGAGTTACTTGCCAGGGAAATTGCTGGTAGCCGTATCCCTACGTTAGTGGGGGTAGGCCATGAGGTCGACCACACGTTAGCCGACATGGTAGCCGACCGTCGAGCTGCAACGCCAACGAATGCCGCCGAGATTTTGGTACCCGATAGAAACGAGCTTGTTCGCTCGGCACGCCAACAAGCCTTGTCGTTAGGGTATCAATTGACCCAGGCGATTGACCAATACTCACTACGAACCCGCGAGCAGCTCGATGGAGCGTATCGCCGTATTCGCGAGCGTTTAGATGATACCGTCGAGCGTTTGGGGGTGCTACGAGTGGCGGTTTCCCAAGTTAACCCTGAAAATGTATTAAAACGTGGCTACGCCTTAATTCGAGGGGAAGCCAAGCCGGGTGAGACGATAGAAATTGAAACACTAAAAACAATCATACAAGCGGAGGTAAAAGATGTCAGAAGTAAATAAACCAGTCCAAGAAAAATTAACTGAGCTGTCAGAATTAGTAACGTGGTTTCAAAGCCCTTCTTTTAAACTGGAAGACGCAGTGACAAAATTTAAGCAAGCCGAAAAGCTGGCGGAAGAGATTGAAAAAGACCTTACGAAACTAAAGAACGACATTACCGTTGTTAAAAAGAAGTTTGATAGCGAGGACTAGATGCTTTGGATATACATTGTTGGTATGATTGTGGTGTTTGTCGGAATAAGTGTATTCTTTGGCGCCCCCTATGTACCAACCCGTAAACCTGACCTTGTTCGGATGTTTGATGAGCTTGCACCGATAGGGAAGGCTGATGTCGTGCTTGACCTTGGAAGCGGTGACGGGTTAGTGTTGCGTGAGGCAAGTCGGCGCGGTGCACGGGCGGTAGGCTATGAAATCCACCCGTTATTTGTTGGCATTTCAAAACTTTGGTCATTTAGCGATAAAAATGTGACGGTTAAGTGGGCAAACGCTTGGAACGAACCATTTCCTGATGATGTAACTTTAGTGTATGCATTTGCGGTTGGGCGTGATGGTAAGAAGCTGATGCAAAAAATGCAGAGAGAGGCAGATAGGTTAGGGCGACCTTTATCTGTGGTATGTTATGGAAACCCATTGCCAGGCCGAGAGCCGGTGCGGACTTATGAGGCGTATGCTTTATACATTTTTTCATGATGTAGCGTCCTCTCCTTTACACTTCTCATAACCGTAAGTATAATAGCGCTATGAATCCCGAACAGCCGTATCAGCCACAGCAACCGCAACCGCAGTATCAACCAGCTCCTCAGCCTGTGGCACAGCCGGTACCACAGCAGCCACCTATGTATTCGTATGGTCCAGCGCCAGCTGCACCTCGCCCGCATCGTCAATCAAAGCTGTGGCTTATCTTAACTTTTGTATTTATTCTTACAACATTGTCGAGTGCAGGTTTTGCGGTGTATGCGTACCTTCAATATAAAGATCAAAAAGATAACGTTGACAGTAAAATATCGAATGCAGTAGCACTAGCTGTCAAAGAACAAGCCGATAAGGATGCGGCTGATTTTCTTGAAAAAGAAAAAGAACCAAACCGTCAATTTGTTGGCCCAGATGATTATGGGCGAGTATCATTTGACTATCCAAAGACCTGGAGTGTGTTCGAAGCAAAAGATGCGACGCAAGGAAGCACCTATGAAGCTTACTTTAACCCAGGGACAGTACCGCCAATTTCAAGCGAGCAGCAATATGCGCTTCACATGACTATTGAGGACAAGGATTACGACAAAGTAATTGATAGTTACAAGGCGCTTGTTACAAAAGGTGATTTGGTCTCTAGTTCAGTGAAAGCTGACGATCAAAACGGAACACGACTTGATGGAAGCTTCAATAAAAATATCCGAGGCTTCGCTGTTATCTTCAAGATTCGCGACAAAACCGTTACTATACGTAGCGACGCTGAAACGTTTAAGGGTGATTTTGAAGCCCTCATTCAGACGATTACCTTTAATAAATAATTCATGACGCTTGTCTTTGCCTGACACCAGTTGAAGGTGCTACTATAAAAGCATGGATGGAGGCCAGGGTAACTACGAAGTGACGCCGCTTATTGCGGCTGCGCATGAACTAAAAGCGCCACTTTCACTAGTACGCCAACTGGCACTGCGGCTTCAAGACGATTCGCTGACAAACGGTGAAAAACAACGTCTATTAACCCAAACGGTACTTACTAGTGAGAGGGCTTTACGGCTTACCAGTGACCTTACGCGCTCGGCCCGGCTTGACTCGACATTATTTTCTTTAGAGCCTATTAATCCCGAGCAGCTTTGTGGCGATATCGTCAGTGAGCTCGCGCCGTTATTTGAAGCCTACGGAAAAAAGGTGGCCATTAAAACCCGCAAGCACCCGCTTTTACTGGTTGCCAATCGCGACTTACTACGTCGAATTTTACTTGGGTTTAGTGACAACGCCCTTCATTACAGCTTGCCCGGAACGCCAGTTCATATGCAAATTCAAGCTTTTAAAAAGGCTGGTATGATACGCATTGGCGTGCGTGATTTTGGCCCCGCGCTATCGTCGGATATGTGGCGAAAACTTCAGAAAAAATTAATAACTGCACCACAGCCAGTTCATTCTCGGCCTGAAAGCAGTGGGTTAGGGCTGTATATTGCCAGCCAATTTGCCGAAGCAATGCATGGCCGTATAGGTGTGGTGCGGCATAAGGATGGCGCGACATTCTATGTAGAACTGCAAGCCTCATCGCAGCTGAGTTTGCTATGACCAAAGTAGTATTAATTGAAGACGATACATGGCTGGCTGAAACGGAAGCAGCTACCCTTGCAAAAGCGGGCTTTGATGTAACGATGGCACCGCATGCACCGGCCGCGATTGAGTTAATCGACACAGTTCACCCAGATGTATTGGTGATGGATGTACTACTCCCCGGTGCAACGGCCTTTGCTTTATTGAATGAGCTACAATCACATGATGACACGAGGGGTATACCAGTAGTGTTGTGTACAAATTTAGCTGAACAATTTAATAGCACAGCCTTAGCGCAGTACGGTGTACGACGTATTGTTAATAAAACTACAATGCACCCTGATGATTTAATAGCGGCCGTAAAGGCGGTAGTAGCGTGAGAACCTATCGCACTCAGGCGGTTGTACTCCGACGCACAAACTATGGGGAAGCTGATAGGGTAGTGCAGTTGTTAACGCCAGAAGGCCGACGCAGTGTGATGGCTCGCGGTGTGCGGAAAGAAAAAAGTAAGCTGGCTGGCGGCATTGAACTTTTCGCCGTAAGCGATGTCGTTATTGGTGAAGGTAAGGGTGACTTGGGGGTGCTAACATCCGCTAAATTAGAACACTTTTATCGCCACATTTTAGAAGATTACGACCGATTGCAGTTCGGCTACCAATCAATTAAGCTGGTGGCAAAGGCGAGCGAAACTGTGAATGAGCCGGAATGGTTTGATTTGTTGGTCGAGACGTTGGCAGGGCTTGATGTTCTGACAATTCCACTACCACTTCTACAAGCATGGTTTTATAGCCGTTACGCCTCACTACTAGGGCACGAGTTGAATTTAGAACTTGATGTTAACGGGACTAAGTTGCAGCCTGACATGACATATCGCTACGATAGCGCTGAGCAGGGTCTTCGGCCGCTGCAAACCGGTGAAATTACCGGTGACCACATTAAACTCTTGCGCCTCATACAAAACCGGCCACTCAGTGTGCTAGTGCAGGTTGGGGGAATTGGGGTATTGTTGCCGGAGTGTTTACGAATTGTAGAGATACATGCGGCGATTGATATAAGCTAGAAATGAAGTGCCCCCGTCCGGTTTCCCGGACGGGGGCACTCTTCACACAGTCTCATATTACAAGAACTTCTCGCAGAGCCGTCGCCGCCAGCCGCGCAGAATGATGGTGAGTCGGAAGACTCCGCGCCCCATCATCGACAGCCAGATCTCGTTCTTCCGTTCGGGGAAGTCTTCGACGAGCTTGAGAGCCCTTCGGATGAGGGCCGGCTTGTCTTCGACTGACACCATCTGGATCCGCTTGATGAGGTTGTTGAACTCCCAGATACGGTTACTGAACCTCTGGAGGCCAGCATCTGCATCTGCGATCCAATCGGACGATTCGCCCAGTAGCAACTGGGTGTCGCCGTAGGGCATCCGGCCGAACTTGTTGTCATCGTCGTACAGCTCGATGCGGTAATGGGCTGCGTCGTACCGAAGGGCGGCTGCCATGCCGAGGTTCACGTAGTACTGAGCACCCGATTCCTCGGCGTCTCCAGTCGGCGAAGTGCGGCTTGCCCAGTCGTAGTCGCTGGCCAGTTCGTAGTTGCGTCGTGCAGCGGTGAAGCTTGCCTTACGCTTCTTGGCATTGGAGATGCCAAGAATGTGCTGCGAAGCGGCCAGATCCCGGGCTGCACCTGACATGAGGCTGAGCACTCCTGATTCCGTCGCGAAATCCAGGGCGGCTTGCCCGTATCGAACGGCAGTGGCGAGTTTGCCTTTCTTCCTGAAGGCGACGCCGAGCATTTGCTTGGCCTCAGCGTTCTCGACGGGAGAGGAAGCTACCATCGAGGCGACTCCAAAGTAGTGGAGTGCCGCCTCGAGATCGGTATCAAGGGCTTTGTGCCCCTCAACGATCATCTGTCTGAAAGGGGAAATCATTGCTAACTCCTAGCTAAGGCGCCGTAGCGCTAGTGGTCGACTGTATTTAATTGTGAAGAGCTATTTATATTTTATCATATATTGACAGAATAATCAAATATCTTTAGAGGTGGTATATGCTATAATTGCACTAACTATGAGTACTGAAAAAAATATGGAAGAAATCATTAGTCTAGCGAAACGCCGTGGTTTTATTTACCCTGGGTCTGATGTCTATGGTGGCCTAAGTGGTACCTGGGATTATGGCCCACTTGGGGTTGCTTTGAAACGTAATATTATGAACCTATGGTGGAAACTGTTTGTTGAAGAGCGCGATGATATGTATGGCGTTGACGCGGCGATTTTAATGAACCAAAAGGTATGGCAGGCAAGTGGACATGTCGATACATTTGTTGACCCGCTGGTTGAAGACCTTGAAACTAAGCAGCGTTTTCGGGCTGACCACCTGTTGAAAGATGCCGGTTACGAGGTTGATGGCCTTAGTCTCGACCAACTAACACAGCTTATTCGCGACAATAACGTTAAAAGTCCGAATGGTAATGAATTATCTGACGTTCGTACTTTTAATATGATGTTTACGACCACAGTTGGTCCGGTGGCAGATGATACGTCGGTAAGCTACCTTCGCCCCGAAACCGCCCAAGGTATTTTTACTAATTACAAAAACGTTGTCGACTCGTTTTACCCTGATCTTCCGTTTGGTCTCGCCCAGCAAGGTAAAGCCTTTCGTAATGAAATTAGCCCACGTGACTTCATTTTTCGCAGTCGTGAATTTGAACAAATGGAAATTGAATTCTTTGTTCATCCAGACAAGTGGGAAGAGGCTTTTGAACATTGGCGTCAACAAGTGTGGAAGTGGACGCAGGCTCTTGGGCTAGCCGATGAGACTGTCCATGAACTTGAAGTATCCGAAGAAGACCGTGCCCATTATAGTAAGCGGACCATCGACTTCGAATTTGATTTTCCAATTGGCCGCGAAGAACTTTTAGGCCTCGCCTACCGTACTGATTTTGATCTTGGTAACATTCAACGGGTGAGCGGTAAAAACATGGAGTATACCGTAAAGGGTAGCAATGAAAAGTTTGTGCCTCATGTTATTGAGCCTTCATTTGGTGTTGAACGCGCCCTCATGGCAGTGCTTTCAACAGCTTATACAGAAGACGAAATTAACGGTGAAAAGCGTATTATTATGAAATTCCCAGAACATCTTGCGCCTGTAAAATTTGCCGTATCACCACTTGTTCGTAATAAACCGGAACTTGTCGCTAAGGCTCGTGAAGTGTATGAGCTTCTAAAGAAAAAATATGGTGCCGTTATGTGGGATGACAACGGGAATATTGGAAAGCGCTACCGCCGCCAGGATGAAATTGGAACCCCATACTGCGTTGTGGTTGATTTTGATACATTAGAGACCGATGGACTAGTAAGTGTGCGTGATCGTGACACAACCGAACAGCGACGCGTGAAACCAGAAGAACTCTAAAAAGGAGAAATATGAAAGCTATTTGGAACAACACAACTATCGCCGAAGCACCTAAAGATGACCTTATACGTATTGAAGGGAACTGGTATTTTCCACCAACTTCACTAAACCGCGATTTTTTTGAAGACAGTGATCATCATACAACTTGTTTTTGGAAAGGTGAGGCGAGCTACTATGATGTAGTCGTAGACGGTAACCGGAACTTATTTGGTGCTTGGTACTACCCCGAGCCAAAAGAAGGTTCGGTTGAACGAGTCAAAAAAGATTTTACAAACTACGTTGCGTTTTGGAACGGCATAGAGGTAAGTGAGTGATCGTCTATTACACCGACGGTTCAGCCAGTCCAAACCCAGGTCCAGGTGGATTTGCAGTCATTAAAAACGGTGTACCGCATATTTTAGGGAGTGAAGATGGCGACACGACGAACATTCGTATGGAAGGCAAAGCGATTGCTGCAGCTTTGAAAGACGCGAATGGTGAACATGCTGAAATTTTTACCGATAGTGAATTTTGGATTAATGTTATTACCAAATGGGCACCAGGCTGGGAAGCAAAAGGCTGGAAGAAAAGTGGTGGACCTATTAAAAACTTAGATATTGTACAAGAAGTGTACCCACTATACCAAGACTCGAACGCAACCCTTACATGGGTGCGTGGGCATGAAGGTGATGAAGGGAATGAGTTAGCGGACGAATGGGCCAACAAGGCACGAATGGGCCACACGCTGTAAATTTTCCTTGAAATTTAATATAAGAAGCCGTACTATGTAAAAAAGTTACGGAGTTATATTATGTTCGAATACTACCCGCGGAGCGTAGGGGATGTACGTACAGCTGTTACGTCACTGCCTGATCTTGCCGAATCCGATCTGCCTCAACCGCCGACAACTGGCTTTTCTAAACTGGAAGACATTACAGAAGAAATTAATAAAGGCACACCCTTGAGTGAGCTAGCAGATCTTAGTGTAGTCGATTATGTGTCACGAGAAAGTTTTCTCAATGCTTTAAAAACCTACGTGCCTGAAGGTACTAAAGTTGAATTACAAACCCACACGCCCATATCTGTTAGCCAACTAAATAGAAGCCCTAGGTATGAACGTACTGCTGAGCGTCTTGTACTTCAGAATCTTGACGGAGTGTGTAATTTATCTCGTACCGCATGGCGAGCGATAGGCTGGCGTGATATGCAGACGTTAGTAACCAGGTCTAATTACTATGTGATCGATAATATGGGGCTAATGGCGGTTCCAGCTCGTGGTGAATTTGTTGATTACGAAAGTCTTGTGTCACCACTTCAATCCAGCTACTCGTTTAAAGAGTCAAATTGGGGAGAGTTTGTTAGCGATTGAACAAAATATGGAGATCTAGGAATGTTGCTGATTTTGTAAATCTCTTCAAAGACTACATTGATATTCAGGAAGATACTATCTCTACAAAATCTGTCGTCGCATTCCATACGCGACCAAGTACATTTGAAGAACATAGACCTAGGCATTTAAGTGTCATTACAAACCCCGAAGGATTGGGTATTCATTACGAAGCGTACGTCGATCCTAATAATGATAACAGATTGTCGTTGTTAAGACTTTCGGTACCAGGGACCCAGCACGCGGCTACTATTAATTGTACAGATTTTACCGTTAGCGGTTCTCAAAGACTTATCCACGTTACCAAGAACGCGCTCGAGCACGACCTACAGTAGTAAGTGTAATAGTTTCATTGACCCGGTGACTGTAAAACCATACAATATACTCTGTTGCTTAAACAGGAAATACACATATGGAAGATACCGAAAAGACCGATATGTCGGATGTAATTGATGCGAACGAAACTGTTACGATTGATACGAAAGCAGCGAATGCCCCGGCTGAAGTCATTGAAAGCTCGGACGATTTAAAGAGTGAGATTGCTCAAAATGATTCGAGCGATGGTGTGGATATTTTCCAATGGGCAAATCAAGCCGATGCGGTGAAGAACGAGCTTCGGGTTGAATTCTTTCTATTTAATAAAAATTACACCCCTTACACTACTACTATTTCCGACGACCTTGATTCGCAAATTAAATCACTGTTTTTATACGACGTTATTAATGATGTAAATCTCGGTGCCGGTACAGGGCTTAGTGTTCGTGACTACGAACTAACCGAAAAAGAAGAAAACACACTACTTCGTACTGATTTGCCAAAAGTTGGACGGGCTGAAACGCTGATCCACCTGATTGAGCATGAACGTGAAGATATTGTTGAGTTTAGCGAGCAAGAGCACGAGTTTAAGCGAATAAAAGGTATTGTTGCTCGATTTAGCCGTAAAGATGGGACGGGCGTGTTCTATGTTATAAAGCAGGTCAGCGCTGGTAATACGCTTGCTGGGGCTACTTCATGGGAATTCAAAGAAGGTGCCTTTAAACCGTTTACTCCTGATTTTGGATGGAAGGTGCCAGCTGACAATCAAGTTTTAGTGGTGAACAAAGACATTTTCATCTTCAACCAGTCTAAATTCGAACGTCTGTTCAATTATGAATTTAAAAAGCAATTACTGGCTGACCAGAAGGTTGCTGAAATCGAAAAACAGTACAAACTAAGTTTTCCTGAGGGAATGGACTTACAGTCGCTGGTAATGGAAAAAAAGAAGATTGTGAACAAGCTACAAAAGCTCGAGGTTGGTTCGGTGACCCAGGCGCAGGCTGTCGAGTATGCTGATACAATGCAACTTGAACTGATGACCGACGACGATGGCGCTATTATCATTATGGATAGTAATGACCTTGATATGTTTGTAAACCTTATTAACGAAGACTATATTACGAGTGAAATTACCGGTCGACGCTACGAGATTAAAAGCAAGAAACTACTCGATGAACCAGAGGGCGAACCGCCGCGTGGCTAACAACATATAGTTACAGTTATGCTTTTACTTCTGTAACAAGCTCGGTATACTTATAAAACTATGGATTTTGAGCGAGTCATCCCACAAGTTACTCGTCAGGTTGATGCTGACAAGCTAGTAAAGTACTGCCAGCGTTTTGCGAACATCTTGTCTAATAAAACATGGTTTTTCGACAGCACTATAGGCACCCATTCACAACGAGAAATCAAACGGGTCGCCGTTTTAACTGAATCTCTTGGTTCTACCAAATACCAGTCGGCGCAGACCATGACTGTGAAGGTTGATTTTTGGGCTGATAAAGATGAGGTAGGTTTTAATGCTGATGGCCAAGCAGACGAGTATGAAGCGCACTATAAATTAGGCGTTAGTCTTGGTACAGAAGTTAGCGCAACGGAATTGCCCACTTGGGTAATTGAATCATTAGCAATGAGACCACTCTTTCAAAAGAAACGAGATATTTCAGAAATTGACACCGCTTTTGACGTTATTGATGACCCCGACAAAAACATCGAACTGGATTGGGGAGCAGTGGATGCATTTATCTATGACAAAAAAATGGTCATGCATTACGCTATTGATGACGAAGGTTACTTAGAAGATTTTGGTATTACATGTCTTTACGAATGTAATGGGCAATACATCGACCATCGTGAATATTCGTGGTCAGAAAATGTTATCGAGGCTGTTTATGAAGATCCTGAAGAGCAAGAAGCGGATGAGCCAAACGGTAGCCTGAATGAACAGCTTACGGTAGATGAGATAGAGGCTTTTATTGAGCAGTTTGATGGAGTGATGAATAAGATACTTGATGAAAATGCCGATGATGAAATCGACGAGGCCTTTGAGTTTTTCGAAAGCGCTGAAACATCTGGCAATTCAGAAGAAAATGCCAGAATGCATTATTCACGAGCTTTTGGAATACTTGCTTTGAATGCGGCAAACTACATAGGTATGCGCATTAAGTAACGAGGTGCCTACAAGTATCTTAGTATCCACAACCTTTAGGCGTGCAAATCACAACAGAAAAATTCATTTCATAAGTAAAGTTAATGATCTTTATATATTAAAAGTGTTTAATAGAAGCATGGCAATAACACTTAGCATGCTTCAACAAAAGTTTCATGCCCTTCAGGAGGAAATGAAGGGTCTAGCGAAGTGGGTTGGAGTTGTTGTACCTTTTATGAATAAGCAATTCAAAAATATCGATACACGTTTTGATAAAATTGAAGCGAAAATTGACCGGATTGAATTGAGTGTGACTACTAATGCTGATCTACTTTTGGCTACGAAGACAGACCTTGAGATAGTCAAAAAAAGTATGATAACTAAAAAAGATTTAAAACAATTTGCCACAAAAACGATTTCAAACTCATTCAATCTCAGCTCACTACTCTCATTAACCTGTATAATAATAAGCAATGAATCAATCACTTGCATTAGAAATAATGCTCTCGGGGGAGAGTGTGCTGCTAACCGGGCCGGCCGGTGCGGGAAAGACATATGTTTTGAGCCAATTTATTAAACTGGCAAAATACGAAGGTAAGCATGTGTCGGTCACAGCAACCACTGGTTTAGCGGCGACACACCTAGGGGGTACGACTATTCATGCATGGTCAGGTATTGGGGTAAACGACTTTATTCCCAACGGCTTTGCCGACCATGTCTCAAAAGGTCGCCGTGAAATTATTGAAAAAACCGATGTTTTAATCATTGATGAGATTAGTATGCTGCATGACTTTCGGCTTGATATGATTGATGAAGTCTGCCGTTTGGTTCGAAAAGAGCCCGACCTGCCATTTGGCGGTATTCAGCTTATTATGTCTGGTGATTTTTTCCAGCTTCCACCGATTAATCGCGGTGATTCACGGGCGGGCAGCTTTGTCGTTAACTCGAACGTATGGCAAGAACTTGAGCCGGTTATTTGTTATCTACAAGAACAGCATCGACAAGACGACGAGCAGCTTCTCGATATTCTTAATGCTATTAGGGCGGGGGACGTTCGGCGGCACCATGCTGAAACGCTCCTTGCTCGTACCGAGGTCTATCCTGATGACTTAGAACAACTCACCGAACTGCACACGGTGAATGTTGACGTTGACACTATGAATGCTGCTAAATTAAAAGAAATTGAAGGCGACGAAATTTCCTACGAGCAAGTGACGACGGGTTCGGATAATTATGTAGAAAGTCTTCAAAGGTCGGTCCTTGCACCGTCAATTCTAAAACTCAAACAAGGTGCGCTTGTAATGGCGGTAAAAAATAGCCAAGAACGGAAGTATGTGAATGGAAGTATTGGTACGGTTGTTAGCTTCGAGCCACACACTGAATACCCAATTGTATTATTTCAAAACGGTAAGGAAGTTTCGATGGTTCCGGACACCTGGGAGCTTCGTGATGGTGATAAAAAGCGGGCGAGTATTACCCAAATTCCACTGCGTTTAGCCTGGGCAATTACCGTACATAAATCGCAGGGCATGACACTTGATGCTGCCCGGATTGACCTTCGAAAAGCCTTCGTTGAAGGTATGGGATATGTAGCGTTAAGCCGAGTAAAAAATGTGAACAACCTGTATTTAACAGGGATAAACCAAATGGCACTACGGGTAAGCCCGGAAGCGCAGTTAATTGACGGGTTACTTCGTGAAAAGGCCCAGCAGGCTGCTAAACGCTTCGAACATTTATTAAAAGTTGCCGAAAAGCGTGCTAAAACGCCACCGAAAAAGCCGAAGGCTGCTTCGGGTTGGGCAGAGAAGATTGAGAAAATGCGCGAGACATATCCAAATGCCTATCGGCCATGGGAATCAAGCCACGATGATGAATTAAAGCAGCATTTTCAACAAGGTGCAACGATGGAGCAACTAAGTAAAAAACTTGGTCGTCATGAAGGCTCTATTAAGATGCGGTTACAAAAACACTTTGGTGAAGATGTCGTTGTATAATAAGTAACAATGAGAAACCCTTTTAGCCAAGATGAAGTAAAGATAGCGGTTATTGGTGGGGGTACTGGAAGTTTTACGATGCTTTCAGCTTTAAAGAAATATACAAGTCAAATTGCAGCAATTGTTAGTATGGCAGATGACGGTGGCAGTACTGGTGTGCTTCGTGATGAGCACGGTACTTTGCCTTCTGGTGATGTACGTCAATGTTTAGTAGCCTTAAGTGAGTCACCTAAGGTTCGTGAACTGTTTGATTACCGCTTCGATACTGGAACATTTGGTGGCCACTCGTTTGGGAATGTTTTATTGACAGCCCTTGAAAAATTATCTGGTGATTTTAGCCAAGCCGTTGAAACTGCCTCGGAAATTTTGCATATCCGGGGCGCCGTTGTACCTGCAACGCTTGATAATGTCCGTTTGAAAATGGAGTGGCAAGATAAAAGCCTGGTGCTTCATGGTGAGCGGGTAATTGATGCTGAGTATTTTCAATATGACCCTCGCCGCGCCAAACTAAGTTTAGAACCGAATGCCCATGCAAATCCGATGGCACTTGCGGCCATTGAAGGGGCTGATATTGTGGTGATTGCGCCAGGTGACCTTTACACATCGCTAGGCCCATTGCTTGTGATTGAGGGTATTGGTGAGGCATTGGTCCGTACCAAGGCGAAAGTGTTTTATGTTGCTAACCTGGTAAGTAAGAAAGGTCAAACCGATGGCTTTACGGTCAGTGACCATGCCTTGGAGATTGAACGCTTTGCGGGGTGTGAGTTCCTTGATTATGTGTTGTATAACCAAGAAACCCCTAGTGCCGAACTTGCACAGCGCTATAAAGAAGAAGGAAGCTATGTGACGGTGGCTGATATTGATCGGCTGACGGCTCAACATTACGAAGCAGTCGGTGGTGACTTTTTAGGTAAAATGGCTACTGCTCGTAGTGCTGACACGCTTATTGAAAAACGTTCTTTAATACGACATAACGCTGATGTTGTTGCAAGGCTGCTACTTGAACTATATCGACATTCTGTCACCAAAAATACCACGCTTTCCTAAAAAGCGTTTTTTATTTTAATCTGTAGGTAGTAATACTTTTCCCCAAATATGTGGATAAACCGACACGTTCTATAAACATTGTCAAAATTGGGGGTTGTAGTGGGTAATTGTGGGTAGTATGATGAGTCCAAGTGGAAAGCAAAACCACAAACAAACAACTACATTAAAAAATAACTCTAGCATCCCAAGGAAAAAAAGTGGCCCAGGTAGATTATTTTGAACGAAGGTTAGATGACAAACGTCGTTTGACAATACCATCTGAACTTCGCGAAGAATTTATGTCTGGTGTTGTTTTAACCAGGGGATTTGGCAAGTATTTACACCTCTACCCAAAATCGGTATGGGGGACAGAAGTCGAACCAGCGCTAAACGCAAGCGGTAGTATCTTGGACGAAAAGATTGCTGACGTAAATGTGCAGTTTCGCCGCGGTAAAACTGAAGCCGAGCTCGACCAAAAACAAGGTCGTGTCACAATCGAGCAGCACCTGCTTGATTATGCACACATTACAAAAGACGTTGTTGCGGTAAGGGCAGGGCAATACTGGCGCCTAATGGCTGGAGATTCCGAATAGACCGACTCGGGCAAAAGCGCTCGACCAACAGAAAATATGTAGCAATAGTTCTTTAAAAAATCGAACAAAAGAAAACTCTCGAGATCAACTATCTGGTAGTGAGGCGTGGTATGTGGCCCACATTAAATAAGCCATTGCACCTTCCTTTAAAACACACCTCCCAAAACTCCACCTCACATAAGTCTCTCAACACGGTTTCGCTTTGGGTATGAGTATCACAGATACCCCCATTTATAAGCGTTACCACGACTTTTACAAAAAAGTAGCTTGCTACTTTACAAAAATAAACACACCTTGCGAAAACAAACAGCTTCACTATCAGTTAGGTGATCTCGAGTAATTCCGAGCGAAAAGTATCAAAAATGAAGTTCTTCATTTTATGACTTTACCGAGGAATTTCGACGAGATATGGCCCAGGCCATATCTCGTTCTTCCTTAGTAGAACATTTGTTATACTAGGGGAGATGAGTAAAGAACATCCACCACATCATGTTCCGGTTCTTTTCGACGCAGTACTGCAGCGTCTCGCGCCTAAAGTAGGTGAGTCTTATTTAGATTTAACCGCTGGATACGCAGGCCATGCATCGGCTGTGCTTGAATTGACCAAAAACGATAAGGAGAGTGTTCTGGTTGACCGTGACGAGTATGCGATTTCGCATCTTCAACACTTGGCAGACCGGGGCGTTCGGCTTATGCATACCGACTTTGTAAGCGCGGCAACGCAGCTTGCTTTAGAAGGGAAAACATTCGACCTTATACTGATTGATTTGGGGGTGTCGTCACCACAGCTCGATCAGGGCGAAAGAGGGTTTTCATTCTCACACAATGGTCCACTTGATATGCGTATGGATCGCTCGAACGGTATAACCGCCGCCGAGTTGATAGATACAATAGCAGTTCGAGACCTTGCGACAATTATTCATGAGTATGGTGAAGAACCGTACTCGCAGGCCAAAAACCTAGCAGAAGTAATTGTAGCAAACCGGCCATTTCGTGACACTGAAACACTCGCGAGCCTCATCAAGCAACACTATCGTGGCCGAATGGGTAGAATCCATCCAGCGACGCGTACCTTTCAAGCGCTCCGCATTGCCGTCAACGACGAACTTGGGCAAATAAAAGCAGTACTTCCATTACTTCCAAAACTTCTTAAGAAGGGGGGGAGAGTTGGGGTGATTAGCTTTCATAGCCTCGAGGATCGTTTGGTAAAACGCTTCTTTAAAGAGCAAATTGAGTCCGGGCTTGAAGCCGAACTCGATATCCTTACCAAAAAACCGATTTCAGGAGCCACTGACGATGTTCACAATCCGCGATCACGAAGCGCACAGCTTCGGGTTGCTGTGAAAAAATAAACAAAAAAGGAAAGGGCCAAAAAAATGCCAGTTCACATTCCTGTACAATACGCAGACCAACCACAAATCGTTGCAGTTCGCGTAAAGTAGTTACAATGCTTCTAGTCCGTCACCTCATAGCGGCGGGCTAGAAGCCCATGGTAAGACCTTGGCCTAAAGCCTTGGCGCGCCCAGAAATTATTAAACAAACAAAAAAACAAAAATATGTCACAAAATAATTACTACGTTTCACGACGCCAACAAAATTGGTCCCGCAATCAAAACACGACCCGTTTTCAGTCGGCAATCAAACTTGGGCCGGTTGCACATACGGTACTTGTTGCACTTATGATCATTGTTCTTGGCCTCATCTATGTCACGCAGGCCACCCGTACGACTGGGTACGACTACGAGGCGCAAAAAATAGATAGCCAAATAGCAGAGTATAATGAGCAGAAGAGTGAGCTTGAGGTTGAAAACGCTCGGCTGACTGCACTTGAAACGGTTAAAAATAGTACTGTCGCTAAAGAAATGACAGCTCCAAGCGATACACAGTACGTACAAGAATAATTATATATATGAAGCCGGAATTACTAAAAGGTAGTAGGTCCCGCATTCTCGCTGGTATTGTACTAGCAGTTGCGGCCATCTTTGTAGTTCGGCTTTTTTATTTACAAGTAATTCAACACAACTACTATACCGAACTGGCGCAAGTAGAACAGGTCAAGAAATACACCCTCCATCCAAACAGGGGCGAAGTGTATGCATTAAATGGAAGTACTCCTGTAAAATTGGTGCTCAACGAAACCATTTACACTGTATTTGTCGACCCGGCAGTCATAATAAAAAATGGCAATGCCGACGAGGTTGAAAAAGTTATGAAGGCCGTTGCTGGTGGTAATCTTCGAACGAACTTTCAGGACCTTCTAATAAAAGAGAATAGCAATTATCAAATTATCGCCACCCGTGTAACAAGAACACAGGCCGAAAAGATTAAAAAAGAAGAACTGAGCGGCATAGGTTTTCAGGCAGTATCACAGCGCGTTTACCCAGAAGGCCAGATGGCTGCTCAGTTGCTTGGGTTTGTGAATGCTGAAGGTGTTGGAAACTATGGTCTTGAAAGCTACATGAATGATGAGTTATCGGGTAAGGATGGACGCCTTGAAACGGTGACCGATGTGAGCCGCATACCCCTTACGATTGGTGACCGTAATATTCGTGAGCCAGCAGTTGACGGTACGAATCTTGTTCTTACTATTGACCGAAACGTTCAGTCTAAGGTAGAACAAGCATTGGCTGATGGTTTAAAACGGAGTAACGCAACCGATGGAAGTGTGGTAGTGATGGATCCGAATAGTGGTCGGGTTCTGGCGATGGCGAACCTTCCTACGTATACTCCATCTGAATACTATAAGGTAAGCGATGCCGCGCTTTTTAACAATGCTGCTATATCAGCACCTTACGAACCTGGTTCCGATATTAAAACCTATACAATGGCAACGGCGCTTGATAAAAATGTGGCGAAAGCAACTGATACATATTTCAACACAGATTCTATTACAGTTGATGACCGTACGATTAGTAACGCCACAAAGGGTCGAACTGGGGTGATATCATTCCAGACTGCCTTAACTTACTCGCTAAACACTGGTTTCGTAACGCTTGCTCAGCGCCTTGGAAACGGCAAAGACATCACTAAAGGTGCCCGAGACACGATGTACGAATATTTTCATGATCGCCTTGGGCTTGGTGAGCTTACGGGAATTGAACTTGCCAATGAACAAAAAGGGATCCTTATTTCACCTGACAATGTTGATGGAAACGCAGTGCGCTATTCGAATATGGCCTTCGGTCAGGGCCTAGATGCTACTGTCATTCAGGTGACAAGTGGCTTTAGTGCAATTATCAATGGCGGCAATTTTTACAAGCCGACAGTAATTGACGGATCGATTGATAAAGATGGTGTCTATACTAAAAATGCTGCTCCGCAACCAGTTCGTAGTGGAGTCATTCAAGCCTCGACATCGGCCCAAATGAAGGAAATGACCTATGCCGCCCGTAAGGTGTTTGCAACTCAAGATAAACCAGGGTATTACATTGGTGGAAAAACCGGAACTTCTCAGGTTATTAAAGATGGCCAGTACTCACAAGATGAGACGATTGCAACCTACTTGGGGTATGGTGGAAGCGATGCAGAAAACCCAGAGTATGTCATAATGGTGACTATGCATGGTGATAACCGAATTTTGGGTGGTGCCCAAGATGCCGGACCGGTATTCACTGACATTTCAAACTGGATGCTTTCCTACTTGAAGGTTCAACCGAAAGGGTAAAAGATACATGAAAAATATAAACCTAGCACTAAAAGATATAAACTTACAGACTTTTGTATGTAGGGGTACTCTTTAATGGCGCGTGGGTGGCGTGAGGCGGCAAAAATAGCCCCCGAGGGGGCTGTTCGTAAACACCACGGCGACCGGCTTATCGTTGTCTTTACTGTATTATTGATGTTTGTTGGACTGCTTGTTATTTATGCGATTGGACCGCAGCGCGCAAACTTAATGAACTCGATATTTGGCTTTGAGTATTCAGAAGGGTACTTCTTTTGGAAACAGCTTCTTAGCTTAGGCCTCGCAATGTTAGCTTTTTGGGTTATGTCGCTATTGTCATATGATTTTATTTTTAAACATGGATCTAAAGTACTGTGGGCTGGCTTTATTGCCTGTGCGCTGCTTGCTATCGGTGGTTGGACAGGAATGATAGCGGGGACGAATGGTGCAGTACGGTGGATCGACTTAGGACCTATTGGAAGTGTTCAGCCAGCCGAAATCTTGAAGTTTGGAATATTGCTTTACATGGCAGTATTTTTAGCAGTGAGAGTGAAAGAAAAGAAGATTAATGATTTACAGCAAACCCTTGTCCCTGTAGCCGTGCTGGCTGGCTTGGCGCTATTGTTTGTTATTGTCATTCAAAAAGACTTAGGGACTGGTATCTCTTTAACGGCAATTGTTGGCACTATGTTGTTTGTAGCTGGAATTAATCGAAAGATAATATTTGGGCTGATCGGCCTATTGCTTGTATCTGGTTTATTGCTGATATTTACCTCACCGCACCGTATCGAACGGGTCGGTACCTATTTGAAGGGGGATAGTACTTCAACCGACGATGCAGATTCATATCATATTCAGCATGCAAAAATTGCAATTGGTTCAGGGGGGGTATTCGGTGTTGGGATTGGTGATAGTGTTCAAGCATCGGGGTACCTACCCGAGGCCATTAACGATTCGATCTTTGCGATTATTGGTGAAACATTCGGCTTCGTTGGTACTGTAGCACTACTGGCCTTATTTGTTGCACTTCTTATGCGATTATTAGGTGTCATGGACCATTTAGTCGATTTACGACTTAAATTAGCTGCCGCAGGCGTTTTTGGATGGCTAGGCGCCCATGTTATTCTTAATATAGCCGCCATGATAGGAATTTTTCCGTTAACTGGTATAACGTTACCACTGCTAAGCTACGGTGGCACAAGTATGATATTCATGGCTGCTGCACTTGGTTTGGTATTCCAGTTTTCCAAATATACCGTGCATGCATCACGTATAAAGGAGACCACATATGAAGATTCTCGCAGTAGGCGGGGGGTCGGGCGGACACGTTACGCCAGTCGTCGCAGTTCTTAAAGAATTACGGCTAAAAGATCCTGAAGTTGAACTAAAGTTTTGGTGTGACAATGGCTTCGCCACACAGGCAGGTTCTATTGTTGGTGGCTTCGACGATACTATTCCGATTGAAACAATCATATCGGGTAAATTACGTCGTTATCACCATTTAACACTTTGGCAACATATTACGTGGCCATCGCTGATGTTAAGTAACTTTGTTGATTTCTTTAAAGTGGTCGCTGGCTATTTTCAAAGTCTATTCAAGCTGATTATCTGGCGTCCTAATGCTGTTTTTACAAAAGGAGGCTTTGTTTGTTTGCCAGTTGGGTTAGCGGCTCGCACTTTGGGTATCCCGCTGATTATTCACGATTCCGATGCTCACCCTGGTTTGACGAATCGGATTCTTGCTAAGTGGGCGACGCGCATAGCAACTGGTGCACCGCTTGAGTACTACAGCTATCCGCCAGAGAAAAGCAGGTATGTTGGCATCCCAATTAACGCTGCCTTTCGTCCAATGAGTAAAACCGAGCAAGCCGAAGCAAAAAAGCGCTGGAAAGTAGATCCGGAAAAACCACTAGTTGTTGTAACGGGTGGGGGTCTTGGTGCTAAGCGTCTTAACGATACAATTATTGAGTCGTTGGCTGACCTAGAAAAACGAGCGTCCATTGCCCTTGTTGCCGGAACCGGCCCCTATCCTGCGCTTCGTAAGCAGTTTCCAATCGACACCAAACAATTTAAACTTTATCCGTTTGTAAGTAATATGCATGACTTGCTGGGCGCCGCTGATATAGTTATCGCCCGGGCTGGAGCAACCACTATTCTTGAGCTTGCTGCTCTTGAGAAGCCAACCATCCTTATACCAAATGCGGCTTTGACGGGTGGGCACCAGCTTAAGAACGCGGCAGTTTACGGCGAAGCCCAAGTAGTCATTGTATTAAACGAAAAAAACGGTGGCGATACCCCTGAAGCGATCGTAAAGGCAGTTGATTTTTACCTGAAAGACACGAAAACCGCACACACGATGGCGAAGCGATTCGGTAAATTTGCTAAGCCAAATGCCGCAAAAGACACCGCCAAGCTTATCTTGTCAGTGCTATAATAAGCATATCCATGTTCAAAAAACACGCTAAACCTACTAGTGACGATGTGCCACGCCGCCGCCGTATTGATTATGATCAAGATGGTTTTAGTAGTTCGACTCCTGCAAATCAGCAGTATAAGCGCAACCAAACGCTTAGTAGCTACCGCCACAATACGCCAGAGGAGTCCACACGCCAAAAAGCTCACACTCTAACGCAGCAGCGACGACGTCTGGGCGGGTTATTTGCAATAGTTGCTTCGGTATCACTTCTTTTAACGCTACTTCTTTGGCAGCTTATGGCACAAGTTCATGTTACTACTACAACAAAGCAGATCTCGCAAAGCTTTTCGGCAGATATCTATGAGGCAACGATTAATCAGTACCTAGGTATAAATCCAGCCCAGCGTCTACGATTCGCACTGAATCAGACGACACTCTCTGAATATGTATCGGGTGAGTTGCCAGAAGTTGAGAAAGTGGCCGTTACTGGTTTTGCTGGCCTTGCGCAAAGTAATTTTTCTATCACTTTTCGCACCCCTATTGCCGGCTGGCAGATTAATGGAAAGCAATACTACGTTGACGTAAACGGTGTTGTATTCGAGAAGAATTATTACGCTGCACCTGCAGTCCAAGTTGTTGACGAAAGTGGGGTAAGCCCAGAGCAGGGAAGTGCCGTAGTCGGTACGCGTCTGCTTGGATTTTTAGGGAGAGTAGTGGCAGAAGCGCAGGGTAGGGGATATACCGTTAATCGTGCCGTGCTACCGGCCGACACAACACGACAGCTCGATGTATTTATAGAGGGAATCCCAACCCGTGTTAAATTCGTAATTGACAGGGGAGCAGGGGAGCAAGTCGAGGATATGGATAGATCGCTTAAATATTTAGCCTCGCGCGGAATAAACGCGGAGTACGTTGATGTACGTGTAAGCGGCCGGGCTGCCTATAAATAGTGAGCTGCGTTGTAAGTTAGCAGTCGCGACGAGTGCATGCTAAAAAGCCGGTACTCTCTTCCCCTATTTTTTCTTATTACTAATGTTCTATATTTGTTCTATAAAATTATATTGTTAAAAAAAGTATATTTTTATATATAAAGCATAATTTGTCAAAAAACAGTAGATAAGTAGAGGAGCGAGGTAGTAGTATAATTATTTCACGGAAAAAGCAAATACTGTGAAATGATGTGTGGATAACTTATGTTGAAGGTATCATTTACTACAACGGACTATCAAGTAAAGGCGAAAATATAAATAAGAAAGTATAAGTTTAAATGTAAGTATAGTTACTTAAGGGGTTATTATAGATATACTTCTCTTTTAAGGGTAGATATAAAGGTATTGCGTATCAGCTTTATAATCAAATATATGGTTCGTAAAAGATATATTGTGCGACGTTAAGTATATATCTAAGTTTGATTTCTATATACGCTACTCTATCGTATTTCAGCGATCTTTTTATATCCCTTACTTTGTTACATATATTTATATTAGTATTCCCTGCTATAACTTCTGTTTTTGCAAAGCGTGAGGCTTATCATGATTTTATTTTCAGTAAACTATTATTCTATCGTATATTGTTCATGTTCTATAAATGTTCTATTTATTGTTACTACTATTAAGCGGCGATTAAAGGCGAATCGCTGTCCACTGTACTACTAACGTCCAAAATACCGTCTAACGTTAAAGGTGTGTCGCCTAACAAATAAAGTTCTGTAACGGTTGCACCGAACATAAGTTTTGGTTGCCTTTTTATTTTAATAGGCGCGTTTTCAATCATTCTGTTTGAATGAATGGTAGATTTATGAGAGCTGACGGGTCGATAATCATCATCAAGCGTCACAAGCAAAAATCCACGTGAAGCCAAGTTTGGACCGACGCTACTGAGTTTACTGAGCATGACGTTAAAAGATATGGATGAATCAGCCCGTTTAAGTCGTTCGGATAAACCCCTTGCTTCATAAATAGTGTCCTCTTCGAGTTCGGACGCTGGGATAGCTTTAGGTTTATTGTCACGATAGTCACTGACGCTTAAGGCATTCACCTTGAACCCGTGGTCTGTGTCAAAATATCTTTCTCTCATTTCACTGGTCATGTCGAGTAGTGTACTATGTTATAGCGCTAAATTCTAGCATAAGCCTATCGAAGATTTATACGATAACTAGCGGTGAATCCGGAGAGCGGGTTTCTTGTTGTCTGATTGGTTCCTGGCGATAACGGAGGGGCACACCGTCAAGTGATATAAAGTACGACTGGCCGAGAGTTCCGATAGCCGTATCAGAGCCCAGATTGACAATAGGAACCTGTTCTTGCCTAGGATACAGATGCCCTCCATCATCAATCCAACTCTGAAAACTCCTAATTATCATTTCTGATTTTTCGACAACAAATCCAGTTTTTATAGCATGCCACCCTCTCCTACTTTCAGGTCGTTCTCGAACGGGAGGGTCAAGTTCGATCACCCTTACCAGACTGGCTGTCGCCTCTGGCAGCATCTGTCGAGACACACTTCTATTCTCTACATCTCTAGCGGATGTCACCATGGAATGCATTATATAGTCTAAACCCTGTGATAGATCGATGAAAGGAATTCTATGATTTGCTTGGTCTCTGTATGTATCAAAAGAAATAGGCTGCACATGGATACGATTGTTTTCAGGGTTTGTCATACCCCTATTTTATACGCTCCCCTATTATTAGGCAATTCCCCGCCTTATTGAGCACCTTGGGCGTATAATGCGCCAATTTCATCAGCACCGAGCGAGCGGTTATAAATACGTACGTCATCCATAGCACCGGTGTATCGGTAGGCTGTGGCTGAATCTACGCCTATACGAAGATCTGATGTTGTTGGTACGATTGGATTAGCGTAAGCTGCCGAGGTAACGGTTTGCTGGAGTGCGCCGTTTGAGTAATAAGATCGTCCACTGGCGTTCATTGTCATGACAACATGTGTCCACTGTGATGTCGAGGGTGTTAGCCCAGTGCTCCACCGTGTTGAAGTGTTACCGATATCTAAACTCATACCAGCTGCGGTAGAAAGTTTATGAAAGAAGTAGCCGTTATTAGCGCCAACCCTCTTTGAAATGAAACTTGTCGTAGCTTCGGCTGTTGCCCAGGTACTGGGGTTGATCCATAGCGATAGAGTCATTGCATCGGGGTGTAGCGCCGCATTATGGGTAGCGGTAATGCCGCTTGAAGTGCCATTGAATACAGCGGCACCGTTTGCGGTACCGTTTTGGCCTTGGGTAAATGTCATATTCGTCCCACTTGTCGCTAAGTTAAGTGAACCCTGGTCGTTTAATGAATTATTAAAAGGCCACCACCCTATTAATCCTTGTTCGGTGCACCGACCACTTTGGGGGCTTTTACTAGTGCTAGACGCATAGTAGCGGAGCGTTCCGTTAACACCTTCAATGCAGTATTGATTTAGTACGTCGTCATAAAAATAACTAAGTGTGTTTGCGCTACTTGAGCGTAATGAAGCGGCACTGGCAGATGCTGGATACCGTTCGGTAGTGCTGCCTGCTTTAGAGGCTTCGACAGATCGAACTGCGCCAGCGATATCACTTTGAAGCGCTGACACCTTAGCCCTATTTTGAACACCATTAAATGCAACGATAGTAATGGCAGCAAGAATAGCGATTACAACGATCACGATTAGTAATTCAACAATTGTGAAACCTGTAGCCCGGAAACGAGATGGTAGATGCCCTGTACCCATATATTTTTAGTTTATCACAGCACCGGATTGGTCGGTGGTGTCTCCCCTGTCTTTTTTTTGCGGGTTCGCTTACGCTTGCGTTTTGGCTTAGCATCGCCGTTTTCGCTTGGTTGCGTATCTAGTGTTGAGGCTGACCCTATCGCCTGCCCTACTGCTAAGGCACCAGCGTCAACGGGCCATAATTTAGCTTGAGCTGGGGTTTGAGGAAGGTTTGGATCGTTGGTTTTACTGGCTTCAGGGTTTACCTGAGGTTGAAGGCTGGCTGGCATGTTGATGAGCGCGTTTATCTCGGCCTCAACATCGGCCCGGGTACGGCTGTACAGGCGGCGTGAGTTTTCAATAATTCGGCCGGTATTATCAATTTGCTCACTTGGAAGTTTTAGCGTGCTGGCACTAAAAGCAGGCACCTTTTCACCATTAATAATCATGTTAATAATGAAATCTCGATTATGCATTTGCAACAAGTCACCCGATTCGAACTGAGGCTCGAATTGTTTCGATAAGATTGGTGCATCGTCGGCTGAAACACGGAATGAAATCATTGAGCCAACGTTACCAAAGACGGCATCACGGACGGTGTCGGTCATCTGGCTAATGTATTGGTTGGCAACGGTAAGGTTAAGGGCGTACTTACGGGCTTCGGATAGGATAGTTGCAAAGGAATCGGTTGCAAAGTTCTGGAATTCGTCGACGTACAAGTAGAACGGACGGCGGTCGGCAATGTTCGGAATGTCACTACGGCTCATGGCGGCAAGCTGAATTTTGGTTACCAAGAACGAACCGAGAATGGCAGCGTTATCTTCCCCGATAAGACCCTTCGAAAGATTAACGATAAGAATCTTACCTTCGTCCATAATTTGGCGAATGTTGAACGTCGATTTTGGCTGGCCGATGATATTACGAATAGTTGGGTTGGCCGTGAACGCACCTACCTTATTAAGTACCGGGGCAATCGCTTCGGCTGCAAACTTATCAGTCCAGCTGGCAAACTCTATATTCCAAAACTGTAAGACGACGCTGTCGGTACAGTATGACAGGGTGTCTTTACGGAATTTTTTATCGGTTAGCATGCGTGAAATATCAAGCATGGTTGTTGATGGACGGTCAAGTAAGGCTAAAATGGTGTAACGCAAAATATACTCAAGCCGTGGACCCCAACTTTCGCCGAACATACGTTTTAACACGCCAATAACTTCAGAGCTAATATTACTTTTTTGCTCGGGGTTAGTAACTTCAAGTGGGTTGAACCCTACTGGGTAGGCGGTGTCGGCTGGGTTGAAATAAACAACATCTTGAGTACGGCTTCCGGGTATAAAACGCATGTTATTCACCGCAAGGTCGCCGTGCGGGTCGATAACAGCATAGCCTTGGCCGTGGAAAATATCACTTAACGCAAAAAGTTCGAGAAGCCCTGACTTACCTGCCCCAGTTTGTCCAATAATATACACGTGACGGGAACGGTCGCTTCGTAGCATGCCAAATTGATGGTTAATTCCGCGGAAGTTCGTAAGACCAAAGGCGCTAATATTTTCGTCTACTGCTGGGTTACCGGTAATAATTGGCAGTTTTGCTGGTGGTTCGGCGGTCTTCGAGCTCGCCCAGACAATATTTGGGGTCTCGACGTTCGTGTGTGGTAAGTGGTAAACACTAGCAAGTTCTTCAATATTTAGAATAAAACCACCCGACCCAAATTGCCTTTGACGATATGGGAGTAAGCTATCTTTATTGAAACTTCCACCAGTAGCTTTGAAACCATTAAGGTTAGTTGAGTTAAATTGCTTGAATGTACCAACAATCGCTTGCATTTGTTGACGGGCATTCACCTGGCTTTCACCAAGGTAGGCAACCCGGATTTTTACCTGATAGCCGAGTTTTGTAGCCTTTGACTCAGCCTCTGAGATACGTGTTTTGTCACGATCGGAAAGCTCTTTAGCAACAGTCGTTTTCTCGCCAGCTTCAGGTGGTTTCCAAAGTGCCTCGAGGGCTTGGGAGATCCATCCTAAATATTTAGTGCCCGAGCTGTTTTTGCCTGCTTTCGTACCACTTACCCACTTTTCGGTATATTTGTGCCATTCGTCAGCAACTGGCCGAACTAAAATCTGCACCCAAATCTCTTCACCGGTGGTTTCAAGTTTAGCGAGTGTACCGGTTATACCGGCAAGTGGGTCGACTTCAAAACTTTGAAAGGTTTTAATAGGCAGCACTTCGTTGTCGGTGAGAGTAATATCAGAGGTATAGACGACACTGTGATCGCGTTCATGGGCGACGTAATCTTCATCGGCTTCACGGATTTGTACGGTTGGGTACTGGGAATAGACTTGGCCTTCGACAAAGGTACGAAGTTGTTTTGGTACCCAGACGTAGAAGCGAATTTGGCCATTAACAGAAGCGAACTCAAAGCTGAGGTGTTCTTGAAAACCACCGTTTGATCGAAGTTCTTCTTTATCGCGAAGAATACCGTGGAGGCTGGCGAACATCTGCTCGGCGGCAAGCTCTTTTTTGTCGTTGGTTTTCGGGATCTCTAAAATTAAAAGGTCAGATTCGCCTTGCGCTACGATTTCAGCCTTTTTATAGTTGCGCCATGTAAGATACGCGAACACTAAAACAATCGGTAGCCAAACGTACCATTGGAGTAAGAAGTTAAAAAGTGCGCCGATGATTTGCATAGTATTGTTTCTATTCTCTCACCTCTGGTAGGATAAGGCAACAAAAGCGGTTTGCTTAAAATATTTTTTTCATAAAAATGAAACGGCCGCCGAAGCGATGCGAAGGAGTTCTGAGACTCGACTTCGGCGACCGTTTCGACGGCGAGATTGTTCTCACCAGGCGCCTTCGGGAGACCGCATGTCACGCGGCTTCTCCTGACGGAGCTTGCGCGCGATCAGCGCGGCGGCGATGACTGCCTGGATCGGCGACACCAGCAGGAGGTACCACGTGACGATGGCGACGACCAGTCCAATCGGGAGGCCGCTCCACCACCACATGAGGCCGCCGGTCAGGATGTCGGTCGGTCCGATGCCCACCGTCATCCAGGGGATGAGGTACGGGAGCCAGATCGTTGCCATACCGGCAAAGAGTTTCAACCGGCGCTTCTTGGTAAGGGCAGGGGTGATGATGTCGTGGTAGCGAAAGTCGGTCGCGACCATGAGCCACTTGACGCCCATGAACTGAGCGATGAGCAGGACGAAAGCCCAGTCCCGAGGGCTGTACATGTCCACAATGACCTCCAGGTCAAATACTACGATTCACGCGTTGTGCGGGAAAAGTTAATATTATATTAGCATAATTTTTATAAAAAGTCAATACTTCTCCTCTTCGATACCTCTGTTATATAGATTAAAAACAAAACAATCATGAACTTTTCGTTACATGATTGCTGTAAAAATGGGTGCTGATGTATTTAGGCTTCGTCAACGAGTACGTAGGTTGCTTTCGCAACGCGCTTGAACTGTGGTTTGCTTTGGAGGTTCAAAAGAATTGTTGTCTCTTTAACTTGGCGACTTTTTAATACCCTTTTAACAATTTCATCACGATGAAGCGGTTCTTTGGCGTCCTTTAGAACGTCAGATATAATGTCGCTGACGGTACCTTTGCTGTACCCCCAGTTATCAAGGGCATAAATACCGCGGCCGATAAGCACGAAACGCTTGTCTTTAATAAGTTCGTTGTGAATTGCTTGGGTGGTAACGTCTTTTCGCTTAAAAGAGCTTCCTTTAATAGATTTTGCAATGTCTGAAAAGTGCATCGGTTTTTTATTTTCGGCCAAAATTACGTAGATTTTGTCACGAATATTCTTTGGGTTAACGGTTGGCCATTTAGTAAGGCCCCAAGTGTCTTTTAGATGAGCAAGTTGCTTACTAAGGCTGGCAAGGGCAGCAACTTGGCCTGGATGTTCGTAGCTGAGTGCGTCGTATAGTTGGTCAACAGTTTGCGGCTCTTTAGCTTCTTTAATAACCCTTACAATTTCATCAACACGAGACTTAAGCTTTTTCTCGTCGCCGTATTCAGCCACGGCAGTTGCCTGGTAGTAGTTATCGTTTTCATCAATAACCGTTAGATTTGGCGCAAGCGTTGCAATGAAAGCAACATGGGCACGCTCTTGCTGGTTCGTCGCTTTGCCATAAAGTTTGTCGGCAAGGTCTTGAACGCGAGCTGCCCGGCCCATTTCGCTTAAAGTACGAATGAAGCTTTTCTCGAGTTGAGCAACCGCATCGGTCTTCCCTTCTTCAGCAGCAATTTTAAGACGAATAAGAATAGCCTTTTCAAGCTGACGGACGCGTTCACGGGTAATACCAAGTAGTTCACCGATCTGTTCAAGTGTTTCGCGGCGGTCGTACAGACCAAAACGACGAGTAATGATCTCGCGTTCACGCTCTTGGTCGATAAGGGAAATAATATCGGCAACGCCCGACTTTAGGTCAACGGTTGGCTTAGTTTCTGTAGCGTCTGTCATCTAATTATCTTTCTCTCCGGCCACACCTCGGAAGTTATTGCTGTTCTATCTTTAATATCATTATACAAGATTATGTATGTAATGTCAAAGACTTTGTTAAGTTAATTAATTATAGCATGAAATAGACACACTGTGTATATAGTGTTTTAAGACTTTAGTTATACACAAGATGTGATGTTATAAAATTTAAGCGTATAAATAAAATCTTAAAATTTGAGAGGGGGCGTCCGGTTGGACGCCCCCTGTGAGATGTGCCGATGCACTGTAGGGTTCTCTCCCTGTTCCTTCTTACAGCCGCGAGAACGATCGAAATCGCTACGGATTGTGCGACTCGACCGCTTGTTCCAGCTCGTTCATCGCCGCCAGGAGCTCGATGTTCTCGGCGACGGCCTCTTGCTCGCCCGCTTGTGCTGTGATTCGCTCTTGAAGGTACTCATCATTGAGCTCATCGAGCTCCTCGTTCTCCTCCTCGAGCTCGCTGACTCGCTCATCGAGCTCCTCGTTCTCCTCCTCGAGCTCGATGACACGCAGCCCCAGCAGGTCTCGTTGCTCGTCCTCGCTCTCGTCGTACGAAGTGAACGGCTTATCGAGCAGGACGGCGATCAAGGTAGCGACGGCGACGCCAGCGACGAAGAGGCTCACTGCTACCGGGACTTGGTCCGAGACGAAGCTTGCGATGCTGCCAGTGAACCGATCGTAGACCGTCATGAGACGGGTGTTCATCAGGATGGCGGTTGCCACAGATGAGATTACCAGCAGCACGAGTGCCACTACCGCCGTGCGCTGGGTATAGCGCCTGAAGGTGTAGTGCTCAGACTTCTTGTCGAGGTCTGTCTCTTTCCGGTAGTTTACGAAGTAGTCGGCAGAGATCCACAGGCAGATCAGGACGAACACGACGAGAAAGATCGAGGCGACCATTGAAATGCTCGCCATGATGATGACGGCGTCGTACGCGGCGTCGGTGTAAGGGTACATCTTCATTCTTTCGGTCAAACAGTTGGGACATTCCATGGCTGTGAAGATGAATTAATTATAGCATAATTATTATAAATAGTCAATATATGATCAAAAACTCTAGATAAGCGAAATGTTATTTCTTTTTCGTAGCCCGCTTAGCAGGCGCCTTCTTAGCCGTCGTTTTTTTGGCTGACCCGCGCTTTGCAAACCTACCTTTTGCCTCTGGTGCGTCGGCAATCATTTGCTTGGCTTGGTCGTGGCTGATTGTTTTCGGATCGGTGTCTTTAGGAATTTTAGCATTCTTTTTGCCATCAGTAATGTATGGTCCGTACCTACCATTCAAAACTTTAATACCATCACCAAAATCGGCAATATTCTTTTCGGCTTCGGCTTTTAACTTTGCATCGTATAAATCAAGCGCTTCTTCGAGTGTAATTGTATGTGGGTCAAGTGGTTTAATACTAACGAATAATGTATTTACCTGAATATAGGGACCAAACCGGCCAATGTTAGCTTTAATAGGCAAACCATCTTTTGTTTCACCAACGAGTCGAGGCAGCTGGAAGGCTTTAAGGGCTTCTTCTAAGGTCACGGTATCAACCCGAAAACCTTTTGGCATTGGGGCGAACTGCGGCTTTTCTTCTTCGTCGGTAGTATCACCAAGTTGCAGCATAGGTCCAAACCGGCCAAGGCGGGCGTAAATCATTTTGCCACTTTTAGGGTCGGTACCAACGGGCGTTGCTTGGGCTACTTTAGCGCGGTCAATGCCACCAGAATTTTCAACTAATGAATGAAATGGTGTATAAAATTTTTCAAGCATGACGTTACGAGCAAGGGCGCCGGTAGCGATTTGGTCAAAGTCTTCTTCAACGGTAGCCGTAAAGCTATAATCGACGATTTGTTCGAAGTGGTCGCTAAGAAAGTCAGCGATCATCATGCCGACTGAAGTAGGGACAAGTTTTCCCTTATCTGAGCCGGTTTTTTCTTGCACAATTTCGCGTTCTACGGCTGCGGTTGGTTTTACTGCGAGTGTAATAACATCACGCTCCGTCCCCTCGCCTTCACCTTTTTCGGCGTAGCCACGAGCCTGGACGGTGTTGATAATTGTTGCATACGTTGAAGGGCGTCCAATACCAAGTTCTTCCAGTTTCTTCACGAGCGAACCTTCGGTGTAGCGGGCTGGTGGTCGTGCAAAGGTTTGGCGAGCATCGGCGTGCTCGAGGCTGAGTTCGTCGCCCGATGCCATGGCCGGAAGAATATCTGGGTCTTTTTTGCCACCGCCGTATACTTTTAAGAACCCGTCGAAAATAATAACCTCACCCTTGGCTTCAAACTGAAGTTTTGAGGTGCTAATAGTAATTGTGACGACAGTTTTTTCAAGCTTAGCAGGCGCCATTTGGCTTGCCAAGGTTCGACGGCGAATAAGGTCATACAGTTTTTGGTCGTAGTCGTTACTACTTCCCTTTTCAACCGATACATCAGTTGGGCGAATTGCTTCGTGGGCCTCTTGAGCGCTGGCAGACTTAGTTTTAAACCGGCGCACCTGTGAATAGCCTTCGCCGAACGTAGAGGTAATGTAGCTTGAGATAGCACTGATAGCTTGGCCGCTAAGGGTGGTGCTATCGGTACGCATATAGGTAATTTTACCGTCTTGGTATAGTTTTTGGGCGCTCGACATTGTGGCGCGTGAGCCAAAACCAAGTTTTGAGTTGGCTTCTTGCTGCAATGTACTGGTAGTAAAAGGGGCGCCAGGGTTACGAGTACCTGGGCTGGTAGTGACATTAGAAACGCTAAACTTCGCATCGCTTAAACTTACTAGGAAGGTTTGCGCCTCTTCTTCAGTATCAAACCGTTGCGGCAACTCGGCTTTTACGGTAGCACCGTCGTGGGTAAATTCGGCAGTAACTTTAAATTGGAATGAGCCTTCAAAGCCTTGAATTTCGCGTTCACGCTCAACTAACAGGCGCACAGCTGGCGATTGTACCCGACCAGCTGACTTGCCACCTGGCACTTTTTGCCAGACAACTGGACTTAATTCAAACCCAACCAGACGGTCTAAAATTTGACGGGCTTGTTGTGCTTGTACGAGCTGCATATCGACTGTACGTGGGTTTTTTACCGCCTCTTCAATAGCTGGCTTGGTAATTTCGTGAAAAACAATTCGGTTTGTTTTAGTAGGGTCGAGTTTTAATACCTCGCATAAATGCCAAGCAATCGCTTCCCCTTCGCGGTCTTCATCAGTTGCCAGCCAAACGGTTTCGGCTGTTTTAATAGCCTTTTTTAGTTCGGTAATGGTTTTTTTCTTTTCGCTGTCAATTTCGTAGACAGTTTCGAAGTTATTTTTTACATCAATAGGTGGCGTACCGTCTTTGGTTTTTTTGGCAATCGAACGAATGTGCCCGACGCTTGAGAGCACTTGAAAATCTTTTCCAAGATATTTTTCTATAGTTTTCGCCTTAGCGGGCGACTCTACGATTACCAAATTCTTTGCCATATATATAAGTGTACTCAGCTTTTCTAAATTTAGGCTTAAGTTATAACCTTAAGTATTGAGCGGTTTACTCAACGCTGGAGTGTACACCACGCTTGGGGGGTTTGTAAAGCGTGTTAGAAAAGCTGACGAAGTTCGTGACCTTCAGGAAGAAGGGCTTGAAGGCCTATTCTGATGGAGAGGTGTTGATGCCAGGCAACGATTCGATCTGACTCGCCTTGCTCGGCAATACGGTGAACAAAAACAAAGGGATTAGTCGATTCAACAACCAATTCTTTATTGTGGTTTTTTATAGTACCAAAAGCTGGCGTAGTATCATCTTTTAGTAGGACGAAGTCGGGGTTCAGGTGAGGTGTTTGGCTTACAGGAATACGGATACCATTGGCAAGCGAATATTCATCTTGAAAG
Organism: Candidatus Microsaccharimonas sp.; assembly: GCA_049661485.1. GTDB lineage: Bacteria > Patescibacteriota > Saccharimonadia > Saccharimonadales > Saccharimonadaceae > Microsaccharimonas. The sequence goes on from JBATAC010000002.1 coordinate 121,331, forward strand.
CTACGCTTTCTTTTTGTAGGGATACTTCGATGCACAAGAACAAGTTCACGGGGAAGATCTGGGTTGTCTGCAATGGCTGTAAGCAAATCGTGGGTTTCGCTTTGCATGGTAGCAAAATCAGTTTGACTTAATGGTTCACGTGGGACTGCACTAGCAAGCATACGTTCTGACATAATTAATAATTATAGCACATATTAATATAAATGTAAATATCTTATGCTAATGCCCAGTGGTTGCCACCGATATTTCGAATGGTGCCTTTTAACTCCATTAGGGTAATTGTTTGTGAGAATTCGGCTGCTGGTATGTGTGTAGATTTTTGTAGCGCCTCGCCTGAGCACACACCGGCTTGGATAAGGTTGATGATCGTGGTCTCGAGCGGCGTGTCGCCAAGAACAAGCCGAGTCTGTAATGGTACGGCGTGCGGGGCGATAACGTTTAAAACATCCTGAGCACTTAAAACGACATGTGCGCCCTGTTGCAGTAACCTATTTGGTCCAGCCGAAAGCAGGCTGGTAATAGGGCCTGGCACGGCAAATAGTTCTTTGTTTTGATCAAGCGCGTGGGTAATGGTTGATAAAGTACCGCTTCTTTCGGTAGACTCGGTAACAATTACGGCATCGGCCAGCCCACTGACGAGCCGGTTTCGGGCAAGGAAGTCATATCGGCGTGCTTCCTCACCCATCGCTTCTTCACTTATAATTGCCCCGCCATTTTTAATGATATCGCGCGCCAAGCCAAGGTGACTGGCTGGATACACTTTATGCAAACCATTGGCTAATACCGCAATGGTTGTACCGCCAGCTTCAAGAGCTGCCTTATGGGCGATGGCATCAACCCCATACGCTAAGCCACTTACCACTACCACCCCCGCTTTTGCGAGGTCGTAAGCTAGGCGATACGTTACTTCCTCGCCGTATGCTGTTGGTTTACGGGAACCAACAATTGCTACAGTTATTTTTCGTTCCGTTGGCAATTTACCTGCTATGAAAAGCGACGATGGCGGCTTTGCAACGTGCTGTAGAACAGAGGTGAAACCGCTTATTCCTATACTTTGTCTATTGATTTTGCCTAGATTCATGTTTACCTTTAAATAAGTATTGACACGAAGTCAACTAGGTGCTATAATGCTTCATGATTGATACAGCAAAAAGCTGGCATCAAGCACCTTATACCCCCTATTTCTAACGGTAGTTACTATTTATAGTACTGCCAATGTTAGGTAGTGTGCAAGGCGCTTTTAAAGTACCTACCCTCCACTTTTCTGGCTTAGGATTTATTCCTCGACAGCTTTGCACACTTACTAATCCCTTTAACACCTATTCTTCGGAATGGGATCCCGTTTAAAAATTATTCACCGGGTGACTATACAGTAGTGGTTGTTTCTCTGCGAGGTTCAATCAGGCGCGCATCATACATGTTTATAGATTGCGACGCTTCACTAGAATAATTTGGGTGGGTTAAAGGGTAAAACGGCGCCAGGTGATGCCCACCCTTACCTGGCGCTTTTTTATTTGTAAAATATGGTATAATATATAAATTGTTGCCGTCTGGCAATGAAGAACCTAGACCAGGGAGGTCTATAGTGAATCATGGTGACGAGAAACGTCCCTATGAGAGGCCTAACGGGCTAATCATTGGAGAGCCGTCACCGTATCAGTACGTGCCGCCTCCCCTAGCGCCTAAAGAGCCTGTTCAAAATTTGTACGACGCAACCGACACGGAGCCACTTCGGCAGATCACCGACCCTATTGAGATCGATGAGACGAAGCAGGACGCTCATGAAGACTACTTCTTCTACCGTCACTGGCGCGAACCTTTCTTAAGGTTGGTACCAAGTCGGTATGTCGTAAAGACGTATCTTGCTCTGTATTTGATGGGTGGCCTGATGTTTGGGCTATCCGTGTACTTCATACAGAGTCAAGGTCTTGCGTCGCTACTGTTTGTGGCGACGCTTGGTGTGCTTGTGATTGTACTGCCTCTCTACCGCGAAATATATCGTTGGAGAAAGAGAACAGTATTGATCGAGCATACCAAACATGGTGTCCGCATAACATACGGCGAACCCGATAACATCTTCCTGCTATTTAATGGAGATGGTGACGGCAACGTCACGACGCTTGAAGGGTCGACCGAGTTCAATTCTAAAATCAGCTGGCCGAATAAGCTGCTGTTTTGGGGTTGCGGTAATCTGATAATCGCGGGTAAAGTCGAAGGCGGAGCACCGCCCCTGCTCGTAAATGTGCCGCACATTAAGAACGTGCGTGCATTCCTCAATGCAAGATCCGACTGAAGGGTTGTCTAATATGAATCCGATCGATGCGTTGGTCGCACTCTGGGTGGAATTCGTGCAGTTTCTGCAGCGACTTCCGGTAGGTGCGACTGAAACGCTAGCGTGGCTGGCTCTCGGCTTCACCGTAGCGGGTGTGGTCATCTACGCGATTCGTCGCGGTGGTGTACCGTTCGCACTCGTCGTCATGATCGTACCTCTCATCAGCTGGGGGGTCTCATGGGCTGTACGATGGATTGCGGGATTAGGAGGAGTGGCTTCGGAGTGGCTTTGGCCGTTCTATACGCTGCTCGTGCTGATCTCGCTCGTCTGGAGTGCCGTGAACCTACTGCGCGTGGCTGTCGGCAAGTAGAACTGGTCTGGTTCACCAGGGTGGCGGCTGAGGTCCCTCTTCGGGATCTCGCCGCCATCTGCGCTTCAATGTTATGTATCAATTTTTATACTGTGCGCTTCAAGGGCGCCAGATGGGAATGTTTCAAGAATCTGCAGTAGCTGCGGAATAATAGCCTCGTCGAGGTTTTTTTGCTCTTCTGAAGTAAAAGCGGCTAAAACGAAGTCGGCATCGTTCATACGGTCTCGTAGTTCGTTCCAGATGCCTACGCGTATTCTGCCGTAGTCACCGCCAAGGTGTGCATTTAGGCTTTTAATGCCATTATTCCCTGCGTCACTGCCCTTGTCTCGAATACGAATAGTGCCAAATGGTAGTGCGAGCTCGTCGTGAATGACAAGCACATCCCGAGCTGGGTCGAGTTTGTAAAAATCTACTAAAGCACGGGCAACTTGGCCGGTTTCGTTATAAAAAGAGCCAGGTTTTACCAATAGTACTTTTTCACCGCTTTTATTAAATTCGGCAATATCAGCGTTAAATTTTGTTTCAGTCCGCCATTGGCTTGCTTCTTGGCCAGCGAGCGCATCAAGAACTTGAAAGCCGACATTATGTCGAGTTCGGGCATAGCGGCTGCCAGGGTTTCCTTGGGCAAAAATGAGCTTCATATGAGAGTAGTATACCGTATCAAGAGGGGTATGTACATTGAATTTATGTATTTATTATGATATAATTATATTATGTTTGCACTACCGACCTGGTGTGTAGATTGAACTGTTGAGAGGAAGAGGACATGCTCCTTGCTAGTGTTATCATTGCTTCCATCGTGACGCTAGTGCTGTTCGGTGCCGGCGTGCTGTGGGCAATCTCGATTCGAGGTATCGCTCACGACCAAGACTGGATGCTCGCATTCTCTATGAAGGGTGAGCTCTTCAAGACGCTCATGCTCGCAGCCGTGGCATCGGCGCCCATGTGGATCAATGTCGTTTTCGTGAAAGACACTCCATGGGACATGCCGCCAGAGTACTATCTGCCTATCCCTGCCGTGGGGCTGGTTTGCGTCGGATTGTACATTTGGCTGGCCTTGTGGCACGTCAGGACCATGCATCGATCATGGTCTCGGGCTCTGCCAAACCAGTGATCGCCACCCTCACCTATCCGGTTCGGCCCCTCTTCGGAGGGGCCTAGCCATTTCTAAGCTAGGTCGGAATCTGCCTTTGCGTCGCTATTAGTTTTTTCAGCAGCTTGCGCAGCCTTCTCGCGATTTGCTTTCATTTGTTTTTCATCTCTAAAGCTAAACTTGATTGAAGTACCGATAAAATCAAATTTCTCACGCACGACTCGTTCGAGGTGTCGCTTGTAGCTCCAGTGAAGAAATTTCAGGTTTGAACCATAGATGACAAACCATGGTGGCGAGGTATCGGTTTGTACCATATAACGGAGTTTTGGATGGGTGTTTTTGAGGCCAGCTGGTGGGTGTGCGGCAATCGTTTTTTGTAGGAGGTCGTTAAGTTGACGGGTTTTAATTTCCTGAGTGCGGCGGCCTTGGATTTCAAGGATAAGATCAAAAAGCTTAGAAACGTTCTGGCCGGTTACTGAGCTGGTAAAAATAAGTGGTGCCCATGGTACGAAGTCGAAAGTCCTAGAGATTTTAGGTGCTAGCGCATCGCGGGTGTAAGCATCTTTCTCAATGACACTGTCCCATTTACTGACAACGACAACAAGGCCTTTACCAGCTTCGTCGATAATACCTGCCAGGCGTTGATCGAGTTGGGTATTTAATTCATTGACGTCCATAAGAAGGAAACAAATATCGGCTTCCTCAATCGCGTTAAGAGTACGAAGAACGCTAAACTTCTCAATACCAACTTCTTGCTTACCCTGTTTGCGAACACCGGCAGTATCAAGCAGTTCAAGGTTCTGGCCCTTATACTTAATTTGTATACGGTTAACGTCGCGGGTTGTACCAGCGATATTCGCAACTAAAGCCTGCTGCTTGCCGGCGAGGGTGTTGAACAAATTACTTTTACCAACGTTCGGGCGGCCGATGAGGGCGACTTTAACAACTTCACTCGCTTCACGCTCGGTTTTGGCGGGTAACAGCTCTGTAAGACGGTCGAGGGTGTCTTCAATTCCCTGGCTATGTTCAGCGCTGGTGCGAATGATGTCTTTAATACCAAGGCGGCGGAATTCATCCACCGGTAAGTTACCAGCGAGGTCAACTTTATTAGTAAGGAGAATAACAGGCTTCTTACTTTTTAAGGCTTTCTTTGCAACAATCCGGTCCTCGTCGCTCACGTATTCGGTGCTATCAACAATAACTAAAATTGCGTCAGCAGCGTCGGCGGCTTCAGTGATTTGTTCTTGAATAGAGGCTTCAAATTCATCATTAGGGTCTTTTAAACCAGCAGTATCAACCAACCAAAACTGGTGGTCGCCATATGTTACCTTGCCAAGTACATTATCGCGAGTTGTCCCAGCTTCGCGGGCGACAATTGCCTGCTTCGACCTTACGAAACGGTTAAAAAGCGAACTTTTACCTGCGTTCGCTCGGCCAATAATTGCAACGGTAGGAAGTTTTGAAGCCATAACAGAGGTAATTTTAGCATAGTTTAGCGGTTTTTGCGAGCATGAGCGGTATTGCTACTTGGCGATACTTTTATAATCGCCCGCTGCTATACCTTCAACTGAATAGTTTCCAAAGCGTATGCGATGCAAACTAGTAACCGTATAACCCAAGGCCGCAAATGTTCTACGAATCTGTCGATTACGACCTTCGTGCATGGTAACAAGCCAATCATTACGGGTATCACCGCGACGCTCTAAACTTAGCTTGCTTGGCCCGTCATCAAGTTGGATGCCGAAATCAGAAATCATTTGCTGGTGCAGCGGCTCGAGGGGTCGATCTAATGAAACCTCATAGGTTTTGACTTTATAAAACTTTGGGTGGGTCATTTGGTAAGCAAAATCGCCGTCATCAGTCAAAAGTAATAATCCGCTACTGTCTTTATCAAGCCGACCAACTGGCTTTAAGTGGTGGAATTCTTTTGGGAGTAATGAGTAGAGTGTAGAGCTATCGCCTTGTTGCTTACGAGATGAAACGTAACCTATTGGTTTATTGAGGGATAGGTAGGTATAGTTCGATTTTTTAGCGACTATTTTACCCCGTAGTTTTACAGTATCGCCCTCTTCAACGCGGGCACCTAGTACAGCAGGTTTGTCATTCAAGGTGGTAGTACCGGCGGCAATTAAGTCATCAGCTTCTCGCCGTGACAAGCCAAGGTGGAATGCTAGATATTTATTAAGGCGTTCACTCACCTACGTAGTATAGCAAGCTTAGAAAGCTGGAGGTGTTTGAGATTGGTTGTTATTTGGGTCTAACTCTTGTGCCATTTTATTTGCAATGTCGGTGTTAAACTGAGTAAGATTTTCAGGGCTTGTGAGAGGTTCGATTACTCGCTCACCAAGTGAAGCTGGGGCTGGCGATGAAAATGGTGCCGTTGGTTGCGGGAGGGGGTTTGGAGCCGGGGCTACAACTGGCGCAGGGGCTACTGGTGCTGGGTTTGGTGGCAATTCGCTAAGCGTTGTGCTTGCTGGTGTAGGTTCAGCTACTGGAGCTGCTGGCGGGGCGTACGCAGGAGCAGGACTAGGTGTTGGCATCGGAGCTGCAGGAGGCTGTGGCGTGGTAACCGGAGCTGCAGGAGCAGGTTGTTGTACCGGTTCTACATATACTGGCGCTGGTGCTGGCGCAGCTGGTGTCGGTGTAACTGGTGCGGCAGCAGGTTGGGGCGTCGGAACATTCACTGGTTGTGGAGCTTGTGCTACCAGAGCAACCGGCGTCGGTGCCGCTACCGGTATTTGAGGGGTAGGAGCGACGGTTGCAGCCGGCTCTGGAGCTGGAGCTTGAACCTGAACCGGCTGTGGGGCGACCACTGGTGCGGTTGCAGCTGCTACGGGTGCTGGGGCTGGTTCGCTTGCCTTTCCATCACCAAGCACATCATGAACAGTACGAACGACATCTTCAATGCCTACCTGAGATTTAACGAGATAGCGATCGGCACCAAGTGCTTCACCACGGGCACGTTGGTCGTCACTTGAAAGCGCGGTCATCATGATAATTTTTACATTTTTCGTCTCGGTGGTGCTTCGAAGGATATCAAGCATATCAAAGCCGCTAATTTTTGGCATCATGACATCGCTGACAATAAGGTCGGGGCGTTCTTTGATTGCCATGGCTAAAGCTTCTTCACCATCACCAGCTGATACGATTTCGTACCCTTCGGCCATTAACCGGACGCCGTAAATTTCGCGTAAACTTTTGTCGTCTTCTACTAATAAGATTTTTGCCATAATTACCTTTATTCTACCTAAGTACTTCTAAAATTACCATAGTGCTTGTGTTTTATTATTTTTCTCTTCCGGGTGGCGGTGCTGTACGTTGTTGGCGAGCAAGTGCCTCTAATTGGCGAACCCGTTCGTTGATTTGATCGCGAGTTAAAGTTTCACCGCGAGGCACCGTGGTTGCTGGTTTCGCAGTTGGTTCTAGTTTCGCAGCAGCGCTAGGTGTGGTTGGGCGTGCTTGTTGAGCCGTTGTTTGAGGGCTAGGCGGTGTATTTGTGACATGAGGGCTAAGTGGGGCGGTGATTGGGGCGGTGACGGTCATTTTTGCTGTTTGAGCGGCAACTTGTTCCTGTTCATGTTTCAAGCGCTCAGCTTCTTGTGTAGTGAGGCGTGGTAGTTCAACGTAGAAAATACTCCCCTTTTCGTATTCGCTTTCAACCCAGATTCTTCCTTGCATACTTTCGATTAATTTTCGAGAAAGATAAAGCCCAAGGCCGGTGCCGCCGATTGACTGCCGGTCCATATTGTTAACACGGTAAAACTTTTGGAAAAGGTGCGATAAATCTTCGACCGGAATACCTAAACCAGTATCTTTTATGCTGATAGTAACTTGGTCTTCCGTACCAGTTACATCAACTGTTACAGTACCCTTCATAGTGTACTTAATAGCATTTTCAATAAGATTATCAAGCACTTCACGCAGACGGTCGTTATCGATATTAGAGTAATAGACCGGCATAATTTTACGCTGTGACCCACTCATGTCACGCGGCACAAATGCAATACTTAACCCCTTTTCAGTAGCTTTTTGCGCCAGACCTTCTACAACACTTTGTGTAAAAGGTACAAGATCAACCACTTTTGGATAATTTGTCATGCGTCCATCTTCAGACTTCGATACGTCAAGAAGGTCTTGAAAAAGCCGGCCTAAATGCTGGGCGGATTCGTGAGCTTTCAATATAAAATCACGAGCTTTATGATCAATCGTTGCCGTTTGTGGATTAAGTGCCAAGCCAAGATACCCCTCAATGGATGCAACTGGTGTACGCATCTCGTGACTGGCGGTACTAATAAATTCAGCCTGCTCTCGCTCTTCAGCACGCTCTTTTGTCATGTCACGAAAGACAGCAATGGCGCCCGCCCCCGGATCACCAATTGGCGAGGCAACAAGAGATATTGACAGCTTTTTGCCTGAATTCGTGGTAACATTTAATTTATTATTACGAGCCTCTTGGTTGCTATTAAGTACTTCACTCACAGGGTCATTAAGTGTATCAATTTCAAGACTGTTTTCATCACTGAGCTTCAAAATAGATTTATAGTTAAGCATCAGCGCATCCTGCTTGCCCCAACCAAGCATTTCCTGAGCGGCCGGGTTAATGAGCTGAATAATACCCTTACCATCTACGGCAATAACCCCATCACCAATGGCGTTAATAACTATTTCAGACTTCGCCGCCACTTCAGATAACTGGCTTGCAAGGTTTTTAACATTCTTTTTATCGGCTTCATCGGTACTGGGGGGGTCTCGCCAAACGACAACACCGACAATAGCGGGCACGATACTACTAAGAGTAATGATAATCATCGATTCAACAGTAAGCCTGTTACTAAGGTATTCGGCGGAAACGTACGTACCAATGATGATAAGTAAAGATACCCAGCCGTAAGCGCTAAATAAAGGTGCGGTAAGGGTGATAAGTACCCATACCACTAAGAACGGCGAATTTACACCGCCGGTTGTCGCTGTTATATACGCTGTTGTTAGGGCGAAGAGCCCATAGACAACGAGGGCAGGAATAAAGGTCTTAATTTTTTTTGCAATAACAACCAGCACAAGGCTACTTAAAGCTACGATGCCGGCGCTTACTGCAAGAAGCAGTGAAACTTGCAATGGCTCGGGTATGGAAATAACAGCAAAATACTCAAGCACAAATAACCCGACATATCCGAGTGATAGCAGGAAGAGCGCACCGTACAAGCGGCGATACCATATATACGACAGTCGAATCGGTGTCATGTTTCTTTTAGCCTGCCTACCCCTTTGTTATTACGCTTAAGTATGACTTATCGTCGCGAATATTACAAGGATTGTTATAAGTGCGCCAGCACCGTAATTAAGCCATAAAAACCGTTTCCAGCCTTTGTTGGTTTTGCCGGAGGTCTTGTCGGTAACTGCAAGGTAAGGAAGACAATTTATAACGTATGCTAATCCAGCGATTGCTATAAGCCAATAAGGCCAGCCTTGAAGAATTGTGATAAAACTTGCCGCACCATAAGATAGTATGGCAAACCAGACTGTTTTACGAGCACCAAGCACTGTTGCTACAGATTTAAGCTCACCCTTTCGGTCCGGAATAATATCTTGGACAGCACCAAAGGCATGCGACGCCATTCCCCATAGGAAGAAAGCTGTTATCCATGGCCAGGCAGTTGCTGGGAACGCCGTTAAACTCAGGGCGAAGACCAACGGGCCGACAAAATGAAAGCTACTGGTTATCGAGTCAAGAAATGGAATTTCTTTAAAGCGGAGACCCTTAAGCGAGTATGCGACGGCACCAAATACAACGACTGCAAGTACCGCTCGAGCTTCCCAGCTGCTGACCGCGAAAAGATAGAGTAAGAATGGTGCGTTAGTTAAAACAACAGCCTTTAAAATAGTTGGGTGAAAGGCGCGAGCCTCTCGCATTCCCTCTACCCCGCCCTTTCTGGGGTTACGAATGTCCGATTCGTAGTCATACACGTCGTTTACACCGTAAAGAAGTAAATTATACGGTCCAAGAAAATAAAACGTTCCTATAATGAGGGTAAGTATTTCACTGTTTGTTACTATTCCAGCAGTGACAACCAAAAAGCCGGCTGCAAATGGATAGCTTGTATTAGGCCATGAAATTGGTCGCGATACCCAGAATAACTTTCTAATAGTTTCGAAAAATTTCATTTTTTAAGAAACCTTTCCCGGCTTAATAGGGCTGAATTTTTTCCATAAGAACGGCACGATAATAACAGCCAGTAGTGCATAAAAAAAATCTTCAACTGGTGCTACACCAAGGTAGATACCAAGTAATTTCGATGTGTCATAACCTACAATTCTAGTACCGACAATTACGTTATCAAAAACTAGTGTAAGAACCATTAACACACCGAGGGTAATAAGCCAGCTTTTAGATGGCTTTTTTATAACTATGCCAAGCACCACTACAATACAAACAATAAAAACTATATTAAGTATTAAGTACGTGAACGCCATTTTGATACTCCGTTATATATAACAAGTGTGCAATAACATAGCAGAAAAAGGAAGAATAGTTCCTCAACAGGAAACTCGGGGACTATCGTAAAAGGAAGCGCGTAGTCGCTTTTACCGTGATAAAAAATACCCAGAAAAATTCCAAAAAAATCCCAAAGTATAAAAATAAATACCGCGAAAAAAAGTGTTAGCCCGGTTTGCTTTGAATTTTTCCAAAAGGCTAATTTGTAACGCCAGTCAATAACTGCCATGCCGGAAATACCAATAAGTAAGCCTAGTAAATAGAACCACTCCATTACGGCGCTATCCTTTTGTGAACTAATTCGGCGCTAATAAGGCACATAGGGACACCAACACCTGGAACAGTGCTGCCGCCGACATAATACAGGTTAGTTAGTTTCTTACTTTTATTGGGTGTTCTGAAGAAGGCACTTTGCAAGAGCTTATGCGATGGGCCGAGCATTGTTGATTGCCAAGCATTATATTTAGTGCTGAAATCATTTGGCCCAAATAGTGTACGTGTTTTGGTGCGGGTTTTTAGGTCGACGCCGGTAGTTTTGTGAATTTGTTCTAAGTATTGGTCTGCTAATTTTTCAAGCTGATTGTTTGTCATTTTTATACCGGCCGGTAAAGGCACGAGCACGAATATATTCTCATCATTTTTTGGTGCGGTACTATCGGATTGGCTGGTTTTTGATATGTACAGCGAGGCTGGCTGAGGAATAGATTTTTTCTTAAAGATGTCATGGAAATTATTCTTCCAATCACGAGTAAAAAGTAAAGTATGATGTTCGAATTCCGGTACTTTCCCCTTAATACCTAAATACATAAGTAAGGCACTTGGGCTTGGCTCGCGTTTTGCCCAATACGACTCGGGGTAACTTTGGTCGCTTGGCTTAAGTAACTTTGTTTCTGTGAAGTGAAGGTCGGCATTAGAAATAATAATATCTGCAGCTATTGTTTTCCCGTTTGTTAGCGTAACACCGCTAGCCTTTGTGTGGTCACTGTTAATTTTTTTCACACCCTGCTTTAGATGGTAATGAACCCCTAGCTGTTTACCAATCTTTACTAATGACTCTACAACGGCATACATAGTGCCTTTTGGGTAGTAAACTCCTTCGTCAAAATCGAGCGCACTCATAAGACTGTAAAGCGCTGGTGCTGAATAGGGTGAGCTGCCTAAAAATACGGTTGGGTATTCGAGCACTTGTTGAAGCCGGGGGTTTTTAAAATATTTTTTAACATAGCTGTGAAGTGGTCTCTTTGCCATTATGAGCATTGTACCGGCATGTTTCAAGGTGTCTTTAGTAACAAGCTGCTTCATAGAATCAAAGTTGGTATACAGGAAATGTTTCAGAGCCAACGAATAGGTAAAGCGACTCATTGCGATGTATTTTTTAAGCTTTTCACCCGCACCTGGTTCGATGGCTTCAAATGCTTTGGCATCTTTTGTTAGGTTACCGGTAATCGTCATCGCGGTGGTTTCTGAATAAATTTTGTAGGCAGGGCTAAGTTTTTGAAGTTTCAATTCTTTTTTTGTTGAAGTACCAAGCAGGTTGTAGTAGCGCTCAAACACACCGGGCATGAGATACCATGAAGGCCCCGTATCAAAGGTAAAGCCGTTTTTTTCGAAAGTTCCGGCCCGACCGCCTAGTTGGCCGTTTTTTTCATACACATGCACTTCGTAGCCACTTTGAGCGAGGAGATTCGCCGTTGCAAGGCCACCAATACCTGCCCCGATAATAATTACTTTTGGCATTTTAGCGTCCCTGCTTCGCAAGTAATGCTAACTTTTTTATGTTTGATACACGTATGCGCCTAACTTTAATAATTTCAGCCGGTGTTATTTCAAGCTTTTTTAATAATTCGTAGTAGTAAACGTAACTAAGTTTGACGGCTTTTCGGGCATGTATCGGCAGTGCGTTCACAGCCTTTTTTGCAACTGTAAAATCTTTTTGAATATCTTTAATAATACGGTTTTTGTCACGGGTATTAAAGTTTTCAAACGCTACGCCAGGAAAATATACCCTGCCACGTTCGTTATAATCGCTGGCGAAATCTCGTAAAAAGTTTACTTTTTGGTAGGCCGAACCAAGGGCTTTTGCACCAGCCTCGAGTTTTTTATAGTCACGATCGTTACCTTGCACAAATACTTTCAGGCACATCAACCCAATTACTTCTGCCGAACCGTAAATGTAGATTTCGTATAGTTTTGGTGTGTAGGTTTGTGGCGTCAGGTCGAGGCGCATACTTTTAAAAAAAGGTTTAATTAATGTCTTAGTGATACCAAATTGTTTGGCGGTACGGGCAAAAGCGTGCACGACGGGGTTTGTACTGTAGCCGGTTTTTATAGCCGTATACGTTTCTTGTTCTAAGTTACTTAATAATTCTTTTCGATTTTTCCCTTCATACGTATCAACCGTTTCGTCGGCAACACGAACCAGGCCATAAATAGCAAAGATGTGTGGTTGAATATCTTTTGCGAAGAAACGGCTACTAGTGCTAAATGATGTTGAGTAGCGAAGTGTTAGTTGGCGGCTTAGCTCGTAGGCAGTTTTTGTATAGAGTTCCATTAAATATCCCGCTTTAAACTCGTGCGTAGTAGCTCGTAAAAGGCCTGTTTATGCTCTTCTGAAATCGCGAGCTGGTCGACAATAATAAACGCCTTGTCTTCTAGTTCAAAAATAGTCCGCTCGATATCTGCCTTTGCACCAGCTGTTTCAATTAAAGTACGTACCTCTTGGAGCTCAGCAATACTCGCTTTTGGATTATGAAACAGTTCGTAAAAACGCTGCTTTTGCACCGGGTTTGCCAACCTATCGAAGGCTTCTACAAGCATGGTGCGCTTACCCTCGATGATATCGGTTGAAGTGCTTTTACCTGTTTTGGCCGAGTCGCCAAACATTCCTAAGATGTCATCGCGAAGTTGGTAGCCTATACCAAGATGTTCAGAAAGCTGGGTTAATAAGTGAATTTCTTTTTCCGATGCACCGGCTAGAACTGCCCCCATCGTAAGTGGGCTGACAAATGAATAGCTGGCGGTTTTATATTTTGCAATCGTTTCAGCCGTAATAGTACCCACCGGATACATAGCAACTTCGCTATCTAATAGTTCACCACCAATCACTTCAAAAATGCCGTTTGATAAAATTTCATCAGCCTGGATAACTAATTCAGCTGGAAGATTCACGCTTTTTAGCAATCGGTGTGCATCCGATAAAAGCATATCGCCAGCAAGAATTGCCGCACTGAGTGAGAGGTGGTTTTTTTCTTGCTCGTCGTTAATAAGCGGCGCGTAGATATCACGGTACTGACCTGCGATATTTTTGACACCATATCGAATCAAATCTTTATCGATGATGTCATCATGCATTAACATTGCGGCATGAAGAAGCTCCTGCGCAACGGCGGCTGGTAAAATAGTCGTAATATCGGGATTTTTTGCGTAGGCAAAATAGGTATTAACCACCATGTATGGACGTAAACGTTTTCCACCCGCCAGCACGAGCGATTGAATTGCATCCCAAAGCACAACATAGCGCTCGCCAATAGGTTTGGCTTGGTTTTTGCGCTCTTCGCAGTAGTAGCGAATGTGCGTATCGACGAGTTCTTTTACGGCCGTCTGATCAAGAAGAGATACCGAAGATTCCATAGAGGTACTATAGCATATTATTAAGGTGGCAGCGATTTTTTAGTGCTTATTCTTGCATAAAATAAACAACTCGCGCTTAATAAGTACATGAGCGAAACGGCGTATCCTGGGGGCGGTGAATATGACTTCCCAATGACTCGTAAAGATCTAACGGATTCATATGGCAGGGTGCCCGATGTTACTATGCGTATGCAGTTTGGTTCGAATGATTTCTCGTTGTTGGAGCCGTATATGGTTCCTAAATATAATCTCGATAGCAATTCGATGGTTATCCGCGATAGTGTGTGGGGTGAAGAAACGATTGACGCTACGAAGTCTAAGTTCGATGAACTACTTTTGCGTCTTGCGCGTACTCCGCTATTTAGGCGTACCCAGGCTATCGAGCAACTTACTTTAGGTAAGGATTTTGCAACCATACCAAGTACTAGTTCAATTTCGCGCTGGTCGCATATTTGGGGAAGTTTGGTGTTTATCCGCAAAATGAATCAAGGCCGCGATATTGATCCCCGTACGAATCAAACAATGCAGCTACGCACGCTTCTTTCAGATGTTGGGCACACAGCATTCTCGCACCTAGGTGACTGGATGTTTCAGTCAGGTGGCTTAGAGGATCTTCACGATCAGGAACTAAAAAAGATTTTGACAGTAAGTGGAGTAAAGGATCTTCTTGAAGAATATGGTTTTAGTCTTGAGGAAACAGTTTTTCCTGATGTTAAAGACTGGGTTGAGTGCCCTTCGCCCGATCTAAACGTTGATCGTGTTGACTATGGCTTACGAGAAATGCTTCGGTGGCAATCGAGATTTACTGGTTTAGGTAGGTACGAACGAAACCTACGTGACCCAAAGTCACTTTTTGAAATAGTAGATAATAACCTTGCAATCACGAACCCAGCGTTTGCAACAAAATTTGCAATTGGCTACAGCCTTCTTCCCACCGAGCATTGGGCGCAGCCGGTTCATCGACTACAACTACAGCTACTTCAAGTAGCGATGCGTCGTATTCTTACAGATTCACTTGATGGCGGAAATCGGCATCCACGTGACGCAATGTATGCGGTTGACAATATGTTCGATCACCATTTCCAGTCGTGGGATATGTTGACCCTACAAAATACCATGAAAAATTTGGCAACTACTCAACGTCAGCTTTTTAGCCAAGGAAGAGTTAATGATTTAACCGACACGTTCTTAGAGGCACAGAGCGTATCCACCCCATCACAAGCTAGAGCGTATGAATTTCCTGAATTCCCAGATCCGCTTGAGATGACCAGTTGGCAGTCAAAAAACTTCATCGTGCCTCACGCGCCAAACCTTGTTGTTGAAGCTGTTGATACTATCGACGTTGACCCAATACAAGTAACGAGTCGAGGCCTTCAGTTTGCACTTAAAGCCCTGAAGCCGCGAACAATCGATCCGCACGTAGTTGACGAAAAAGGTGACCTCCTGCGACTTAGCGAATTTAACCCTAGCTATGGCTCTTACCTCGAAGGACAGCATCAAGAAATGTCAAAAAACTACCTAGTCACCATTCTCACACACCCTCATTTCGCTCAGGCTATTCTAGATAATGATATAAAGACGACTAAACGTTGGAGTGAGTATATTAAACGCCCCCGCGACCCAAAACATCTAAAGGAACAGATTGACGAATCAGAATTTTGGGGTGCCTCACACCGTTTTGATGATATTACGGATTGGTAGTAATTGTCGTTTTAAACGTGCGCCGTGAAAAATGAAAAGACGCACACTTACTTCGAGATATTAGCGCAGACTTTTTACTAACTCATCAACCTTGTACGTTATCTCTTTATAAATCTCTTCCTCGTAGTCTTTAAGGCGCTCATTATCAATCCGGTGACCTTCCCCAACATCTACAATGTCCCAACAAATACTACCGGCAGGCAGTGTGACAATTTTCGATGCCTCATCAACAACTCGTTGATTCATAAGTATCGTAATGTCATGGTGAGTGTCGATACGCTGTTTATTTAACTGTTCGGGCTTGGCTTTTGCATATGAATTTATACCGTGCCTTTTCAAAACAACAAGTGTGTTATTGAAAAACTCCTTTTCTTGCGGGTCATCCCAATTGACATTTGTTCCACTTGAAATAACATCGATGTTTTTTAAACGGAGTGACTTTAGATAAGTCTCTGCGATAAGGCTTCGCAGAACATTGCCGCGACAGATGAAGTGGATTGTTCGCATAGCGATTATTATGACATACAAATAGTATACTAATGAAAAGGAGTGATAGCCGAATGAACCAGACAATTTCATCAGACATATGTAATGAGTTAGTAGAGCGTGCCGAATCGTACTGCTATGATGTGCATAATATCAAGCGCTGATATGCGGGTTCGTTTCACTATTAAAGAATTTATGCAAAGAAAAAAGTCCAAGCTGAAGCCTGAACTTTTTTCTTTGGTGAACGTCGTTGAATCGAATTGGAACGATATCCTTATGGAATTCATGCGACTCTACCATCTTATGAGGGGATTATCTCTGACATAGAGCATCCGCTTTAGGAGTGGAACTAAATCCTATTCAATATAACCAAGTTGGCGTAGTACTACTTCGTCAACATCTATGAAGCCAGATGATTCAGCCGCTAAGCGATTATCACTCGAATGTGTACCGGGTAATCTGATGGGTGAACTTTCGCTTTTAGTACGGGCTGATAGAATATCTTCGATCATTTGCGTAGCGTGTGATTTGAAATCTACAATGTCAATCAGCAGATTAGGGTCGATCGCTATAAAGATAGATCCCCATTCTTTGTCAAAAGTTTTGTTATCAATCCATGCGCCGTTGATGAGAGGTCCTGCTAATGTCTCAACCATCATGGCAAGGCCGGAGCCCTTATAGCTATGATCAAATGGCAGTAGCGCACCGGACATTGCTTCCGCAGGATCAGTTGTCGGCTGGCCATTCTTATCGATTGCCATGTTTTCTGGTATTGTTTCGTTTTTTGCCTTCGCAAGCACTAATCCGTAAAACGTCATTGCCGACGTTGCCATATCAAAAACAAACGGCCTTTTATTTGTAGGAAAAGCATACCCAAGAGGGTTTGTGCCAAAAATTGGATCAATACTTCCAAAGCCCGCCGTTGAGGCGGGAGAGCGACTGCATACAATACCTATAAGGTCGTTTTCTGCAATTTTTTCGGCGTAGTAAGCCTGGGCACCATTACTAGAAAAAGTGTTTCTAACACCAACAATTCCGAACCCATGTTCTTTAGCTTTTGAAATAGCTATGTCGGTGCCAAGTGATGCTACAACCGGTGCTGGGTTTGCTCCCCCGTCGATGAGCTGTGAAAGTTTTGTATCGCGCTCCACTTTTGGACTATACAGTGCTTTTATTCCCTGAAGAGGCTCGGTGCCTGTCATTTTTATTAAACCCTGTGTCTTATTGCCAGACATTTCTGCCCAAAGCAAATAATCAACGGTTCGCTCGGCATCTGAGTCGCTGAAACCATTTTCATGAAATGTACTCAAGACCTTTTCGCGCAGTTTGTTAATTGATATGTTCATGGGCTTATTTTAACAAAGTTTACTCACTTTAGCTGATACTATGCTGGATTAGCTTATATGGTACATGGGAATCGAACTTATTATCACTTTAAACTAAAATAGAGACTTGTCTGTCGAAACAAATCTCTATCTGTTATTCAAATCTGGTGAACGTGGTTGAATCGAATTGGAACGATATCTTATTTGAATTCAGGCGGCTACATCATCTTATGAGAGGACTATCCCTTGCATAAGACATCCGCTTTAGGAGTGGAACAATGAGCTTGTTATTTTTTTACTTTTTGCTTAATCCAGCTTAAGGTATTAGGTATGTAGACGTACCGAATCAGTCTATAACCGACTACGCAATAATCTTTTGCTAGATACAATAAGACCACTAATCTCATTCGTAATCCGTAAATCATTGGTATGCCAGTAATGTCGGCGTCTTCATTGTGCACCGAGATTCTCATAACGTAGCGTCTGTTGCTTAGGTCTTTGTACCACACATAATATTTTACTGGCTTCTCTTCGCGGAACATTGAGTATAGACTCATTTCTTCACCCCATGCAGCCCACGGTCCTCTACTTTCAAGCTTAACGGCACATTCCTCTTCGGGTGCAAGAAAATTCTTGTGTTTAAAAGAAGTTACCGTCAGGCCAACCATTTGCATATTTGGTTCATTAGTAACATTGAATAATTTTTCAATTTTAATTCCTACGGCTGGAGATTTACCATTGTTTACAATTGATAATTTGCCGCCCCTGGCTGTTTCATATTTAAAGTGAATCAGTGGAAGGGTTTGTAATTTATTTAAGCGAATTGATTCGCGAAGTGTCCTTAGTGTTACGAAAAATCCTACAACAACAATTATTAAAGATGCAATTGATGCTATGTCTGCCACCGCCGCCCCGTTAAGCAATATTTCGTTACTATCAGGGTCTACAGAGAACTTGAAATTCGTTGCTAACCAGTTTGTAATAGTTTCAATCATTATCTTCCATAGTATGTCCTAGCTAAAACCTAGTCAATTACTACTGTAATACATGCAAGCATAAGCATATTAAAATATATAAACGTAGTATTGCAAGCGTACTATAAACGGCGTAGAGTAAGTATAAGTGACATGTGTGGTGGTGACACTTTGATACTAGCAAACACCATAGGCTAAAGAAAATAATAACAATAAAAGCAAATGGCCAAAAAGTCATCGATATTGATGAAGAGTCTATCAAAAAAATCCTATCCATCTACCCGGATGAACATCACCTAGATAGACCCGTTTTCTCTGACGCCTTGATTTCTGGAGAACTGCTTTACTCCGACCTATGTACAGAGTGTGCGACCCTAATGATACCCTGGCAATTATTCTTTCTAGCCCCGGATAAGTTGGACGATACTATCGGTAAAATTAACGAGAAACGCAAAGCGAAATTTGATAAAAAGTTGCTAGCAAGCCGTGATAATACGTCAGAAGGAGGCGTATCATTGCGGATAGCCGATAGACTCATTGCATTGCAAGAGTTTGCAAATGAATTCGTAAATACCGATAATGCATTTTGCGGCGCTCTCAAGAACTTACATCGAGATAAATGGGCGAAATTTATTATCGATTATTTTGAAATTGATACCTCGATACTCAGCAGTGGAAACAAAGGCAAAACACTTGATAAGCTAATTACTCGCATTGAGGCAAAGGACATACGTATCGCACGTGGCGTGCTTGATAACAACAATATGCTACTACCTGTCGCGAAAACTGTTCGACAGGTTTATCGAAAATCGAGTGGATTCGTTGTTAAAGATGATAAAGTGCCGTATATCTTTTTGCCGAATGAGTTAAATGATTTTGAAACGGCGGGACGTCAGATATTAACACTCTTTGTTCTCCTTATTCTAATAGGTAATGACCAGTATGACCTTGCATTAAGTGGTGAATTAGAACTCTTTATTAATGGCCAAAAGAAGCTTCAGCAAGCTTTTGGCGTAGCCACTGAAATCCTACTGCCCTTCTCCGTAACGAGACAATACGATGGAACGAATATTACTGCTGGGATAGTCGATGAATTATCAGGAAAATATATGCTTACTCCGTCGGCTATTATTGTCACACTCCGTCAGCGTGGCCTTGTGACAACTGATGCTCAAAAACAAAAATTGCTAGATGATATTAAGATAGCTTCCTCGACTGGAGAAACTAAGACGCCAAAAAGAGCTGCGAATATAGATAATGCGGTAAAGAAGTGGTGCGGGACTGCAACAACTGCTGATATCGTCAGAGCGATTGACGCAAAGTCTTTAGGTTCAATTCGAGCACAGTATCTGATATTTGGCCGTGTAGATAAGCTGCGCTTTGCAAGATTCAAGGCAAAGGTCGGCGTATGATAGTTGTCGATAGTAACATCATTATTCGATGTTTTGAAGATAAACGTTCTCTTCCAAGTAAGGGACTGATTGTGCCTGATGACTTAAATGATGAATATGAAGTTGCAAAAGTAGTTCACGGCAGAGACATAGTTGGCATGACGCTCGCTTCACAGCTGCCGGGCTTTGACGAGGCGTATTATTTGAAAAAATATTTTCACTATCTCAATACTTACTCTGAGGTGTATTTTGTTCAAATGCGAGGGTTTGCTGATGTCGCAATTTTGGCGCTGGTCGCCTGTTTAGTGGATAATTTCGGTAGTCCCAAACAGCAGACATTGTTTGATATGGGAGTCGCTTCCCAGGATACAATCACCGTTGCTACACAGGACGGGCCACTACGAAAAAGGCTACAAAGCGAATTCGGTAGCCAAATTAATATTATTCAGTACGAAGAAATCTAGACAACTACCCTAAAACATCGACAGGACACCAATGAACTACTTAACCGCGTCGTACGCAATCCGCCATAGCTTTACAGCCATAGCTTCTGCGCTTTCACGACGGGTGTAGCCTTCGCTAACAGCTACTGGTTCGTGATTGGCTGCATAAAGCGTCCAACGCCACTCCCCGGCATTGTCTTTGAAGATTTTGAAATATGGTTTTGCCATGATTTCACCTCCCAAATTATTTTCACTAAAGAGATTCGACTACGTCTCTTTTCGGCTAAGTCTGACAAAGGACTTTTTGAAAAGATGAATCCGTAATCGCTCCACCATGAAAGACCTGGGGTGCCTGTCGATATTTTAAGGTACTTGGTTAATGAATATTATACTATCGTACAAGCGTAAAATCCAATCAAATCTCTTCTTTCGAGCGGCTGCCGTAAATTATATACTTAGAAACTTTACGGAGAACGAAATATAGTGCTACCGAGCCAATTAAATATATGGAGAAGACCAGAGCGAATTTCACATATACTGCACTGTCCTGACAATCTGTAACGCTTTCAGCTGGTGCATCAAAAAAACCTCTCGGGATATCATATCTACTAACATATTGCCTATGCTGCCAGTCGCAATTACTCAAAGCCTCGGGTATGAAATGGGCAAAAAAGCCAGCGCCCGCTATGGCGAGTACTATAAAGATTACTTTTGTAATGCGCCAACCGATACTTTTTTCTAGCTGCTTCGACATAGACACAATTCCTTTGTAGTTATTAATCGGGTAATAAAAACAGACACCCGCGTTTTAGGTGTCTAAGCCCAGTAATCAGGACAGTGCCTAACTACATTGCGCGAGTGCCTGATTTCAAACACTGTCACAAAGCGTGTTGCGCTTACTTACTGATTACTGAACTTAGACTATCTTATTTTACCACCCCATAGCCCCCAATATGTAAAACCAATTGCGTATTGATATGAAGATTAGTTTCCAATCTCGCGTATACCCCAAAAAAATTTACGCCAATTAATGAGTACGCGTTTATCGATTCCCTGCATACTTGGTATCGGTATCCGTTTACACACTCGGCATACCTAAAAAGAAACTACTGTTAGCGCTAGTACATGTTTAATAGAAATAATTATGTATATATAACGGTAGGAAGATATCGTTGCGCGCGTCTTCATTTATGCAGCTTGTTGCGCATGGGTTGTAACTAATCCAGTTAATACATGTCGCATCGTAAGGGCAGAGCCGAATGCATATTCATCTTTGAAGTCAAAACGCATGAAAGTGTAATTCGATTAGGTGACGAGAGCTTTATAATTGAACTATTATGCAAATGAAGAAATGGCAGACAAGGTATATGATTCTCTTCGAGAACCATGTGGATGTAAAAACGGGAGAAATCTTCGACCATTACTTCAAGAAGGATGTGGAGCACATTCGAGAATCGATAAGCAAAGAGAAGCCATATACTGAACTAAGTAATGAAATGCCAAAGCCTCTAAACCTCGTACTTGGTCTAGCTCTTCGTTATAAGTTTCCTGTAAATATGGTCGACTTTCTGGGGGCGTTTGTGGTTTCCGGAATTATAGACCCGTCACTTATTTCATCCCAAATAAAGATTATTGATGATAGGAACGAAATTTTGACAGCTGATAAAGAGTCATCTCACGAGACGTGGAAGCAATACAAGGATGTTGCTGCGCGCCTGCCCGCGCCTTTTAATGCCGAGTTAAAGATTGTAATAGGTGATGAGGTGAGTCGCGAACAGCTTAGAGATTATATTACTGACCACTGGGACGCGATAGAAGTTGGCATAAGGGCAAAACCTAAGGCGTATGAACGTACTATCATACGCCCTCACTTAAATGCCAGGCGAGATTATAGACTAATAGCCTTACTCGAAAGCGGATTAACTTACGATGAGGTGGCGCTTCAAATCCAAAAAGAGTACCCTGGCTACGTGCCGACTTACATGGCTATTCAAAAGATAAAATCTAAAATAAAAGGTCTTCGTGACACTAATTTTGATGTTTGAGTTCAAACTCTAAGGGTGGCTTCGAGAAAAGTCTTTTTTTGCTAACCTAAACATAGTAGAAACATTAGCAGTCGGCAGAATCTAAATTAAATACATTAAAGAGCGACTTGCTTTAACCGTTACCTGCTAATCAATAAATTTAGCTGGCCTTGAGAATACCCTCTTTAGGAGGAGGGCTTATTTCTCATGGCTCTTAAAAAGGAGTCAAAGCCATGACGGCACGACAAAAAACGTGGAGCGGTCAAATGCTCACAATATCAGAGAAGCCCATTATCACCACGGGGGAGGCTCGCAAAGTACTAGGTAAAGAATACGAAGAGCTTTCGGACGAACACCTAATGGGAGTAATAGTCTCGCTATCAAAGATAGCAAACTATTTCTTAGATAAGATAAATGTTCCAGAAAACTATAAGGTATGTGATAGGATGTGAGTATGAATGTGATGGATAAAAAAGAACCCATTAAAGTTTATGGTTATAAGCGCGTATCAACTGAAGAGCAAGTCGACGGAATGTCATTACATACACAAGAGCTTGCAATACATGCTTACGCAAAACAACATAATCTTGAGATAGTGCATATCTTTCACGATGACGGAATTTCTGCTAAAACCGCAAAACGGCCACAGCTTCAAGAAATGCTTGCGAAGCTTACCGCTAAGGGGAACGATGTACAGGGAGTAGTCGTCTATAACCTAAGTCGTATTTCACGCGACCTAGAGTCCTATAGCCGCGATATCGGCTATCACCTGTCGGCCTGTGGAGTTCGCCTCTACTCAACAGTTGAAAACATTGACGACACGCCAGAGGGCCGCCTGATGCGCAATATTGCCCTTTCTATCCATCAGTATGACAATGACTCCAAGAGCCGAACAGTTAAGGACAATATGAAACAGGTCGCTCTTGAGGGCTGGTGGCAAGGCAATATCCCCTACGGATATAGCCGCGTTAAAGTACCAATTGGCATTAAAGACAAAGACGGCAAAACTAAAGAGCGTCTTACTCTTGAGCCTGATATGAATAACAACCTAAGCGACAAGATACGTTTGATGCTAGAACGATTCAGTGAGGGAGATTTGAAGCAATCCGAGCTTACAGACTACGCCGAAAGTATCGGTTTGCATAGCCCAAAGGGTGAACGCTTCGCGCCTCAGTCTATGAATAATATCCTTAGAAATATTACATATGCCGGTTTTGTTTGCAATAGTATGACTGATAATGAGCCAGTAAAGGGTAAGCATCCGGGGCTCATATCGCTCGAGACATATCTCCGTAATCAAGCTGTCTTAGATGGTCGTAAGCCTGATGAAGCGATGCCTCGATTCACTGCCACTTATCCCCTCAAGCATTCTCTACTATGTACGAACTGTCATAAGCCGCTGACGGGCAGTGCGCCAACTGGTGGCTCCGGAAAGAGCTCGCCGCGCTACCACTGTACACGCTGTACGGGTACGGGCTCAAAGGGGCTCGATAGAACAAATGAACTCTTCGAGCAGTTTCTCAATGATGTTACGCCTACTGATAAAATGATAAAGCTCTTTGACGTTATTGTTCGTCGTATCGCTAAAGAGAAGCTCTCAAACGTCAATAAGTCTATTAGTGATGTTAGAAATAGTATGACCAAGATAGATGATGATATGCAAAAAGCCCTCCAGTCTATGCTCGATGGTGATATTTCTAAGCAAGAGAAAGAAGACTATCAGTCATCGTTGCGTATCAAGCGACTCAATCTAGAGGACGAGCTGAATAAGCTACGAGATATACAAAGCCTCAACGAATCTACTATTACCTACGTTTGCAACTTCATGAATGCCCCCGCTCGCATGTGGCAAGATGCTGATGCAGAAACAAAAGTCATATTCCAGCGGATGGTTACAGAGAATGGTATCGAATTCGACCTCAAGAACGAAAAGTTTGGAACGGAAGGTTTGAGCATGTTTTACAGATTGAAAGACACACAAAAAGACGCCGAAGCGTCTCTTGATTCCTGTATGGTGAGCCCACAAGTATTATTTTAGAACACCTTTTCGATGATCTCTTTACACTGCGTGACCGTTTCAAGGAATTGGGTATGGTCGTGAAAGACGGCAAGGTTTACTTGCCTGATGTGGAGGAACGCGATGTTTAGTATTACTCAGCCAGTATCAAAACTGTATGATCAAGACACGTTTGATAAGCAGTTCTTACGCGATTTGCAGAAAGCGCGTAGTAGCGTTGTTGTTGAAAGCCCGTTCATTAGAAGTGGTAGAATTGATCAGCTCCTCCCTATCCTGGCAGAGCTTCGACGACGCGGCGTGCAAGTAGTCATCAATACGCGAACTCCGTCCGAGCATGATGCGGCGTACATGATGCAAGCAGAAAACGCAGTAGCAGCGTTGCAGGAGTTAGGTGTCGCCGTACTGTTTACAATCAAGCACCATCGCAAGATTGCTATAATCGACAGAGAGGTATTTTATGAGGGTAGCCTCAATATTCTCTCCTATTACGATAGTTGTGAGATAATGAGGAGGACGGTATCGGCGAGCGAAGCGGAAACTTTAATCAAGTTTATCGGCCTCAACCGGTATCTTATGAAAGCGAGATAATATGAGCGATTCAGATGTATTCAAAGACCGTCACCTATATGAAGACGAGGAAGTGATCGAAAAGACAATCAACTACCTCAGATTGAATGATCCAGAAAATGCAAACCGTGATTATGCAATCGGCTTCTTAAAGTTTATGCAGCGTTTTGCGTTTGTTGCTGAAAAGTCTGAGGGCTTTGATTTTGATAAGTTCTTCGATAAGTACAAGAAATCTCAAGAGCAAGGCACCGAGAACAGCTAGAGTTCGTCAATCATCGGTTCGCTAGTAGGTTGGGGCTTGAGTTTAGCCCCTCCTTTTTTATTCTTTTCGACACTAGGCTTGCTTGGTCTTGGTTGTTCCTTTTCTTTCTCTATAATCTTTTGCTTTTTTGCGAATACCGACCGCGAATGTTCAATGATTGCAGCGCGTACTTTGCTACTGCCGTCATTGGCAAGCAAAAGAGTCTGTCCTGATAGCGGCTCCTGGGCTTTGACGGCTGACAGCTTGGCATAAAAGTTAAATGCTGGCAGGTTGCTTATTTCGCCTTGTTCAATGTAGGGGTTGAATAGAGGTAATAGCACTCTCTCATCTTGTGGGTTGCCCGTCCTGAAAGTAATGACCGTGCCGACGTTTGCCATTATGATACTAACCATCTGTTGATCGCTCTGCTGTGAGGTGGATTGTTCGGCCATCGTCAAGAATAGTTTATATTTGCGAGCTTCCGATAGCATTTGCACAAAGCTTGTCGTTGCGAAGTTTTGAAACTCGTCAACATAGAGATAGAAAGGGCGACGCTTCGACTGTTCCAGCCGAGCGCGTCGCAGACTTGCGAGCTGAAGCTTCGCAAGTACGGTTATTCCAAACAACTCTGACGTATCTTCACCAAGTAGACCTTTTGAAAAGTTACAAATCAGTATCTTGCCATTGTTAATGATGTCATCAAAATCAATCGTGGATTTTGGTTGTTCAAGTATCTGTCTGGCACTGGCCGAAAATAGGAAGCGACCAATCTTGGCAGTAATACCGGCAGCCATTTTGACTTTCTGCATATCACCTGCTTTGCCTATCTCATTCTTCCAAAAGTTAATGAGGTTTTTATCTTCGAGTGTCTTGATGATACTTTTGCGATACTTTGGGTCGTTCAAAAGGTCAAATACGGTAAATAGTGTCGGGTTTTCGACTGTCAGTGCTGTCTGTATGGTATTACGCAGAACATACTCGATACGGTGGCCGCCAGTATCTTCATCACTAAATATCTTGCGAAATACCGAGATGACCGATTCGGTGATAATATCTTTTTCGCGTAGCAGCTCATTACCCGTAAGCACAGGAGTGAGTTCGAGCAGATTTAGCCCTATCGGGTATTCAAGATCATCAGGGTTGAAGTAAATAACATCTTTGATGCGCTCTGGCGGTACATGACGTAGGAGCGTTTCAGCCATATCACCGTGCGGATCGACGACGGCAATACCCTTATTACGCTGCATATCTTGGACAATCTGGTATTGCAGCAGTGTTGTTTTACCGTTACCTGTACCACCGATGATATATTCATGGCGTTCGCGCTCCTGCTCGGTCAAGCCTATTAACGTAGATGAATTATGATGAATATTCTCGCCGATAATCACATCGAACTTGCCGCCGGATTTGAGCGATACAGGTGCTGGCAGTGTTTTACTGAGCGAGGTAATGAGGTTGTCGGTTTTGCTTACCTGGCTCGACGGAAAATGATAGAGGCTTGCGAGTTCGGTTGAAGCTAAGATAAGTCCGGAGCGGCGCGACAATGATGGCAAGCGGTTCGAGGCGTTACGCCTACGCAACTTATCGACAACTGGCAACGATACCTTTGCCTTAATTGATTGATATGGCGGCACACTGTAGCCGTCAAGGGCAGATTTTAGTGCTGAGATATGCGCGGTAGCTTCGGGGCTTTTGACAAGAATGCGCAAGTTGACCTGAAAAAGTGGTCGTGTCACTTTTTGGTGCATTGTTTCCATGAGTTCCAGTTCAAAGGCGCTTAGTGTTCGTGACGGTCTATCATGCGTAGTTATTCGCGCCTGTTGCTGTACTGTGCGTGACTTAGAATTGTAATACTCTTTGTGGCCAAAGGTCGTGCCCATATATATCTCACCAGCTAAATCAGTCAGCCCAGATGAAGCCTTGCCAAAGATATTCGTAAAGCGTCCTAGTAGGGTCAACTGTTTGCCGCTGACTTGCTGCAAGATGTTTTCGTTACCAAGAATCTTGTGCGAAAGTATATCAGCCTCGCGCAGACGTACCGGCATGGCAACGATTTGCAATGTAATTTCTTCGTCATCACCAAGTTTCGTCATCGCGCCAGTGACATAGCCAAGTGGGTCATGCTGCTCGAACACAGATGTTAAAGTGAGCGGTAGTACATAGTGTCCAGTTTCTTTGAACTCGATAACCTTATCTGTATCACTGGCCGCACGTTCGACTTCTTTCACTTTTGAGTCTGGTATGTACGAGGTGATGGCTTTTTGTATATTTTTTGAGCGTGATTTTTCAACTTGAAGAATATAGCGAATACCATCTTTTCGTGTCGAGACAATCTCAAAACTCATCACTGGTGAGCGGTTATATAATCTTTCTTTTATTGCCCTGGCTGCGCGAGCGCCATGTATAACTGAGAAAAGTTGCTCGGTAGCTTCAGGAGTTTTTGCAATGCTGGCTGGTGGTGTTATTTCTAACCAAACCATATCACGTTGCAATAAGAAGCGGCGGTTTATGATAGTGCGGACAACCAAAAAAATACATACGACTCCGACAATCGAGGCAATAATAACTAGGGCTGTAGGCCAGTACCGTATGGCGGCATTGACGTAATGGGACTGGGTGTCCATGGCTGCGCTCCTATCTTATTGTGAATAAACGTATAATGTGCAGCGGCGTCTTTTGAAAATGTGCGCTGTGATACGACATTAAGCGTTGGTGCGTTCATCTCAGATATTGTCCACTCGTCATTGAGTGGGTTTACCTTGATGACATAGGCAACATGACCATAGCCACCACCGCCCACGTCGGTTTGAAAGACCGCACCGACGGCAGGCGTATTATTGACGACATAGCCGTCCGCCGTTGCGCGATCATCCCATGTATTTGCATTACCCCATGTAGTAGGTATGGGGCTGCCCGCCCATTTACGCATGGCGTATGACCACCACGTACAGTTGCCCCACGCATAGGTATTTTCTGGCATAGGCGGGCCAGCATAAAAGCCTTGAGTCTCGGCTGCTTTTGCGTCAGGCGTATTAGCAAGCCAGCTTAGAGTTGGCATACCCAAGGAGAACACCGCTACCATCGGCAAGCTCAAGACAACGAACATCGACACAATAACGAGCACGAGTATTCGCTTGAGTTTGAAGCCTACGGCAAACAGTGTTACTCCCTGATTCACGATACGTACAGCTCCGCAGGGTTAGTCGTGATAAGCGGGTGTTCTTTGTCGGATGCAACCACCTTTACTGCTACGTGGTTTTGATCGGCAACCAGCAGCGCATCACCGCGCTCACAGGTAAGCAGAAAACTTTGCTCGTATTCACTAAGGTTAAACTCGTCAACCACTCCTCTGATAGTCGTAGTGTCTTGTCTCATAAGAATACGCAAGGCACTTTGTGAGGCAATAGCGCGTCCATAATCACTCTTGAGGAAGTCATTGGCTTGCTGCGAAATGATTGATACACCAAGGTAGTATTTACGCGCTCGTCGTACCAGTCCGGCGACAAAGCGTGCCGATTCTTCGTGTTCGAGCAGTAGCCACCCCTCGTCAATGATGAGCAGACGCTTTTCCGGCTTGGCCATCACTTGATTTTTCACAAAGTTAGAGATAATGAGCATCATTATCTGGCGTAAACTTTCCGGCAAATCTTTGATGTCAAAAATCACGAGACGGTTATCAAGCTCAATGTTTGTCTGTGAGTTGAATACATCAGCAAGCGAGCCAGAGATGTATTTTTCAAGTTTCTCGCATAGTTTCATTTGGCCAAGGTCTTTTAACTCAACATACAAATCTTCAAGTAGCGGTTGTTGGCCTTTAGCTTTCTTGTAAATCTTGAGTATCGCTTTATCGACGGCGGCCTTTTCGCGCGATGTTAAGCCCTCAGCCATGAGGCCGATGACTTCGGTAAGGTCTTGGGTATGTTCTGATAGGTCGGTGATTTTATGGAATGTCGTAGCAAGATCGAACGGATTGATCTTCTGTTTGCTCTTGGCTGATAGTTTGATGTATGTACCCCCTACAGACTCCGTAAGCCGCTTGTACTCTCGCTCTGGGTCAATCACGATGACGCGCGTACCCTGCATGAGCTGGCGTAGTATTTCAACCTTGGTGGTGTAGCTTTTACCTGCGCCAGACTGCGCAAACGTGATGGAATTGGCGTTATGGAGACTAAAGCGATCAAGAATAACAAGCGAGTTATTTGACTTGTTGACCCCATACAAAATACCGCTCTCTTGCACGAGTTCGGACGACATGAACGGGAATGTTAGTGCAGCGCTTGAGCTGTCGAGGTTTCGCTTTTGCGCCAGTTGATCTTCACCGCGTGGCAAGATGGATTGCAGCGCCTCTAATTGCTGATACCGTGCGACTTTTGAGTAAAATAGCCGTGCCGACATAGTGGCTTCAAGCAGCTTTGTAATTTTGTTCAATTCCTCCAAGCTCTCAGCACGAATACTGATGTAAATAGCTACTTGGAATAGCTTTTCTTGACCGCGTTGGATTTTATCGCGCAATTCGATAGCAGATTCTAGCGGGTCGGTGATTTCCGAGCCTACAATTTTACCAGCTCGCATCATTGCTCGTTTGGTACTCTCAAGCTCTGTAATTTTTCGGTGTAGTTTTGGTAATGCAGATAACGCACTTACCTCATGTAAGTGGTAGCTGATGTCGGTGTCGTGGTTGAAGTTAATGAGGCTGTCCATCCAGCCAGAATTAGCCACAAACGGGTAGCCAGAGATATATATAGTGCGTAAATACACGCCGTCTATATATAGGTGGTCGATGTTTTCCTCAAGTCCAGCGTATGACAATACATCAACAGCATCTTGCTCGCCAAAAGTAATATCTAATTCTTTCTGACGATCAATGCGGTCTTGCTTGTGTTTCCTAGCAGTTTCTAGCACCTTTTGACGTACATTATCGAGCTTTCTTAGTGCGTTGGTCATGGTCTTCTCCTTTCTCGATGAGAGCGGTGTGGATAATCTGTAAGGCTTGTTCGGTAAGTGGTTGCAACTTGGCTTGTGTCGGACTGTAGAAGCTATAAAATAGGTCTAGCACCTCAAGACTGTTTAGCTGATCGGTATGCATACCGAACCTACTCATGCCTTTTGCAATGATGTCGAGCTTTATCTTGATCTGCTCGGCAATAAGGTCGAAGTCCGTCTTGCCACTGATTTTGTACGGCACGATGATATAAAAATGTCTTGTCAAAATCTTGTTGTCAGTGATGAGCGAGCGAATAAACTCATCGTAGTTTTGTAGCTGCGTGCGGTAGATTGGTACAGTTTCACCGTCTAGCCGTTCCTGCAAGTCTTCGAGGTATTTGTCCATGTCAATCTCGCGTGTTCGTACAAGGATTTGCAGACTTGAGCCAACCGAGTTAAGAAAGCTCTCGTAGGTTTCAATGATAGCGTCTTGCTCGTCTTCGCTGCGTAATTCAAAGTTAAGCGACGACACCTGCAAAATCGCACGGTACTCATTATTTGGCAGCATCAAAATACCATCGCGCACACCCTTTATGGCAATTTGATTGCGCGAGCTGGTTTTATTCTTCGATTTCTGTAAGCCGAACATGTAGGTTTCCTTCCTTTCCGGTTTCAAAACGGACTCTAGCGGCTGGGTTCTCTAATGTAGCAAGGACTTTGGCGGTAGCGGGTATATCAAGCTGAAGGCGAGCAATTTTCTTGGTAGCTTTAGGGGAGGTCTTTTCGGGTTCTTGTTGTTCTTTTCGTATCGGGTAGTTCTCTCTAAGAGCGGTAACATTTTTGTTAAACAGATAGTATTTTGGCCGGAGATTGTAGCGAAGTATCGTTACAAGCCAAAAGGCTACTATCTTGCCTTTGATGCGAATAGCGAGGATGCAGAAGATTATCGCTACCACTCCCATGACGACGTACTTGTAAATTGCGCTACCCATGAATGGGGGCAAAAGAGTGAATATACCAGCGCTTGCAAACACCGGCACGATAAGCAGCAAGATTTGCGAAAAACCAAGAGTACCGATGATACGATCTTCAACGGTAGTTACTTGTGCCGGTACGACGGTCATTTTCATGATATTTTGTCCTTACTGTTATTCTTTGGGTGGCTGACGCGAGTGACAGTAACTTTCGGTGCTTCGTAGGTAGTGCCAGTCTTTGGCCTGCCTTTAGGATTTGGCTCTGCTATATGTGTTACATCAACAGTGCCTTTCTTATTTTGGTAGCTGATACTTTGCCGCTTGCCAGTTCGTGCTGCTTGCGATTCGACACTGGCGATTGCGCGCGCCTTTTTAGCACCATCAGTCTTAGAGCCAATAACACCCGCAACAGTTTTTGACTTGCCAGTCATGTAGCTTACGCCGTTCATAAACTGGCCGCCGAGTTTTTTCATGTTGCGTGCGCCCATACTAACGTAGCTAAACTGCATCATGACACTTTGCGTCTTAAGCAACATGAGAATAGTTGCAATACCTGTTACCATCGCCATAAGCGTATCAGGCACGGCATTATCACCAGAGGCAGTGGCCATACCCGTGAATAACGATGCTGCTAGTTGAAGTATGACGACATGGACAAATAGTACAAAAATAGTCGTAAGGTAGGTCTTGAACGCTGTCTCGGCAAAATCACGAAAGCCCGGGATAAGCCACACAAGGCTGACGAGTGGCGCTAAGACTGCGCCGATGTATAGAGTCACGAGACGCATGACATAGTACACGAGCAACACAATTGAACAGATGACAAAGCCCACCATAATAAGGAGCGCTGCCACGCCAAGGCCAGATGTCTCCTCGACCACTTTCATAAGCGTGTCCCATACCGATGTTGAGCCAGACACCAGCCCGACTGCTTTGATGAGTGCATTTGATAGCGCGATAATACCGTCAATCAGGAATATCGAGGTATTCATCAGAACGAATATCAAGGCTACTCGTGGCAATAAATGCTTTGGCTCTACTTCATCAAAGCCAAGTGCTGATGCACTCATGACATGGAAACCGATCAATACCAGCACAAGAATAAACAGGACATTTGCAATACCTACCATTGCCAACCAGAAATTAAAAACCGTCTGGTTGCTTGCCATGGCTGGTGTTGAAGTGGTGAAGAAATCAAGCGCATTGAGGAATGGAGTGGCGACAGCATTGACTATCTGCGCCAATAAGCCCGTTACTGCTTTGATAACCATATCGAGGAAGCCATTGCTTTGCTCCTTTTCTGGGATAGCCTCAAGGCTCGGCAGCGTTGCATTGCTCGGGTTTTGCGGCGTGCCATATGCGCTTGTCAGAATAGTCGTAAGGGTAATCGCGGCAAGGACAATAACAAGACCGAGGAGGGCTTTTTTAAGTATCTCCTTGGCATGTTCCATCTGATCGGGTTTGCCACTGCTGGTGATGTAGAGATACCCCGCATGAACGATAAAGAACACACTAGCCAATCCAGCAAGACCGGACAAAATCCGCACAACAGGCATGACATATTCGCGCATCGAGGTGATGGCTGATGAAGTGTCACCGAAAAATGTAAGCCCTGTTAGCAGGGCATCTAGACCCCACATGACCGCTTGTTACCCTCCAAACGCCTGTGTTGCAAGTGTAGTAACGATTTGTGCCAGTATAAACGCTCCGATCACGATGGCAAGTCCGATAGCCGACCACGTGAGGGTGCGCTTTGCTTTATCGAGTTGCTCTGGGTTGCCAGAGCTGGTGATGTAGGTAAAGCCGCCTACAACAAAAAACCCAGTGGCCACTAGTCCGGCTATTCCGGCAAGAACGGTGATAACGCTTCTGATAAAGTTTTCAACATTGCTAACTCCAGCCGTCTGTGCAAATGCTGGTTCTGCAACAATAAAAGGTAGCCCAACTGCAACCAGTAGTGCTACAAAATAAAGATTTTTCTTTGTCCCCATGTGTTCCCCTCGTTTTTCTACAAGGTTCCCACCAACCAAGTTTTAATGCCTGCGATGAGAGCAAGACGGTTTGTTTTCCGCACCTTACACTCCCACTTGTCCTTAAACTTACCAAGAGGTAATCACCTCAGCAAGAAGGTACGTGAAAGTAACTTACGCACCATAAAGATACTTAGTTTCCTAGAGGTAACTAAAAGAATCAGAGGTAAGCTACAAAAAAGCGTGAGGCATAAGTTTTTTGAAAAATATCGCATATTTTGTGTAATGTTTATTCTGCGAGGTATATGTTTCAGTGGGGTAAAATAGGAGCATGAGTAGCAAGTTGTCGTCAGAAAAAGTTGTTGTGTCCGCACCGTTTTCGTTCATCGGTTCGGCACAGCGTATTTGGAAGATGACACACGTTGATCATCCGCTGGCCAAGGCATTACTCATACCGGTCGCGCTTGTCCTCATTATGGGTGCATGGGTATTTGTAGCCTGCTGGTACTTTATCATGT
This sequence comes from Candidatus Microsaccharimonas sp., assembly GCA_049661485.1. Taxonomy (GTDB): domain Bacteria; phylum Patescibacteriota; class Saccharimonadia; order Saccharimonadales; family Saccharimonadaceae; genus Microsaccharimonas. The sequence continues at coordinate 154,743 of JBATAC010000002.1, forward strand.
ATGTCCTGTTTGGTATTTTCTTTTTTCTTTACCGACTGCTGCGCCGAGGCAGCCGCAAGCGCAAGCAAGAGAAATTACGCCACCGTGAAGTCTTAAAGGCGATCGAGCAACAAAAACACCCATAGCTGCAAGCCACCAAAAAACAAGTTTTGGTGTAACTTTGACTTTTCTAAAGAAAAATCAAAGTGAGATACGGCTACGATCTATTGCGACGATCGTATGATTTTTGCGCTCGTTCTATATCGTTAGCGTGAATATCAACCCACTCGGACAAAACACCAGACAACTTAAGTAAATTGAGGCCGATGGGTGTTAGTTTGTATTCTACTTGTGGCGGTATGGTTGGGTATGCTCTACGATCAATAATGCCGCTGCGTTCCAGTTTTCGTAAAGTTTCAGTAAGTACCTTTTGCTTTGTATCTGGCAACGCTTTCTGGATTTCGCTGAATCGCCTTGTGTCATCATCGAGTACTTTAACAATTCGAGTAGCCCATTTGCTGCTAAGAATATCTAGAACGAGTTGTGTTTGGTCATTTTTCATTGTGTTTATCTCTTGTTTACTGTTCCAATTTTTAGTTTTGCTAATTGTTCCACTGCTGCTTGACTGTGTGGTGTTCCCGAACCTACCGATTGGCCATCTTGAGTCTGTCGAGAGTTGAATAGTGTCGTGGCGTCTGTACCGCACGCCCGAAGAATCTCATCACCTCCAGGGTGACGATTTATAAACTTCGTCAGATCATACACATCACCAGAAATAATTGCCCAGCAGTCATTTCTGGATGCGTGCTGAGCAACCTCACTTAGCGTATACACCTTGGCTTGGTCAGGATTCTGCTTGTCAAGGAGCGGTTGAGTTTGACGATTATTAAGCGCCACCCAAACACCCCCGCCGATAGCACCTAGCAGCAGTAAGACGATTACTGAAAATATGATCGTACTTTTATTACGCATATTTAGTAACCCCAGCTTTCTTGCCACTGTTTCATCTGCCGTATTTCCTCACTCTGGGCTTTAATGATATTACTTGCGAGGTCTTTTATTTCTTGACGCTTGGCGTTGTCGGCCGCATATTTTGCCATATCTACAGCTTGCTCATGATGAAGAATCATTTGTTTAAGAAACTCCTTGTCGTATGCTTCGCCCTTCAAGTCCTTCAACTTATTTTGCATTTCGACCATGTCACCCGCCATTTCCGCACCTCCACCACCATGGCTCATGTGACCACCGCTATTTGTAATCTCGAAGCCCCATGCTTGCTGCCATTCCCGCATCTGTACCATTTCCGTTGTTTGCGTTTCCATGATCGAACTAGCAAGGGTACGAATTTCATCATGTGCCGTCATAGCCTGCGCCTGCTCCGACATGTTTATCGCTGCTTCATGGTGAGCGATCATATCAGCTATAAATGCTTCGTCGAAAGCGTCACCCTTAAGAGTCGCGTACTTGCTATCTGTGGTTTTTTCGGTAGTTACTGCCTGCTGGCTACTCTTCGTGTTTTCGGTATTAGATGTTGTCTTTTCAGGTTTAATCGAAAAAACTCCAAAGTACCATATGGCGGCTGCAACAGCTACCAGCACGATGATGATAACGGCAAACAGCTTGTTCTTCGTTATTTTCATTACTCTCCCTTTTGTAAGTCTTCTAATCTTTTAATATCGTTCTTGTAGCTGGTGAGGCTTTTATTTTTGAATTCAATCAGCTTGCCATATTGAAGATCGCTAACCACACCGCTGTCCTGAATTGCGCCCTCGTGGTGTGCAATCATAAGACTAATGAAAAGCCTGTCTGCGTCACTACCGGTTGCAGCTTTAAGCGTTGCCATGTTTGTTGCTGACGCGAGGCCAAGATAGGTAGGGTACATGTCATGACCGTCCATTTCAGGAAAATCAGACAGATTCGTGTATGTTTCGTTCCACTCGCCCAGCCAGTTCTTATATTGATCTTCGGCGCTTTTTTGCTCCTGTTGTATCTCTGTAGCTATTTCACGGACAACTTGGTTGGTCGATACCGCTAAAATGGCCTCTGTCATCTCTATAGCTTGTTGGTTATGGACAATCATCTTTCGAGAGAAGTCTACATCAGAAAAATCATGTTTGTTTGGATCGGGTTGATTTTGATTGTTACTTACAGGAGGCGCTGTTTTTGGTGGAGCTGAAATTGACCGGTTTTGAAAAACCAACCAGCCTAGCACTACCGCACCAACTACCGATGCTGCAATCAGTGTTACTAACGTCTTTTTCATCACTAGACCTCGCTCTACCTTGCAAGAGGCTCTGGGCTTTTCCCTAGATTCCTCACGACATAATCTTCAATTTTCTTTTGGTCGTAGCTTACTTATGGCTCGCTTCTGCGCCACGAACTCAGCTCGATGGGAGATTTATTAGCCTGACGGGGTGCAAGTACAATCTTCGTTGGCTTAAACTCTGGATTCGAGAATGGAGCAGATAGAAGACCCTTAAGCTTCTCAATTTGATCTTGTGGCAAATCGGGTTGGTAGGAGACATAGATTCCGCCATGCTCCATATTGTGTATCGTTTGGTCGTCACGAACTTCAGTATCGTAAACGCCCCATGCAACGGGATTAGCATGTGAGCCAGAAGTAGGCGGTTGGTCACCGCCATACTCCTTGCTACTTACATGTTCACGGCCGTGATCGGCTTGTTCAATGCCTGGACGTGGTGGTTCTGGTGGCCTATTTATCTTTCCGATTACCAAAGCTCCACCAAACGCAATGACGATTGCCCCTATTACGATGGGGAATGGCTTAACTTTCATAACCCCAGTCTTTTTGCCATTGTTTCATCTGCTTTATTTCTTTTGTCTGTGCGGTGACGATTGCTTTTGTCAGGTCTTTTACTTCCTGATGTTCGGCGTTCTTTTCACCAGGCGCAGCCATATCAAGCGCTCCTTGGTGGTGCATGATCATCTGCTCGATAAATGCCTTATCAAACTCATCACCGGTTTTGCCTTTAAGCTCGTTTTCCATACCGGCCATTTCGTCCATCATGCCCATTGCCGAGTGATCCATCATATTGTCACTACTTGATGATGGATAGCCCCAGGCTTGCTGCCATGACTTCATCTGACTAATTTCTCCGTTTTGGGCAGAGATAATGTCGTTTGCCATATTTTTGAGTTCTTGGTGCTTGGCGTTGGTGAGTGCAAGCTGCGCCATGGTGACAGCACCCTCGTGGTGCGCAATCATGTTAGCGATAAAGTTTCGATCATACTCCTCGCCAGTCATCGCCGCGTACTGCTTGTAGGTGCTGCTATTGGTATCAACCAATGAATCGCTACTCGATGAGTTACCCATGTCCATACCAGACATATCAGAGGTATTTGATTTGTCTGTATCACCACGCAGGCCGTAATAGAGCGCAGCGCCACCCACTGCCAGCACAAGCACGACAGCGATAATAGTAAATAGTTTCTTATTATTCATAGACACTCCTAAAGAATTAGTTGTTTTTACTAAAAAGCAACTAAATCCTACGGTCGGAATACCGAGAACAGGATGTACGCCGGTAAACCTGGCGGTGGCTCAAACTCTGTGACGGTTCGAGCTATTTCAGCATGTCGATTTGATAGCGCTAAAATTACCCGTGCTTGATCAGGTTCAAATGACACATCGGGCTTCTGCTTATCTTCATCGTCATCTTCAAAGGTTGGCGATTCATTTTGGGGTGTCGTGGAGGTACAGAGTGTAATACAGGTGGTACTGCGGCTATGTTCCATGCCGTCCATACCGTGCATAGGTTGCGCAGCCGCAACGTGGCTAGTTGCCAGCGCACCATAGAAAAGCGTACCCACAAGCACAATAAACATACGCGATACACCCCTGCGGGCTACATGCGAGACTTTATTGATTATTGAGCTTACTATCTGCATAGGGTATCTAATAATTTAATACGTGTTCTTATTATAATGCGGAAAGAAGTCTTCGTGTAGGTTTTGATCAGATATACCACTTGCGCGTAATTGCTCACCAAGAGCTTCTACCATCGGCTCAGGGCCGGAAACATAGACTTCAGACAGAGCTAGTTCGGGTACGATCCGAGTGAGCTTATTGACAGTAAGTTGATCACCGATAACGTAGTGGACATGAAATTCGGGGTGTCGTTTGCTGGCTTCATCAAATTCGGCCTTGAATGGCAAGTCGTCCGTTCGACCATTGTAAATAAGTGTCGCCAATACCGGCTGACCGCTATGGCCTCTGGCTTTGAGCATACTGTAAAACGGGGTGATACCAATGCCACCCGCTATAAACACCAGCGGCTTTTCACTCTCTTGCCAGACAAAATCACCGTCCGGTTGCTCAACAAGGTTGATCGTGCCGCCGATTGACAGCGCTGCGAGCGCCTGCTTAAAGGTGGTGTCAGTGACGCGGGTTGTAATCTGAATATAGCTGTCATGTGGCGTCGATGAGATCGTAAACCAGCGTTTCGTTCCCTCATTATCAGGATTATCATGAGGCACCTCAACACGAATGAATTGGCCTGGTGTCCATGAAATTGGCGTGTCTGCCTCGAATCGAAACGCCCAGACATTATCAACCAGTTTTTCTTTGCTAGCCAGTGTGAGCGTATCGGTGCTATGGGTTTGATGGGTATATTTTTCAGGATTTTTATCGAACAGTTGTACGCACGTCGCGCAGCAGAAATAGTAAGTTTGTCCGTCATGTTGGCGGCTATGGCCAAGCGCTTCTACCTCGGCTTTGACAACGACATCACCTGTTACTAGACAAATCGCCTGCGTATCGTCGAGCGTCGCTGGGTCAACGGCTGGTGCGTCGCCGTGATGATGGTGATGATGTTCGTGGTCGTGCATAATCCCTCCTTTACAACCGTACTTTTCGTAAGAACTGCGCGTTTATAGCAACAACGATGGTCGATAGCGACATCAGTACCGCGCCAAACGCTGGTGACAATACAAAGCCGAGTGCTGATGTCACACCTGCCGCAAGCGGAATTGCGAGGGCGTTGTAACCAGTTGCCCACGCAAGGTTCTGTACCATTTTGCTATACGTCTTTTTCGAGAGCGTGACGATTTTAGCAACCCCGCGCGGGTCACTGCTTGCCAGTACGATACCAGCTGATTCAATAGCAACATCAGTACCAGCGCCAATAGCAATACCAATATCTGCTTGCGTCAGGGCAGGTGCGTCATTCACGCCATCGCCAACCATTGCCACACGACTGCCATCTGTTTGTAATTTCTTGACGGTCTCAGCCTTGTTTTCCGGCAGTACCTCGGCAAAATATTCTTTGATACCAAGTTCTTTGGCTACCCATGCGGCGACACCCTTACTATCGCCCGTCAGCATAGCGACGCGCTTGCCCATACGGTGCAACGTCGCCACAGCCTCTTTTGATTCTTCACGAATAACATCTGCAAGCATAATTGCGCCCAAGACGCTTCTCCCCTCGATGACATACACGACGGTCTTGCCTTCAATCGAAGCTTTTTGAGATGCTGTTTTCAAAGCAGTATCGAGTCTGGCGGCTCGTTCTTCGAGGATTCGGGGGCCGCCGATATAGACAGGTTTACCGTCGATCGTGGCTCGCACACCACGGCCAGAAAGTGCCGAAAAGTCAGTGGTGTGAATTTCCGGCACATTTTGGCTGTGTGCATACTGGAAAATAGCTTTAGCAATCGGGTGTTCTGATTCGCGTTCAAGGGCGGCCGCAAGACTTAGCATACGGTCTTTGTCTTTGGCGACGACATCAACAACGCCTTGTTCGCCACGGGTCAAGGTGCCGGTTTTATCGAACAGCACTACATCAACATTGCGGGCTGCTTCAAGTGCCATACGCTGCCGGACAAGCAGGCCGTTCTTGGCGGCCAAGGTAGTTGAAATAGCCGTCACAAGTGGCACCGCAAGGCCGAGCGCGTGAGGACAGGCGATTACCAGAACGGTTACAACACGCTCTAAGATAAATCCGGCCGACGCTCCTGCAATCCACCACGCAATCCATGTAATGAGTGCTGCCGCGAGCGCAACAAAGGTCAGATAAAACGCGGCTTTATCGGCGAGTATTTGGGTATTTGACTTGCTGGTCTGCGCTTCGTCAACGAGTTTCATAATGCCTGCGAGTGCCGTGTCATTACCGACTTTCGTGGCTTTAATGGTGAGTGCGCCACTGGCGTTAATCGTACCGCCGATAACTTCGCTATTTGGCCTTTTGGCTACTGGCTTTGATTCGCCGGTGAGCATAGATTCATTGACTTCGGACGAGCCTTTGACGACCACGCCATCAACCGGCACCCCAGCGCCTGGACGAACTAGTAGCAAGTCGCCGACTTTCAGTTCACTAATCAATACTTTTTTCGTTGTATCGCCGTCAATTAGCTCTGCCTCGTCAGGTAGTAGCTTGGCAAGCTCATTGAGTGCGCCCTGTGCATTTTGGACGGACGCCATTTCGAGCCAGTGGCCGAGCAGCATGATCGTCACCAATGTTGCTAACTCCCACCAGAAGTCCATACCACTGACTACTTTGAATGTGACAAGCAGGCTATAGACGAACGCCACAGATATTGCCATCGAGATAAGTGTCATCATACCCGGCTGGCGAGCCGCTAGTTCGCCTCTAGCACTCTTGAGGAACACTAAACCGCCATAGAGGAAAATAATCGTACCGAACACGGCTGGAATATACTCGCTGCCGGTAAACATGAAATCCAGTCCGAACCAACTTTGTACCGTATGCGAAAAAACGAGGGTCGGTATAGTCAGTAGCAAGCTCAACCAAAACTTTTGCTTGAACATATTGGGACTATGCCCAGCGTGTTTGTCGTGATCGTGTCCGTGTTGCTCTGGCTTTTGTTTTACTTTTTCGAGTGCCATGTGGCACTTTGGACACATGCCAGGCTTGTCTGATGTCACATCGGGGTGCATAGGACAGGCATACTGCGCAGCGTCAGCGCTATACTCGTGGTCATGGTGCCGGTGATTATGCTGCGAGTAATCCATTTATTTCCCCCGAATGTTGTTTAGCTCATACAGTTTTATCATTTCTTCAATGGCTTTATCTTGCTCGGCAGGGTCGTGCGATCCCAGCGAGTGAGCCATGTGAGTACGCAGGTGGTTTTCTAGAATGAGCTTGTTGAGCGAAGCGAGTGATTTCTGAATTGCGAGGCTTTGCGTCAAGATGTCCATGCAGTACACCTCGTTGTCTATAGCCCTTTCGAGCGCTTTGAATTGACCCTCAATTCTATGTGAACGATTTATTGCTTGCTTCTTAATCTCGGCTATCATACGTCTATGATATACCCTATGGGGGTATATTTCAACTATATATTAGCAAAAGTTTACGGCCTGCCAGAGCTGCAAAGCTATTTTTCTTTCAGAAAAACAGCCAACTCCCCAAACGACTAAAGTCGTTTACGGAGTTACGTATAAAAGCACTTATTGCTTCATTTCGTTGTGATGGTACGTGTTTATATCCTTAATGCGGTTCATGAGAAAACGAGAGCTAGTATGAATTTCAGTGATACTTCTCGTAGGTGGCGTACCGTGCGAAAGAACATTACAAACAGAAAGTAATTTCTTGAGCTTAGCTTCATTATTGGCACTAATGTTGATTACGTCAGTTTCAAATAGGGCAACTGCAATCTCGTTATAGCTGCTTTGTGTTGCAAGTGCTATCCCGAAGTTAAAGCGTATGTACTCCTCAAGTACGCGGCGCATAGTATTGGGCATATGCAGCGCTTCATCAGGAGTTAGTTGATCTGCTGATTTCTGCGAAAACTCGTAGATTTCTTTGTATAACTTTCTGTAGGGCATGGTGATGCTGCGTGAAAGCTCAATGTCACTCTGGCCGCTCACCTTAGTAATTTCAAACTTTTTAACGTTGGCTTCCTCGTACTTTCCATAGCACAGGTCGCAGTAATCGCGCCATGAGTGAGTAAGCACGAACGACTGGAAGTTCCGATTATCAATGATGCTCTTTACCAGCTCGAGGATGAAGAACCTGTTTTCATCGTCCATACTTGTTGCTGGATCGTCAATAATCACTATCTCAAGATTATCCTTGAGGTTCTTCTTATCGCTGCCGAGCATCTCGTAGTAGAAATACACCAGTGCCAGAAGATTGCGCTCGCCCTCGCTTATATCGTCAATATTGAGATCAACATTCAAAATAGAGTGCTGCAACGCATACGCTTTTCCCGACAATACTAACTTGAAGCCAATTCCAATTTCTTCAAATATCTGATTCAGATACTCAGCAAAATCAGACAGGTCAGATTTGCTATCTCTAAGCTTGCGAATTGCCTCCGTTCTTGTACGAATATCTTTCTTGAGTTCAGCAATCTTTTTATTATTCTCCGCGTAGACGGCCGTGTTATCACTAACGAGCTGGCTATTCTTCACCTCAAAACCGATTGCACCCTTAACAAGAATCTCTAGCCGGTTAATCTTGTCTTCATATAGGCTCTTGAGTTTCTCACGAACATCAAGGAGTGCTTGAATATGCTCTTGCGCCGTGTCGAGTGTATTTTTGAGGCTGTCCACGTCTATGCTGACTTTTTCGGACATCGCTTCAATCTTATCGGCTATAACTTTACCGGCGTCTTCTATGGCTTGCTTACTGGTAGCAAGATCGACTAAAGATTGTTTAACGGACTCATCTTGCTCAAGGGTCACAGTAACAGTCTCACTGGCATCTGTAATATCATTGATGTTCTTGTAGATGAGTCGGAGACTATTCTGTATCTTCTCAAGTATTTTACGGTCAACACTTCGTTCATCGTCAAGGTACGCTTGAATACGCTGCGCCACTTCTTTCGTATCAAGCGGGCTTTTACAGTATTCGCAGTGATCCTTGCCGCTATGAAGCTCAAGACCGGTTTCTAGCCAGCTAACAATATCGGCACTCGGTATTTCTATGGTTGAGTAGGTTTTAGCGGTGATGCGGCCAAGTTCCTCAAAGTCGGCTTCGGCTATTTCCGGCGAGCGACTTAATGAGAGACCGTTGATAAGATCGAGAGTACTCTTAAAATCTTTTTCGCCATCAATTTCATCGTACTTCTCGTCGGGGAACTGTTTAACGGCGTTGGTATAGTCGTCAGTCCAAAGCTGCACCACCTTTTCATGAATACCCTCTTTGATAGGCTTCTTGGCGATACTGGCCTTACCTTTTCGACGCTTAAAGATATCATCAAGCGTCGTTGTCGTGGCTGCAACCAGCTTCTCATTTTTTTCCGTCAGAGTATCTATTTGGGCTTGTGCTTCATCATTCAGGTCTGACTGTTCTTGGATACGCTTCTCTAGATCAACGTCAACTTTACCGAAGTCAGCCTTTACGCCTTTGATTCCGCCGCCGTCCTGTAATAGTAATTGCTCTGATACGAAGTGTTTGTTGTAGATGCGGAGATTGGCTTCATCGTGCGTTTTCAAGTATTCAGTACGCAAGCCAAGCGCAAGAGAGCTTTTACCGTTACCGTTAGGCGCGAAGAATATATTGGAGCGCCCAAATAAGCAGCTCGGTCCGGTGTAGCCTGTAAATGATTTGAGTGTAAAATCTGTTACTTTTTCAACTGGCGTCATCAGATCTAATTTTACCGCCCAACTCCTCTAATGGCTACCATAAGTACTTTGAAAAAGAAAGAAGACTCCTGTTCTCTCGCAGAGCGAAAAACACGAATCTTCTTAACTCAATTATATATAGAAATTAATTATTTTTAACTCCTTACTTCACGTACTGTTCAAGTATACGGGTCGAGCAAACGTATCAAGGTCGTTCGTTCACTGGTAAACGTCAGGAGCGCTCCACCTTGACACCTTTGCCATGCGACCCCGTCAGGTAACTCCATTACGTAAAGTAAAGGAGGAAGACATGACTAGCGTAGCTGAAGCAACACAAACTGTAGCCACCGAGTATAACGGGTGGAGCAATCGAGAAACGTGGGTGGTAAACCTGTGGCTCTCAGGTGAACCGTCTAGTTATAGCGTACTGATGGAAGCTGTGAGTATGCAATGTCCCGCAGTCGACAAAGCTGACTGGCTTAAAGAACGGTTAGAGTGGCAGCTAAACGATGAGATCGAGGAGGCATGTATGTGGCGCGACTTGCTACAACATGCTTTTCGACAAGTTGACTGGCTAGAGATCATCAAAGCTAATCTCGACTAGCTAAGGACGTCCTGAGCATGACGCTAAACTGCTCCTATCGTCATGCTGTACGAAACTAAGTGGCAACATGTAAGAGGCTTCCTCCCTCTGTCTTTTCATTATACGGGTGAACGAACCGCATCAAGGTCGTTCGTCCCATTGGTAAACGTCAAGGGGCGCTCCACCTTGACCCAGTTCGTTGCAGCCCGTCGCCCTCTGACAGAGAGGCAGAAAGCCCTCTCGATAAAGCAAGGAGGGTCTTATGGACACCGACACGATACCAAACGAAACATCAGCAAAGATAGCTGCGCTCAATGACGCGCATCGTCGTAGCAATCCAGTGCGTTACATGATTACGCGCGGCGTATCTGCAAAGATGGATTTGCAAAGAGTCATCAGCATGGTACGGAGTTACGATGTCTTTAACGAAGATAACGACCCATACGGAGAGCATGATTTTGGACAAATCAAGCTTGATGGTGAGACATTGTTTTGGAAGATAGACTACTACGACCAACAGTTGTCCGGTTGGTGCGATCCGCTTAGTCCGGATTGTCGCCGAGTCTTAACGGTGATGTTAGCCGAGGAATACTAGCCTCGGCTTTTTCAGTCCTGGGCGTGACTCAAAACCGCCCGACAAAGTTTAACCCTAAAGGAGCAAAGTCATGTATATCACAGTAAGCGAAGCAGCACGTCAGAAAATTGAAGATAGTCGAGAAAGCTGGGCAGAAATAGCCAAGAAATTCGGTTGGTACTTTGAGCCGCTCTATATTCAAGTATGGATTGACGAGTTTGGTGAGGTTGTTGATACCGTTGGCCATAAAGGTATGCAAGACTCACGCGGCGATATACTCATAGCCGATGAGCTTGATGATGGCGTAGAATAGCCATCGTATCAGTCCTGAGTAAGACGATAAAAGGCTCTACAAGTCAGATAATGATAGGAGTTCGTCAGCGTCATCAATGCTTGTCCAAATAGTATCACTTGCGGCTGCACCCTTGAGCGCACTCATAGTAGTTGTATATACAGCCAAGTCGTCATCTATGTCGGCACGGTTGATCGCAGCACTGGCTGCACGTCTCGCGCGAGTTTCAGTTGCACCTTTTTCGGCCACAAGGAGTAAGCCGGGTAATTCGCTATTCGTGGTCTCCCAGCCACCCTCGTCGAAGAACTCAGCATAGCTGATAATCCGGCGATCAAGTATGTTGCGCGGCAAACTATCAGGAATGACATCTAAGAAGAAGCGCTGTGGGGTATCGCCATGTTTGAGTGACAGAAAGGCATCAGGCGGACTATCGGGGAAGTAACTAAAGCGGCTCATATCGCGGCGGAGGTATACTTTCAAATCTGGGTACTGATGCTTGAGGGAGTTTGTGAGGCTATAGACGTCTAAGGTGTGAGAAACAAATGCTTGACTCAAGACTTTATCACGATAGCTGGCCTTTATGGTGGCTTCGGTAATGTGGTCGTGACCATCAAGCGCTTGGAGCGACTTGAGGCCTTTCGGCGTCAAGTAGTAGGCTGCTGGCACACCGTGTAGCTTGAGCCGCTTCTCTTGCCTCATAGCCACTAATCCATGCTTAATAAGGACGTTTAATTTCTCGTACAAACTAGACCCTGCTTTAATACCTAGACTATCTGCTACTAACTGACGACTACCAAACCTGTACTTATACAGAACTTCTAATATGTCTATTTGACCTTGTTTTAATGCTGATCGTTTATCTGCCATGCTACTATCTCGTGTTCACTGTCTCTGCTTCTTCTTTTCTATATATGTATATATAAGAAAGGGAGAAAAAATACAAGTAATAACAGTAGTAAATAAGGGTATAAATACCGCATACCGATATTCGGTATAGTATAAGCAATAAAATAGATGAAAAGTATTGATAAATTGTAGTACAAGTAGTACAATTAAATTAGAGTTGCATAAGGTGTAACAGGCTCGTTAACAATTCAGCTAGACGCCGATATAGGAGGTGGTTATGCTTCAAGCAATGTCGTGCTTGTAGTACAATATACACTGATGACACCAAGCCGAATTCAGCTACAAATTGATACCTCAAAGGAAGTTCGTAACCGTGCAAAAGCGGTTGCTTACGGCAAGGGTATTAGCTTGACGGAGCTTGTCTTAAAAGCCCTCGCCCAAGTTGGCGATAAAGAGCTAAAGACTTTGATTGAAAAAGACCTAGAGGAACGAGCGCAACGCGGTCGCCCTCAAAATGACGCCTAGCTGAGTTGTTACAGAGCCACGACATGGAGGGTATATGTCTAGGCCAAAGGGTAGTAAAAATAAACCGAAAGAACCGCTCGTAGAGCAATTTACGTTCACGACCGAGCAACGTATTAAGCTTGTTGCTAATCTTGTCGTTGAGAAAATTCTCGAAGACAATAATTTCGCACATCAGCTTACCGGTCTGCTGGGGGACAAAAAAGATGTTGCCCAATAGTCAGCCGCGTATCGGTTTACTTGCCATACGTGTATCTTCTGACAAGCAAGGCCTCGACGGTGACTCACCTGAGGCGCAGCGCGAACAGGGCGAGGCCTATGCCAAAGCGCACAACATTATTCTTACTGAGACAATTATTCTCCTTGAGTCAGCATCTCACGAAGATCAACCAATGCAGAAAGTCATCGACGCTTGCAGGGAAACAAGTAAAGGCTTTCAAGTCGTACTCATTAAATCTATAGACCGGTTTACGCGCGGTGGTGGCGATTACTATTCCCCGCTCAAGAAGCAGCTCACGACTATGGGGATTGCTCTTGAAGATATGTATGGTGTAATCGGCAAGTTGCAGGTCAATACACTGGAACACACCGGCTTCAAATACTACTGGAGTGAGTTCAACCCTACGCAAAAATCTGAATACCTTGAGGCTGAGCGAGCAAAGGACGAAATGCGTGACATTATGAGCCGTATGGTTGGTGCAGAGATACGCTATACCCAACTCGGTTACTGGATGCGTCAGCCTCACTATGGCTTTAGGGGTGCAAAGGTAGATACGAGAAATGGTAAGCGAATTATCTTGAAGCCTGACAAGAACGAAGCGAAGTACATCATCAAACTATTTGAGATGCGTGCGGCGCATGTCTACACAAATCAGCAGATAGCCGACGAGTTAAACTCCATGGGTTTTCGTACGCGCATTACTATCGTGCGCGATAAGTATGATCGTACCAAGATAAAAAAGCAGCTTGGCGGTAAACAAATGACTGCGAAGATGATTGACCGGTATGCAAGCAAGCTAGTCTACTGCGGTGTTATTCGGGAAAAATGGACATACGATAAGCCAGTAAAAGCACAATTTGATGGGCTTGTTGATGTCGACTTATTCAATGAGGCAAATCGTGGCCGACTACATGTTGAGATAGATAGTCGCAACGAAGTCACTGTAAAAGAGAAAGAAGTGCCGGAGCATCTAAAGACAAAACAAATCTACAACCCTAATTACCCATATAAGCAAGTAGTTGCGTGTCCAAAGTGCGGTAAAACGCTCTCGGGCAGCGCTACACGCGGCAAGAAAGGTATTTACTACCCTGCATATCACTGTGCTCGTGACGGTCATTACTTCCGCGTACCAAAGCCAGAGTTTGACCAGACTATTGAAGACTTCGTGAAAGCAATCACGATCAAGCCTGAGTATATCGACGATGTCATCACCGCCATCGGCGAGCTGTGGCGTGAGCGTCAAGCAAAGCAGGTAGAGGCTAATCAGCAGCGTCTAGAGCATCGCGAGAGCCTACAGAGCCAAATCAGGGCCACCGTAGACCGTATGCGTGTCGTGACGAGTGAAACCGCATTAAAGTACTTAGAGGAGGACATTGTGGGAGTAGAACAAGAGCTTACTCAGCTCGACGAAGAAATGGCAAAGCAACCTGATTTACAGGCCGAATTTGACCAAGTTTTACAGTACGCAAAATACATTTTAGAACACCTATCGGAAATGCTACTTGACCTCTGTAATCCATTACGAAAAGCAGCCTTTTTTGGAGCGATTTTCAATACTGTCCCAACCTACTCGCAAATAGACTTGAGAACCCACGAAAATAGCTCGCTACCAGAGGTAAACGAGCTATTCACGATACGTACTGCATTGATGTCCACTTATGGTGACCCTACCGGGAATCGAACCCGGATTGCCAGGATGAGAACCTGATGTCCTAACCGTTAGACGATAGGGCCAAATTGCAAGTGTGTGAACTGGCTAATTCTACCAAAATCCCCCACTCCTGTCCAGTTGCGTTATGTCAGCCAGGTCGTAACTGAGCTGCTTGCAAGTAGTAACGCGAGTACAAAAATAAACACGAATTTTATTTGGGCCTTAATGCGAAGCGATGTCCAAACAACAAGTAATACCCCACTTAATATCACACTGACGCCCACGACGGCAACGGATGTAATGAAAGTATTTATAACGGGATCTTGGCTGTGGTATGGTGCTGTGAGGCTATAAACAAGGTGGAGGCTGAGGCTGAGAAGAATAAGTAATACAATATAATACGGGGTCGCCGAAAGCGCGTGGTTGTAAAAAATTGCGTATAATTTCCGTACGAAGTAAACCGACAAAAGCAGCCAAACTAAGGCAGCAATAGCAAATGGTATAACAATAAGGGTTTTATCAATTAAGGGACCATACTGGTAGCCAGCCATGGCAAGTAAACTCGCTATAATAAACGGCAGTGGTGCTAGCACACCAATTACAATAAACCATTTCCGAATAGACTGAGTAATATTTTGTTGCTCTTTATCACGCTTATCACTTCGTGCTTGTTCGGACATTATGGTGCCTTCCCAACGGTCATGTGCTTCGGGATATATAGATGAAAGTGCACTGCGGTCGCTTAGCTGATCAATTGAACGAAGATTTTCATCGTCGGGTGCGTCAAGGCGGTGGTCTTTATCCATAAAATTTAGCCAATTTGCTCGATAACGTGCAATAACTTACTTGGCGTAATTTCAGCTTTGATGAGGTAGGCGTCGACGCGCGCCTCCATCGACATGCGTGACTCATCGTCTTGTTCAAAGTTCGTCAATACGATTACTTTTGAATGTGGAATAAGATCTTCAGCGCCGCGAAGGGCGTCGAGAATTTCACTCCCCCGCCGCTCTGGCAGCATAACATCGAGCAAGATAAGGTCGTATTGTTTATTACGAGCAGCGATTAAGCCGTCGTTGCCGTCAACCATCCAATCAACATCGTAGCCTTCTTTTTTAAGGCTTCGCACATACATTTCGCCGATAAAGCGGTCGTCTTCAACGATTAAGATTGTTTTTATAGCCATTATTATCCCCTATACATAGTGTGATTCTTAATCCAGCTTCCGCTGCTGCTAATTAAGGTTTCATTGCCATTATCACCCGCTTTTAATTTATCCGCAACCATTTTAAAGGTTGGAAGTGACACTACAAAGGTTGAGCCGTGGCCGTCTTCGCTTCGAACACTAATATTTCCACCGTGTGATTCTACGATTGCTTTGCTGATATAGAGACCAATACCAGTTCCGGCAACTGTTTCACGCGAACGATGTGATCGGTAAAACTTTTGGAATAAGTTACTTACCACGCTTGATGGCATACCAATACCGTGGTCTTGAACCGATAGCTCGACAGTATCGCCTTTTGATGTAGCGGTGACGTTAATAATGCCACCCTCGTTACTGTACTTAATGGCGTTATCGATGATATTACCAAATACTTCACTAAGGCTGCCGGTATCGGCTGCAATGGTAGGAAGACCATCGGGGATATCGACCGTGAGGAGGCGATTTTGAGACCTTGCTCGTAGGTCCATGTCATCACCAATTGTTGCAAAGACTGCTTTCATCGTTGTTTCGGTCGGGTGCATTCGCAAGTGACGACGGTCATAGCGCGAAGTGTTAAGGATATTATTAATGTAGCCCGACAAACGGTTGGCTGACACAATGAGTCGTTGGAAAAGCTCTTTCTGGTCCTCTTCCAGTTTGTCTGCTAGTTCACCTTGTAAAACGTCTACGTATCCCCTAATTACCGTGATTGGGCCGCGCAGTTCGTGGGCAGCAAAGGCAATAAAGTCGAGACCTTCTTCGTCTACATTATATAAGTAGGTTCGATCAATAAGTGTGACGACCATTTCACTTTCAGCACCTTTACTATACGAGGCTATAACATCAAAGAAACGTCGATTTTCTTCGTTTGGTAACTTGTTTGGAATGCGAGGCCAGGTTCGCTCGGCATGCACGGCGTTTTTATCACACTCATCCCACCAGTCAAAGAACGTTTCGTTTTCAGAAAACAGAAGATCAAGTGACTGGACGCCATCGGTACCTACTTTTACCGGTGTCGCTTTGTTGCTATAGATAATTTTTCGGTTTCGGTCAAATACCGCAAAGCCACACAATGCTTGGTCAAAGGCTCGTTCAATTTGCTGGTACTCGGCAACTGATGTATTGGTGGCACTTACTTCAGCTGTAGAAGTACGTGAATCATCGCCTTCTAAAATTGGGTCTTTTACATCGGAAGCCAGCTGGTAGATAGTTTGAAGTACTGGCTTAAACCCACTTTTTTCAAAATGTTCTTCGTTAGGATTAGGTGGCTTCACATCAGTTGGTTCACCGGCAACATGCGTAAGAGCAGCTAGCAGGTACTTGATTGGTTTAGCGATGAAACGGTACACGATGAGTGACGCTACAACCCCAAGAATACTTTGTGCAACTAATGTTGCGGTAAAACCAAGCGGGTTGTCGTTGAAAAACCCCGAACTACTTAACAAAGCTGCGAGGGCAACAAGAATAAGCACCTGAAGTAAAATAATTAGGAGTACCGCACCACGTTTGAAGCGCGGCCAGAAGTCTTTGACCAGTTGAGGTTTAAGTTTAATAGGATCTATTGCCATACTACCCTTCCTGTTGTGTTTGGAATGGCCGATATCCAGGTTTGGCCACGTGCTAATTCTACCTTCGCTCCATTTGCGTCGGTAAAGCTAATTTGTTCGGTTTTACTTGGTTTTGTCCACGTTACTTCTTGGGCGGTACCGTCCTGGAAAATATACGCCTTGCCGCTTCCGATGGCATTAATTGATTCGCGGTAGCCATCTTCAAATACGGTGGTCTGGTCTACCATCATACCAATCACGACGCGTGGACTTATTTGCCCCGCTTCTCTATCAAGGTGTGGTGCGCCACCCTGCGAGCGGTCATAGGTATTGGTAGTTGCATTGTAGGTATATTGACTATTGTACAGCGGCCCACTTATCGTTATATCAATTGTTGTGGCAGTTGGTGTTTCGGCTGGTTTTGTGTCTTTACGTGCAAACCCAGTGAAGTTTGAGGTGGTATGGCCTTTTGCAGCGTTTAAAGCATCAAGTTTTTCAAAGCTCGTGTACACGTTGTGCGGAGCGTAGCGGTCGGTGGCCCGCCAGTATGAAGCGGCGTTGAAGAATTGATCGATGTCGCGGTACGAGCCGTTACGCACTTCAGCAAGCGCAGCGGCACTTCCGCCAATATGGGAGACGCTGGCGTTAAAGGCTGCAACCCAGTCAACGTAGTAGAGCCGGACACTTCGAACTGGACCAATAAGCTGCGGTTTTTGTTCCTGATACAGTACTAAGAAGCGGGTTATACCGCCTTCGGCAATTGCTTCAAACACCACGCCACTATCCTTTATGCCTGATTGTGGCCGAGCATCGGGGCTATTTTCAATCATAATACCTGTTACTGCTTGGGTAGAGGCTGCTTCATTAGCTACCTCGTTGCCTGTAAGTTGAGAATAATATTTTACTGGCTCAGGTTCAGGCTGGGGGCTTGACGCAACGATAGCTGATTGTTCTGGTTTTTGGTTCAAGAAATAAAAAGCCGCACTGCTTCCGCCAACAATTAAAATACCCCCCACTACCCCAAAAATGATAGTGAGCTTTTTATGTTTTTTAAACCAGTTTTGTTTTACGCTGAGGCCTGAGTTTCCGCCAATTGGTGTTAACTGAAGCGGCTCGTCGATAACAACCTGTGGCTGCTTACGGGTAAACATAAGCATAGTATATAGTAATTGTGCTTGTGCTAAAAGCTATTTATAGAGATGCGATACTTTTGTCGATACGTTCGATAGCCGTATCCTTACCGAGCACTGCCAACGTATCGTTAAGTGCTGGGCTAAATGGTGCCCATGATACTGCTAGGCGAATGAGGCTAAATACAACACCAGGTTTTTGGCCGGTAGTTTCCAGCAACCTATTTAAGGTTTCTTGAATAGCTTCATGGGTAAATTCTGAATTTTCCAAGGCATTTTTAGCCGCATTAAGCAGGCCTTCAATTTCATCTTTTGTTAACTTTGCCAGCTGTTTGTTACTTGCAACCATTTCCCAATTTGGGGTTGGTTCTTCGAAGAAATAGCTAGTAAGAAGCGGTAGATCGGCAAGAGTTTTGAGACGATCTTGAACAAGAGATAAGACTTGTTTTTGAGCCTCTTCATTTGCATTTTTAGCAGATTCAGGCCAAAAATCATGAACTCTTTCGTATAAATCATCAAGACTTAATAGTCGTATGTGCTGACCGTTCAACCATAGCAGGCGCTGCTCATCAAAACGGGCCGGGCTTTTCTGGACGCGATCAAGTGAAAACTTTTCAATAAGTTCAGCAATTGTAAATATTTCTTGTTCAGTACCATCGTTCCAACCTAGGGTTGCCAAGAAGTTCGCCATTGCCTCTGCTAGGTAGCCTTCTTTTCCATATTCAAGAATATCTTTAGCGCCATCACGTTTGCCAAGTTTTTTCTTCCCATCAATCGCCATGACATATGGTAAAGTTGCGAGTGTTGGTTTTTCTACGCCTAGTGCTTCGTATAAGTTTAAGAATTTCGGTGTTGAACTAATAAATTCCTGGCTTCTAAGAACATGGGTAATACCCATAAGTGCGTCGTCAACAATATGGCAAAAATTATAGGTTGGGTAGCCGTCGCTTTTTATAATAATAAAATCGTCAATAGCTTCTTCGGTAGTGGAAAGCTCACCCATTACAGCATCAGTCCAAAGATACGGTTTTGGGTCAGATTTGAAACGAAGTGGCTGCGTGCCATCCCAAACTGGTGGATTTTCTGGCCGGTGGTCGCGAAAAAGAAACGGTCGCTTTTCGGCTTTAGCTTGTTCGCGAAAAGCCTCGAGCTCTTCCTGGCTATAGGGGTCAGCGTAAGCCCGACCATTGTCGATTAGTTTCTGTGCCCATTCTTTGTATACTTCAAGGCGTTCAGATTGCCTGTATGGTGCGTTCGGCCCACCCTTATCAACGCCTTCATCCCACTCAATTCCAAGCCATTGCAAGCTTTTTTCAATCTGTTCGATACTGCCGGCTACCTCACGTACTTTATCGGTGTCTTCAATACGTAAAATAAACGCCCCATCGCTACTGGCCTGTCGGGCGAGTAACCACGCGAACAAAGCCGTGCGAACACCACCAACATGCATAAAGCCTGTTGGGCTAGGGGCAAAACGGGTTCGAATAGACGTCATTAAATTTAATTATACCTTATTCGTGTGTCATAAAGCATGATGAACTACGGAACTCGAAAAAAATATAGTGTGTAAAGCTAGATTGCGGAGTTCTTTCGCAATTCTGAGGATGACACATAGCCTATGAGAGAACAATCCAAGTTGATACTTGGTTAGATTACATAGGGTAGAACGAGTTCTCGTACTGACCGATTTATACGGTGAGCAAAGTATAGTGTTCCGATCTCGAGAGGATGCGTGTTGTCGCTACCTGCTGCAATAAGCTGCTGTGCTTGGTTTGTGCTAGGGTGGCTGTTGTTATTATTTGGTCCCATAACCCATGGTCCCGCTGGGTCGGTACGGACAGGAATAAACCAGGTACGCGAGTCTGAAGCCGCACTTACACCAGCCTGGATTGCGTTTTCGTATGCAACCATATTAGTATCATCCACGCGAGGCCAAATACCGCCAATAATGATCGGAGCGTCAGACCCGCCTGCTCGGATGTCCGAAATACACCCTTGGACCGCTGCTGTCACCTGTGCTGTCGTGCCGTAAGGGATGTCGTTCAAGCTGCCAAATATCATCCAAACGTCTGGATTAAGGGCGAGGGCCTGAGGAATACGCTGGCGGAATGTGTAAAACGGTCCGGTACCGGGATTGAGGTGTCCGGTGCCACCAGTTGAAAAGTTCCAGTTATCAGCCCAGCCTAACAGGTCGCCTGCTATATGAGGCACGGTCCACGCGGAAGGACCGTAAGTCGACCCCGCCCATGTCGAATCACTGATCCACACTGCACGGATTGCTTTTGCCGAGGGCTTCCATACTGATGATTTTGCATCGACAGCAACACCATAGAAATAAGGTGTGAAGCGGTGGAGGTCGACTTGTACTGTGCGGGGTCGGCGACCTCCGGTGCTGGTGAAGTCGAATACATGGAAGACTGTCCCACCTGTGGAGAACGGCTTTAATTGGTCGAGTGAATAAAGTCGTCCGTCGATCCGTATGCGAAGAACAGCACCTAGCCCTCCTAGGACGGCGAATTTTGGTGCGTCAGTGGTAAATGACACAGAAGCATCACCGGAAACGGTTGAACCTGCCGACTGCTGGAACCGATCAAGCTTCCAATAGTTCGTTAGATAAACACTGGCGGATGCTCCATAAAGGGCGAAGCACCCGGAATCAAGGGCCGGATAGTAGACGTTTGGTAGGCTAGGATTAGTTTGCGTACCAGTGTAGATGGGACCATCCGCGACTACGGACGGCGACCATCCCCAAACAGTCCATTGGATAGTGCCGTCAGCGATGGTTCCGTTCGTAGCAGCAGGTGCAACCGTTCCGCTTGTACCTGCTGTGATGCATATGTATGTTATTGCACCGGATTTCACCACCTGTCCAAGCGCATAAGTGAATGAGGCTGCCCAAGCAGGGACGTCAGCGTATACTGGCCGCTCAAATGTCGATGATGTGCGCGCGGAAGTGGCGGCGACCCGTAAACGCACACCCACAGATACACGATTAAGTGCCGTCTGCGTCGCACTCGAAATCGGTTTATCTATATCACTGGTGTTATCAACATTTCCCAGGCCAACATCACCTTTTACGAGGTTAATATCACCAGTTTTAGATGCTACAGAGGTTACGGGTACAGTTGGGATGGTTGGCTTATTTGTCAGGTCTGTATAGCTACCCGTATTTGCAACCGTGGCGAGGCTAGAAAGCTTCGTTCGTTCGGAGGCGGTCAGCACTTTATTATTAGTAGTCTCAGTAATTTGGTCTGCAGTATGCGTATGGCTTAAAGTTGCCTTATTATCTAAAGCGGTCTGTGTGGCCGTAGACACCGGTTTGTTCTCATCCGAAGTATTATCAACATTCGAAAGCCCCACATCTGCCTTTACTACCGATACATCACCGGTCTTTCCAGCCACACTCGTCACGGGCGGAACTGTCGTTGCATTCAGCTTGGTCTGTACAGCACTCGACAGCTTGTCTTCTGCAATAATACCGGTTGCAATGGCTGTATTGGTCACAGCACCAGGCTTCAGCTGGGCTGCACTAACCGAGTCGGTCTTCAGGGCGCCATCTTCATCCAAAGATACCGACAAGTATTCATTCAGAATACTCCCCCACTGGCCAGCATCTGCACCTGGTTGTGGTAAGCGTGGCATAGCTGTATCTATTCCCTCTCTTTAAATCTTCTTTTTAGAAGATATTTCTTAACACGAAGTATATATAAGCGGAATGGTGGCGTCAAGGAAGTTCGATGACTCTAGGGCTACAAACTAGTAGCAATGCGCCGAATTTGGTCGCCAGACAACGGTGCTTTACTATCGATCTTGTACAAAATACCACCATTCACCCATGCGGCGGCTGATTTATAGGTATAAATTGTTAAGCCGCGCTCTCTTGTAATGGTGTAATCTGCCCCAGCTTCGGGTACGACAACGTTGTCGAGTACTGCCGATGAGTCCCATGAACTGCGGGTTTGTATGACTGTGTAATAATTATCATTACTGTTCGAATTAAACTTAAGATCCACTTGACCATCGGTAAAAGTAACGGGTTGGCTTAGTGAATAGCCGTCGGGTGTGTACTCCGGATACGTTGCTTCAATTCCAGCTTGGGCAGAAGCAATGCTCACTGAAATACTTGGGAATAGTCGATACACTCCATATAGTGCAACTATCAGTGCAAGAACAATACCAATAATAAGAATAATACGTTTGTTACGCTTGTTATTCTTTGGTTGTTTCTTAGCTTTTTCAGTTTGCGGAGGGGTTGCCAAGGCTTTTGTAATTTCTGCTTCTTTAGTCTCGCGGGCGGTTGCCGGCCGTGAAACAGGAGTTGGTTTTGCACGTACCTTCTCAATAGCACGGTGGGCTGTTGGGTGAATTTGAGCTGGCTTATCGGGCGATGATTTTGGTGCAGTTGGTCGAGGTGCTGTAGCGGCCACTGGCGCAACAGGTTTTTCGACCACTGGATGTGAAGCGAAATGGGCAACCTTGCTACTACGAGCGATGTCCATGTGTTTACCTGGTGATGGTCGGCGAGCTATTGGTTTGTCTGGCGCGGCCGGCTTTTTTGTCACCCGTCGATTCAGTGTTTTTGAGCGTTGTACGGTACTATGGATTGCTTCTGCATTGGTTTTAGCGCGGCTTGAAGTTTGTGTAGCTTTCTTTTTAAGAACCTCGGCGGGCGGGAGGGGTGCAGATGTGGTTTGCTTAGGGGCGACGCCTTCAATAGGAAGACCCGTCGCCGCGTCATACGCACGACCATTAATAGTAATAGTTTTGTGTGGTGCCATTTTAAGATTTCCTCGCAGGTTCTCGCATTACTACAGGTGGAACAAATGAATCTATTTTTTGCCCACACAGTGTTACTCTCTATACTAGTGGGTGCAAGACGCTTATGCAAGTCTAATTTAATAACTTGTTTATAATTTGTTTGCTATACTTTTAGGTAGGTATATATGTTTAAAAAACCTTCAAAGAAGCAACTTCTTATTCGTCGCATTGCCCTTTCAATTGTGGCAACTATAGCAGTTATTATTATTGTTACTGCTACGATTCTTTTCATGTTGGGGTACCGCTTAGATGGCGGTAATGGCCGCTTGGAACAAGGTGCATTGTTACAATTTGATTCAAGTCCAAATAATGCAACCGTCAGCGTTGACGACAAGGTTGTCGGAACAACTGGTACGAAAAGTACTGTGCTGGCCGGTGCTCATAGTATTAAAATGACTAAAAATGGCTACCGTGATTGGAATCGATCATTAGAACTTCAAGCCGGAACACTTACCTGGCTTGATTATATTAGGTTGGTACCAAATGACCTTCCGGTGCGAACCGTCACAACCTACGATGCGTTAGTTGATTTAAAAATATCATCTGATAAAAAGTGGGCACTAGCACATACCAAGGCGGATAGCCCTGCCTTTCAACTTGTTGATTTGCGCTCTGAGACAGTAAGGTCGAGTGAAATTACCATTCCGTCTTCACTTTATAGCGACCCAACTACTCCAGATATAAGCCACTCTTTTTCAGTTGTAAAATGGGATAATGAAGGCCGTTATGCACTTGTAAAACATTTGTATAAAGACCAAACCGAATGGTTGGTGCTTGATACCCAAAACGTATCGCAAACAATTAACGTTACCCGAACTATGAGCGTGTCATTTAACGATTTACAATTTGCCGGCGCCAGTGGTAAATTACTTTACGGTCTCACTTCCGATGGCACTATTCGAAAACTTGATTTATCGGCCGAAACGATTTCACGGGCATTTGTTAGTCATGTTGAATCATTTTCTATATATGACAATAAAATAATAAGTTACATCGGTACTGACCCAACCGATGCAACCAAAAAAGTTGCCGGTATATTCCGTGATGGTGACGACACCCCGTACGTTATGCGTGCTGTATCAACACCTGATACCGTTTTAAAGATTGCGGTGGGAAATTATTACAGCAATTATTACATTGCTATTGCACAAGGAAATATAGTGACGGTTATGAAAGGCACCATTCCAACTTCAACTCAAAACATTTCAGATAGTTTTACAAAAGTTACAAGCTTAGATGTAAGCGGTGCTGTGTCAAACCTATCCTTCAGTCCAAATAATGACTATATTATTGCCCAGTCGGGTGCAAACTTTACCAGCTATGAAATCGAGCATAATCGTTCTGCGGATGCTGGTGTAAGTCTTTCCGAGGGTCAATCTGCAACTACCCTACGATGGTTGGATGGTGCGCATCTATGGAATGACGATGAAGGTAACTTAATAATGCGTGATTTCAACGGGCTTAATGCCCAGACAATTATGACGGTCACACCAGGTTTTGATGCGAGCCTTAGTCAAAACGGCCGCTTCTTCTACGCAGTTGGGAATACTGACAATCGCTACCACTTACAACGTGTCAAAATGGTTCTCGACTAACTTAGCGGGCGCCAAATAAGCGTTCGATTAGTGTCGGTGAGCTGGCACCAGGTATAGCGGTGTCGCTATCAGCCGATGTGGCATGGCCACTACCGGCTGGAGCAGCTTGAGCGGCTGCTGGGTCAGGGCTAACCTGCTCGGCAGTAACAAGCAGACGATCGATAGCTGTACCAAGTGGTGTACAAGTAATAAGTGTCATCACCGGCTTCTCGGTAGGATAGATGAGTTTATCGACTTGGGTTGGCTTTACAACCTCTGTTTTGGTGATTACATACGTGTAGCGTTTACCATTATAGTTGGCGTATATAGTGTCACCGATAGATAATTTTTCAAGCTGCGCGAAAATAAACTTGTAATCACCGACGTCGAATAAGTCGTTACTACTGTGGCCTGAAATTACAGTATTCCCTACCTCACCGGGGTGGCTATTAGCCCCAGCAATAGAAAAGTGAGCGAGGCCTTTTTGCATAGCATCCATTTGTGAATCGTAGGCCGGACTAATATCGTAGAAAACAGGCGCATCGACGTTGATTTTTGGAATTACTAAGCGTGACTCTGGACCGACAGTGTTATCGTTTGTAGGGTCAACGACAATGTTTTGAGGATCAATAGCACCGGGTGAAATATAGGCGTTCACAGTTGCAAACAGCACTTGGTTATACTGAAGGAAAACAAATACCATTACGACCGTAAGAGCGGCCGCAATTGGTACGAAATGCCGACTTCGTCGAATCTTAGTGGCACGGGTGCGAACTTTGCCTAGTAGTTTTTGACGAAGATCATCAAGTGCCTGGCGCTTTGATAAGGATTCAGTAGTCTCTTCTAAATCGGTATGGGACGAGAAGTAGCCTTGTGGCTCGTTGTTAGTTTCGTTTTGGATAACTTGTTGGGCTGCTGGCTGCTGCATGGCCTTTTGCTGCGCAGTTTGATGAGCATAGTAAGCTTCATAATACTGCTGGTAATAATTTTGCCAAGCACTGTGATAGGCTTTCCACTGGTCGGCCTGTGGCTGTGGATGCTCGGTGTGGGTGCGGTGATACGGGTTATCGTCAGCTGACTGAGCATTTTGCTCGGCACCGTAAAGAGAGTCAATTTGCGTACGAATGACATTCGCCGCAGCCGATTGTTGATCTTGGGGTGTTGGAGAAATCGGCGAGTCTCCACCCTGACTAGCATTTTTTGGATCCATAATCTGTATTCTTACTTACTTTTATTGTACAATACTTGAGACATAAGGGCGAGTGGCGGAATCGGTAGACGCGCTAGACTCAAAATCTGGTTCCAGCAATGGAGTGAGGGTTCAAGTCCCTCCTCGCCCACCACATTAGTGTAATTCAAATATGTCACCGCCTCTATTTCAGGGGTGGTTTTTATTGGGTATTAAATGAGCTTAGTGTATTTCGGGAGTCGCTAAATGCTATTTATGGAGTGTACCGTTCACTGATTGCCAAGATGCGGCGCTTTGCGGCGTCCGCTTGAAGGCGCGCTCCTGATGGGTTGGTGCCGACCGGGTTAGGGTGTACGCCGTCCGAGCTGTTAACGTAAGACTTTCCGCCATCTGTCAGCCGTGAATATGCCTCGAAGCCAGGAAGGTACAGCCAACCACGCTGACGGGTGTAGGCACGTAAAGCGATTTGCCGATTTCGGTGGGCAGCCTCTGAAGCGTCATTTGTAAAGCGAGGATTTTCTGACATAACAGCGACAGAGATTTTATTGTCGTAAAGTGTAAATAAGTCAGTAAGAAAGGCGTTAATTGCGGCGATGAAAGTGTCTGCCGTTTCCGTACCATAGTTGTGCCCATGGGTAATGACGATTAGATCAGGGCGTTCCGGCATAATCTGTGGCAAGCGTATCCGCTGCGACTCGATTGTTGATCCGGCAATGGCACCGTTATATACAGTGGCGTACCCGAGCGGGCTTGGTGTCGATGACGAACCTCCGGATGGCGGTACGACGACTGTTCCCCGAACTTCGAGGTTGTCAACCGACCACGTGGACTCACTTGGTGATGAGAAACCGGTTAGTGTCATTCCAGCTACGGCAGTTACCTCGTCTGTAGTAAGTGTTTGCGAAGTGGCTGCAACACCATTAACTTTTGCTGTAAGTGTTGTACCCGACAGGACCATTTCGAAAAGATAATCTGCAGGGTCAGTGTTCGATGGAATTGTCCCGGCAGGCCAGGTATACAGTACGGTTGCGGTTCCTGCGATACGCTTTACTAGCGTGAGTGTGATAGTTGTCGAACCCGAATAAGCGATTTCGAGGTCATTCGAGGTGTCTTTGCGGACGGCGTACCACTTCACTTGACGGTTAGCGGCCGCTTTGCTGGTGACATGTATTGTGACTTTTGCTGAGAAGTCTGCACTATTACGCGTTTTCATCCCTGCAGCAACGATCGCCGTGCCGCTCGCGTTAGTGATGAGCCGGTCGCCATCTGTGCTGAGAATATTGGCCGTACCTGTGTAGGCGCTGGTTCCAACATCCATGCTCGATCCAACGAGCGCGCCGGTACGTGCAAACCCATCGCTTGCAATGATAGTATCAGGAAATGTTCCGCCCGGGTCACTTGGTGCACCAGGGGTTTCCGCTGTCTGCCAGGTAGTAAAAGTGGCCGGATACTGGTTTTCGGTGCGGTTCCAACGCTTGAGGCGTGCTGGACGATCGGGCCATTGTGAAGCAAACATTTCTCGAAATGCTGTTTCGAACCACTCGTCGGAAAAGTCAGCGGTTGAATCACCAACTGCCCCGATGACGACAGACCGCGGGTCGCGCATGTCGAGCGCGGACACGAGCGCATCGATCGATCGTGCATTAAGGCTCGTATCTGAACTGGCGATAGCAGAGGCTATCGTATTCGACAACTGACTTGCCGTTAGCCTATCTGGTACTTGTGCTTCGGGTAGCTTGCCGTTTGTATCAAGGCTCGCAACACCACTCGAAGCTGCTTTTTGCGATGCATCGAGTTTAGCGTTCAGGGCTGTTTGAGTTGCGGTTGAAATAGGTTTGTTTAAATCACTGGTGTTATCAACATTGTTAAGTCCAACGTCACTTTTTGTTGGGGTGTAGTCACCCGCTTTGGCAGTAGTACTGGTATTGCCAATAGTCAAGTTTGATGTCCCTGCGCCAATTACGACCCTAGCAGCTGCAGCGTCTGTAGCTGTTAGGACATTACGTCCAATAGTAGTAGCATCCGAGATATTTGCAGCGGTATGGGTGTGACTTACTACTGCTTTGCTGTCGAGGGCAATTTGGGTAGCCGTAGAAATTGGTTTATTGACATCACTCGTGTTATCAACATTGTTAAGTCCAACATCATTTTTCGCAAGCGTTACAACACCTGTTTTGCCCGCTACACTACTTACGGCCGAGCTCCTTTGAGTATTTAATTTTGCTTGTACACTACTTGAGAGCTTATCTTCTTCAATCGTTGCATTAGCAATAGCTGTGTTAATAACAGCACCTGGTTTTAATTGAGTAGCACCTACTGTATCTGTTTTAAGAGCGCCATCTTCATTTAAAGATACGGATAGATATTCATTAAGAATGTCTCCCCATTGTCCAGCGTCAGAACCTGGTTGTGGTAAACGCGCCATTTACTGGGATCCCCTATTATTTTTTCTCAAATTTCTTAAGTTAAAGTATATATAAGCGGAATAGACACGTCAAGAATATGTTCAGGTTAAGCTCGTCGCCACCGCCTCAAGCACCTTACCCGGGTTCCAAAGCCAATAAGCAGCTGCCCGCGATGCCACACTTCCGCGCCATATCAACATCGGGCTGGCGAATGGCGTCGTTACAACATTACCGCCATGTGCCATGACAAATTGTTCGCGGTGTAATACAGCAATACTTACCGGGTACGTAATGGTGAATTTATGTAATGCCTCGACTAAATTTGTTAATTGCATACTGAAAGTTAACACTTTCGGGTAATAGACTGACTGGAACAGTTTTTGAAGTTGTGCGAACGATACAATCAGTAGTGTTTTCGGACGGTCAACTAAGCTTTGCGAGCTGTTTTTCACCAAATCGACAGCATCGCGGGTAATTACCAGCGGTCCTGTGTAGTCCATAATAAATTGTTCATACAAAATGGCCGTTTCACTGCTTCTGCCAGCATCGCCAATGAGAAGAATCGTATCTGCCCAGGCGGCCAGGCTGGACAGCTCGGGTTGGGCATCTTTTGATAAACTTCCCGAGGGATTTGTAGGTGCGAAGACCGTATCAAGAATTGCGGCGGGGATTGTTTTTTTCAACACATCCGGAAGCAATACCCGTATTTGCCCTACCCCAGCCTCAAGAGCATTTGAGTAGCTATCGGCAACGCCCGCGAAGCCGAGTTTGTTTCCGCCAATAATACCTAGTTTTCCGGCCATGCCTCGCTGTTCGGGTTTATTCCACTCAATCTCGGGGAAAAGCGGGCTATCGATTGGTTGTTTTTTCCAGTAGTCGTAGTCCATAGAATTAATTATTTACCTTGCTTTGAAGAGAAACAAGCACTTCGCGCATAGAATTAAGTGCTTGCTTGGCGAGAGGTGTAGCCATTTGTTCGCCGTGTCCTTCAGAAAAAGCTATAACTTTATGTGCTGCTTGTTCAAGGCCGCCAAGTTCGTGGGAATTATTAACAGGAAGGAACCAGGGTTCGCCAACTGACGTAAGGGCAAAATCGACCGATTCGATTCCTTCTTCAAGCCTAGCCGAGATGTCGCCAAATGACATACGCTCAGCTTCCAAGACATTCTTGAAAGTTTCGGATGACACGATTGGAAATGCCGCCACTGCATTAGAAAACCCTCCATCTAGCAGTGCCGGTACACTATCCGCTGTAATAGGACCAATTGAGTATAACGGGAAATCTTCGGGCGTGGTTCCATATATATTCGTACCAAAAATGCTGAAGTTGATGAGCATCCTTTTCTGTATAAGGTCGAGTGAAGCTTCGTGGGTAAAGCCTTCGTTGGCAGTAGTAAAGGTTTTTGGGTCGCCCGGCCTTCGCGGTCTTGTTGTGCGCGTTGCGATTGGCTGAAAGTCAGGGTGTAATCGCATTACCTCATCAGTTAAAACCGATTTACCCGTACCCGATGGGCCGACCATCATAATGACATGCTTGCCGTGGTTACGAGCTTTTGTTTCTTCCGAAGGACTATAGGCTTTTTTTAATTTTCTTATTTCCTCAAGTGTTTCTGACATGCTAAAACTCCGTCACTTCCGTAATAGTATGAGCGGTAATTCCATCTTGCTCATCTAGGTTAAATGTAGCGATAATCTTTTTACCCGCTAAAGCCTTGGGTAGCCAATACGCGTCATCCGTCCATATGGTATCGTAGGGCAAGTTGTCGATATTAAACCATTTGGGTTTCATCTCTTCACTTTCGGTCGGGTCGCCTTTCCATTCTGTAGCTATAAAAACATGGACGTGCATGAGGGCGGGCTGACCTTTGAAGAACTCGTCAAATGTAATATCGGCTACTTTTTTGAATGTAGTTGGTGTGACGGTAATTTCCTCTTTTGCTTCGCGTAGCAAGGCTTCTTCGAGACTCTCGCCTTCTTCTAGCTTCCCCCCTACCCCATTCCAACGACCTTCACCAAAGCCGCGCTTTTTCATAGCAAGCAAAATTTGGTTGTCACGCCGAAGGAAAAGAAGGGTCAGCTCTTTCATGCTAGGTTTCTATTTCAATACTTACTGGGCAGTGGTCAGAACCGAGAACATTTGGATGAACTTCAGCTTTTTTAACCCCAGAAACAAGTGACTTACTTGCAAGCCAGTAGTCAATCCGCCAGCCAACGTTTCGCTCGCGGGCTTGCCCCCAGTGCGCCCACCACGTATAGGCATCGGTTTCGTCTGGGTGAAGGGTTCGAAAAGTATCTACAAATCCAGCTTGTATAAAACTGTCCATACCTTCTCGCTCTTCTTTTGTGAAGCCGGCATTTTTCATATTATCTTTTGGCCGAGCCAGATCTATTTCGGTGTGGGCAACGTTTAGGTCGCCGCATACGAGGACGGGCTTTGTTTTTTCAAGACTTTGAAGATGTTCCAAAAAGGCCGGGTCCCATTGCTTGTGGCGCAAATCGAGGCGCTCTAGGCTTCGCTTTGAATTCGGCGTATATACCGTCACGACCCAGAACTTTTCGAACTCAGCCGAAATAACACGACCCTCTTTATCGGGGTCGCCGTAGCTATCATCTTTAAGGCCATACTTTTTTGCGAGGTCATCAGTAAAACCATGAATAACGTTGAGTGGCTCGGTTTTACTAAAAATGGCAGTACCGCTATAGCCAGCTTTTTCAGCACTATTCCAGAATTCTTTGTACTGTGGAAGATCAATCTCAGCCTGACCTTGTTTGGCCTTGGTTTCTTGCATACAAAAAATATCAGGGTCATGTTCGGCAATAAACTTTTGAAATGCGCCCTTATTAATAACTGCGCGAATACCATTGACGTTCCAGGAGTAGAGTTTCATGCTACCAGTATAATCTAGCGGGCTGTCTTCGTCTAATACCCTGTGCTTATGCTTGTATGGCTTTGATCGACTCCGTACACTAATACCGAATACGTGGAGATAAAACCATACTGAATAGATCTGAATTTAGGCCTGAATTAATTGCCCCAACGGTGTGGGGTGACCCTTCGCCTGTCGTAAGCGAGCAAGACTGTATTGAACGTCGCGGCGGTAGGATTATTCCTAGTGTAGAGGCTTCATGGTCTGACCTGACACGCCTTAAAGTGATTAGTACTGCACTGAGTCAACGGGCTAATCAATTACTTTCTTTTGATAAAATTGACTATCCCATGCCTCGACCAGAACATTTGGCGCGTATAGATTTTGACGAAGGACAGGGCTGTTGGCGCTTACCGATTTCACCCTCTGGTGAACGACGAAGGGATACGTATGGCCGATTACGCTTGCCATCAGTACCCAACCCAAGTAGTATGGCGCACCGTACTATGTATAAAGTGTACTTTGGTTTAGATAGCTTACCTAACGGTCGCAGCGATGTGCTTGATCATGTATGCGAAACAAAACCCTGCTGTAATCCCCGCCACCTTGAGAGAGTAAGTCATGGTGAAAACACACGCCGCGGCCGAGTACTTGACCACGGTATCGAATCACTACTTCAGTAATTAAGATTAAATTAGTCGACTCGTATCTCTCTCTTGGTCGCGCTTCTTAATAGCCTGTCGTTTATCGTAATTTTTCTTACCTTTTCCTAGGGCTATTACCAACTTGATATAGCGACCGTGAGTGAGTAATCGAAGCGGTACAATTGACATACCTTGCTGCTTTCGTTCGGCCAGTTCATCAATTTCACGTCGGCTGGCAAGTAGTTTTCGTGGTGAAGTATCAACGGTCGTTTCGCCGACCATTTTAGTGGTAAATTTTAGTGAAAAGCTGGCATTATTTAACCAAAGTTCACCATTTCTAATTGTCACAAATGAACCCTTAAGTTGCACTCGCCCGTCGCGGGCCGCTCGGGTTTCTTGGCCGGTCAAAACCACACCAGTAACAAGCTCATCGCCCAAAGCATAATCAAAAGAAGCTCGCCTATTGACGATACTGCGCTGTGCTTTTGGCTTCTTTTGCTTTGACATGTTTCTCATTGTAGCAAGAGGTGTTGCTATAATGAAGGCAATGCATATCGTAATATTCTTAGACCAACACCCAGATACGCTTGGCGGTGCCCAGTTATCGGCCGTTTTGCAAGCTCGTTTTCTTGAAAAGAGTGGCCATGTTGTGACACTTTGCGGCCCAGCGAGTAGCCAGCATAAAAACCGTAAAGGGATTATTACGTTTACATCGTTTTCGCTTGGAACCACTGAATACGCCATAACTATCCCTTCAAACCAAATTCAGCAGACACTCGATGCGACTTTTAAGAAACTCCCAGCGGTTGATATCGTGCACATTCAAGCTGATTTCTGGGGGGCAATTATTGGTTTTGAATTTGCTAAGCGGCACGAAATTCCAGCGGTAATTACCTATCATAATAATGTTGAAGTCGGCACTTCACTGGTGACTGGTAAAGTGTTCGCACACCTCTACCTCAGTCTTATGGCTAGGTGGGCGAAGAAGCGCCTCGCTATCACGTTTCCATCAGGTCGCATAGATGGCTGGAAATACCTGGCTGGATTAGGTAAATTAGCTACTGCTCGGATTGCGCCAACGGCTCATTTTGCTCGTGATTTAGAGGCTCATGGAGTTGGCGCTCCAGTCAATGTGCTCTCAAACGGGTTAGATGATGAAGTTATTAGCTCTATAAAACATAAAAAAACAACGAGAACGCGACCGCTTATCGTATGGACGGGGCGTTTTAGCAAAGAAAAGCGTATTATGGAGTTTCTTCAGGCTGTAAGAACTAAAGAAATTAACGCTGATATAGAAATTTATGGCAGTGGCTCGCTTAAAAAAGTAATGCATCGTTTCTTACAAAAACATTCTTTAAATAATGTAAAAATAGTCGGGTCTGTTTCAAGTACAGAAATGCTTCGCGTTATTGCTAGTGCCGATTTAGTGGTTCAAACTTCAATAGGTTTCGAAACCCAAGGTCGAACTGTTTTTGAAGCATTATCACTTGGTACGCCAGTGCTTCTTTCTGACCCCAAGATTGCTGAAGACTTCACGCCAGATTCGTATTGGCTTGTAAAAGATCGATCGGTCGAAGCCTTAGTGAAAACCCTACAACAAGCCGTTTCCGATATTCAAACCGGCCACACCAAAAAAATAGACCCCACTATTCAAAAATCCTTCCTCCAGTCCCACCTCACCAAAAAAATCGAAACAATTTATCACAGTTTGAGTAAAGCTACTAAGCACACCCTGTACTCAAAGAAACAATCGCATAACCAAAATCTTTAAGGCGTCTAACCCTAAAGATATTTGCGTGGAGCTTGTTTCGTGAGAACAGGGTGCGCTTAGTAGCTTTGATTTACCTATGGTACAATAATCACCAGTTATGAAAATACTAATTGCGTCGGATTTACACTACCCGACTATCAATGGTGTCGCAACCTTCAGTCGAAATTTAGCACGTGGCTTGGCTTCTAAAGGGCATGAAGTCTTAGTTATTGCACCAAGCCAAACTGGCAAAAAATATAAAGAAGTTGATGGCAACTATGTTATCGCTCGTACCGTCTCTGTTCCGTTCCCTTTTTATCAAAATTTCAGAATTTCACTCAGCCCAAACCGTGAAGTTAAAAAAATTATTGATGATTTTGACCCTGATATTATTCATATCCAAATGCTGATGTGGCTTGGCCAAGCGGCGATGAAATTTGGTAATAAATACGGTATTCCGATTGTTACCACTAATCATGCTATGCCCGAAAACCTAATGGATAATCTTCGGCTATTAGCGCCAGTATCTCGTCCTATCAATTACATTCTCAAAGCCTACGGCGCACGGTTCCATTCAAAGGCAGACATTATTACTATGCCGACACAATCGGCAATTGAAATGTTTAATGTTGCAAAAATCGATACGCCGATTGTGGCTATTTCTAACGGGATTGACCTTGCTCGATTCTCACCGGGTAAAGTTGCAAATGATCTGTACGAGCGTTTCGGTATTCCCAAAAATGTCCCAACTGTAAGCTACGTGGGAAGGCTTGATGCCGAAAAACACTTACCGGTGCTATTGAAGGCTTTCGTAAAAGTACAATATACTGTTCCAAACGCACATCTGGTAATTGTTGGTGATGGTACCGAGCGACCATTACTTCAAGCCAAGGCCCAAGAGCTAGGTATCAGCGAAAAGGTAACCCTTACAGGCCGTGTGAGCGATGAAGATTTAGTGAAATTGCACCGGGTTGGTGATGTTTTTTGTATGCCGTCACCGGCTGAACTTCAAAGCATTGCAACACTCGAAGCTATGGCAAGTGGACAGCCGGTTGTGGCGGTTGATGCTGGCGCGCTACGTGAATTATGTCAACACGAACGAAACGGGTATTTAGTAGAGCAAGATGACGAAAATGGAATTGCTGAAGGCTTGATAAAAGTTCTTCAAGACCCGAAGGTTCGCCAAGCTATGAGCGAGGAAAGTTTAGTTATCGCCCGAACTCACGACCTTCAAACTACCCTATCTGATTTTGAAGAAATTTACACCCGCTTAGTAAAGGCCTGAACGAACTCGGCAACTTTTTCCGGTGTTTCGTAATGGGTTAAATGCCCAACGTTGTTAATAACCTTCAGCTTGGCGTGAGGAAATTTTTTGACAAGCCCGTATTGTACGCTGAGAGATGTAATATCATCAAGCGAGCCAGCAATAAGAAGTGTCGGAACAGGAATCTTTCCTGCGAAGTCTGAGACGTTATGACTAATAGAGGTTGTAAAGCTCTCCAATAATGAAGTTGGTGAATGAAATAGGCTGAAATAGGCATCGTGTTGATGGTGAATAAAAGTACGAAGACCCTTATCGTGGGTTTTTGCCATTGTCATACTCATAACTCGGACTATTGGCTTGGCGGCTAGCCATTTATGAGCAGTTTTTTCAGGTAATTTTGCCCCAATTTTATAGTAGGCTTTTGCGAGGCCAATCATAACCCGATTCGACCCTTCAAGTGCCGGCGCTCCAATTGGGTTGACGAGCACTAATTTTGTAATACTTTTTGGGTACTTAGCAGCATAGGCGGCACAAATAATACTTCCAAATGAGTGACCCAAAAGAATTGGTGGCTGTCCAGAGCTGTGTTTAGTGATAAACCTGTGTAACCATTCCACATAGCTGTCTAAGTCATACTTTTTTAACTTTGCACCTTTACCAAACCCGGGCAGGTCGGGAATGACGATACTATAGTTTTGCAATTTTTTCGCAATCAATAATAAACCGTGGTGGGTGCCACGAAAACCGTGAATCATGATAATAGTAGGCTTAATGGGGGCTGTGGTGGATGTACTCACCTGTCTATTATACTTTATTGTGTTATGCACTACATATAGCGGGATTCACTTGATTATTGGCGCTAAGGTAACTATATTTAAAAAAGATATGTCAAAGACACATGAGAGGGAAAGCGTTATTGATTTTGGGCCGTCTCGGCTTCAAATGGTTCCTTTCATTGCGATAAACGAGTTACCGCAAGTTCGAACCACTTATGACCCGGCGGCAATCGAAGAGCTCGCCCAGGCAATCTGGACTGATCGTGGGGACGGCACAATTTCAAGTAGTGATTTCGAGCTCGCCAATCCGTTACTTTCAGGGCGTCATACTAAAAAGTCTGCAAAACAATTTATTGATAACCATGGTGAATATTTTCATATTCCAACCGCCGATCGAATCGACTACCAAGATCTCACCCCCTATGATCATGACACGGCAATTATTCTTATAGCAGGGCATCGACGTCGACGAGCAATTGCCCACCTTATTAATCATCATAATCTTTCGCAAGACTTCGTTCGTGTTGCCGGCAATGTGCGTGATGAGATTGAATTTGATCAGGCGGTATCGTTACAGCTGCGCGAAAATGTATACGATCGTCCTTCACCCCAAGACGAAGCCCGTGCGATCGACTTGTCGTATCGTTATGTACAGCGTCGCACTGGGCGCGTCCCAAGCCTTAAAAGTTTAGCAGTCGAGCTTGGATTTAAAGAAACAAAAGTTCGCGACGCAATTGCGTTTGCTTCACTCCCTGATTCAATTCAAGAGTATACCAATAGTGGGGTACTGAGCTATAGTGTAACGCGGCAGCTTAAGCCGCTTTTTGATGTTTTTGTTCAGTATTACCAGTCACTCGAAGCTTCGTCACAAGAAGCGCCCGCTAAAGCTGAGTTTTCTGTACGAGAGTTCTGTGACATACATCTTCAAAAGCGTATGCAGGGGCGATCGGACGAAAAATTGGCGATGGCGATCAAAAGCCAAGTGAAAAGTATTGAAGATAGTATTAAATATCAACAAGGTTCTTGGGAATTCGAAGGCTTAGAGGCCTCGCCCGAGCTTCGTGCACGCAGGGCTAACCGCGAACTTGTAAGAACGGCAATTTCCGTTATGCGATACCGTCTTAATACTGGTGAAATGAGTGACGAAGAAATAGCCGATCTCGAGAAGCTGATTGCATCGCATCGAAGCGCTGCAACACAAGAAACAATCCAGCCGTTGTTTACTATTTCGCAGGCCTCGTAAAAACTTACAGTTCTTCAATAAGTCGCCGGATAACCAACTTAAAATCATCCCTTACTTCTGTATCAACTGGATTATTGCGACTCGTACGGAGAGGACTTAATTGTTCGCGCACAATAAAGAGGCGTTTCATGTAAGCAAGAGCTAAGGGGTAACCTAGTGACGTTTGATATTGTGCTATGTATGATTCAGCTATTTCGAATGCTTGGAAAAAAGATGGATTTGAAATTGCTTCTGCATCAGTTTCATCGTGCTGTACTAGCGTTGAAACGAGCTGCCGCCTTATTTCTTTTTGTAGTTGAGTAGCCTTAACAGCCTCAGTTAAGTGAGCCTTAAATTGACGCCTTGCTACGATATCTTCGGGCGAATACGCAGAGGGCGTACAGTCTGCGACAATTTGGTCAGCAAGATGAAAATGACGCAGTGCCGGATGCTCGCCCGCTTTTACGAATAACGACCATTCACAAAGTTGGTCGTCGATACTGCGGGCAACCATCTGTCGATCAGAAGGATCGGCGGGGATAAAATCAAGATCAGACCGATAGGTAGTTTCGGGCTTTAACGCTACGAGCTCGTGCTTGGGATTGTCTGCAATGCCTCCAGTTTGGTAAATATGCTAGCTGTTTACAGGTTCAAGCCCATGAGCTTTGATGGCATCCTGTAGCTTTGGGCGATCGAACCCAAGAATAATATCGCCAGCAACATCTGTTACGGGCACACCACGGAAGTCGCCGTTGATTTTAGCCATTAACTCGTCGTGAGCTTCTTGGTCGGCCTCGATGTCTTTTGCAACGTATGGTACGCCAAGACGTTCGAGCCACTGCATTTCGGTATGACAGAATGCGCACCAACTTGTGCGGTAGACTGTTACTTGTGGCGTTGCGTTATTAGTAGAATCGGTCTTGGTTGTTGTATCATCAGTGCTCATAGTTAATCCTTCATTCCCCTATGCTTATTTCACTATACATTATACAGTAAATTGTCTTAACTGGTAAAGTTATTCA
This sequence comes from Candidatus Microsaccharimonas sp., assembly GCA_049661485.1. Lineage (GTDB taxonomy): Bacteria > Patescibacteriota > Saccharimonadia > Saccharimonadales > Saccharimonadaceae > Microsaccharimonas. The sequence continues at coordinate 192,369 of JBATAC010000002.1, forward strand.
CTATTTGTTATGATAAAGCCATATGACGGAGTCGCCTCGACCGCAATCGAAACCAGGCCGGACGACCAAGCCGCAATCGGGTATTTCAGCACCAATGCTTATTATCCTGACTGCACTTGATACTACCTGGAGAGCTTTTTTACCAATACTTGGTGGAGTATTTTTGGGAATAGGAATTGATCATCTTTTGCACATAGCGCCAACCGCCACGATTATATTATTAATTTTAGGAACGATTGTGAGTAGTCTATTGATTGCAAAGCAACTCCGTGATGTCAGGAAGCCACTGAAATGAGCCTTACAAGTTTTTCCGCCGTCGATTTACATATCTCAATTTCGTCTGAGCCGTTATTTCATATTGGCGGCTTTCCTGTTACCAACGCCCTGCTAACTGGTATTCTCGGCGGCATTATTGTGGTTGCAATTTTCTGGTATGTTGCCGGTAAATTGAAGCGTGGTTCATATAATCGCTTTGTCGGTTTGGTGCAATGGGTCTTCGAGGGCCTTTTAAAACAAATTAATGATGTTGTGCCGGATAAGGCCGTGGCGCGGCGTATTACGCCACTTGCTGTCACTATTTTCTTTGTCGTACTTGTAAATTACTGGCTCAGTGTTATTCCCGGCCTCGATTCGATTAAGTGGAACGGTGTGCCGGTGCTTCGTAGCTTGGCGGCTGACCTAAACTTTACGCTTGGGCTTGCACTTATTACGATTGTGACCGTGCAGATCTATGCGGTGAAACATCTTGGTGTGTTTGGAAATGGGCACCGTTACTTCCGCAATCCGTTAAAAGATCCTATCGGAGCTTTCGAGGGTATTCTTGAACTCGTCGGTGAGTTTTCTCGTGGTGTCGCCTTGTCGCTTCGTTTATTCGGAAATGCTTTTGCGGGCGAAGTGCTTTTGATTGTTATTGCCCTACTTTCAAGCTATGCGGCAGCCGTGACACTTCCTTTCTTTATGATCTTCGAGCTTTTCATCGGCTTTATCCAAGCGTACGTGTTCTTCGCGCTGACGCTTATTTTCACCGCACTCGCCGTGGCACACCATGGCCCTGAAACAGATACTCACTCCCCTGCTGATACTGCTAAAAAGAAGGCTGTGGCCAAGGGATGAGTAAATTGTATATAATGGAAAGTAATAAATAAGGAGTTAATTGAAATGGATGCATTAGCATTTGGACTAACCTATGGCTTGCCAGCATTTGGCGCGGCACTTGGAATTGGATTTATCGGTGCGGCAGCGCTGAACGCGTTTGGTCGTAACCCAGAAAAACTAGGTGACATACGTACCTTGATGATTACCGCTATCGTCTTTGCCGACTCGCTTGCGATTATCGGTATTATCGTGGCTATTATTGCTAGGTTCTTTTAGGGGTATAACGAGTGAATTTCCTAACAACATTTGCCGAAACTGCTGAAACCAACGACGATATTTTCACGGCGTTAGGTATTGATTGGAAGCTGCTGATTTTACAAATCGTTGCCTTCTTAATTTTGGTATGGCTGCTTGGGAAATTCGTGTACCCGCTTCTTATGAAGTCGGTCGATGAACGCCAAAAAAACATTGAGCAAGCTGCTGCGGCCGCTAAAAAAGCCCAGGAATCGGCTGCCGAGTCCGAAGCTGAAACCGCTCAACTGCTTTCACAGGCACGGAAGGAAGCTGACGAAATTATTTCGACAGCTAAAGTTCAGGCCGCAGAAACGTTAGCAGCCAGTGAAGAAAAAGCTAAGAACACTGCCGAGCAGATTGTTGCCGACGCGCATGATCAGGTTCAAAAAGATATTGAAGCCGCCAAACGCGAACTTCACAATGAAACCCTTCAGCTTGTGGCGCTGACGACTGAAAAACTTATTGGCAAGAAGCTTGATAAGAAAACCGATGAAGTATTAATTGCTGAATTACTGAAAGGGGCTAAGTAATGGCGCGTAAGCTATCACGTCGCAGTGTAGCTACCTATATTGCCAAGCAAATGGTTGATGGCGCCCAGGTACGCACACTCGCTCAACAATTGGCGGCCTATTTGGTTGAATCACGCCGCACTAGTGAGATTGATTTGGTGCTTCGCGACATTCAGTATTATTTGGCCGAAAAGGGCTACCTTTCCTGCACGGTAACTTCAGCCTTTGAACTAAGCGATGCTACCCGCAAGTTAATTGAGGCATTTGCCAAAAACACTACTGGCGCGACAACTGTAACGCTTGAATCAGTTGTCGACCCTACGGTGCTTGGCGGTATCAAGATTAGCTTACCTGGGAAAGAATTTGACGCCACTATTGCCCGCAGCCTGACAACATTAAGAACCCGATACAAGAAAGCCTAACCCGAGGACGAGAAATTATTATGAGCGAACTAAATGTAGCAGCATTATCAAAAGAATTACGCAGCGCCATCGAAGGCCTTGAAACCACCGGAACGCTTGATGAAGTTGGTGTGGTACTTCGTATTGGTGATGGTGTTGCCTGGATTCACGGGCTTCGCAGTGCCGGGTATAGCGAAGTGCTTGAAATTGAAACCGAGAACGGGATTGTTGAAGCTTTCGCGTTGAACTTACTTGAGGATGAAATTGGTGCAGTGCTTTTGGGTGAAGATTCTGAAGTAAAAGCTGGGCAAAGTGTTCGCCGTAAAGGAAGTGTGTTAACCGTTCCAGTTGGTCCTGAACTGCTCGGCCGCGTGGTTGACCCGCTTGGTCGCCCACTTGATGGTGGCCCGGCTATTAGCACTACTCAGCAAGGTATTGTTGAACGTAACGCGCCGGGTGTGATGGACCGTAAGTCGGTCCACGAGCCGCTTATGACCGGTATTGTTGCGATTGATGCAATGTTCCCAATTGGGCGTGGCCAGCGAGAGCTTATTATCGGTGACCGCCAAACGGGTAAAACGGCTATCACCATTGATACAATGATTAACCAGGCGAAGCAAAAGACCGGTGTTATAAATGTGTACGTAGCAATTGGCCAAAAGCTTTCGAAAATTGCCCGCTTAGTTGACCGTTTGAAGCAAGAAGGCGTTATGGAGCAAACCATTATTGTGGCGACCAGTCCATCTGACCCTGTTTCTTTGCTGTACCTTGCACCATATGCTGCAACTGCTATGGGTGAATACTTCCGTGACAATGCCCAGCACGCGCTTATGATTTACGATGACCTTACGAAGCATGCGGTTGCGTATCGTCAGATGTCATTACTACTTCGTCGCCCACCAGGCCGTGAAGCTTACCCGGGTGATGTCTTCTACCTACATTCTCGCTTACTCGAACGTTCGGCAAAACTTTCCGACGAACTTGGCGCTGGTTCACTTACCGCGCTGCCAATTATTGAAACCCAAGCTGGTGATATTTCTGCCTACATTCCAACCAACGTTATTTCAATTACCGACGGTCAAATTTTCCTCGAAACCGACCTATTCTACCAAGGTATCCGCCCGGCAATTTCGGCCGGTCTGTCGGTATCTCGTGTTGGTGGCGCCGCCCAAACGCCAGCGGTGAAATCAGTATCAAGCCACCTCAAGCTTGGGTTAAGTCAGTTCCGTGAACTTGCGAGTTTTGCCCAGTTTGGTAGTGACCTTGATGAGGCTACGAAGAAGCAAATCGAGCGCGGCCAACGGCTAACTGAGCTTTTAAAGCAACACCAGTACAGTCCGCTGAGTATTTGGCAACAAGTTGTCAGTATTGTTGCAATTACGAGTAACGCTTTCGATGTCGTACCAGCAGCAAAAATTAAGGATGCGCAAGCCGCCCTTACTACCCGCCTTTGGAAAGATAGTAAAAAAGAAATGGACATTCTCGATCGTGGCGCCAAGCCAACTGAGGAGATTTTGAAACTGATTGGTGATACAGCTAAGAGTGTTGCTAAGGGGTTTGAAGTATAATATGTTTACGAAAGAAGAATATTTTTTTCGTGCCGACAATCTTAAGAAAGCCTGTCAAGATGTTAAAGACAGAAATGTTGAAGGTGTTCAAGGCCCGCTTTCTCCCTATGGCGCTATGCTTGAAAAAAATACCACGATGAACGGAGTAATCGCGTTTGATGAGGTTAGGCTTCATAGTGCATTTAGCCAAGCGTTAATACATTTACAACGGGAGCTTAAGAATGGCTAATACCCAAGCTATCAAAGGTCGCATTCGCTCGGTAAAAAGCACGAAGCAAATTACCAAGGCGATGCAATTGGTTGCGGCCAGTAAAATGCGCCGTGCTCAAGAAGCCACGAAAGCTTCGGCGGCCTACACCAAAGCTGCCCGTCAACTTCTGGCTAACCTTTCGGTCCACGCTTCGGTAAAAGACCACCCGCTGTTTTTGCAGCGACCTGTGAAAACCCGCCTACTGATTGTTATCGCTTCTGATAAAGGCCTAGCCGGTGCGTTTAACAGTAACTTAACGCGGCTTTACGCTAATGAGCTTATTGCCGATGATAAAGCTGGTATTAAAAACACCACTATTACAATTGGTCGAAAAGCCGCCCAATTTGTCGCTCGCCTTAAAGATACGCAGGTTATGGGATCGTATGAAAATTTACCTGACCGTCCGGACGGGAACGAGCTTCGAGCAATTCTTGACAGTGCCCGTGTTCTTTTCATTAACGGCCAAGTTGATGCGGTTGACATTATTTTCACCGGCTTTGTCAGCAGCGTTGTACAACAAGCAAAAGTGCAGCGTGTACTGCCGGCCGGCGTCGATCCGCAGTATCAAGCAACTGCTACCCATCTTGACGTCACTTACGAACCAAGTGTTGAAGAAGTGCTTGATGGTATTGCCTACCGATTAGTTGGAGCGCAACTATTCCAGGCATTACTCGATTCTCGTGCCAGCGAATATAGCATGCGTATGATGGCAATGAAAAATGCTACCGATAACGCTACTGATTTGATTGATGATTTAACACTTGAAATGAATAAAGCCCGGCAAGGGGCAATTACCCAAGAGTTAGCAGAAATTAGTGGTGGCGTGGAGGCGTTGAATGACTAACAAATCAGAGAGTTTCTACGGTGAATTATTCCACGCCCCATTACTTACAAGGGAAGAAGAAGCGCGCTTAGATTCAGCAATCCAAGAAGCTAACGTATTACCCCATGACGACAGCTACACGGCGTCCTCGAAAGTGATGGAAGCTGCGCTTAAGGTGGGAATTGATATAACGAATCTCGAAGCACTGCCGTTGTATAAAAATCCACCTCGCTTACCTGACCACGAACGTATACCGGATAGTAGTGAGCAAATAGAAATGACGGCACAGCAAGACGCAAACCCAGAAGGAGACAAATCATGACTGAACAACTTGGAAAAATTACTCAAATCGTTGGTGTCGTCGTTGACGCCGAGTTTGTCGACGGCAAAATTCCGGCAATTAACGATGCACTAATCGTTGAGCACGATAGCCACACCGTCACCCTAGAGGTTGCCCAGCACCTTAACGAAACAACCGTTCGCGCCATCGCCCTTTCAAGTACCGATGGCCTGAAGCGTGGCCAAGATGTTACGGCGACAGGCGCACCAATTAGTGTGCCAGTTGGTGTTGAAACAGTTGGCCGCATGTTTAATGTTACTGGTGACCCAATTGATGGTAAGCCAGCGCCGAAGGGTGAAACCTCACCAATTCACCGCCCTGCCCCAGCTCTATCTGAACAATCAAACAAAACCGAAATTCTAGAAACCGGCATTAAATCAGTTGACCTCATCGCCCCTATTGTAAAGGGTGGCAAAGCTGGTTTGTTTGCGGGTGCTGGTGTCGGTAAAACCGTTCTTATTACCGAGCTGATCAATAACATCGCCAAATTCCACTCTGGTAACTCGGTATTTGCCGGTGTTGGTGAACGTACTCGTGAGGGAAATGACCTCTACTATGAGATGGAAGAGGCCGGCGTGCTCGACAAAACCAGCCTTGTATTCGGGCAAATGAATGAACCACCAGGGGCTCGTCTTCGTGTTGCACTGTCTGGCCTTACGATGGCGGAAGCTTTTCGAGATGAAGGTAAAGACGTGCTTCTATTCATTGATAATATTTTCCGATACACCCAAGCGGGAGCTGAGGTATCTGCCCTACTCGGTCGCCTTCCATCAGCGGTGGGCTACCAGCCAAACCTTCAAGAGGAAATGGGTGCCTTGCAAGAGCGTATTACTTCAACTAAGAAGGGTTCAATTACGTCGGTGCAAGCAGTGTATGTGCCAGCTGACGACTTTACTGACCCAGCACCGGCCACAACCTTCGCTCACCTTGATGCGACAATTGTGATGAGCCGTGCACTGACTGAAATTGGTATTTATCCGGCTGTCGATGTCTTGGCTTCAAGTTCTACCAGCCTTGACCCAGAAATCGTTGGTGAAGAGCACTATCGCGTTGCTCGTGAAGTTCAACGAATCCTTCAAGCCTACAAAGAACTACAAGACATCATTGCGATTCTTGGTATGGAAGAGCTTTCCGACGAGCAAAAGCAAACCGTCAACCGCGCTCGCCGTGTCCAGCGCTACCTTTCGCAGGCTTTCTTTGTGGCCGAGAAATTCACCGGAAACCAAGGTGTGTATGTGAAGCTTGAGGATACAGTGCGCGACTTTGGTGATATTCTTGCCGGTAAGTATGACGACAAGCCTGAAGATTGGTTCTACATGGTGGACGGTACGCTTGCTCATAAAGCTGCTACAGAACGCAAAGGTAAGAAAGCCTAATGCACTTACAGCTCATCACCCTTAGCGGCGTCAGTGTCGACCAAGACATTTACGAACTTATGGCGCCAACGGCGGCTGGTGATATTGCTGTCTTTCCGGGCCACGAGCCGTTAGTAACGTTAGCTGCACCCGGTGCGTTGGCGGTGCGTAAAAATAAGGGTGATAGTGATTCGGCGCTTGATTATTTTGCAATCAGCGGTGGTGTAATTGAAATTAACCCCGATTCAATTCGAGTGTTGGTTGATGAAGCTGATAGCGGTGATGATATTGTTGAAGCTGAATCGAAGGTCGCCCTCGAGCGCGCTCTGAAACTGCGTGATGAAGCCAAGAACCAGGTAGAAATTGAACAAGCCCACCAACTCATTGACCGACACACGGTACGGTTACGGGTGGCTGAATTATCGCGACGCCGCCGCCGTTAAATTTAATCTAGTCTTTAAAATCAGCAAGTATAGTGCGAACTTCACTGGTGCTTTTTGCATGCATCAGTTTTTCGCGAAGCTCTGATGCTTGTGGGAAGCCGTGAATATATATTTTGAAGAAACGTTTAAGTGGATCGAACGGCCGAGTCTCTAGCTCTTCGTGGTATTTATCGAAAAGATCAAGATGGTAGTTAAGAATATCAAATAATTCTTCACGAGTTGGCGGCTCATCGCGAATTGTAAATGCGTACGGGTCGTGGAAAATACCGCGGCCAATCATAACGCCATCAACGCCGTACTTTTCTACCAATTCAAGGCCATGGGCCCGATCGCGAATGTCGCCGTTAATAGTAAGTAACGTTTGGGGGGCAATTTCATCGCGTAGTTTTTTGATTTCAGGGATAAGCTCGTAGTGAGCGTCAACCTTACTCATTTCTTTGCGGGTACGTAAATGTATCGTAAGGTTCACGACATCTTGCTTTAAAATGTGGGTTAGCCAATCGCGCCATTCATCAATTTTTACATCACCAAGCCGGGTTTTTACACTTACGGGTAAGCCGGCTTCTTTTGTGGCGGCGATAATTGCAGCCGCGTTTTCAGGGCTCCGAATAAGGCCGCTGCCCGCACCTTTTTTGACGACGTCCTTCGCAGGACAGCCCATGTTGATATCAATTCCCTTAAAGCCAAGCTCTTTCATACCCTGCGCCATGAGTCGAAAATGTTCAGGCTTGTCACCCCAAATTTGGGCAACCATAGGGTGTTCATCGTCAGTAAAAGCTAAACGACCACGCGTACTGTGCCGACCCTTTTCGCTCGCGTAGCCGTCGGTACTGACGAACTCAGTGAAGAAGATGTCAGGCCGGCCAGCCTTCGCAACGACATGACGGAATACAACATCCGTGACTGCCTCCATTGGGGCAAGAATGAAGAAAGGTTTTGGAAGGTTTTGCCAAAAGTTATTCATGTGTTATTCCCTATTTTACTACACTCACTCTGACCATAAGTTTTTATGATAAGGGTGAGTGGCAGAGTAGTTCAAGAGTCCCTGTTTTTCGCGCCGTAATGGGGGCACGCCGCTCACTGAAGTCATTTGGCGTGTTTCGCCACAACTTCACGAAGCTCTCGCTCGGCATTGCCTTTGGCGACTCGGTCGCCTGGCTCGTACTGCTTGTGCGAGAACGCCTCGACCTTTGCCTTTGCGGCATCGATCTCAGCCTGCTTTCGACGTGCTTCGGCGTCTTGATTGCCAGCCACTTTACTCCTTAGGTGATTCGGAATGGATGGGGTGTGGTGGAGTGCCCTCCGTTTCAACTACCACGATACACGGCTAAGTAAAGCAAGCAACGTTGGTTGCTTTACTTCTCCGATTAATCACGGCAGTGAACTGCAACGAAAGGACACCCCGTTCTTGCTTATGACATTCGCATGTCATAAAACCGTAGGGGCATCAGAATGGGTGTCTCCGTGACACGCATTTACGCTTAGCACCAGAAGGTACTGTGCGCTATCTGTATGAAGTATGTTGGGGGGGCACTTGTCGGAATGCCTACTTCATATTTGGTCTGATGACCCACGGCCACGACACTCTGGGGGAGTGATCGCGAACTCAATCGAACTACTCTGCTTTTAAATGTACAGACAGAGAGCTACGGTATGTATGCACCTCTTCTCGCAAGAAGAGCTACGCACATATCGTAGCTCAATCTGTCTATATTCATATTATAGCATGTTTTATACTGTTTCGTCAATAAGGTCTTGTTCGAAAGCAAGAACACCCTTGAAATCCTGTGAATAGCCGCTGGTATCGGGAAAGTCTAAGGAAACAATACGTTTCCAAACCGCCTCGATTAGTTTTGTCGTTCTTTCAATGTCTTGGTCGGAAAGGTTAAGAGAAAGTAAAATACTCTCCCCTCCCTTAGTCGGCTCTATAAAAGCAAGCTGGCCACTATCAACGGTATAATTATGATACTCTGATGAATTTTCGACCAGTATTTTATAGAAAATCAATTGCTGGCGATATTTATGAAGTTTTAACTTTGTAAACTCATCACCCTTATCCCAAGAAAGCGACGGCTTACCGGTTTTGTAATCTGTTACACTCATGGTTTTTGTGTTGCTATCGACGTCAATCATATCAAGCGAACCAGTGATACGAGCGTCTTCAATACGGACATCTTGGTAGCCGAAGCTTACCTCGGCCTTTTGCGAAGGTGTCATAGGTAGTACGCCAGAAGTGAAGAAGGCAGGCAGGTGGTCGCTTCCCTGCTGCAGATACTGCTGAAAATCTTTCGTACCAAGGCGCTCCTGGGTTAAGGCAATTTCGAAATCATGAAGAGTATCTTCAAGAGGTTTTTGCTTACCAGTTGACTGAACGTGCAAGTGGGCCTGTTGCAACGCACGGTGAATAGCAGTTCCATACGAAGCCGACGGGCTTTTTGCGCTGGGGAAATGCAATAAGTTATTGAGCAAGAAATACTGCGGGCCACCGGATACAACATCCAAAAAACTATTTAGCGAAGTCGCACTTAATTTAAATTTTTCAATTTGTGGGGCCAATAAGGTGTGCAAATCAGTGGTCGTTTCGACAAAGGGTTGATACCATGCCAGCTCGCTTGTTTCGGTAGCTGCTTTAAGGGTTGGTTCGATGGCTTCGGTGTGAGGTACTGGCACTTCAAGTAGGAAATCGGCTGGTAAAGTCGGTTTGTCACTATCGTTTTGGTCACTAAATGTAATAATTAACTCATTTTTAGCCCGAGTTATTGCAACGTAAAACAAACGAAGGCGCTCGTCGGCACTATTACCAGTTGGGGCAAGTGGTAAGTTCTCGGGGTAGCTAATAGACCTGCTAACACTGCGGGCACCCTGCCCCCACACCGAGTCGACTGCGTTAAATAGGTAGACTGTTTCAAACTCAAGCCCCTTTGATTTATGGGCAGTTAATAATTGTACAGCTGGCACATCGCTTGCTACAGAAAAACGGTTGATAGTAATACCGATGTCAAGCCGTCTATGAAGGTCGATACACTCAATAAAAGCAGCTAGAGTAAGATTATTTTCACCCGGACGGTATTCACGCAGGCGTGAACGAATTGCCCGCAGGGCGCTAAGGCATTCAAGATAGGCTTCGGGGTGGCTTTCAAGGGTTGAGGCCGAGAAGAAATAACGGAAAAGCGGACTTTCTTCATTTTCCGTTTTACCGATAAGGCGGTCAATCATATCTTCAAGCGGCATTGTATCTACTTCGCTTGCACGGCTTACAAGCCACTCATAGATTGGCACAAACTGCGGAGTTGTTGCCATCACCTCCATCCAGTTTTGGCGGTTAGTGTAAGCGTCTAGGCTTAATCGCCAAATATCCTTTGGGCTTAACTCCCAAGCTGGGTGGCTTAAAAGCCGTGGTAAAAGGGCTTGTACTGTACCATGTTCACCCTCTGCGAGGGCTAAAACAACTCGTGCCACCTGTTCAAGTGCGACGATTGGTTTGGCGTCCAGTACGCTCTCTTCCCGTTCGTAACGTATTGGAATCGCAAAGTGGCGGAAGAATGGAAGAAGCGACTGAATGTCAGCGTGTCGCCTTCCAAGCACTGCAATTGAAGACGGGTCAGTGCCAGCAGTGATAGCTTCAGAGATGGCTTTAGCTATAGTAAAGCGCTCGGCATCAATCGAGTTGGCTTTCCAAATTGCCACATCACCGGGAACCGTTTTATGTGCTGCTAATTGCTTATCAAGCTCGGGTATTCGCTCTTCAAGACGGTCGGTACCCTGAGTGATGACCGCCCGCGAGGCTTCGAGGATATTTTTCCCCGAGCGATAATTTTCAGTCAGGACAATCAATTTTCGCGCCGGGTAATTTTCAGAAAAATTAAGAATATTACTGACGTCGGCACCTTGAAAGCCATAGACTGCCTGGTCATCGTCACCTACTACAAGGATGTTTGGGTTACCTTCGTTGACGGGGTTGTCGGTAAGGTTATGGAGAATACGTAATTGGGCTAAGTTGGTGTCTTGGAACTCATCCACCATAATGTAGAGGTATTTTTCTTGAAGGTTGAATTTTAAATCGTCATTCACTTCCATTGCGTGGACAACCTGCATAATCATATCGTCGTAATCGAACAGGCTTTGTTTTTCCATGCGGCTTAAATATTCGTAGTAAACAAACGATAAAGCTTTTAGTTTTACCAGTCGTTTACGATCTTTAAATACCAGTTGCTTGCTTTCATTGCGCTCGAACCAACTTGATTTCCAAGCCGAAATTGGTTTGGTTGGATGGATCGAAATGGTGTCGTTTAGCATTGCTTCAAGTGAATCGGTAATAATACGCGCCAGTGGCGTAACCTCATACAGTGGCTCAACCGTATCGGTGTAATCGTGCAGTAATAATAGTGAATCACGGAGTTTATCGGCAGTGGTTTTGCCTACCCTATCGGCAAGGATTGGTGCAAGAATTCGTTCAAATGTATCTAACGTCGCTTCGTTTTGATCAATAACTGCTAGAAGCTCATCACTGGTTAAGGCACTGCTTCGTTTTAATTCAGATATTACCTTTTTGGCATCTGACAGGTGGGTATATTCACCGTTCATCGTGCTTGATAATGGGTTTGAATACTCAAGTTCTTCAAAAATACCACGTAGTATTTCATATTGTTTTAAATCGTCGGCTGGTTCAAACAATGCATTGCGGTAAAAATACTCACGGTTATGGCTCATTATCTCGCTACCGAAGCTGTGGAACGTGTGAATAGCCACTTTGTAAGCGTCCTTGCCGATAATACCTACTAGCCGCTCGCGCATGGCTGCTTGGCCGCTTTCAGTGAAGGTTAAACACAAAATATTTTCAGGTAGGGTGTCAGTTTTTTGAAGAATATTCGCCGTTCGAACACTAAGAAGTTCTGTCTTTCCGGTGCCCGGCCCAGCAATTACCATAACGGGCCCATCAATTGTATCGACGGCCTGCTTTTGGGCGGCGTTAAGCTGTGTGTAGCGGGTACTAAAACTCATTCCTTTTAGTATACCCTATTCGTTTTCGCTGTTTTCAGCTCATCAGCATAAGTATGCACTTATGGAACGAATAAGAGAGGATGGCTGGCTGCCTGGCCCCCACCGCGCACATGTTGTGTGAGCGGTGGGGGCCAAGGTGACCGGGTTGGCCGAGTCAGTCGACGGTGATGCTGGTGACGCGACCCGTCTCAACTTGACCCGTCTCTTTGACCAGGAGTACCCACTCCTGACCGAGACGAATGTTAGCTCGTCCGCTGTATTCCTGCGGGTGGCGGGTCGGCATGTCGGCGGCTTCCGAGTCGGTGGCGACGGCCAATCCGGAAACGAACCAACCGTTCGCCTCACGGCGCTTGCGGTTGGTCACCGTGATGTACCACTTAGACCTCTCGGTGGTCAGCGTGACGGTCGTACCCGGCGACAGGTCGAGCAGGTTGACGCTCTGAACCGTCCCCGGACGACCGCTGTATTCGGTAGCCATTCCTATCCTCTCTTGTGCAACAGGGTGTTGCATATATAATTATACAACTTTATCATATATAAGTCAATGCCACCTGATTGAGTTACCCATAAGCAGTGGTACAATAGTCACATGAACGACCTCTACGATGACGTCTCGCTTGAACGACAGATAAAAGCCCAGTTTGGTGTTGCAGCTGAAGTTGATTCAGTTATTGCTCGGCGCATTCCGGTTGGGCGCAGTGTCGAAGCCACTTTATTCTTAACAACTAAAAAGCAGCTTTTCCTGTATGTACAGGGCGAATCTCGCCTTCTTTTCTCGGACATTCAAAAAATCGTATCGCGAGCAGGCTTACGGGCTGAGACGTACCTACCGCCAAAGGGCCGGCCGCACTACTTTGAAGAAATTGGTACACGAAAATTTCAAGAAGTGTTTCCCGGTCGTAATGTTATCCATAACGAAGACATTGCCTTCTATAAAACTCTTGCGCCATACAATCCTGCCCTTGTATTAATTCGCGAAGTAAAGACTGGCGTTATATACCAATACGATAGCGATACTAATGGTGATTGGCGACAGCATTCGAAATTTAGCTATCGACGTATTAAAACAAGCTAGTGGTCGTCGTGACTGTTTTTAGTTGTCTTTACCGCCGTAGCTGATATCTTTTAAACGACTGGCTGTTTTGTTTGAACTTTGAGAAGATTGTTTTTGCCCAAATATAACTTTAAAAAATGTACCGACCCCGATTGAGGCAATAACTGCAATACCGGCAAGTTTAAGAAAATCTTTACGGTCGACCTCTCGTTGTAGCAGTTTTGCAAAACCGTCTTTTATAGATGCTTGAACGCTCATATTTTTCCTTTTATTAACAAATCTAAGATACGTTAAGTATAACTGGTTTGGGGTGAAATATAAATATTTTAACTTTTTGCAAAAACTTTAGATACGGCAGCTGTTTCTCTTGAAAAGTAAAATGTTACTTTTGATGAAATAAACAAGAAATAGGCGCCAGAAATAAATATCGGTAGGTACGTTACAAATGAACCGTAAATCATGTGATAGAAACCTAAACCTGTCCATACAATCGCTGGTATAAAGTTAAGTAAAATTTGCAAAGTTCTGAATGCTTTGTAACGGGTGTCGCTTTTGTTGGCTTTTTTTACAGAACCTGTCGGGCTCCAGGCCATATGGTTACTTGTTATTTTGTCCCATAATGCAAATGCGTGTGCCCAACCGTATATTTGCCTTGTCGACCATGCTTCAATTCCGTAGGTCGAATGGTGCCAGATTGGGTAAATGATTTGCGTGAAAATAAAAGCAGGAAAAATTAATATGTAGTTAAGAATATCAACCTGTTCCGGCATAGCGAAGAGGATAAATAGCGGGATAATCGGTGCGTAGAATACCGTAATACCTGTGTGTAAATAGTATAAAAAGCCTGAAATATAAGATAATCGGGTTTTTAGCTTCAGTTTCGTTTTCCAAAATTTTGACGAAGTCATTAAACTATACGAACCCATACACCAACGATATTGTTGTTTGAAAAAAGCGTTCATTGAAGATGGGCACAAGCCTTTTGCAAGAATGACCGGCACATATTGAATTGTCCAGCCGTGCATCCGTAAATTAAAGCCGGTATGTACATCTTCGGAATGCTCAATAAGGGCAGTTCCACCCGTATCGTTCAGGGCTGTACGACGGTAAATGGCATTGCTTCCGACGCAAATTGATGCATCGTGATGTTGACGAGATACCTGGGAAAACCTATAAAAAAGTTCTTGCACTGCACCCGCGCCGCGTTCTAGCCAGTTTTGTGAATCTTTCACATCAAAGTACTGTGGAGACTGAACGATACCAATTTTAGAATTATCGAAGTATGGTAAAAGTTCATCTAAGAAGTCTTCGCGAGGCACGAAGTCGGCGTCAAAAATTGCAATAAATTCACTTTGTGAAATTCCATAGCCATGCCGCAAGTTTCCAGCTTTCTTGAAATATCCCCTATTTTCACGTACCCTGTAGTTAAATGCAAAGCGTTCAGCCATACGTCGAACTTCATCCGAGGCGCCGTCATCTAAGGAATACACCGATACCTTACCTTTGTATGTTTCAGCTAGCTTTCTGACACCGCGCCATGTGTTTTCCAGCACTTCTATTGGCTCGCCTGCGGTTGGTAAAAATATATCAACAGATGGGTAGTGCGTAGGTTTCCACCTTCGAACCATTTTCTTATGGGCAACAACATCGAAGTCTTTCGTGAACGAGTTAACAATAAGTGAAATAGTAAAGTACATAATAGTTAAAAATAAAATACCAAATAATACCCATAAAATTGGGTTATGTAGTATGAATCGAAGCATACTGATATTAATTCCAATAAAACTAAGCATTGAAAATATCATTAGTAAACTGACTTTTCGTTTTGAGTACTTATACTTTTCGGCGATACTTGGCGGTGCAGGTAACAACCCCAAATCTCTACTGTGAAATTCAAATAACTTGTAGTGCCGGTTCAGGACGGCGGCATGATTTTTTATATGTTTTAATTTTAAGCCGTTAGATTTTGGTTTCATCAACATAACAATTACTCGTTCGAAATCTGTGTTTTATTTTGTATCCAATAAACGGTATATAACCCAGCAAGAATAAACATAGGAACATACAAGAATAGATATCGAGAACGACCTTCAAAAATAAGGAGGAAAGCAATAATACCAATAAGCATCAAGTGTATGATTGTGACAAATGGGTTAATCCGGAACTTCTTTGATGCAACGGTAATAATAAACTGCAATGCTATCATAAGTAATATCGCCAACCAGAATACTTGCATAACATTACCTAAAATATAGTAGCCCGGGTTATATACGTAGCCTGCGTTACGAACCGCTACGCTAACGTTATCGTTGTTTTTGAATGAAACACTATTAAGATCACCTTCACCATACGCATAAAATGTTGCATCAGACGTTATCCACGAGGCTTTATGTATTAAAAAGCTTATGTACCCGATAAGACCATATTCGCGAAGTTGATCACCGTATGACTCAATAGAATAGTCTACCTTTGCTTCCCTTGTAGGCAGCGCTGAAACAATATCGACAGTTTGCTGATTATACCCACCGTAGTTTGTAGTCGGTCCGTCAGTACCCGTTTTAGAGCCAATGTTAATAAAGTGCTGTAATGGCAGGGCTTTATCAAGCGCCTGCTGATACGTGACTGGAAGCAATTGTGAATGGTTAACATAAGCCCCAAACCCAAAATACACCGCCGCTATAGTAAGACCTCCGGTAATAACAGGTAGAAAAAGATCACGCAGTTTTTTGAACGTCACTATTTTCTTGCCTTGAAATAGCCATACCAACAAGCCAACGAACAGGACGGCGATAAGCGCTATAATAACAGTCGGTTTTATAAGGTAGCCAGTACCAGCGACCAAACCTATAAAGCCAGCTAATAGTGAACGTGTCCAGATTGACTTTAGCGTTACGAATACCGTTACTAAGTAAAAAATTAAGATTGGAAAAAGGATGGCGATAGTATCGGTATAAGGTGTCTGCACATGCATAGTAAGGCCTACTAGTACAAACGAAAACGGGAGCGATAAAAGTGCGATACGTCGGCCATACATGCGATGGGCCGACAGGAAAATCAGTATCTGAACTACTAACAGAACCGTAACATTGAACAACGTCGCCCCCCATAGATAATTTGTAAAACCGAAAAATTTCATTGTAGTGAATAGCCCCGCAAGCAGGTATGTAATACCAAGGTTGTTCGATGCTTCAGTTAAGTAATTTCCGTTTGTTGCATCGAGTGAGCCATTAGTGACAATCTGTACAGCTGCTTCAAATACATATTTTGTATCCCATGTGTATCCGTCTGAAAGAAGCCCCCATGCGTACACTACTTGAATAGCGGCAATTACAATAAATAATACAACAACTAGCGGTATGTACATTTTTTTCAGTCTAACGGGTGGCTTTTCCGATGCTCCTAATGCAATAGTCACTATGGTCAGAACTACCGATGAGAAGAAAAGTATAAGGACCGGTTGAAATAGCCCGAATTTGTGGATTGCCGGAGCAAGACCAGCACCTAACGCAATCAATGCAAGTAGTGTGACTGAAATAATATTCAGCCCGCTGAATAGGGCGATAACAAACTTATTTTTTGTCATACACTCTCACGTAATCAACGAGCATCGTTGCTTTGTCTGGGGTTGAAGCATCAGATTTACCTGGCAAATTACCACCCACGGCTAGGTTTAAAATAATTTGCATTTTTTTACTAGGGATATTTTCGCCGGTTTCAGTTTTAATTAATTTATCATCTAGGTACCAATCAATTCTCCCCTCTTGCCAGTTCCCGGCGTAGGTATGCCACCCAAGGCTAAGGTCGGTACCAGCATCATGCCATGTGGTTTCGTGAATGACTTTGTCTTCGGCGTTACGCCAATGATAGGTTGCAAGTAATTCATTTGGCTTTTGGCCTAAAACTTCCATAAAGTCAATTTCAGGTGGCCAGCTGCGATCTGTTGGAAGTATCCAAAAAGCCGGCCAGATAGCTTGGCCTGATGGTATAAAAATCTTCGCTTCATAATAGCCATAGCCAAATTCATGCTTAGGTTTTGAGTTAGCATCTTTTGCACCGGTCGATACCATACCAGACGTAAATGGGTAGGTATGAATGTAGCCTTCGACAGAAGTTGGGGCGTCGATTGGTTTGCGTTCAGCTGTTAGGACAAGATTGCCGTCACGCTGCGCAACTTGGGATTTCTTATACCATTCATCTTCCCAGTTTCCAAAGTTGGTACAACCATCATACTCAGCTGAATAATTATCGTAGCAATAATTCCATTTTGTTTCATCGACGGTAGTGCCGTTAAATTCATCGCTAAAAAGAAGGGTGCGATCGCTTGACCCTAGTGTGCTCGATACAGTGTCTGATGGACTTTCTTTAGGTGTAAAGAAAAAATGGTTCAATATAATAAGCGCCGCGGCTGTGAAGGCAAGGGCGACTATCGTGAATATAATTTTTTTAGAGCGAATTTTGATGATTAAACCGTCGGTAAAATTTATTTATTTTTTAATTACTATTTAATGTTTTTACTATAACATGGTATAACAAATATAGTTATTATTAAATCAAACATTACCATTGTCACAAAAAGATAAAATTATTTACCTATGTTTTATGAGTACCGCCGTACTTGTTACTTTTGTGTTTGCAACAATTTGGTTCAACCCAAACAACTTTACGAAAAACTTTGACGGTACGTGGCATTTCTTAGATGTACTGCTTTTTCTACTGGTCACCTATGTTATTTGGCACCCTATATTTATGAAATTTACCGCCTATGTCATTATGTCGCACATACAAACACGCGATGTTCATGCTAAGAGCCCAGCCCCGGGTTCGAAGGTGGCTTTTATTACCACATTCGTTCCCTCTTCTGAATCAATTGAGCTTCTTCACAAAACACTTCCTGCAATGGTTAGTGCCGAGTACCCTCACGATACTTGGATTCTTGATGAAGGTAACGACCCGGCTGTTCGAGCGCTTTGCGAAGAATACGGAGTGAACCATTTTAGTCGACACGAAATCGAGTACTATAACCAAGAGGACGGTAAGTTTGCACGTAGAACAAAGGGCGGAAACCATAATTCTTGGTATGATGGCCCCGGTAAAAACTATGATTTTGTTGCCCAAATTGATACTGATTTTATTCCCCGAAAAGACTTTTTATCAAAGACACTCGGTTATTTTCGTGACCCAAAAATTGGGTTTGTTGGCACACCACAAATCTACGGTAATGTAAAGGATTCAGCTATTGCCCATGGCGCTGCCCAGCAAACCTACAACTTTTACGGCCCACTGCTTCGTGGTATGTCGGGTATGGAAAGTTCTATGCTGATTGGTGCGAACCATATTATTCGGGTGAAAGCACTCGAAAGCGTTGACCATTACAGTGCACATATTACTGAAGACCTTTTAACCGGAATGAAGCTACATGCTAATGGCTGGAAGAGTATTTATTACCCAGAAGCGTTAGCAATTGGTGAGGGCCCTATTACTTGGAAGTCGTATTTCACCCAACAAAAACGTTGGGCGTATGGCTGTATGCATATTTTGTTTAACCACAGCCTTAAGCTGATTACCAAGATGAAATTCCGTCAGGCACTTTACTATTACTGTATTCAGCAACACTACTTCTCTGGCTTAGCAATGTTCCTTGGTGTGATTGGTTTGGCTATTTACTTCTACTTTGGGTTAACCGCTGTAAATATTGATTTTAGTTTGTTCATATCTGCATATATCTCGATAGTCATTCTGTTTAGCGTGTTTGACTTGTGGTTTCAAAAGTTTAACGCCCGCCCAGATGTCGAGCGTGGCATTATGTGGTACGGCATGTTTATTGGTATTGCTGTTTGGCCGGTCTACTTCCAAGCTTTTTATAGCCTTTTCAAACGAAAAAAGCTTAAGTACAAGGTAACACCGAAAGGCCGTAAATCTGTTTCACGTGATGTACCAGTTGCGTTGTTTATCCCCCACTTTGTTTTGGGGTCGGTTGCCCTAAGTGGTGTATTCGTGTCGATGTTTACCGACCGCGACTCTGTGATTATGCTGTTTTGGTCAATTGTGTGTGGAGTTGGCTTGATTGGCGTGCCTCTCGTGCCGATTATTTATAGTAAGGTTTATAAGTTTAAAAAACGACATAGCGTCAAAACCGATGCCGTGCTTCCAACCGTCAAGCAAACATAGTTATTGTCTCGGTTAACACAGCAAAATGTGCTACTATAATTAAGTTCAATATTGGGGATTGGCCAAGTGGTAAGGCACCGGGTTCTGGTCCCGTGATCGGGGGTTCGAATCCCTCATCCCCAGCCATAAGGGACGAAGCGAAGAAATTGCTTCGTTTTTTATATTTTCGCCCCTGTTATTTTCCTCGTTTTTTAAAGTTTGATTACTCATTTTTACCTCCCTAAGATTTCCTTAGTCTTTAACGTTTTATTCGCGATTACTTTCACGAAATTCGTGTACGTAACAGATATAGAACCATTGTTGTAAGTGATAGATTTGAAAAGTTTGATTATTATAAGGCGTTTTTGCTCGACTGTGCGTGTTTGATAAATTTCGGCCGCTTTTTGCGAGAGGTTGAGGAGTGCTAAACGCTGCTCTAAGTCGCTCTGAGCGCCCTCTACGAGCGCGTCACGCTTGGCTTCAAGCTCTGTCTTCTGCGCCGCAAAATGAGCGTGCTTTGTGTCATACATATCACGGGTAATATCGCCTGCAAGCTTGTCGTCGTATAGCTCGTTATCCATACGCGATAAACGGCTTAGCTGAGCGTCGAGCGCTTTAACGGTCTGCTCCCTTGTTTCAGCACCCGTGGCGGTTCGTTTTCGTAACTCTTTGGTCACCCATTCGATAATTGACGGCGCAGGACTTATAAGCTCTTTGAGCATACTAATCACCTGCTCTTCTACCCTATCTTCACGAATAGTTTTAGCATTTTTACATTCCGGTTTGAGACGCTGACAACGACCGTAATAGCGTCCTTTTTGTAATTGCCAAGTAACCACGCCGCCGCAGTTCTCACACTTAATAAGGTTTTTAAATATAGGATTGTGCTTGTTATATACCGCTGGACGCCTACCGTGCATTTTCTTCTGCACTCTATTGAATAGCTCTTTGCTAATAAACGTTTCTTGCTTGCCGGGATAGTCTTTGCCGTCAAAATGATTAATACCTATATAAAAGGGATTAGTTAGCATTTTATGCGCCTTGCTTTTGGCGTATGGACGACCCGCACGAGTACGTATGCCTCGCAAATACATCTCGTGCGTGATTGTTGCGACTGAATGGCTTGGGTCAAGGAATAGTTTGAATAGGTCTTCAATAGTGCCCTTTGTTGCCGGGTCTGGTACGTGAATACGCTTACCCTCGTATGAAACGGTTTTGTAGCCCGGTGGCGGTGAAGCTGGTAGCCAACCTTGTGCAAGCTTCTCATTCCAGCCCTTCATTGCTTCTTCGCGTAGGTTATCTATGTAGTTTTTTGCCATGACAACGCGAATGCCCCAGTTCAGCCATTCTTGCGATCGTGAGTTCTGATGCATAATAAGGCCGTCTTTCATGAAGTGTACGCGGCGGTCTCTATCTGCCATTAACCAATCATGCGTTTCTACTGCGTCGTGCAGGTTGCGAACGTGTCGGTCTACCTTTTCAACGATAAGGTTCTTAACATTATTGTCTTCGATGAATTTCATCGCGTCTTGAAAGATCTTGCGTTGTTGTGCCTTTGAGGCTGTTTCGGCAATCTCAAACGTTTTAAGCACTTTGAAATTCTTACCATCCGCATAGCTATTCAAAAGACGCTTTTGAGCTGGTAATGAATAGCCCTCGTCTTCTTGGCGCTTGCTCGATACGCGAGCAAGATTAACTGCTAGCTCGCGTGGCTGTATCGTCATTGTCAGCACCCTCCCCCGAAAACGCTTCAAAGAACTCTAATAGAGACTCGCCAAGCTCCCACGCCTCGTCGTAGGTAATAGCTTGGGCGTATTCAAGGCTTACGATACCCTGAAGCATTACAATACTCGCGTCTTGCTTGGTGTTATCGTATGTTTCTACCCCAGATTGTACCTTTACTTCGACCATGCTACCCTCGCTTGGCTATCTTATAATTGTACACATATGTATAGTATATATACATATGTGTATAGTTTCAATACTTTTACGTTAGAATATCGGTATTCTAATAAAATAATCTGTTTTACTACTGTTATTCTTTGCTTTTTATTTTCTCTCTTATACTATATAAATATAGTAGCGAGAAAGTGTAATAGTATGCAGCGACAAAGACAATTAAATCAGAGCCAGTTAGAACTACTCCATGTACTCTACCGTTTTCGTTTTGGTACACGCTCATTACTAGCCGAGTATTTGAAAAGACCTAATAATACGTCTCTCTATTCAAAACTTAGCATCTTAGAAAAGTATGGAGTTATTGCCACAAGGTATGATAAGTCATATAAGCTTGCGGGTCGTGAAGCTGAGTACTATGTGACCCCCAAAGGCGTCCGTGCCCTCAATGACGCCGGAGTCGTTGATATTACCGACAAGGGATTACAAACGGCCTATCGGGACAAGACAGTGACCGACAGCTATCTTCGTCAGCTCATCCTTTTATTTACGCTTCGTAATCAACTCTGCGCCGTCTATCCGGAGCTTCAATTCTTTACTGCTCGGGATATTCAAGACCTCGACTATTTTCCTAAAAAGCGCCCAACCGCTTTTATTTCACTTAAGACAGATAAAGGTATTAAACGCTTCTTCGTCGAGTACATACCTATGCAAACATCCGTCTCAATTATTAAAGGGAAACTCAAGCGGTTCACTGTCTATTACGAAGAAGACGGCTGGAGCGTGACTGATACCCCCTTCCCTACGATTCTGTATATTTGCGAAGACGGTATGACTGAACAAGGGGTGCGATGGCATATAAAGCGAGCGCTTTATATGTCCGATACGGATATGCAGTACTACACTACTACGCAGAAAGCTATTCTAGGTTCACTGCAATCCGCACCGGCTGTATGGTCGGATGTGTCTGAACCGGATAACCTACTAAGCTTGCCAGAGTTGTAGAACCTTTTGTCGTCATGCTCAGGACGGGCTAGCCTAGCCTAGCCTAGCTATGGCAGTCTACTTGAACTACCCACAGACCCTTAGGCTCGTCAAGGTAACTGTCAAGCTCGCGCTGGTTGATAATTGCGCACCCATCCTCACCGTAGAGCGCATGGGATACACCATATCCGCCCGCAACCGTAAACTGATAACGTGACAAGTGCCTATCGTATGTGCTTTGGTCAAATCGCCCGTTAAAAATCTGCTCGTCGGTATGCTTCGCGAGCATGAACCGTATTGTCGCGAGTGTGTCTTTGAACTCTCGGAATTGCTCGTCTATCGCTTCTTGCACCAACGCTTTCGCTTTTTCTTCGCTGAGGCGGATTGGTTGCCAACATTCTTCCCATGGGCTGTCTTGGCCTTCGTGATACCAGTCAAACTCACGCTGTTCGACGAGTTCTGAGACAGCATAGTCGGCTTGGTTATTAGCCTCTTCTGCGTTTTCTGCGGTGACGATGAATTTTACTAATGTATGCATATCTTTTCTCCTTCAGGATTAAACTTGGTTGGGCAGTTTTTAGTCCTACCCGGGACGAGAAACTAAAACCGAGGAGCTAGTACTCCTCGGCTAACATCACGGTCAGCACCCGCTCGCATTCCGGGTGCAATGGGTCACACCACAACTCGAAAGACGGGTCGTAGTAATCTATTTTCCAAAATACCGTTTCGCCCTCAAGTTTCATTGAACCAAAGTCGTGTTCACCGTACGGATCATTCTCTTTGGTGAATTCGCTAAAGTGACGAACCGCAAAAAGTACGCCCATGACATCGCATCGTTCTCGCACTCCTTGAGTCACCATGTAGCTTGCTGTGTTTGCCTTGCGAAACGCATCGTTAATCTCTGAGATCTTCACGCTTGTTTCGTTTTGTACTCTTTCGGTTCCCATAGAACCCTCCTTTGCTTTCTGAGAGGGCTTTCTGCCTCTCTGTCTAGAAGGCACGGGGCTGACACCAAATGGGTCAAGGTGGAGCGCCCCTTGCCGTTTACCAATGGGACGAACGACCTTGATGCCTTTGGTTCACCCGTATAATGAAAAGACAGAGGAAGGAAGACTCTTCCTAGAATGGTACAATTAATATATGAATATAACAGTTATCAATAAGCTTGGTAATCGAGAGGACTACGTGTCGGGGCAAGACGCTGCGAGTAAGCATGAAATCTTCGATAGTATTAGCCAAGTGTACACGAACGACGACATTGACAGTATTGTGGTTAAATATGACGATATCGAGGCCAGCACGGTAGATGGCGGGCACATCACGGAACCTGGAGATACTGTAACCCTCAGCACTCTAGAAGAGCTACGCATCGAATTACATGGTAGATACACAGGTTAGTTGAGCCTTTTAACGTCCTGCTCAGGACTGGTGTAAGATTACTCTACGCTATCATCAAACGTATCGAGCACGATAATGTCGCCTCTTGAATCTTCCATACCCTTGTGTCCAACGGTATCGACGACATCGCCAAACTCATTCATCCATACTTGAATATAGAATGGCTCGAAGTACCAGTCGAACTTCTTGGCTATCTGCGCCCATCCTTCTCATGACGCTTCAATTTTTTCTCGCGCCGCTTCGCTTACGATGATATGCATATACTCTCCTTTACTTTATGTAACGGAGTCTTCTAACGGTGCCGCAAGGCAAAGCTGTCAAGGTGGAGCGCTCCAGCCGTTTACCTGTGAACGAACGACCTTGATAGGTTTGCTCGGTACGTATAATCGAACAGTACATGAAGTAATAAAAGACTCCGAACGATGGTGTCCAGAGTCTTGTGTGTCGTTGGAGTTGCCCTCCGGCCCTCACGAAGAGGGCCGGAGGGGTTGGCTCTAGTAGCCCTGGCACTTCCACGAGTACGGGCTGCTCGGGTTCGTCGTCTGCGCCCACACGCCCCAGATGGACATGCAGTAGTTGTTGACGTCGACGTTCCGCTTGTCCGTGCTGGTCGCGCTGGTGCACTTCCACGAGTACGCCGTGCTGCCGAACAGGTGTGCCGTCCAGCCGGCGCCGTACTGGAGGTGGCAGGCCTGACTCAGGTCGCCCTGATCCAGGCTGCTGGGGTTGCCGGTGGCGTTGGCCGCCATCGGAGCCGCGAGCATCGCACCCACGGCGATCGCGCCCGCAGCAAGTGCGGTTGCGACTTTCCTCTTGAGACTCATGTCGAGCCCTTTCTACTAGAAGCGTCCGAAGGTTTCTCCGGACTTTTCGATTATAGCACGGGGTAGTTCGTACGCGGAGAAAACACAGAACTTTTTAAGTTTCTCTTTTTGAACATGCTGTGTCTGCTATACTAAACATAAGAACGTTAAATGGTTAACAATAAAAATGTCGCAGGTTTCGGACGAAAAAATTAAAGAATTCATTTCTCTGTTTGAAGGTAATAGTGCGGATGCACGAGAGGCCTTAATGCTATATGAGCGTCGATTGAATAATGGGGAGTTCACTGTCAGGCAACCTATAGTTACTAGTGAAGAAATAATTTCCGTACAAAATGTTTCTAAGCGGTATAAACTAGGAAAGCAGACTGTAGATGCTCTTCTTGACGTAACACTATCTATCGGTAAGGGTGAGTTCGTAGCTATTACAGGGGCAAGCGGTAGCGGCAAAAGCACCCTGCTTCAGATTATAGGCTGTCTTGATAAGCCAACCTCGGGCAGTGTTAACGTTGAATCAAAACAGACGACGAGCCTTGGCGATAATGCCTTGAGCGAGCTTCGACAAAGTAGTATTGGCTTCATTTTCCAGTCATTTTATCTACAACCCTTCCTTCGATTAGACGACAACCTTTCCGTACCGGCGATGTTTACTAACGAAAAGAAGAAAGATATTGACGCAAAAGTGACGCAGCTTCTTGAGCGTGTGGGACTTTCTGAGCGGGCGAAACATTTCCCTAAGGAACTATCTGGTGGCCAAATCCAACGCGCGGCTATTGCGCGCGCACTTGTTAATAACCCTCGTATTATCTTGGCCGACGAACCAACAGGAAACCTCGACTCAACGAATAGCAAATCCATTATCGAGTTATTCCGAGCTATCCGCGATACGCTCGGTACGACTATCGTCGTGGTGACACATGACGCCGACATTGCGCGTCAGGCTGATCGAGTTATCGAGCTAAAAGACGGAGTAATTATATGATTCGTCCATCTTACGCACTTAAATTGGCGCGAACAAAACTTCGTTCAAAGCGCGGTGTGCTTATCACGTCTATTATTGTTGCAAGCCTACTGTTTGCCGCTCTTATCGCAATGGTGATTGTGTTTACCGGGGCGGAAAAAAGCGCTTCTGAATTTATTAAGAAGGCTGGGAACGACCGTTACCTTGTAAAGACATCACCGAACATCCCCTACGAGCAAGTGGATTTCTTAGGAACACCGTCACTAGAAGATATTCGGGCGATTAAAGCGTACGAAAAGCAATACTACCAAGAGTTACGTGACAAATATAAGTCGCTCGGCCTCACGTATGACGAGTCGCTTGAGGTGCCCGCACTAGAACCGGCGGCGTATCTACCCGAGACACTGCCTGAAGAACAGCGCGTTAAATTTAATTGGGCCTCTCCTGTTATCGAGGAGATGAGACAACAGAAATTTGACGCCTACGCTAAAACAGCGACGAATAAACTGAGCGATCTAGAGGCCATCGGCAGTAAGTATGGTGCGAGTGGTTATTATCTCGTCGGAAAGTCGAGTTCTCTACCGTCCATTCCTAGTATTCGATTAATTCAGGACGGTAAGGAGAATTTTGGCGATTCTGATCTTAAAGCGGGAGACATGAGTACCTATGGCTATTACACGAACGCGATTCACAATGGCGGCTATACATTTACAGATCAAAAGCTATTAAGTCGCTACTTACTCACAAGCGATACAGCAGACTTAAAGGGTATTCCGGTGGTCGTATCAGCACAGGAAGCCGCTTCACTATTCGGTGAGAAGGTGGGAATTGGTGAGGAGCCACAAAATGCGCGTGATAAACGAACGTGGTTAAGTGATATCCAAACTAAGTTAAATGGCCAAACGTATCAAGCGTGTTACCGTAATTCAGCAGAACAGTCACTGCTTGAGAAGATTCAGCGCGACTATGCTGATATGAAGAATAACGAGAACACAAAGGGCTACAAGAAGCCAAGCCTTATCTATGAATACCCAACAGAAACGTGCGGTGACATCATCGTCAAAGAAGATGCGCGCACTGCCCTTGAAAAACAAGCAGACGACAAGGCTGAAGATGCACAGAAGAAACTTGGCACGTACATTGCGCCTTCTCATCGCCTACTGACATTTCAAATAGTTGGCATTAAGTATGCGCAGACATTTACTGATTACACAAAGAGCATAGACGAATACGTGAAGAGTCTACTTGTATCACAAGATGATTCGTTTACATTAGATATACCACTCCAGATGTATGATTCGTTACCAGACGCGTTGAAGGTCACTGATATTCAGCAGGAATATAATGCACGGATTACTCAATATGCTGCCACGGATGATGACTTTGCCGCGCGAGTATTGGAGTTCTCTAGCGTCGATAGTGCCCGCGCATTCCTCAATAACGAAACATGCCCAACCTCCGAGAATAGCTGTGACAAAAAATTTAAGGCGAGTCCGTATGGCTCGAACTACTTGATTCTCGATGAGATAGGCAAGACGTTCAACCGTATTGCGACAATTGCGTTCCCTGCGGTACTTGGCCTTGCTGCAGTTATCATCTGGTTCACCATCTCTCGTATCATGGCGGAAAACCGGAAAGAGACAGCTGTATACCGCGCAATGGGCGCAAAGCGTCGTGATGTGACGAGTATTTATATCACTTATATTCTTCTGGTCGCATTCCAGATAGTACTCTTTTCTTTGGTACTTGGCGTTGCGGTTGCGCTTGCTGTCGATTACTTCTACGGGGCAATACTTACTGATACCGCTGTTGCGGCGTTCGGCATATTAGACGATGCGCCGAAGTTCAGTTTGTTTGGTCTCTATTCACCGCTGCTTCTAGTGATTGTTGGCTCGATATTCGTTATTAGTATTATTGCGAGCATTCAACCACTTATTCGCAACGTAAGGCGTAGCCCTATTCGCGATATGCGGGATGAATAATGCAGAACTTCCTGAACGGTGACGTTCAGGAAGTTGACTTTATTTGGCGAAGACAAGTGAAGTGTATCTCCTACACTGGCTTAGAGGTTACCGAATCCTATTTGATATAATTGAGCTATGAATATCGAGGGAGCAGAAATCAACTTCGATTGCCCAAATTGCGATTTCGTAAATACGGCTACGATTAGCGATGTCGTGAATGGAGCATCTATTATTTGCGTTGGCTGCCTCGAAACAATCCAACTTGTAGACGGCGACAGCGAAACGAAACGTGCCGTTGACGAAATAGACCAGACATTCAATGATTTAAGGAGTACTTTCAAATGACAGACATTAGACTTATTCGCAAACAATTACAAGTTGAGTTCGGCAACCTCAATTCAGCAGACTATGACTCGGCAGACCTCGCTGCTAGCGATTTTTACGACTTTCTGTATGATACGGAAGCAATTAAAGAGATTATTGTGGGATTTCCCGAAAATACTATAAACATAGAAGAGTGGGTGGAGTCGCTCTATAACGCTCCGGTCCCCCTACCTCGCAACAAGCAGGAACGAATGGCGTTCTTGCTCGCCGTGTTGGAAAAATATAAGGACGACCTATATTCTATCGCACACCACTTCAATGTTAATTCCCGTAAAATTATCGACCATATCCGCAAATACGTCGATACGATGGTACGACCTCTCTACCAGTATTTAGACAATGAGCTCCACAAGAAAGAGCTTGAAGTTCAACCCGTTTCTAGTATCGCGATCACCAATAACGGCAATGCGATCATTGTGAATGGTGATAACATCGGCACAATTTCTCAAACAAACAACGATACGGTTCGGCAACTGAGCGAACTGTCTGACTTGTTGCAAAAATCTGCGGAGTTAACCGACGAGCAAAAACTCGAAGCAATTAACAATATCGACACGATAAAGTCTCAAGTTGTTTCACCGAAGCCCAACGGCCAGATTATCAAGTTAGCGTGGGATACGGTATCCGCCATGGCTACCGTAGCTGGAGCGACAGATTTCATAACTAAAGTTGCACCACTTCTTACGAATCTTATGGGTTACTAGGCCTGTTCTCATAATGAAACGCTCAGTTCCCGCTAAGTTTCCACAGGTTGCACGAGCTAATACGCTTATGTTACAATTTCGGTAAGTATTGCAAAAGAAACGTAATCAAAGGGCATAGATACGTGAAACTACCTACTAGAAAACATAATATAGAAAAGTCAACTCTCTCTCTCTCTCTCTCTCTCTCTCTCTCTAGCAGATTAAGAAATTCCGTCAAGCGCACTGAAGGCTTCACTATTGTGGAGCTTCTTATTGTTATTGTCGTCATCGCCATCCTGGCGGCCATTACCATTGTATCGTACAACGGTATTACGCAACGTGCGAAAGAATCTGCGAAGGCATCAGAGCTTAGTTCATGGAAGAAGAAATCTGAACTCCGCAAAGTCGAGAAAAGCATCACCTGCCCGGAAAACTACTCATTCGTCTATGGTAATACGGTGCTTGGCACCGACGACTTTTGTGTTATGAAATATGAAGCCAAGAATGTCGGTGGCGTTGCAACGTCACAGGCGAGTGGTGCGCCGTGGGTTTCTATCTCTCAGACTGATGCGATTACAGCTTCAACTGCTACGGGCGGGCACCTATTGACGGATGCTGAGTGGATGACGATTGCGGCCGACGTTCTCTCTGTTAAATACAACTGGAGCGGTAGCGAAGTCGGAAGTGGCATTATCTGGCAGGGTCATGTAAATAATAACCCCGGTTCTGCACTCGCTGCTTCAGCTGACGACACGGACAATCTCAATGGCATGACTGGTGGGATTGGTGCGAACTCAGGTAATAACAGCTCGCGTGTCTTGTACTTATCGAGCGGTGATACAATTTGGGATCTTTCTGGGAACGTCTACGAATGGACACAGCAGGCCGTTGGTACGCCAGCCCTCACGATGAACCAAGTTGGTGTTTCCGGTGACTCAGGTTTTAACTGGCGCGAATGGACACTTGGGTCACTTAGTCTTGGCAACCTGCCTGCTTCGTCTCGCCCAAGTACTCTTGCCTCGTACACGAACCCTATTACAGGGTCAAGCCTTTCGGCTATTACTGGCTGGGACGCGACAAAGGGTGTCGGTCGGATTTATGCTAACTATGCGGACGCAGGCTCTCGCGCGTTCGTTCGCGGCGGCTACTGGAGCAACGGCGCGAACGCTGGTGTTCTGACGCTCTCTTTGGGCAGTTCGCCGTCGTACACGAACACGAACTTTGGATTCCGGGTTGCCCGGTGATACAGACCTTAGCTCTTATCTCTTGAACTCTTAACTTCTTGGAATCTTTAAACCTTTAACCTTTAATTATTCCTATGAAAAACGAGTTTATCATCTACACACGCATGCTTGAGATACATCTCTGGCTTTTCGATAAAACAAGTACCTTTCCAAAGAAACAGAGGTTTGTTTTGGGACAGCAAATTGAAAACAGTTCTCTCGCCTGTATGCGGTATATCATTGAAGCCAATAACTCGCGAGGGGCGGAGAAAACTATAGCGCGTCTTGACGCGCTCAATGTTGAACTTGAAGTGCTGCGCGGTCTGCTTCGCGTGGCGTTTGAAGTGAAGTTTATGAAAGCCAGATCGCTCGGACACATTACCAACCGGATTGATGAGGTTGGTAAAATGTGCGGCGGCTGGATTAAGAAAATGAGCGTAAAGCTACCCGCCGTCGAACAATCCTAACTGTTTTGGTTTGCGACGACGCTTTACGTCTTCCTTATGTTTTTCCTGAACGTAGTTCACGAATTTGTAGTTATCCAATTCTTCGCCGATTTGTTTGACAATAGGTCCACCATTACCGTGCCGGGCGTGTGCCGCCCATGCGTTATGCATGTCCGCCAACTTTTCTTCTTTGACCGCGCCTGCAAGGTAGCCCTTCAAGTGACGACGAAAGCGTTTTCTGAAACGCCGGACTGAAGCGGCGCGTATGCGCTTGGCTCGTGGATGCACGACAAAGCCGACAAAATCGACGCCAAGACGACTCGGGTATACCCTTACTTTTCGCGGGTTTACTGTGAGGTATAGTTCTTCATAAAGAAAGCTGGTCAGCTTTTCTTGCCACTCGTGCAATACTTTCTTGTCGGTATGAAAGAGCAAAATATCGTCCATGTAGCGAATATAGAACTTGGCGTGAAGTACTTGCTTGGCGAACATGTCGGCTTCGTGGAGGTAAATGTTGGCAAAGAGTTGGCTAGTTAGGTTTCCAATAGGAATACCGCGCCTACCTTTGGTGTGGTAGTAGGAATCGGCTGGAAAGAGATAATCATGCTCGGTACCACTGTCGCTGCTTGCGATGATTTTATCGAGCAGTTTTAATAACCGTGTATCGTCAATGCGTTTTCTCAGCAGTTCTCTGAGCTTGTCGTGATTAACCGACGCGTAGTACTTGGAGATGTCTATCTTGCAGACGTACAAGTTAGATTCGGAGCGAAGGAAGTGCTGTACTCTGGCAAGTGCTTTGTGTGTTCCTTTATCAACTCGACAGGCGTACGAATCACGAATGAAATGCTTTTCGTAGAACGGATTTAAAACACTATGGATGGAGTGGTGAACGATTCTATCTCGAAAGGCCGGAGCCTCGATCATGCGAACTTTCGGCTCAGTGATGATACGCCTACGATACTCCATGGGTTGATATTCCCCTGACATAAGCTCACGCTGAATCTTCAGAAGATCGCTCATAAAGCGATAGTTCGTTGCTGTGGCCGAATGACTGGAGCGTTTACCAATAAGCGCTTTCTTGTGCGCTTTGGTGAGTGTATCTAGCGAGGCAATCTGAATAAATACCCCCTCATGTAGCCTCGTCATTACTCTATTTAGTATAGCGATTTTAAGACCGTAAAGTATATAATAAGTTATGGTTATTGAGTCTGAAGGCTCTCGCGCGTTCATTCGCGGCGGCAACTGGAACAACGGCACGAACGCTGGTGTTCTGACGCTCAATTTGAACAATTCGCCGTCGAACACGAACACGAACATTGGATTCCGAGTTGCCCGGTATAATACACGATAGGCTTGACTTATCACGGCGTGATATATAAGGATTACGGTTCTTGTATCGGTGCCATTATAGTATCCGGCTCTAATGACCAGTCTTACTCATTTAGT
Source organism: Candidatus Microsaccharimonas sp. (assembly GCA_049661485.1). Taxonomy (GTDB): domain Bacteria; phylum Patescibacteriota; class Saccharimonadia; order Saccharimonadales; family Saccharimonadaceae; genus Microsaccharimonas. The sequence goes on from JBATAC010000002.1 coordinate 223,855, forward strand.
AAGACAAATAGCGCAGGCTGTATGGTTCAGTCGCATACGGCCTAATTGAATAGCCGTCCCTATCGGACGGCTATTTTATTTCCTTAACAGCGAAGACTCTGCACGTACTCTGCAAGGTCGGCAGCAAGAATGCGCTCCGACTGATCAAAGAAAACGGTCGGCAATAGCCCATCATCCACAAGCTTGTCTACTCCCTCAACAGTTAGGCTTAGTTTCTGCGCCACCTCCTCGACCGAGAAAGCAATTTCCTTATAAGGATTAATGCGTGTTTTCATAAAACCTCCTTTCGGGTATACGTTTAGCCGTATCACTGTACCTCTAGAGGGTAAAGGCGTCAATCGTCCGATCGGGGTGTTATTTATATTACAACAAAATAAAAACTCACAAAGGGCAAGACGAGCGGGACATCCACCACGGAAACCCGTTTGCTTATTACACACCTCCTCCTGCCCTTTGTAAGCTTTGGATTACTTTTACCATAAACGCTATACAAAAGTAAGTCAAGTTTTTGTATTTCGTTGCAAATTACTATGGGATTTAAAAACTATTTCATAATTCATCCGTATATTAAATAGTACGCGTTAACAACCTGAACGAGCCGGATACTATATAGGTATATTTAGCATAAGCGCTGGATATAGCGTTTCGATACATACGATTTGCAGCCTATATAGTAATTTGGCATAATGAGGGCAAAAGACGGCTTTTGTTACCTACGAGATAGCAAAAACGTCTTTTTAATTTCTCTTGAGAATTTGTTGACTTACAGAGGTGGAATATGGTATTTATATAATTACAAGGGTCTAGTGAATAAACAAGGACACTTCCGAGGGCAAAAGCTTTTTTTTGGAAGTGTCTTTTTTACAAGGCAAACCATCGGTCTTCAACGCCCGACCCATATGCGTTTGAACGATCTGCCGGAAAGAACACACGCCATGATTGATGACTTGAGTTCCCTGCACTTAGTAGCCACCGTCCTTCGTGGAAAGTGGACTTTGCCTGTTGTTTATTCACTAAAACACCACACTCGACGCTACGGCGAAATTCGCCGACACCTCCCTACCGCAACCGAGAAGATGCTCATTTCAACGCTTCGTAAGCTAGAGAAAAATGGACTCGTGAAGCGACATATCTATCCATCAGTACCTCCAAAAGTAGAATATAAACTTACACCGTTTGGTCTCGAAGTGTTAGCGTTCGCGCAATCAGCGAATGCACTAGCCAAAGCCAGTCCCATACTGGCAAACACGACAGAGGAGGCTCAACGCGGAGCCTCCTTTTTAAAACAAGACACATTATAAATAAAAATTTAAGCCTTGCTTCTTCTGTGGGGCGAGGCTTTTTGCTTTTGACCTCTGTTATTTAGGTACTTACTTTTAGGTAAGTAACTATCTTTTTCGTGCGTTACTTACAAAAAAGTCAGTTCTTGTGAACTTGAATGCGGCGTGTAATAGTGGCATCAAGCGTGAAAGTCTAACTCTTTCTACGACTGAATAACTTATGGTGGCACTGAGTAATAATTTACATAAATTCCATAAGGAGGTTCAATGAACGGTCTTTTGAAGGCTAAAGCGTTTACGAAGTCGCAATTACTTTTTGTTGCGCTCTTTGTTGCAGCAGGGCTACCATTTATTATTAGCAACCCTGCGCTCGCAGCGGATGTTGCGGGGGTAAAAGAAACACAAGATTTTATCCGAACAGTTATTAGTGTCATTGCGGGATTCGCCGGACTTGTTGCGGCCGGATTCTTCGTGGTCGGTGGATTCATCTACATTACCAGTTCGGGTAATCCTGAACGACTCGATCGAGCGAAGCACACGCTTCTTTATTCAAGCATCGGGTTGGCTATCGTCATTGCCGCTTTCGTTATTAGTAACATCATCGTGGAAATTGCGTCAAACGCCTTTGGCGGTTAAGGAGATAAGTAAAGAATGGACTTTCTCACCGTGAGCCTTTCACTCATGGCGGATTCAAGCGGCGCAATCACCGCCATGCGTGAGTATGTCGTGCCGATTATGCAGGCACTCGTAGGTATCGCTTCGCTTGCAAGCGTCGCTTTCTTGGTGTACGGCGGTTTTCTCTATATGACAAGTCGTGGTGCGCCAGATAAGCTGGACGGCGCGAAGCGAGTGTTGAAAAATGCGTTGCTTGGGTTGGTAATTGTCTTAGGCGCGGCAACACTCACGGCGATTTTGGCAGGGTCGGTTTCGCCGGACACACAACCAAGTCATGCCAACTTACCGAATCTCCAGTCAATTGAACCGAAAGAAACGAGTAACGGGCTGGTTGAAGTATTGATTAATGCCATTATGGGATTGCTCAGTCTTATTATTCAAACGATTGCGACACCGTTTCTATCCGCTCTTGAGTTCTTTACTAAGGCAACTCCGTTAATGACGGACAACCCCACGGTCTTTAATCTATGGCTCGCCATGGTGGGTATCGTCGATGTGTTGTTTGTGATCGTAGTCGCATTACTTGGCTTCCACGTTATGAGCGCGTCAACCTTTGGCTTTGACGAAATTGACTTCAAACACCTACTACCACGGATTATCTTGATATTTCTGCTTATTAACACTTCTATCTTTATGATTGATGCAATTATCGGGTTATCGAATGCGCTCATTACTGCCATAAGTAAAGTTGGTGGTGCATCGTCTGTTTGGGATACGCTTATCGCAGTCGTGGGTGATTCGGGTGGTCAAGGTGTGGCAGCACTCCTCATTATGCTGGCGTTTCTTATCTTCGCGGTTATCCTCATCGTCTACTACGTGGTTCGCTTGGTCGTCCTGTTTATAGGTGCGGTACTTGCTCCTCTCGTGCTTATGATCTGGCTAATTCCGAGCTTCCGAGATTTTAGTGAAACGGCCATTAAGACGTACATCACGACAATTTTTGTCCTATTTGTCCATGTCGTCATTCTCCTGCTCGCTTCTTCCCTATTTGCTGGCATGTCGGCGGCAAGTGGCAATGACGTACCAAACACACTCATCGCTATGGTGACGGGACTTGCAACGGTTGTAGCACTCCTGAAGACACAGGGAGTTATGAACCAATTTAGTTATGTTAGTCTCGGCCCACGTTCCATGCGTCAGCTTGGCGGCAAATTTATTAGCGGCGTAAGTCATATGACACAAAAACAAGTAAAGGCTGGAACAAAGGCAGTTTCAAAGAAAATTACCGCTGCGCGAACAGCTAGTGCGGCTAAGAAATCAAGTGCAACGTCCGCCTCCACTGTATCGTATCGTCAACCGCATGGCACCTCGTCGCCGGGTGTAAAGGTAACGCGCACTCCAGCTTCAGAAGTTGGAAAGACGCAAAAAATACCTGAGGTGAAATTAGATACCAAGCCACTCGTCAGTAACCGCCAGCTATCGCTTGGCGATAACGGCATCGCTAAAACGCCCCCAGCAGGAAAGGAGAAGAAGTAATGAAAAGCACCGTTGTACCCGCTCAAGTAACAACCGTTGAAGATAAGGTTGCCGGAAACCTCGGCTTCTCTCAGCTTATCCTATTAGCCGTGCCAGTATTCGGCGGCGCACTACTCTATGCAGCATTACCACCAAGTATGAATATTGCGCTTTATAAGCTAGTCGTCATTGGTATAGTCGCGCTCTTCAGCGCAACCCTCGCCATCCGCGTTAAAGGCAAGATCGTGCTTTTGTGGTTAGTTGTTCTATTACGGTACAACTTGCGGCCGAAGTACTATCTCTTTAATAAGAATAGCCTCCAATACCGCGAAGATTACCCTGAACCAAAAGTTGAGTCTACTGAGAAAGCCCACAAGCAACAAGTCAAGAAGACCATTCAAGCACCGAAGCTAAACCTTATGGAACTGCGCGAAGTATATACCATGCTTGATAACCCGAATAGCAAGATACGGTTTGAAACCTCAAAGAAAGGAGGAATAAATGTTCATCTTACAGAAATCCAAGAACAAAGCTAGTAGCCGCGAACAGATTGCCATTAAAGGTATCCGTGATGGCGTATTACTACTTCCCTACGGACAATACCGAGCCGTGCTGGAAGTAACGCCTGTGAACTTTGAGCTGCGAAGCGAGGAAGAGCAAGACGCAATCATTGATACCTATGAAAGCTTCTTGAACTCGGTTGGCTCCAAGCTTCAAATCCTGATTCGCACTCGAGAAATTGATATGGATAAGTACCTTGAAGAACTGCGCGGTCGCCTGGAGGACGAAACCGAACCAGTCTACCAAGCGCAGCTTGAAAACTACGACGATTTTATCCGTTCACTGATTCAGTCCAACAAAATTCTCACGCGCCACTTCTATATCATCGTGCCGTATACCAATACGGGTAAAGTTGATTTTGAACTGGTCGAGGAACAACTCAACCTGACGCTTGATATTGTCGCGAAAGGTATTACTCGGCTTGGGATGGGCGCGCGGACACTCGGTAGCTTCGAGGTATTGGACTTGTTCTACACATTCTACAGTCCGGCTCAGGCCAAGTTGCAACCGCTCACGGATCAAGCCTTGCAGATGATTCACACTGCCCTCACGAAAGGAGACGTTTAATATGGCAATCGAGAAAAAAGAAGTAATAAAGAGAAAGCAGGCGCGACAACGCGAATTAAGTTTTACGTTTGGCGAGCAAGACCCGCTCGACATTCTGAGCTATGCAGGGTTGGAAGAAAACGCTGATTATCTTTGTGTAGACGGTGTATATATCCGTACTCTATTTATTTCCGGCTATCCATTCGTGGCAAGTTCCGGCTGGCTTGATAGCCTCATTAACTTTAATCACAATACTGACATTAGCTATCACATTCACGAGGTCAATGCTCTGTCGGCACTTCCTAAACTCAACCGTAAAATTACCGAATTAGAATCTACCAAACGTGCCATGCTTCGCAATGGAAAGATTGTCGGTTCTGAGATTATCGATCCACTTGATTCTGCCATTGAGCTGCGCGATAAAATCCAGCGCGGACAGGAAAAGTTATTCCAAATGGCGATTTATATTGCCATTCGCGCGGAAAGTCTCGAAGAACTCAATAAAGTCACGAAGCTACTTGAAGCGACACTCTCTGCCCGGTTGTTCCACTCTAAGACTGCTCGTTATCAGCAGCTCGAAGCGCTACAGAGTATTTTACCGCGTGGCGAAGACCAGCTCTCGCAAAAACGGAATCTCGATAGCAGTTCAGCTGCACTCACCTTTCCATTTATGAGTTCTGAACTCGTCCAAGAGTCGGGCATTTTGTACGGTGTGAATAAATCGAATAACTCGCTGGTAATTCTCGACCGCTTCGGCCTTCACAATGCGAACTCCATCACCTTCGCGCAGTCCGGCGCGGGAAAAAGTTACACTACGAAAGTGGAAATACTCCGCCAACTCATGCAGGGGACGAAAGTTATCGTGATTGACCCTGAGCGGGAGTATAAGCAGCTGACAGAATCGGTCGGCGGAACGTACATCAAGCTCTCCGCTCGCAGTAAAGAAAAGATCAACCCATTTGATCTGACGACAACCTATCACACTACGCAAGACCTGTCTGAACACGCCCAAGACCTTACGGAAGTCATTAGCCTTATGGCTGAGGGTTTATCTCCAAGAGAAAAAGCGGCCGTCGATAAGGCGATTCTGAAAGTCTACAAGAGAACGAAAGATCAACCACTGCTTGAGGATTTTTATGCTGAGTTAAAAGACCTCGGACAGATGAAACTATGCGAACGGTTGGAGCGGTACATCTCTGGTTCGCTGGCTAATGTTTTTAATGAAAAGACGAATATTAATCTTGATAATCGACTAGTGATTTTTGACATCAAGGATTTGCCTGAAAGCTTGCGCCAGATTATGATGCTCATTATTTCCAACTTCGTTCAAAACCAAGTTAAAGCGAAGCCGGAAAAGCGTCTGCTGATTATTGACGAGGGTTGGCTACTGCTTGAGCATGAAGAGTCAGCGCGATTCGTGGCAGGTCTAGTGCGCCGAGCGCGTAAGTATTACTTGGGCGTATCTATCATCTCACAACAGGCTAACGACTTTCTGAAAAGTGAATACGGTCGGGCAATCGCCTCGCAGTCAGCACTTCGTATTCTCATGCGACAAGACACGACGACGATCCGTAATGTGGTCAGTGAATTCAACCTTTCAGAGTACGAGCAACAGTTCCTGCTTACCTGCGAGCGCGGTGACGCACTACTAATCGCCGATCAAAACCATGTTGCCGTCCAAGTGGTCGCTTCAGATAAAGAACACCCGCTTATCACGACTAACCCAGCGGAGCTTTACGCACGATGAACCGCGCCCTCCTTGCTCTACGAATTATTACTAGTGGCGAACTGCCAAAGTATATTGGAATGACCGTTGCAACAATTACGGTTATACTGGCGCTACCTGTTATAGCGGTGTTTTCTATGGGTGAGGAGGCGGTCGCCTTTCTTAATAGCTCGCCGAGTGCGGAGTCTGCCGAGGAACAAGGTTTTTACATGGGTGGCCCGGTTGAGGGCGATACCTATGCATGGGGCAACTGTACCTATTGGGCGTTCGCGATGAGGCTTTGGGCGGGTAGTCCTATTCCGACAAGTTGGGGTAATGCGAATACATGGGATGAACGTGCTATTCGCGACGGATATGCGGTGAATCACACACCTGCGGTCGGAGCGATTATGCAGAGTGATGAGGGTGATTACGGACACGTTGCCTACGTGATTGAAGTTGATAGTGCTACGGGGAAGTGGAAGATATCCGAAATGAACGCACCCATATTTAATGTCGTTAGTCATAGGACGTTTACCGCTGGCTCGGCTGTCTACTATGACTTCATACACAGTAAGAAGGACGGACTGGGATTATGAAACTTGAACAAGTAATTAACTTCTTTGAAACATATGCGGTAGCTTTGCTTTTGCTGGCAATTATTCTCGCCGTTATCGTTGGGCTTGTGGCAACTGCACTGCTTATCCTCAATCGTCGCTGGCTTGTTAGTCGTAAGATCGAGTGGCTCGAAATTACACCGCCTGCTTCCATCTCTAAAACGCCAGAAGCAACCGAACAGTTATTCTCAGTCATTCACGGACAGTATGCCGCGCGGCCACTAAAAGACAGGTTACTTCGCCGTGTACCTGTAATGAGTTTTGAAATTACTTCGACGCGTAAAGACGGTATTCGTTATTTGGTACAAATCGAAGCAAGTCGCTCACTTGCCTTTCAGAAAGCTATTACCGCATATATTACTGACGCAAAAGTAAAAGTCATTAATTACTCCCCTCCTGATACAACTCACGTTGTTGAATTCAAGGAGACGGGTCACTACGTTCTACCGCTTACGTTAATGTCTGCTTTTGAGCAGCACGACCCGCTCGCCTACGTAACGGGTGCGATGACAAAACTTGAAGACAATGAGTCGGTAACGCTGCAGCTGATTATTAAGCCTGTAAAATCCCGTGAAGCCGATAAGCTCGCTCGTCAGATCATGGCGAATGAAGATATCCTTGCCACGGTTAATAGCGGCGGGTTAAAGGCAGCCTCTAAGGTTACCGACATGGTGAACGGAGCATTGACGAACGCCTTGGATTTAGCGAGCGAAGTTTATTACGATGCCGCCACCAGTTATAGAAGTGTCGGGTCTTCTCGCTCAAACATCCGAGAGGCTCAGGTAAAATCGCAAATCGCAAGGCGTGAGCGTCCTGCTCGCACTATTAGTACCTTTGAGCTGGAACTTATGGGGTCAATGCACAAGAAGATAACTGAACCACTTTTTCAGGTTGATTTACGGGTGCTTATCACGGGTAATAATGCCAAGAGTCATGCTCTCGCTTTTCGCTCGGCACTTGATGGCTATAGTGTGCCACGGTATCAGTCGCTCAAGGTAAAAATGAAACTACCATTCATGTATGGTCGTCGTGTAAAGCTCGCAATCATGCGCCTTCCTGCTTTACTCACAAAAAACAGTCTTGTGTTGTCTTCTTCTGAAGTTGCTAGCCTCTACCACTTCCCTTCAAGCCGTATCAGTAGAACCGATAACCTCATCTCCTCGCTCAGTAGGACGTTACCAGCCCCCGTCTCTCTCAAGCAAAACCCTCACTTCGACGTCTTGCTTGCCGAGAATATTCACCATGAGACGCGAACTCCTATCGGACTCACTGAGCAGGAACGCGAGCGACACGTTTACGTTATTGGCGGTACGGGAAATGGCAAGACAACCATGCTCCAGTATTCAATTATTCAGGACATGAAAAACGGCAAGGGTGTGGCAGTCGTTGACCCGCACGGCGACATGGCAGAAACGCTTCTCAGACACGTTCCGCCAGACCGTATTAAAGATGTAGTGTATTTTAACCCAGATGATCTCGAACACCCATTTGCATTGAATCTTCTCGAACTAACACCGGGGCTTGAAGGTAATGAATTATTGCGCGAGAAGGATATTATTACGGAGTCGGTTGTATCTGTATTTCGTAAGATATTTTCAGATGATGATAGCGGTGGGCACCGCATTGAATACGTCCTTCGTAATGCTATTCACACGGCGCTCACGGTTGAAGGCGCAACACTCTTTACTGTGTTGAAACTTCTGCAAAATGCCACGTATCGTAGAAGTGTCACAAACAACCTTACCGACGAAGATTTGAAAGACTTTTGGAAGAACGAGTTGGGTAAGGCTGGAGAGATGCAGAAGGTAAAGATGTCGGCGGGTATAACGGCTAAGATTGGTCGGTTTAATGTTAACGCCTCGGCAAAAGCTATCTTGGGGCAGGAAAAATCAACGATCAACTTCGAGGAGATTATTGATAGCGGTAAAATACTTATCTGTAATCTTTCAAAGGGTATGTTGGGTGAAGATGTGTCTGAGTTATTCGGTATTACCATACTCGCTAAACTTCAGCTTGCGAGTCTACGCCGCGCACGAGTGAAGCAATCGGAACGACGACCGTACTATCTTTATGTAGACGAGTTTCAGAATTTTGCTACTCCCTCTTTCGTACAGATGCTTTCCGAATCCAGAAAGTATAAGTTATTTATGATTATGGCCGAACAGTCTACGTCGCAGCAGCAAGATCAACAAATGGTGAGTATTATTCTCGCCAATGTCGGTACGGTTATCTGCTTCAGGACGGGAAACCCGAACGATGAACGCCTACTCCTTCCCCTTTTTAGTCCATATATTAGCGAGGGTGAGATAGCAAACCTGTCGGCCTATAATTTCTATGCTCGCCTATCCTCTGTGCTTGCTCAGGAGCCACTGTCGGGAGTTACATTACTGCTCGAAGATGATGGTAGTGAGGCGGTGCGAAATGCGGTTGTTGAAGCGTCGCGCGAGACATATGCCAAAAAGCCTGAGCAGGAAGATAAGAAAGAAATATCAAAGAGGACAACAGAAAAGGCTTCGATGAAGCCTCAAAAAGAAGTAAAACAAAAAGCCAATAAGGTTATTGTTCCTCCGGGCGGTTAAATAGCTTCTTAACTTCTTCAAATGCCAAAGAATAATCTTCATCGGGATGCACCGGACTATCTTGGGTAATCTCTTTCGCCCGTTTGTAGTTTTTAAGAATATCAACGACAAGAGTGGGGTCTTTTGCGGCGATATATCCTAAATTAAAGCCGACTCCTTGAATATCTACTTCTGAGGGAAATTCTGTGATGCCCGTTGCTTTGTCGGATTTTAGGGTGATACGTGTGCTGTCATTTGCCATTACACCTCTATCATACGCTATGCCTCTCTGTTATTAAAGTCGAGCGTGGTAGAATGATACTATGACGTCCGACGATACAACGCGCAAGGTAGCTAAAACAATCCGCTCTATTCGTCGTGAAAAAGAAATGACTCAAGCTCATGTTGCCGAAAAAGCAAAGATACACCCTAGCTATTACGCAAGGGTTGAACGCGCAGAAGTAAAGCCATCGGTAGAGGTTTATGAACGTATTGCCAAGGTGCTTAAAGTCACCGCTGGCGATATCTTTCCATTTTAACGTGCTAATTTGAGCAAGCTCGCTCGATTAACGAGTACGCAGTTATTACTAACTGCGAGTGTTTTTGCAACATTACTAAACTCACTATTAGTAATAACCATAGCCCGCTGACAGTTATAAAAGTTTAGACCAGTTACTACTTGTCGCACGGCTGAAGCTTTAACAAGCCCCGAATAACGTTTTACCTGAACACCCCACTTTACCCCATCTTTCTCTGCAACGATATCTACACCATAATCGTACTGTTCGGTTAGCCTTACACTGCTGTATCCTTGTCGTTTGAGTATTTGAGCAATATAGCGTTCAAACTCAATACCGTCCATTTTGTCGATTTCTTTAAATGATAGGTTGCGCTGAAATTGCCGGAAGAATTTATATATCTTTATGGATAAACGTAATGCCGTAAGTGCCAGCACAATAGCAACGGCGTATAGGACGTATGTTTGATATGTCCATAAAGTTACGAGCGCTATAATCAGAAGTGGAAGACCGAATTGAATACGCGCCATGCTATTTACCCTCCTGTTCTGGTTCTATATAGACACTATCTAGCTCAGACGGTTCAAAAGTTAGCTCCTCAGAAAAAGTTTGATTCTCGTCCCCTATCCCCAGCCAAGAAAAAAGACAAACTTTCTGTTCGTCTCTTTTCTTGTACCGAGATTCACGCTGTTAGAACCTCACATTCTAAATATTGCTGCAAGTGACGCATAAGAAGCTACTTAAGCTGACGGTATTACTATTAACAGTGCTAATTTGGATAGAATAAGAGCTTTAGCTCAAGCTTCTCACTTGGATTAAGAATTATCTCAGATTCTTGCTGAAGAATAATTCTTTTTGAGTTTCTTTCTGGAACACTACCACTAATCTAACCAGTATAGATTCAAATATAAGTCAACTATGCATTCTGATCATTGAATGTATATTTGCATTTATGGTGATAGCCAGGATTCAATTGCAATTTGGAAATCATACCATCCATTTTCGACAAGTATACCGAGGAAAGTTTTATCGATTCCAAACACTATGAAGACGCCGATAATAATTAGGATTATGCCAAGGACGCGGCGAAAAATACCCTTTGGATTAAGACTCCAGCCTAATTTTTTTAATAAAGAATTACCAAGAAGTGCTATAAGCGAAAGCATCACTGCCAGTCCCAAGATAAAAGCTGTTAAATAGACAAGTCCGGTCAAGGGTTGGGCTGGCAGTATGACGGCCACAATCAGTGCATACGTAGGACTACAAGCGCTAAACACCGGCCCGAGACTTGCGCCAAGTAAAACATCGCCCCAAGGACCGCCTTGTCTATTCGCTTTCCCAAGCGTATCCTGTGCCTTAAATACAAGACGTGTTTTTAAAACAAATGCTTCCCAAAGTTCTGGAAAAAGGGTAATTACGCCAAATAGTGAAATAATTCCCCCACTAACGACTCTCCAGATTTCAGGGGGTATACCTAAAAATAGCGAAGTCGCTTTCAATAAAACCGTAAATATTAGAATTGATAGCGAGAGCCCAATGATGACAAAAAAGGCGTTACGAGAATTTTTCACGGTACCACCTCGGGCTAATAAAATTGGGATAGCCGAAACTATGCATGGCGCTAAGATTGTGAGGATCCCCGCAAGGAATGAAGCAATCAGTAATTCAATCATGTGTTATCCAGAATAAGCTTGATAGACTTTTCTTTACCATATCCAACCCACTGAGAAACTTCTTCACCCTTCTCATTTATTCTTACGAATGTTGATTGAAGCGTTACGCCATATTGCGATTTGAGTTCCGATGAATTATCGTAGTCGACTTTGAGAATTTGCACACCTTCAGGAATAGTACCTTGTTGAATTGCTTGTTCAAATGCACGACACTCTGGGCACCAAGAGGCGTGAAAAAAAAGAATAGTTTCCTTGTAATTAGCATCGCCAATCAATGAGGTTGAGTATAGTTCGTATTTTCCAGTTGCAAGTTGAGTACTTGTATTGCTTGGAACCTGATTCACAGTAGTTTGTTGATCGGTTGAAGAATTCGCACCTTTTTCGAGCGGATTTGTTGCAATAAGTAGAGCCAAGCCACCAAACACAAGAATGGACATAATAGCAATAATAATTACTTTTTTCACATATCTATTTTAACATGTATGTTTGCAGTCATTCTTCAAGATTTAAGACCCACTATTACTCAGCCATATGTAAGTTGTTCCCAGAATATATGCATATATGAGATAAACTGCTTGTATATCTTAGAGATACAAATACAGATAAGTATCCCTTGTGTATCGATTTGCCGGGTGGTGGTCCTGAGAATAATGAATCACCATTCGATACATTCTGCCGTGAGATATATGAAGAATTTGGGCTACAGCTCACGCGTAGCGATATCGTCTATGCTAGAAAGTACCCAAGTATTCTTGAGCAGGGTAAATTCACGTATTTTCCAGTTGTGCAACTACCCCCTTCTGCATTCGATAAAATACAATTTGGTGACGAAGGTGTTGAATATATGCTTATGTCTTTTGGCGATTTTGTTAATTCTTCGGAAATTGCTTGGCCAGCTCTTCAAGAGCGGGCTGCAGACTACATTTCATTTTTAAGTTCTAAATAATGGAGAGATTTTACCTATAAAAAAACTTTAATGCTATTATGTAAATAATGTAATGTTATAAGTGTCGTGAGGATTTTAGTGTTGCGTAGAATGAATCGTCTTTATCAATGTACCGTATCAATGGTGGTAATTGCCGCTATGCTCTTAAGTACGGCATTCATCTCTAATTCTACCTCGGCCCAATCGTCAGGCCGGTCGTTGATTAACTGTGCTCAACCACTAGGTGGCACGCCCGAAAGTTCGCGTAAAGTTGTCAGCGATGCCTATCAAGCTTGGAAGGCGACCTACGTCACATCTGATGGTGCTGGTGGCGATCTTCGTGTCCAGCGATCATCATTCGATCAGTACGATACGGTCTCCGAAGGTATAGCCTACGGAATGCTATTTGCGGTCTACAATAATGACAAGTCGACGTTTGATGGTCTTTGGGCGTACGCACAAAAGCACTTCAATCAGAACGGGGTGATGAACTGGCGAATTGCGTCCGATGGATCAACAATTGGGTACAACGGGGCGACCGACGCCGACCAAGATATGGCGGCGGCTCTTATTACGGCAGATACGACATGGGGCGGTTACCGACTAGCTGCGGTCGATCGCATTCAGACTGTTCTCCGGCATCAAGTTGAAGCCAATACTGGTATTGTAAAGCCTGGTGACGTATGGGGCGGAAGCTCACTGCTGAACGTTTCTTATTTAGCGCCAAGTTATTATGATGTGTTCAAAGCCTATGCCGGCGATGCCACCTGGACGACAGTAAAAGCCAAGAGCCAGACTGTACTAAAAGCATCTCAACACCCAACTACTGGGTTATTCCCCGATTGGTCTGACGCTCAAGGTAACCCGACCAATGGTATGAGCCATAATTATGGCTATGATGCCAGTCGAACGCCGCTTCGTCTCGCGCTTGGTGCGGCGTGGACATGCGATCAAACCGATGCGCAGTTACTTACTCCTTTTAATACTTGGTTTGCTAGTCGTGATAACGCCACACTTGCAAGTAGCTACAACCTTGACGGTACGCCGGTAGATCGCGGTGATGCAACGCCGCTACGGGCTGCCATTGCTGCTGCAGCGACAGCAAGTAGAAATGACGAATACCGCGTTGCGAGCTGGAATGCGCTGCAGTCCGCCCCAAGCACCAGTTATTACCCCGATTCAATGCGCCTTTTTGGACTGATGGTGGCAAGTGGTGTTATGGTAAACCCACTTAATATAGCGAAGCAGACGCCCGTCCTCCCTGCACCAACAGCTGCACTGAAGTCATTTATAATGACGAGTTCTGATGTTTCGGTTACAGGCCTTTCGTCGCAAGAAATATCAATTAACTTTGCTGCTCCGCAACCGCAAACTGGTCTTGTGCTTGATATTGAAATATATGACGACCAGAATCAAAAAGTTGCCCAGACGGTCTATGAAAATCAAACCCTTAGTGCTGACTCAAAAACGTATACAATTCGTTGGACACCGGCTAGAACCGGAACGTATACGGTGCGTGGCGGTATCTTTACTGCGGGGTGGAGTTCGGTGCTGCTGTGGAATAACGAGACCGCAACGGTTCGCGTCACCCAAGCTCCCGTTCCCACACCGCCTGTCGTTGTGCCGTCAATAATAATTCCTACCCTTCAAAAGGCTAATATAAGTATCTGGTGGCCGGGAAATGTTCACGCTGTCAGTGGAGTGCAACCATTTAAAGCAGTTGTCGACGGGCAAAGCGTCGATTCGTATGATATGTATTGGCAAGTCGATGGTGACCGCCTCAATAAGATGGACACCGTTCGTGATGCTGCCCCACACAAACTCTCGGTCGTGAACCTAGCCGACTGGAATTGGTCGTCGAATGGAACGTATACTATTACATTCACGGCAAAAGATGCATTGGGTATAACAATCGCGCAAAAATCGACAGTGATAACAGTCGGTCTTTAAGAATCGCCTGGTAAATCTTTCATATACTTCTTATACCGATCAGCCGATCGATCATTATACCTTCTTACTACAGTATGCGCGACAGTAGCGTTACTAAGCTCTTCACCTTTCTCTGCTACAATTCGTTCCCTCACCTTTTTTCGTAAATCGGATATAATTTTTCCATTTGTTTTTCGTGTTTCATTGAAGTCTAGCATTGGCTTGGCTTCGGCTAAAATTGTATCAACGCTTTTACCGCGTGTTTCCGGCAGCCAAAAATGAACATAGGCGGCGGTACTGTCGCGGTCGCGAAAGTTTTTTGTTGGGCTATACATCCTAAATGTCGGACTCAGCGGGTTTGTAATACCAGCCTGCATTTGCCACTGCCAATGGTTAATTGCAATGTCACCGTCAACTAAACAATTCATAAAATGGCGCGCACCGTGATGCCAGCTTACGCCGCAGTTGATGGTCAAAAAGGTTGCTGCCATCGCCCGCATTCGAAAATTAATAAATCCATCTGCTTGCAACTGTTTCATAGCTGCATCAAGTAGTGGAAAGCCTGTCTCGCCTGCTTTCCAACGCTCGAAATATTCTTGCTTCTGTGGGGTGAGTTCTTTCTCGTTATACACTTCGTCGAACTCAGGAAAGCGGTTTTTCCAAATGAGTTTTGGATGAAACCACAGCCGCTGCGTAAAGCTATCCCGCCACCGTAATCGGTCAAGGTAAGTAGCGATATCGAAGGCTTTTTTAGGCTGAATTTTTTCAAGCTTCGCGTGGTGCCCGACGGCCGCTTGAAAGACGGTGCGATTTGAAATAGTTCCAAAAGCCAAGTGCGGCCCAAGAAGCGAGGTTGCGCCTTGCTGTACAAGAAATGGCCGTGAAATCTTCCAGCGGTAGCCGTTTACCCTATCCTTTAAAAACGTATACACTGCCAAGCGGGCGGCGTCTTCACCACCTTTAAATAAAACCTGCTTCGTATCGGGAAGTGTTAATGATAGTTCCTCTGCAAGCGTTTGAGGGTTAAGCTGCTCGAGTGGTTTAATATGACGTTTCAAATCATCGTCAAGCGGTGTAATGGTTGGCGCCGTAAGTTGCGGAGCGTACTGGTATTCATAGTACTGCCTCCACCACGAATCCATCTGCGATTCATCGTAAAGTAAGAAATAATTTTGACTCACATGTAGCTCTACGTCGTTCTCTTTGCAGTATTTTTTGACCGCCTCATCACGTTCTCGCCCATAAGCGACCTGTATGTCGTTGTTCATATAAAGCGTTGGATGATAGCCGCCTTTAGTAAGCGTTTCCAGTAACGAAGAAATCATTGTAACGCTTTCACCCCTGAGGATTACAAGCTGATTTCCCAATTTTTCAAGCGCACGATCAAGTGCGGCCAATGACTCGAAAAGAAACTTAACCCGAAGGTAGCCAATTTCAGGCTGGCTAAAAAACCAAGGGTCAATTACGAAAACATATAAACAATGCTTTGTAGCAACGGTTGCATTAAAGACAGCCTCGTTATCGTGTAACCGTAAGTCGCGTCGAAACCATACTATTGAAACATCCACTCTACTAGTATATACAATATGGTTATTGTACCCAGCTTGATACGATAGTTTAAATAACGAGTGTTCGTTACGGGGTATAACTTTGTATTACCCACCAATTCGCGCCATCAGACTGAACGGTAATAGCAGTAAGTGGTGTGAGCGACTTTGCTAGCTGGCCATCTATTGTTTGCGATGCGGTAGTAATGACTGTCGCGAGTGCATTACTATCGGTGTTTTTTAATGTATATATTCGTCCAGTTCCTGCAACGCCATTACTAGCGACGGCATTAGGAAGTGTTATTGTTGCCCCATTGGCAATAAGAATAGTACTGTCTGCAGCCAGTGTATAGGCCGTATTTTTTGTAGCTAAGCCAGTCGCAACACCACGAGTAAATGCAACGGGAAGTGTATGGGTTGATGGGTTGTAGTTTGTGCGGGCATCAGTAAGCGTTGTAGCGAGCGAGTCTGTAATACAAGTTGATGCTATTTGGACATTAGGACCATAGCTTGCATTGACGGTTACGGCAAAACCAGAGTAACTTTGCAACTTTGTTCCAGTCATAGAGAACCCGTCTCCAGTTTTCAGGCTAATCAATGTTGATGGGCGGTAGCCGGAATTTCCAGGTCGTCCAACAATTGCACCGCCGATAACTGTTAACCCACTTAGTGCATTCGAGCCTAAGACCGTCTCGGAATGTTCATGTACAAGAAGTGGCCCCGGGCCTCCGTAGATGAATGGGTCTATCAAAACGACATTGCGACAGTTTACGATTCGAATGAGCCCACCTGTATTTGGAACCGATCCGTTATCGCTTGGGCATTCAGCATGGAGGCGATGAATACGAACGAATTCCGGATACACATTATTAGCTTCAATTGCATTTCCAATTTCTAATGCCGGAGCAGTTGCGCTAAGAGGCCTTTCAATTGTAAGGCCGTCAAAATCAATAGTGTTAATTGTACGAGGCGACAAAGCGTTTATCCGTACCATTGGGACTCCATTTGCGCCGCAATTATCTATAAAGACATCTTGATACGATGTATTACAAGACCCTTGAATATCAAGGCCAATGTTTCCGGCATTAGCAATACGAATTGTGTTCATGCGCATTTCAAAACCATCAGCAATGACAACCACTGGTGCTGCAACAGAATTACCATCAAAAAACAAGTTTTCTGCCGTGTTTGCCCCACCGGTAAATGTAACCATAGGTGCGGTACTACCATTTTTGTGGACTAAAGCCGTGGCGGCATCTGAATCTGATTCATTGCCGAAACGGTAGATGGAACCACCTAGACCGCGTAATGTGACATAGGCTGGAACGGTGAGAGAGTCAACGATATAACGAGCCCGTGCTTGGGGTGTACCAAAGCCAACAACACCTCTGACTGCTCCGGCTGCATTAATACAAGCTTGAATAGCTGCGGTATCATCAGCTACTCCATCGCCTTTAGCGCCAAAATCGACAACTGAAAATTGACGAGTAGAATCGGCAGCAACCCAGTTGCCCCTATCGCTTTCCCAGCTTGACTGCGATGTCCCACTTGTTTTACGGGCCATTAAAATACCTATTGGTGTTTGCACGATAGAGCCAGCCGTATACGTAGTATTTGGTTGCCATCCCGAGCCGTTCGACTGGTTTAGCTTTGTTTGAACCGCTGCGGAGAAATCCGACTCAGGGATACCCGTATTTGGTTTCGTGTATTTGTTATTTAATGCTGAGGTGTTCTGAGACAAAACAGAATTTGTCGTGACAAGCGCTTCTTCGGTTGCCGTTGCTTTTTCTAACGCTGTTGCTATATCGCCCGCTTTTTTTAAAGTCCCGTCTGTGTTAATCGAAATTTGCAAGTAATCGTTTAAAATGTTTCCCCAGTTCCCATAGTCCGAACCAGGTGTTGGAAGGCGTGCCATATATAAAACCCTTTATGGTTATTCTAAACGAACTTTACCACATCTACTGGTAACTAGACAAGAGTGGTAACTAACAATACAGAAACAGTCGATCACTGGTATACTTTTATAGATACTACGATTCTTACGAAGGATATGAATGGCACGATTACCAATTGACGGCGCCGATGAAGGCAACTGGGGAAAAATATTAAATGAATTCTTAAGGGTTGAGCACAACGAAGATGGCACGCTTAAAGCCCGAGCTGATATCAACCAAAAATACAGCAAGCCATCAACCGGTATTCCTAAGGAAGATCTTTCAAGTGAAGTGCAGTCTAAGCTTCAAAGTACTGAACAGCCACCTTCCTCGCTTTCAATGATTGACGTTGCGTACACCGCCCTTAGGGGGCGACCACTCGTTATTATTGGCAACTCTTTTGACTTGCCAGATTATGACCTTCAGCGTCCAAATAACCATTTTACCAATATTATTAAAGATCAGTTTAAAATGTCGGTAGTAAATTCATGTGCTGTCGGTGGCCTTAAAGCAAGTGAAATTGCACGCGCTATTATTGGCGTTAATACACCAACCTACATTCCAGTTCGCGACCAGTCTTTTGTTGTTGGTTCGCTGATCGGTAATAATATCGCCTATGGTGATAGTGCTGCAAGTAAACAAACTGTTCGCTGGGCAACTGAAACAACACTCGCCTCCTTAACGGCAAACGAAAAAATTCCCGCGGTATCAAACACCTTCGTTTTTACATCTGACTTTGCATCGTATGCAGTGACGGGCGCGATGGGAGGTAGTTATATTGGAACTTTTACTGACGGCGGCTATTTCGAGTTTAACTTCACGGGTGAACAAGGTGCTGACATTGTTTTTTACGCCCGTGCCGAGTACTACGCAACTGTTCGTATTGCGGAGATTATTAATGGTAGTGCAAGAAGTATTGGTGAGTTTTCGACTGCCGGTTTACTTCCGGGCGATGTTCACAATACCTCTATTATTTATAAGCTTCGAGATCTAGGGCCGGGTACACACCGTATTCGCGTGATAAAAATTGCCGGCACGGGCTTGTTTCTTGATGGGCTGTTTATTCCATCGACGGCTCCGCGGGCTGGTTTAATTATTCGTGAAACAAAGCCTACGGCTGAAATTCAAGCATCGTTTGGTATTAATTACGACACCGTCCGTAATAGTTTATGGCAAGAAGTTACAGATGTTGTGGCTCAGTATCCAACATTTCAGGCCTTAGCGATTGACGAAACAAAGTGGGACCCAGCGACAATGAACGCCGATGGATTGCATGGCAACGACCAGGGGCAACATTTTATTTTCAAACAAGTTGCCTTGCAGCTTATGACAACCCCCTACACGGTTGGTAACGGTAATTTATTAACACGTGGCCAAAGCTACCCCGCGGAATACGTTGCACCATCGCCGCCGCCACAACCAGCTGGTGGAAAAAACGGGCTTGGTTTTTAATCATCGTTTGATGTGGTTTTCTTAGGTGCCGCTTTCTGGCACCGTTTCGAACAATACACGACAGTTTCCCATTGCCCGCGCTGTGCCCACTTCTTCCTATTGTGAAAAGGTCGTAAGCATACCGGGCAATTTTTTTGCTGTGTTTTAGGTGAAGCCTTAGGCATATTCTTCAGTATACTAAGGATATATGGCAAACACCCATTTTACCGACAAAACGCGCCTCTATGTTCAGCTGCGCCCCGATACCGGAACTCTAACTCATCTTCAGGCTATGCGTTCCGAGATTAACGATGGTCGACCCGTCCCCGACAGCGAACTCCACATGACTGTTATTCACATTGGTGAATTATCACGACTGATTGCGGCGCTTCCCGAAATTAATTCGGAAGAAATTCTGCAAGCGGCCGAGCGATGCGCTGATGAATTAGAGCAAATCGCAGCTTCATTTGGCAATGTAAATTTTGCGCTACGCCCTATCGGCCTTGAAACGTTTGGAAAAACTATCGCAGTGGGCTATGAGCCTTCCAAGGAGTTGAACGAACTTCATCGCCAAGCACTTCTGGTATGTATGAATATGTTGAAGAGTGTCGGTATTAGCGACCCACGAATATTTATGCAAAATGACCCTAATCTTCGTAATGCGTTAACATTGCATCCGCATGTTGCGTTGTCTAAAAATGCTTCACCCCAGGAAAAATCGATAATTCGTCACAAGGGGCTCTATTCGCTTATGAAGGTTGTGTATTAAAAGGCGGCTATTCTGCAACTGGTATATGTAGCTTAAAGGTGGATCCAACCCCGGGTTGGCTTTCAAGCTGCAGTGTATATCCCAGTCGATCTGCAAGAGACTGAGCAATTGACAAACCCAACCCATGGCTGGTTGATTGAGACCGAGACCTCGAAGCGTCTGCTCTGTAAAACCGTTCGAAAACACGCTTTTGATCGTCCTCTGCTATGCCTATACCAGTATCCTTCACCGATACAGTGGCACTATCTTTAGTTTTGCGAAGACTAATATGAACAACTCCCCCGTCGTTCGTGTATTTTATGGCGTTGTCTAGAAAAATAGTAATAATTTGCGAAATGGCCGCGCTATTTCCTTGAATAACCACATTCGATAGCTTTGGTACGACCGAAATTGATTTTGCCAATGCTACCGGTTGCAGTTCGTTAATAATTTGAGAAATACTATCAGTAAGGTTTATTTTTTCATCATTCACCTTTTCATTCTCGGTCTGCGAGAGCGTTAAAAGTGACTCAGCTAAAAGTCGAAGTTTCTCGACCTCAACATTATTTTTTTTCAGTAATTCTCGCGCCGCTGTATCGTCGATATGTTTCTTTCGTAACGCCACATCGTTCGTTAACTGCAGGGCCGTTAGGGGTGTTCTCAGCTCGTGGCTTGCATCGGTAACAAAGCGGCTTTGGGCCTCAAGGGCTTCCTCGATGGGTTTCAATGTTTTTCCGGCCAATATATAACTAAATACCCCACCAGCTCCAAGCATGAGTATATTCAGTGCGAGTAATGAATATACTAATGATTGTTTCGTCTGGTTAGTACGTTCATCAATTTGAGCTTGCACCTGAGACGGTACTTCCTCTCTCATGAAACCAGAATCTAACCTGGCGGGAGGAAGCGGCCGGTCTAGTTGTGAAGTAGTGATAGCAAATATCAATCCGCTAAATACCAGCGATAACGCCATAATGATAGCCAAGTAGGTTGCCGCTAGGTGGGTTTTACGTTGCTTCACATTAAACATTAGCAGCTCCAATTCTATACCCAAACCCAGTAACCGTGTGAATTAATGGGGTTGGAAATGGTTTGTCTATTTTACGTCGTATAAACATAATAAACAGTTCGACATTGTTCGGAAGGATATCAGCATCGAAATCCCAAACATGGTGAATGATATTTGTTTTTGACACTACTTTCCCTTGATTTCTCATTAAGTACTCTAAAACGGCGTACTCCTTGGTTGTTAAATAGATACCCGTATCTCCCCTTTTAACTATTTTTGTAGCTGGGTCAAGTGTTAAGTCTGCCACCTGTAATACTTCGGCAATTTTTTCGTCGGGGCGTCGAAGGAGCGCCCTTATTCGTGCCAGTAGTACATCAAAGCTGAATGGTTTCGTAAGGTAGTCGTCCGCACCTGTATCTAACCCATGAACGATATCAGTATCCTGGCCTTTTGCGGTAAGCATGAGAATGGGCGTTTTGTCATTACCAAATCTTAATTCTTTACAAACTTCATAGCCATTTTTTTCAGGCATCATAACATCGAGAATAATCAGATCATACGTATCAGCTTGCGCGCTGCGCAGCCCTTCGTCGCCGTTACTCGCTATATCAACAGCGTAAGCTTCATCTTCAAGGCCCTCTTTTAAGGCGTTGAGGATTGCCTGGTCATCTTCAATAACGAGTATTTTCATAGTATTAGTATACCAAGTTGTTTAGCCGTTACTGCGTGGGCCGGATGGCATTTGTGGGTTAAAGGTAATCGATGCTGCTGATTCGTCATTCGAAGACGCTGTATCACTGCGCACCATAACTTGGTCACCAACTTTAATTCCACTCACGGTATTTACTGACCCGGAATCGTCGGTGACCGTTGTTGAATCGGAAATACTGTACGTTTTTTCAGTATCGTTCATCGCGTCTTTAATCGTAATACTCGATTCTGTAATTGCCGTTACTTCTCCAAATCCCCCCATTCTTCCGTTTGGGGCGCCGTTACCAGGCCCAGATTGTTGGTTGGTAAATGCCCCGGAATTTCTCGGGCTCTTTTGAGAGTGAAGCTTGGTTACAACCAGCACTGTTCCAGCAATTATCATAGTAACAACAAGGCCTACGATCACCCTTATGAGGAGAGTATTAGATTTTTTTAGTTCATTTTGGCGCAGTGAATATTCCTCAAGCGTCATTGGTGTATCTTGATTGGTTTTTTTCATATTACCTCCTTACAGGCTGTGTAGTTAATTTTCCATCTTGTAACTTGAATACCTTATCTGTTTTACCTGCAATTTCGAGGTCATGGGTCACAACCACAATCGTTGTTTTTTCAGTTCGAGCAAGGTCGTGCAGTAGGTCGAAAATACGTGTGCCATTTTCCGTATCCAGGTTTCCGGTTGGTTCGTCTGCAAGTATCAGGCGCGGTTTGTTGGCTAGTGCGCGGGCAATCGAGACCCGCTGCTGCTCCCCACCCGATAATTTGCCTGGCTTTCGCATTTGTTTGTCACCACTAATACCAACTTGTTCAAGAAGCTTCGCGGCGCGTGTTTTTCGTGTGTGCTTATCTACTTTCGCGAATTCCAGTGGAAGCATGACATTTTCTAAAGCGGTAAGATTTGGAACTAAATTGTAATTTTGAAATACGAAGCCAATTGAGTCGCGGCGATAATTGGTTAACTTATAGTCACGAAATGTTGCTATATCACTGTCGTCTATCTTGATGCTTCCAGCGGTCGGGCTATCGAGTGCCCCTAGCAGTCCAAGTAACGTACTTTTTCCCGAACCGCTGCGCCCTATAATCGATGCAAATTCACCGTCGTTAACTAAGAAACTTACATCATCTACGGCAACGATCTTGTGTCCACCTTGTGAAAATTCTTTGCGTAAATTACTTACTTGTAACATTTTATTCACTCCTCATAGCCTCGGCGGGCTTTATTTTACTGATCATTAGTGCTGGGAAGGCGCTTCCAAGTATTGCAATGACTAACGTTGCTACGACCCCGTACAGTATTGTTAGGATGCCAACCGACGACTGGATAGCAGTAACTGCCTGAAGACCACTTGATAGGCCTCTCCCTGGGCCACCCATACCTGGCCCTTGAGTTGTACTTGTTGATGAAGTGCTTACTAGCATGTCGGCAAGCGGCGCTGAGGCAATGATACCGATAAGTGTTCCAATTAGTAAGGCTAACAGGGTAAGTGTTACCGCTTCTGCTATAAATTGAACTGTTATAGAAAAATTGCTTGAACCAATTGCTTTCATAACACCAATTTCTCGTCGTCGTTCGCGCACAATCATCATCATTGTAAGAAGTATAATCACGACCCCGGCGACTATTGCACCAATAAGGCTGTAAAGCGAAATTGTTTGAACACTTTGCAGCGGTGCTACAGCATTGTCTGCAGTTTCTTGATTATTTGTAACATCAATCGTGTCGCTTCCGATACTTTCTTTAATTGCACTGGTGGTAGAAGCAAGGTTGTCGAGTGAATCAACGGTTGCAGTGACGCTGGTAATGCTATCTGGTTGGTCGGATAGTCGTTGCAGGGCTGTAAGTGAAACGAATATACCATTATTTGCGAACGTCGTGCCGGCGTCGTATATTCCAACAACCGTTAGCGTTTCCCCATAAGCTGTAAAGGTATCGCCGACTGCCAAATTATTTTTCTCGGCAAGAGCCGTGCCTATTACTGCATTATTTGTATCAGCAGATGCGTCAAATACTTCACCGCTTGTCCAGGTAACCGTACTTCCCCCAAACGAGCTATCGGTCGTTGTATTGCTAAGACCTGTAATAGTAATCGAAGTCATAGGGTTACCACCAGGAGGCGCTTGTTGCATGTTTTGGGTGTCGTTTTGACTTGACGATGTATTTGAATTTGACGACTCGTTCCGAGCACCCAACGCTCCAGCCTCTATTCCACTTGTAAGGTTGGTTGTGTCGTCTGTTTCTAGCCGATCGCTAAGACTACTCGTAACACTCGCGACATGCGCCACACTACTAATAGTGGTTACTTGTGCTGATGTTAATGCGGTACCACCACCTTCCATACCCCTAAAGCCTGCTGGAGATATGGAAATAGTATTTCCTACCGAACTTTTCACCGCTTCAATTTTTTCACTTACCGCTTGTCTTGCAGAAAGCATTGCTAGAATTAACCCAATGCTAATACTTAATATTAATACTATCGAGCCTGTACGAATCATATTCCTAAATGCGTTTCTGACCCCTCGACTTATCGCGTTCATGTGTACCTTTCTTTACTAATTATTGTTGATATAAAGCATATACGAGGTGTTCTTTAATTTTTCTTTAAATTTTATATTCAGTTTTAATGGTCTGAAGCATAACCGCTTTATAGGAAAGGGTCAAAAATAAATTATTTGATATTATTAATAATAAGTTGTATAATATATAATACTGCTACGCGCACATGCCCATTACTGAAAAGATTGGAAAGATCATGGCAACAGGCCGGTCGTACCTAAGCGAACCAGACTTCAAACAGCAAGACCAACTCGAGCGTGAATACGACGAGGCGGTCAAGCGCGGTGACATCAAGGTTCTGTGGTGGCAACATGTCATCAGCTTCGCCATCTACACAGCCGTGCTTCTCGTTGCAGTTGTGTACGACGTTGTCATCAACGCGATCGAGAAGTTCAAGGAGTTGGTGCTACGGCGTAAGTAGACAGAACCAACGACGCGTAGCAACTCGCCTTGCAGGAAGTACCCAGACTCGAAAGAGCCTCGCGGGTAGTACCTGCGAGGCTCTTTCTCTTTTTCGAGTTATTTGTATCGTGGTTATATAAAGACTATGTTTTAAAGTTCTGGCAATGTGTACTTTTGCTATACTACAAACATGATTCCCGAATATTTTGCATTGATAGGCGCCGGCATAGCGTCATTAGGTGGCCTCTACTATTTGTACGAAACAATTAGGGGAAATACAAAGCCAAATAGAATTACATGGTTGCTATGGGGATTGTTCCCAATGATAATTTTTATTGCGCAGAAAGCTCAGGGTGTTGAGGGACTATCGTGGGTATCCTTTGCCGCTGGCTTTACGCCCTTTTTGATATTGCTCGCCTCTTTCCTGAACAAGAAAGCCTATTGGAAGACTGAGCCAAGAGATTACTACCTAATGGCTGCGGGTGTGGTCGGGTTATTGCTTTGGTATCTTACGGACAATCCGAACCTAGCTATATTATTTGCCCTTTTAGCAGATCTGATGGCGGGTCTACCTACAATTATTAAATCTTACAAACACCCCGAAACAGAAAGTTGGGTTGCCTATGCCATTAGTACGGTAGGGTTTGGATTGAGTATTCTTGCAATACAAAGCTTCTCGTTCGAAACTTTTGCATTTGTTTTTTATTTGTTTGTAGTTAATGCGTTACTTGCGGTCTTCGCATCGAGAAAAACTCATTCACCCACTATTTCACAGTAGGTTCAATAAGCTTCCCGCCCCTTGAAAGGTTCGGATCAGTGCAAGATGCTAAGTTAAAACAGCAAGGCCGTCGTTTGCCCGATTGCATTTTAGAAATTGATACTTGAATTCTGCGAACTCGTGTTTCCGGTACGGTCGTTGCGTTAATCCACCGCACCCATTCCCATCGTGCCATTGGTGTTATGTCCTGCCATAATTGCTGTACGAACGGCGATGCTTTTTTCAATGCTTGGTTAAAATCCTGCGGTTTTACCGGTTCTTGCCATTTTTCAGTCAACTCAATACTCACCGACACAATAGTACCAGTAGTTATTTTCGCATTTTTTAATAAATCGGGTGGCAGCTTGAACCAACGACCACCTCTTCCATCGGGCTCGAGAACTTGTACGACGGTATGGCCTTGGATCTTCAAATTCACCATTACCTGCCCGCGCGAGGGTAATTTTTTACTTTCGTTCTGGGGTAGTTTTAAAATCGTCCACTTGCCAACTTTTTGTGCTAACGATTTAAAGTGAATCATCTAAAATAGCTTACTAGCCCTTAGCAACTACCTACGGTTTGCGTTAGGATTGTAGATGTGGATATATTTGGCAATAAAATTCGATAGCCGGTATTAGTTGCACACACCTGGGCTATATATGTCTGCTTAGGGATACCAGAGTATTTTCCATCGGCTGCATCTTTAACGTCAGTGTATGTATAAGAACTGACATTAGAATTGTAAAAAATCTGTACATCGCCCGTTAGCCGGGCGTCGATTGGAGCACCACTTACGCCTGTGTAGAGGTCGGTCAACGTACCATCGGCAAAGACAGGATACGTACCAACGATACTTTTATATACTTCAACTTTTTTTAGAATAGATTGGGCGGTTTGGGTGTATTTTGTTTGTTGGGCACGGGTCTGAATTCCAGTGTAGGCTACGATTGTTATTGCCGCTAAAATCGCGATGACGACAATAACGATAAGTAATTCAACAATTGTGAATCCACCTGTAAAGGAGTGTGTATCACTGCGTTTTTTATTTGTATTAAAAGAAGCCCACTTCATTTAATTTCGACTATACAGGACGCACACTTACTTTGCAATATGGCTCTTGGTCAAGCTAAACTTATGTTAACGATGTTCCTAGGGATGATTCTATCTGTCGGCGCCAAATAGTTGCCCTGACGGTACTAACAATCGCTTTATTAAGATGATCGACACCAAGCTTTGTTGGGTGAAGACCGTCGGCACCAAGCATAGTCGCGGGGTCCCAGCCCGGAGCTGGATCGACGACGATGATATGTTTACCAAATTCACTCGCAATTATATCTGGTAAAGTACGAAGATAGTCATAAAGCGCAGGTTTGTTATGGGTTGGTGCCGTAAGGGGTGGTATTTTAAAAATGATAATGAGTGGCGGGGTTGCGGACTGCGGCAGAATTGCATCAAGAATTCCCAACGCGCCCGGTACGCCATTATTATCAAAAGTCGCCCGAATAGTTCCGGCACTATGGCCAGTAATTTTAAATACTACAGGAGCTGCGCCGTTATCCGCTTCGCGGCCGGTTCGGATAGTCGTACCGTCTAGCAGTTTTGAGCCGAGTGACGTTGCGCCTTGTGTAAATGTGAACCGACCACCACGAGCTGTTGTTCCATCAATGCCGTGCATAAGCACGTAGTGGTCTTGTTCGGTTACGGGTATATCTGCATATTCACCATTGCTTGACGTAGTAATTGCGACCGAACCACCCGATGCGTATGATTGGGTACTTGTAGTATCATTCCATCCCCCAGTGAATGTAAACGATGTTTGCTCGACTCGTGCCGATGACGAGACGAGTGCAACGAGTGCGCGTAGCTGCTCAACAGCGGCCGAGCGGTTGGCGGCGTTATCTGCTTCAATGAGATTATTTCCTAGTCCATCAATAATTACTACACCTCGCTGTGCGGGATCCCAACTAATCGGGTGGCCACTTTCTACGGCCATTACAGTAATATCCTGCATGCGACTTCCAGCTCGTCCCCTATTTATTACTTCAGAAAATCCAAGCAAGTCAGGTAGGTAGGTTGAATACGGCTGAGTATCGTAAGAGCCGTATTGCGTCCAGGATGCCCCGTATGTAATAAGCTTTGTTCCCGAGAAAGCTATGCGGATATCCATAGATAACTCTCGAATAGCGTCGCTTGAAAGTGTATTTATAGTAGAATTTATACCATCTGAAGTTAATCGGGTTGGCAGCTGGGTATCAATGAGTTTTGTATCACCGCCCAAACTTGCAACGCCATTCGCCACCCCAATACTACTGGTATTAACCTTGTTGGACAGACCATTAGTTAAAGCACTTGTATCTGCTTTTGTATCGAGCGCCGCCTGTGTAGCGTTTGAGACGGGTTTATCTGCATCGCTCGTGTTGTTAACCCTATCAAGCCCAACATCAGTTTTATTGAGTGTCACCGCACCTGTTTTTGTTGCGACACTTGTTACGCTATTAGAGTTTGGCGTATTCAGTTTTGCTTGTACATCAGGGTGAAGTTTATTTTCTTGGATAGCACCATCAGCTATGGCTGCGGTTGTAACAGAGTCAGCTTTTAAATGCTGCCCTTCAACACTATTAGCTTTTAAACCTCCAAAACTATCATGACTTACGCCAAGATAGTCGTTTAATATATTTCCCCAATTTCCAGCATCTTTACCCGGCTCTGGTAGTCGTGGCATGATTAGTTTAAACTTTCTGTATTTACAATTATTAAGTGTATTTCTGACGCAACTATATATAAGCGGAATGGTTGATGTCAAGGATGTGATAAACAGTATATGTAGTCAACCACTTTAATGACCAACTAATTATTAATTTTTTATTAAATAACGATATGCTTATGGCTATTTCAATGGTACGATAAGGTCAAATATAGAACTAAATAGGGGCTAAAGTGAAGATACGTAAAAAAAATTTTAGGACAACACTGGGAAGTGTTGTAAGACATAAAATAACAACTTTTGCTGCCGTGCTTTTAACGGCAGGAGTAATAATTATAGGGGTTGTTTCGTCGGCACACGCGGCGGATGTAACGGTACTTCCCACTAATGTCGGCTCGCTGGGTGATTCTGCTAGTGTTGCATACAATGCTGTGTATAGGAACAATGACCCTGACAACCTTCCCTATAGCTGGACAACGGGAACAAATGCGAACGTAAATAGTATCTTTAATCGGATTAAAACTACACGTGGAGGTTCGCCACTATACACAACCACCATCAAAGCTATTCCAGGCTCTATAGCCGCGGATGTCCCGGACAAAGCGACTGAACTTGTTAATAATGCAAATAACGTTCAATTCACGACACTCTTGACAGGCGCAAATGATGTTTGCCGTCAGAGTACTGCCACCATAACGACACCCGAGGAGTATGAAAAAAATATATCGGAAACACTGGAAATCCTTGATGGTGGCAACGCCCAAGGCCGTGTAGTAAAAGTGCTTGTAACGAGTCTTGTGGATGTTGAGCAGCTTTTCGAGCTTGGAACAACCTCACCACTTACCACACCAGAGCAAAAGTCGAATATGCGAGCAAGGTGGGTAGCAGGATCGGCGCCATTCTGTCCTACAATGCTTGCAAACCCTGAAAATCCTGCTGCAAACGCAGAGAGTCGAGCACTTGTAAATCTTCGCATCAGTCAATTTAACGATATCCTCGCAGAGCAGTGTGCTCAACACTCAAACTGTGCGTATGACAACGGTGCTGTAAACTCAGTGCAAATTTTGTACGATGACCTATCAACTCGAGACTTCTTCCATCCAGGGGTAAGTGGGCATGCAAAGCTAGCCAGCGCTGCGTGGCCTGCATTTAAAACACTTTATCCGGAAGCATTTAGCGGCACTTCAAGTCCTGTTGATACTACCGCTCCTTCCGTATCAATTACCGCTCCAACCGCAGGATCGACTGTTTCGGGTACAACTACCCTAAGCGCCAACGCGACTGATAACGTCGGCGTAACCAGCGTTAAGTTCTATTCTGGAACAACATTGATTGGCAACGGTGTTAAATCATCAAACAACAGTACTGTGTGGTCACTAGCTTTTAACACGGTCGGTACTGCCAATGGAACCTACTCATTTACTGCGAAAGCATATGATGCTGCTGGAAATGTTAAAACAAGTTCAGCTGTGAATGCAACGATCAACAACTCGTCAACTGGACCTGACGCTACAGCTCCATCTGTATCAATTACCGCTCCAACCGCAGGATCGACTGTCTCGGGTACAATTACTCTTAGTGCCAACGCGACTGATAACGTCGGCGTAACTAGCGTTAAGTTCTATTCCGGAACAACCCTGATTGGTTCAGGATCTAAATCGGGCAGTACATGGTCTATGCCGTTTAATACTAATACCTCAAGCAGCCCAGACGGTTTGTACTCGTTTACCGCTAAGGCAAGCGATGCTGCCGGTAACGTTACGACGAGTTCAGCTGTTTCGGTAACAATTAACAATAATGGCTCAACCGGGGCTGATACAACTGCTCCAAATGTTACAGTTACCTCACCTGCCGCCGGATCAACCGTAGCTGGTACTATCACCCTTACCGCTAATGCGACCGACAATGTTGGTGTTACGACCGTTCGTTTTTACTCGGGAACAACGCTAATCGGTAATGGAACTCAATCGGGTAATGTATGGTCATTACCATTTAATACAAATACAACTGCAAACGGGTCATACTCATTTACTGCCAAAGCATATGATGCTGCTGGAAATGTAAAAACGAGTTCTGCCGTTTCTGCCACCATTAATAATTCAGGTCAGACCGCACCAGACACTGCCGCTCCATTCGTGACAATTACCTCACCGACAAATGGTCAGAACATCTCCGGTACGACAGTTTTGAAGGCAACTGCTACAGATAATATTGCGATTGCTACAAACGGTGTTAAGTTTTATGCAGACGGTTCTACAACTCCGCTTGCAGGCACTGTAACAAAATCTGGTGACACCTATTCGTTAAGCTATAACACAGCTGGCGTAACAGGAACGCACTCATTTGTCGCTAAGGCAACAGATACATCAGGTAATGTGAAAGTCAGTTCGTCGGTTTCAGTGACCGTAAATGCTACTGGAGGCGGTACAACCGACACGACAGCGCCAAATGTTTCAATTTCGAACCTACCGGAAAACCTACTTCAAGGTCCTGAAGTACTCACTGCAGTAGCAACGGATAACGTTGATGTTACGAGTGTGAAATTCTATAGCGGTACAACGTTACTCGGTGACGCGGCTGAGGGCTATGGAAACCAGTGGAATTACACCTTTAACACATCGAGCAACCCTGATGGTGTGTACCCTCTTACTGCTAAAGCATATGACGCTGCTGGTAACGTGAGGACGAGTACGAGCGTATCTTTGCGGATTGCTAACGGCATACTTGTACCGAGCAACCTGACAAAAACATCTGTTTGTAACACAGACCCTAGTGTGCCACTCACTTCAACGGCGTATGGTCGCAAGAACTTTACCCTAACGTGGTATGCTGATACGGCGTCGAAAGTACCGTACTACTACGTGAGGGGTAACTATGGTGGTATCCCTGACCCGGTCGTTGTTACGAATAATAATTCTACACCAGGCTATATTTCAACCACATTTGTTTCAAGGGAATGGTGGCAACAAGATAGCGCAACATTTGAGTTTTACGTCCAAGGAAAGACCGGTGCGTCACAATGGACAAACCCTTCAAACACGGTTCGCGAAGTGACCGTTCCGATCGATTGTTAGTAAATTTTAATACGAGAAATGCGCGAGCTATGAGAGCTCGCGCATTTTTTAATAAAATAACCCAGATAATTCATCTGGGTAAAATACTAGTTGCAGTACGTGACAGGCAACTCCACCAAGGGGTCTGCCGGCCGAGATGGCCGACAGACCCCTGCTCGGTGGATCAGTCCGACGACGTGTCGCTGGCCGGTTCTTCCGGGTCGGCGGCATCGGTCGCGGTGCTGGGAACCGGGTGCCCGATGAGCTCTTCCACGTCGAGGCGCTCGACGGCCTGCTCGAACGCCGACAGGGGGACGATCCCCTCGTTGACGAAGCACACCAGGGTCGAGAGTCGGATGACGACGCCGTCCAGCTTCTCGAGCTGCGAGCCGAGCTCGCGGAGCTCGGTGTCGTCGGGCTTCTGAGCCTTGTTGATGAGCTGGCCGAGCATGGCGAGGAACGACTTCGTCTTGTACTCGTTCATCGCCTTGTTGTAGTCGTCCAGCTTCTGGTAGAAGATGGCCTTCTGGGCATCGGCGTACTGGTTGAACTCGACCAGGATCGGGAACGCCCGCGATGCGTCGTCGCCGAGATTACGCGAGTCGAGTTCACCATACGTCGGGTGGTGCATGATGACCCCGGGGGCGCCGTCTTCGATGCGGTGGAAACACGGGACGGGACTGGGCAGCCCGATCACGAGCCCCATCATGTCGATGGATGCGCCGGGAGGGAAGCCAAGAATGCTCACTTGGAGAACCTTTCGTTTGTTGCCTGTCATGTCAAACGACGCAGAGGACCTGCGACGCTTTGCGATTGATGAACGTAGCATCTCTCGTACTTATATTATAAAACTAAGTTTATACTAAGTCAATTTACTGTTTTACTTATTACCTTTTACCAACCCCTCGAACTCATTCACCGCCTTTAAAGTTTCATCTACCGAAATCAACGAGGCATTGAGCCCATCACCGGCATAGTAGCTTTCATCTGGTCTATCGCCCACTACTTTAGGAAGCGCTGCCCACTCCTTCGATAAGTTAT
The DNA here is from genome assembly GCA_049661485.1 of Candidatus Microsaccharimonas sp. Classification (GTDB taxonomy): domain Bacteria; phylum Patescibacteriota; class Saccharimonadia; order Saccharimonadales; family Saccharimonadaceae; genus Microsaccharimonas. The sequence continues at coordinate 256,185 of JBATAC010000002.1, forward strand.
GCGCAAATTCCTCTTTCGTTAACTCTCCCTTCACAAACTCTACCGAACCACGGCGCTCCATTAAAGCAATCGCAAGCTTATCTTGCATTGGCTCATCGAACTTGCTTTGCAGAGAAAGATGTAATGTATCAACTAAATACAAAAGGGTTGGTTCAATAATTTGGTAGCGACCAACCGCATTACTGCGACTTCCCTGCTCTACATATTGTTTTTGCCATACTAAAACTTCCCCTATAGTCATTTCGGTCAGTCGAAGTTCGGTATTATTGGCATTACTAAAATACGCGTTGTAGTTACCGTTACTTTCGCCTTTAGCGATGACATTGAGCAGTGGCCTGTATGCTGTCGGGTTGATAGCTGATTGTAGCTGCATTAAACTTAATCCTCCTATACTAGTTCCCAGTAGAATGAAAACGAGTAGTAAAGTGTGGCGTTTGGCAAACTTTTTTATAGATCTTTTGAATCGTTTAAATCTTCGTGACATCTACCACCTTTGCTTTATTTATTTGAGATCATTCCATTTTCAACCAAAGACCGATAGTTCCAAGTTCCAGGCCCTTCAGTTTTGTAACTCCAGTAAAACCAAGCATCGCTAGCGCTGTACACGGCAAGCTGCTGTGTAATATAGTCCTTCGTTAAGCTGTCGCGTTTATGTTCAGGAACTTTCATTAAATCTTCGTGGCGAATGACACCGCTCCATTCGCCAATAATAACTGATTGTTTTTTCATAAGGCGTTGATGCAACTTTTTCTGCCAGTTCAGCCAGTCAAAGAAGAAGTCTAATGGTACAAATTTTATCCATGGTCGAAACGGCTGGTAAACATGGATATCCATAACTGCGGGTTTGCCATTAATATGCGGCAGTACGCCCGACATTAGCCTAGGGGTAAATGAGTCACTAAATACAATGCGGGTATGTTTCAAAATTCCGCTTAGCCTGTCAGCTGCATTTTTATAGTAAGCTCGAAGTTTTAGGTTGAACAATTTTGGAAACGGTTCATTAATAATTTGAAGACCCCAAAATTTAGGATGAGTAGCGTAACGGTAAGCGATTTTTTCTAATACATCGATACTTTGTGTCCGATATGCTTCAACTTTAAACCACTCCGCCACACCAGACTTACCGCTATGATCACGGCCATTTTGAGAACCCTTCAACCCGTGAAGATCAATAAGTACCTCAATATTATATTTTTCCGCCATATTCATTACCCAATCGACATAGTGAACATGCGGTATAAGGTTATCTTCGCTTTCAAAAAGCCAGTAGCCAACAGGTACACGTATGATATCGATACCATTATCTTTTAACCACTGAAAGTCAGATTCTTGAATAAATGTTTTGTGATGATTCTTAATAGCCTTACGGCCAGCTGTAGTTTGTGACAGCGTAAACTCATCAATAGCATCACTACCGTTAAACAGGCTTGGCGTCATCCATTTTTCAACAATTAACCAGCCACCTAAGTTAACGCCATGTAAAGTTTTCAACCTCATATCTATATTGTACTCGATACTATAAGATAGAGATAATGAATCTTACCGAATCTCACATCTTAGTGCAAGCGCTTAGTGCGACAAATAGCCCTGTAACCATTACCGATAATCGTAAACCCGACAATCCAATTATTTATTGTAACGATGCTTTTATTGAATTATCTGGTTATAGCAAAGATGAAATCATCGGTAAAAACTGCCGGTTCTTACAAGGTGAAGCGACTGATAAAAAAAGTATAAAAAAGATCAAAGATTCAGTAGCCAGTGAGTCTGAGTCGAAAACGACCATTCGTAACTACCGTAAAGATGGGACAATGTTTTGGAATGATTTAAACATCTCCCCTGTCTACAACGATCAGGGTGTTGTGACGCATTTCATTGGTCTACAAAATGATGTTACAGAACGGATTGAACAAGAGCGTGCGAGGGCCGAAGCTTTAAAAATAAAAGCAGAAAAAGAAAGTCTCGAGAAAGAGAAAGAGACGCTTTTACAGCTTAATGAAGCTAAAGAAGATTTTATTGCTATAGCATCGCACCAATTAAGAACACCGGCGACTGCAGTAAAACAATACCTCGGAATGTTACTTGAAGATATGGTGGGTGAACTTACCGATGCTCAAAAAAGTATTGCCGCCAAAGCCTATGCTAGTAACGACCATCAACTTACGATTATTAACGATTTGCTTCGAATTGCTCGTATTGATGCGGGTCAGGTTATCCTTAATAAATCTTTGGTAAATATAAATACTTTGATACATGAAGTGGCAAATCAATTCGCAAATCAGCTAACAGAACAGAGTTTAGTGCTTCACCTTCATTTACCAAAACAAGATGTCATGCTTGGTATTGATAAAGATCTTATGCAAACTGTTTTAGAAAATTTAATAGATAATTCAGTTAAATATTCTAAACAGAACGGAAAAATCGATATTACACTTTTGAAAAAAGCTAAAACGGTAGTCATAAGAATTCTTGATAACGGTATCGGTATTTCATTAGACGATCAAGCAAAACTGTTTCAAAAGTTTACGCGGAGCGATTCTAAGTTAGCGGCAAACATTGGTGGTACGGGGCTTGGTTTATACTGGGTGAAATCGGTGTTAGATATGCACGGCGCCACGATTCATGTTGACTCAGAGTACGATAAAGGCACTTTGATGGAGGTGGTAATACCGGTTAGTATATAGTTTATCTGCTATTTTATACGCACAAGCCAGTCTTGTATAATAGATACTATGACATCATCGCTCTACACCTTTCGAATCACCCTTATCGCCCTTGGTTTTACATTACTTGTTTTAGTTTTTAAATTCATCACAACTACCTACGACCTCCGTCCAATCGAACTAGGCTCGCTGCACAGTGCGGTTGTTTCTGGGGCAACGTTTGTCATCGGGTTTATTCTGTCCGCTACCATTGCCGACTATAAAGAGTCAGAGCGTATTCCATCCGAGTTTGCCACTCACCTCGAAGATATGTATATTGATACTAAAGCTATTCATGAATCGTACCCCAGCTTCGACCTTGATGGCTTCCGTGGGCAGTTAGCGGCTATCGCTAAAGGTTTCGCGAAAGATGTTCGAACTAAAAGCTATGATTCGCGTAAAGATATTTACGGTCTTGCTAAGTATTTTTCAGAAATGGAACAAGGTAAAGTACCGCCAAACTTTATTGTTAAATTAAAACAACAGCAAACCCAACTGCTTCGTGCTCGACATAGGGTTAGTTATATTCAAAAAATTAAGTTTATTCCTTCAGCAACGGTGCTAGCTCGTTTAATCGTCGTACTAGTCATTGCAACCCTGCTTTTTACCAATGTTGATGGTGGCCTTATGATTACTGGGTTAATTAGTTTCATCTTAATTTATATGCTGATTTTAATTAATGTTATATCAACCCCATTCCATACTTCCGGCAAAACTCGCGATGATGTGAGCCTGTTTCTTATTAAAGAAGCCGGTACTCAACTTCGAAAATAACCCTTCTAAAAGTTTTGTAATATATCTCACAGAAGGTCTTTTTACTATGCGTTAAGATTTATATAAACCAACTTTAAGAAAGGACAATACATTATCAATCCTATTCAAATACAGGGCGAAAACATCGTTATTGATATGCAGCAGGCACTGCCCTATGCAATTGCTCTTGGTGCACTCATTGTACTAATACTGTTTATTGCAATTGCGTTAAAAGCTCGCCGCAAAGCTTTCATTAAAACTATCCCCACTAATTTGAAAGAGGAAGATTAAATGATTGTATCTGGAAAAAACGTTATAGGTCTTAAGATTGTTACTATTGTTGATGGTACGGTCATACAAACAGTCGATGACGTCGCTTACAACCCAACAACCCAGCGGGTCGAGGCGCTACTTGTAGATAGTGGCGGATTGTTTTCAAGTGCTAAGGCAATTGATATGGATGATGTCCATAATATTGGCCAGGATGCTGTAATTGTCCATGATGCTGGTGTTATTAAACCAGTTGGTCAGCTTGCTGATTCTATCCATTCTATTTCAGACGCGAATAAATACCTTGTACGTACAAAAGTGCTAACCATTGAGGGCCTTGACCTCGGTACGGTAAATGATTTGCAGTTTGATTCGAAAACCGGAGAAGTTGATTCCATCGAAGTGTCACAAGGTGCGTTTAAAAGTAAGAAATTTGTGAAGCCTGGCGATATTGTAACAGTTGGAAAAGACGCTACTATTGTAAGCACATACACAGAAGAAGCTTTTGAACAGCAAGCAGCTGAAACTGGCGTAGCAGGTTTTATAAACGACACGAAGGCGCAGCTTGCCGAGACGGCAGATGCAATTAAAGAGAAAACCCGTGATGGTGTAGAAAAAGTAAAAGATATCGCCGAGGATCAAGCGACTAACTTTAGGCGCGCATCAAATGATATGGCCGATCGAACTCGGGTCGCAGCCGCAAAATTACAAGAATCTGCTGACGAAGCTATGGTCTTGGCGCGTGAGCGAACCGAAGAGGCGGCCGTTGCAACAAGACGGGTCGCTCGTGACGTTAGTGATCGCACAAAAGAAGTAACAACGAGCACTATCGACAACAGTGTAGAATACATTAACGCAAAGGAGAAAGATATGAATAAATTAACTGACAAAATTAGTGGAAAAGCAAAGCAAGCGGCCGGTGACTTAACGAATGACAAGAAATTAAAAGCTGAAGGAAAGGCCCAAGAAATCAAAGCTGACCTAAAGGACAAGGCAGACGAGGTTGTCGATAAAGCATCTCAAAAGCTTGACGAATTTAAAAAGAATATTAATAAGTAACAGTTTTACGTTTATATTCATAGAGCGCCTTACGAGGCGCTCTTACATTGCAAGAAAATTAATGAACTGTGAAAAATATTACAGTTGGCTTTAACTCCATATCTTATAATCGACTTATAGTAATAAAGGAGTCATTATGGCAGAACGCGAACGTGAAACAGTAGTAGTGAATGGCGGTGAACGATCATCGTATGGATGGCTTATTGCGCTCATCGTTATTGCGCTAATTGTTATTTTATTTTTCGCATTTGGGGGTATGAACCTCTTTAACGGTGGTGGCGTTGATACAATCAATGTTCAAACCCCAGACACTATCCAAGTACAGCCAACGAATTAATTTGTACTAACATAAAAGAAGTCTCGCGCCGAGGCTTCTTTTATATGTAATACCTACACAACAACCCCTAATCTGTTAGAATTATCCTGATGATAAGACGAATTCTCTCACCTACTACTCGCCGGTTGCTACCACTTTACATCGCGGTATTTTTTCAAAGTATTCCACTGTGGTATGCCACGGAAAAGATTTTTATGTTAAGTATTGGGTTTACTACCGCCACAATCGGCTTAATGGTTGCCATTATGAGCGTGGTGATGCTTGTCGTAGAGACACCATCTGGTATCTTAGCTGATCGTTGGAGTCGCAAAGGTGTTATGATGCTTGGGGCTGTAGCGCTTCTGATTAGTTCGGTTATTGGGTATTTCAGCTTCAATGAACCTATGTATATTCTATCGACTATGTTTTGGGGAGTATTCTCGGCCCTTTATTCGGGTACCTATGATGCGGTTATTTACGATACAACTATGGAAGAACATGGTAGTAGTAAAAAGTTTGAAAAGTACTTAGGCCAGTTTAAAGCAGTTGAAGGGGCAACTTTTGTTCTTGGCGCGTTGGCTGGTGCGTTTATTGCAAGTACATTCGATCTTCGTGAACCCTATGTACTGTCAATACCGTTGATTGCAATATCTTTATTTTTCTTATGGAAGTTTAAAGAACCGCAACTTCATAAGGCTGAAGTTTCAGAACCTGTCTTTAAACACATCCGACAAACTTTTGCTGCTGTATTGAGAAACCCAACTCTTTTACCAGTCGTCATAGCAATAGTTGGTTTTACGGTGCTACAAGAATATATATTCGAGTTAAATCAATTATGGTTTATCGCAGTAGCGACACCGATTGCTCTTTATGGTGTTATTAATGCGGCAATCTTCTCAAGCTGGACAACGGGCGGCTTATTAGCAGCCCGCCTTCAGTCTAATACGTCATTAAGGATTTTGATGGTTGTCACGCTTACTATGGTAGTGCTATTAATTGTTGGCCGAACTTACCCAATACTACTATTTGCTCAAGTAGTTCTTGCTGTTTGTCTTATTGCTGTCAGTGTCATTCTGGCGAAAAAGATGCACGACCAACTCCCTTCTCGTTTACGCGCGGGGTCATCATCGGTAATTAGTACTGTTTCCCGTATCATTATTATTCCAGGAAGCCTGATTTTTACAGGTCTTGCACAAAGTTTCAGTATTTTCACCGCGTCATACATGCTTTTAGGAATTACTATCGTGGCTGTATTAGCGTTTATGTTTGTTGTTTCTTATAAAGAAGTTAGAAATTAGTGTCCGCCCGATGCCCCTGCTGTTTGCTTGGCTTTCTTTACAAAGAACACTACAAAAATTGCTAGTGATGAAGTAGCCGCACTCCATAAGAATGCAACATAAATACCCTGCGCATACGCGCTAGCTTGAGACGCGGCTTGATTTAAGACTTCAATGACAACACTCGACATAATTGCAACAAACAATGCCGTTCCAGCTGCTGCCGCAACTTGTTGCATTGTTGAGACAGTCGCAGAACCATAAGAGTATAAATGTTTTGGCAATGACCCCAAGCTACTTGTAAATAACGGTGTGAAAATAAATGCCAGGCCTACACTAAATACAACATGGCCGATAAGAAGCGTCACCCAGGTACTTTGTTCGTTCAAACTGAGCGCAAGCCCCCACAATGATATTGCCGTCAGGATTGTGCCAACAAGTAACAATGGCCGTGGTCCAATCTTATCGTAAAGGCGACCAACGAATGGTGCTAAAAGCCCCATTACAAGGCCACCCGGAAGAAATAACAAGCCACTACTTAAAACTGATAAGCCCAGTACGTTCTGCATGAAAAGTGGCAATAAGATAAAAGCGCCGAACATCCCCATCATACATATCATAAACATGATAACTGAGGCGGTAAAAGTTGGAGTCCGGAAGGTATTTAAATCAAGTAAGGCTTTATCCTCACGTTGAAGGATGATTTGGCGCCAAATAAATGCCGCGAGCGCTACGAGTCCGATTATAACGGGAGCAAATACCAGCGCAGGGTTGCCTCCGTCCGTCGATTCGCCCAAGCTACTAAGCCCAAACACGACACCGCCAAATCCAAAGGCGGATAAAATAATCGACGGAATATCAATCGGCGCCCGGCTTGTTTTACCAATATTGTGCATATACCGTGCGCCAATAACAAGCATGGTAATGGCAATTGGTATTACGAAAATAAACATGAAACGCCAATTAAGCTGGCTTAAAATTAAGCCTGAAATAGTAGGGCCAATCGCTGGTGCAACCGCAATGACAATTGAGATATTTCCCATTCGACGCCCCAAGGTCTCGTGCGGTTCAAGGCGCATAACGGTTGTCATAAGGAGAGGCAACATAATAGCCGTTCCAGTAGCTTGTACAATGCGGCCAACTAATAAAGCTTCAAAACCAGGTGCGGCCGCTGCTATGATTGTTCCTAGGGTGAAAAGCCCCATTGCAAGCACATAAAGTCGGCGGGTTGAAATTCGTTGAATAAGAAAGCCGGTAGTCGGAATAACGACGGCCATAGTAAGTAAGAAGCCGGTTGTAAGCCACTGGGCCGCCAAGGCTGAAATACTAAGATCGTTCATGAGGTGCGGAATGGCAACGCTCATAACTGTTTCGTTGAGGATTACAACGAAAGCCGAGATGATAAGCAAATTAATAATAATCTTGTTCTGTTTCAGTGTTGTTTCGGTCATGCTATATCTCATGCTACCATATAAAAATGTATATTCTTCTGCATTCATCAAAAACAATGCGTGATTCAAAATCTGGTTATACCCCACTGGGCAGACCATCGCTTATAAGGCGTGCGCACGAGTTACGGACGGTCTGGCACGCTGCTTCTCAGTCTGATATTCAAAAGCAAATGCACATCTCTGAACAAAAAGCCGAAGATGTAAAGGAAATGTATAAGACGTGGTCTGACAATGACCATTTACAAGTACCTGCAATCGATATATTTAAAGGCGATATATACAGTGGGCTTCAGGTTCATGACTGGACTGACGAAGATCGAATATACGCCCAAAAACACTTACTCATTTTGTCTGGGCTATACGGGGTGCTTCGAGCTTGTGATGGCATAGTGCCCTACCGTCTTGAAATGGGGTATCGCCTACCTGATGGGCGAAATATGTACGATTTCTGGTCTGACTCGATTGCTAAACTTATACCAAGTAACCAGCCAATCCTTAACCTGTCGGCGGTCGAGTATACCAAAGCAATCCTTCCCTATATTGACACTATCGTTATTGCGCCAAAGTTCCTTACCTTGAACCCTAAAACAAACCAGCCAGTTTTCGTTGCAGTGCATGCCAAAATCGCTCGTGGTGCCTTCGCCCGTTGGGTTATACAAAACCGCATACAGTATGCCAGTGAATTAAAGAATTTTGCCGAGCTTGGCTATGCATACGACGCAAAAACGAGTACGCCCCACCAGCCTGTATTTGTATGTCAGAAATTTGAGGGCCTTGGCCTCAGTGTTCGAACTCGCTAACAGCACCTCGTTGAATACGCTATACTAAAAGGATGGAAGTATTTTTTAATTGGATGCATAACGAAGGTGCTCAGTCGCTCCTTATTGTTCTTGGTGCAGTGGTCGCGACCTACATCGGTACATTTATATTAGATGTTCTGGTTCGTCAGGTTGTTCGTGGTAAACTTCGAAAAGCCTCGAAGCTTGATATTGAAAAGCGACAAAAAACGCTCGGCTCGCTTGTTAAAACTATTTGGCGAATTTTAGTGATTGCTGTCGCGGCTGCTTCAATTCTAAAAATTATCCTCCCGACAATCGACTTTACACCGCTCTTCGCCAGCGCCGGAATTATAGGTATCGCCATTGCATTTGGTGCGCAGACACTTGTAAAAGACTTTTTAACGGGTGTATTTATTATTAGTGAAAACCAATACCGTGTTGGCGATGTTGTCAGTATTAATGATGCCGATGGCCGGGTTGAGCATATTGGCGCGCGATCAACCGTTATTCGCGACGAGAATGGGAATGTTCACTATTTGCCAAACGGTTCTATTGGGCATGTCGTCAATAAGACCATGGGCTATAGTCGGGTGCATTTCACGCTATCTTTGCAGGCTTCAACCGACCTTGATGCGGCGGTCAGCGTTATAAACCAGGTTGGTGACCGTTTAGCTGAAAGTGATAAGTGGAAAGACCGCGTACTAGGTGCGCCGCAGTTTCATTCTATCGGTGCCGTAACAGGAAGCGCAATTGAGGTATCAATTAGTGGTAAGGTACATGTTTCTGAACAGTGGGCTGTAACAGCCGAAATGCGCCGGCGCCTATTAAAAGCGTTTGACAAGCATGGAATTAAACTGGCGTAAGGAACTTAATTACTAAATGACAACGTTAGTGCATCATCTTTATAAATCAGGCGAAATTGCCGTCATCCCAACCGATACTGTCTATGGTGTGGTAGCAAGAGCTGCCGATGAGGCGGCGGTCTCTCGTTTATATACGCTAAAGCATCGTGAGGCAAAACCCGGTACGATTATTGCGGCGTCTATCGATCAACTCACTTTACTAGGTGTGAAGCGTCGCTATTTAACGGCAGTTCAACAATTCTGGCCTGGCGCAATGAGCGTCATTATTCCCTGTGGTCCCGAGCTAAAATATTTACACCAAGGTGTCGGTAGCCTTGCTTTTCGTATTCCAGATGATCCAAAGGTGCTAGAGCTTTTAAATCAAACCGGACCACTTCTTACAAGCAGTGCTAACCAACCAGGTGAACCGCCAGCTATATCTATTGAACAAGCCAAACACTATTTTGGCGACCAAGTATCATGGTATGAAGATGGTGGTGTGATACAAAACGAGCCATCGACAATTATACAAATCATCGATGACTCAATTGAGGTTATTCGCTTGGGTGCAGTTAAGATTGATGAGTCGGGTCGTCGACTCTAAGCTTTACCACCTTGGTTTAGGACGTGTTTAGTAATCGCCTTACCTTCTTCGTCAATTTCATACATCACCACTTCACCTGTTCCAATTTCTAGTTCGTGAACGTTTTCATCGGCAACCTCATCGAGATCTTTCATTAGGGCTCGTAGCGTATTGCCATGTGCGGCAACAATAACATTTTTACCTTCCTTAAGGTCTTCGAGGATAGTTTCCTTATAGTACGGCAATACACGGCCATGAGCATCTTTTAACGTTTCACCATTTGGAACCGGATGGTCCCAATTACGGCGAAGCTTCGTGAACTCTTCGTCACCAATTGTATCTTTGATTTCCCACTTATTCTTGGCCTGGTAGTCACCATAATGACGTTCGTTCAAGGCATCGTGATGTGTCGTTTCAAGTTCGGTGTGTTCAAGCGCACTTTTAATCTCTTCAAGAGTTTGTTGAGCACGTGAAAGCCCCGACGCGTAGGCCTTATGCAGTGTCAATTCGCGCAGGTGCTCGGCGGCAGCTCGGGCTTCGGCTCGACCTTGTTCGGTTAGTGAAACGTCTTCTTGGCCAGTCCATAGGCCAAGTGCGTTCCATTCAGACTGACCATGGCGAACTAAAACGAGGTAAGCCATTAGGCTACTTCCCTGTTCAGTGTGGTACGACCCGCAAACACGGCGTCATTTCCAAGAGCCTCTTCAATACGAAGGAGTTCGTTATATTTAGCGACACGGTCGGTGCGGCTAAGGCTTCCGGTTTTAATTTGGCCAGTATTAAGTCCAACTGCAAGGTGTGCAATAGTAGTGTCTTCAGTCTCACCTGAACGGTGTGACATCACCGCTTTCCAACCAGCTTCATGGGCCATTTTAACAGCAGCAATCGTTTCAGTCAGTGAGCCAATTTGGTTCACCTTAATAAGAATTGCGTTCGCAGCATTTTCGTTAATACCACGTTGTAAGAATTCGGTGTTGGTAACGAACAGATCGTCGCCAACTAACTGAACAGTATTTCCAAGTTTCGTGTTTAGCTCTTGCCAGCCGTCCCAGTCATCTTCACCTAACCCATCTTCAATTGAAAGAATTGGGAAGCGACTCGTAAGATCTTCATAGAATGCTACCATTTCTTGGCTTGAAAGTGTTTTTTGTTCGGTATTAAGTACGTATGATCCGTTTTCGATGAGCTCTGAGCTCGCGACATCAAGTGCTAATACGACATCAGTTCCCATGCTATAGCCAGCTTTCGTGACGGCTTCCTCAATAAGATCAAGTGCTTCGGCGTTACCATTTTTAACAGCTGGTGCGTAGCCACCTTCGTCACCAACGGTCGTACCGTAGCCTTTATCGTGCAGCACTTTACCAAGTGCTTGGAAAATTTCCGCACCCATACGAAGCGCGCTACTAAATGATTCTGCACCAACTGGCATAATCATAAACTCCTGAATATCGGTACTGCCAGCAGCATGCTTTCCACCGTTGATAATGTTCATCATTGGAAGTGGCAAGCTAAGTTGGCTCGTTCCTGAAATGTCAGCAACATATTGGTAAAGTGGAATACCTTTACTTTGAGCCGCAGCCTTTGCGACAGCGAGCGATACCGCGAGAATAGCGTTTGCACCAAGACGACTTTTATTTGGGGTACCATCAAGGTCAATCATAATACGGTCAACAGCTTCTTGGTTATCAGCGGTTTGGCCTAGTAAGGCTTCGCGAATTTCACCGTTCACAAAACCAACTGCGTTCATGACAGCTTTTCCACCGTATTCAGTGCCACCGTCCCGAAGTTCAATAGCTTCATGTGAGCCGGTACTTGCCCCAGACGGAACTGCAGCGCGGCCAAGGGTGCCATCTTCAAGCTGTACGTCCGCTTCAACAGTTGGGTTGCCGCGGCTGTCAAGAATTTGTCGTGCGTGTATGTCAGTAATTTTCATTATTATTCCTATAATTAAACAACCTTCTTATTATACAACGGTATGTATATTAGAATGAGATATCTTTGTAAATAGATTTCGTCGTTTCATCAACTTCACGACGGAGTTGCGGGAAAGGAATACCTTCGCGGGCACTTACCCCCTCAAGGCTCCAAAAAATACGCTCGCTATAGCCAAGCCCACAGGCCGGTGGCATTCCGTACTCGAGGGCTTCAACGAAATCTATATCAAGCATTTGGGCTTCATCGTCACCAGCATCGCGCATACGTTGCTGTTCCATGAACCGTTCAAGTTGGTCAACTGGGTCGTTAAGCTCACTAAAAGCTTTACACATTTCGCTGCCAGCAAACACAAGGTTGAACTGCTCGGTGAGGCGTGGGTCGTTTTCATTTACTTTGGCGAGTGGCTGCATGAAGACGGGCATGTCAATAAGAAAAGCGGGCCCAGTTACTGTTTTACGATATTTTTTCCATAATTTATCGAGGCTTCGAATTCGGTTGTCGGTTTTTTCAACTTCGAGCTTTTCTTCTTTTAGCTTAGCTTGAATATCTTCCATGGACGATTCAAACACATCAATAGCATATTGCTCTTTTAATACACCAACAAAACTAATGCGTGGGAAGTGTTCGCCGTCATTTCCAAAATCTAACACTGCACCATCTTGAAGTGTAAATTTGCGAGTTCCCCAAGTTTTATCAGCGACAAACCGAATCATTTCCTCGGTCAATTCCATACCCATTTCCCAATCGGCCGTCGCCCAGTACCACTCCATAGCATTGTGTTCGGGAAGGTGCTCATCGCTATAATTTTCATTACGGAAGCGAGGACCAATCTCGAACACCTTTTCAAACCCGGCCACTAAAAGGCGCTTCAACGGAAGTTCGTGGCTAATACGCAGGAAGAAATCTTGATCGAGTGCGTCCATATGGGTAATAAACGGATTAGCATCGGCACCGCCGGCAGTATTCTCAAGCACATTATTGCTAATTTCAATAAAGTCCTTTGAAATCAAAAAGTCGCGGGTTGCTTGCCAGAATTTCGAACGACGCATGAAACGGTCGCGGACATCGATATTTACATTCATATCAACATAGCGGCGGCGCAAGCGCTCTTCTTTATCTGTAAAGCTTTCGTGCTCAAGCGGCATTGGGCGAAGTGATTTCGTCATAAGGCGTAGGCCGGTTAGCTCAAGTGATACTTCGCCAGTTTTGGTTTTAATAACAGTACCGGTTGCTTCAATAAAGTCACCCGTATCAAGTAAATTTAAGTCTTTAATACCAACTAACCCAGCTTTAGGGTCAGAAGCGGCAAGTTTTTGGTCTTGTAAGAATAACTGAAGCGTTCCAGAAAAGTCACGCACGACAATGAAGGCAATTTTACCAAACTTTCGAATTGATTTTATACGCCCGAAAACTGTTTGGGTTGTACCCTCTTTAGTATCAAATTGTGTGACAATATCGTTTGCCATTGCACTGCGGTGCGTTCGCGCTGGATAGGCATTGTAGCCAAGCTTTTGAAGCTCTTCTAGCTTGCGAAGGCGCTCGTCGCGGAATTCTTTTAGGGTAGCCATAGGAATTATTATAGCAAAGGGTATAATTGTTTCTATGCTTCGTCTTAAAAAAGTCTTTGAAAAAGTACAATTGGTTTGGCAGGATAGTTCTCGCACCTATGCAAATACTCCGCGTGACTTTAAGCCAAAAGATTGGAAGAATGCTTTAATCGAAACAAAAAATGCCTTTGGCTCAAAGTCTATCCCACTTGTATCGGCTGGTATTGCTTATTTTCTAACATTTGCAGTATTTCCAGCTATCGCTGCTTTTATTGCAATTCTAAGTTTTGCATTATCAAAAGATACATTAAGTTCCGCTGCTGGTACGCTGTATACTTTTTTACCAACCGATATTGCTAGCTTGTTTTCCAGCCAAGTTGAAGCTGCTTTAAATAACCCGTCGTCTGGTGTAATTATTATTATCTTCGGTATTGCAATTGCCTTAATAAGCCTTTCCGGTGCAATGGCGAATATCATAAAAGCAGTCAATTCAATTTATGAAGTTGATGAAAGTCGTAAAATTTTACAACTCCGTGCAATGAGTCTGCTTTTTATTGCCGCTGCAGGCGTCATTACAGCGATCGTGGTATGCCTACTTGTGCTGAACGAAACCAACCTTTTATCTACCGGGATCCCCTATTGGTTGACTTGGCTAATTCTTATCAGTCGATGGTTTGTCATTGCCTTTTTAGTAACGTTTGGTTTGGCAATATTTTACCGTTACGCACCAGACAGAAAAAACCCACATTGGCAGTGGGTAACCTGGGGATCTTTAATTGCAACCCTTGTGTGGTTACTTGCAACAACACTCTTCTTTTTGTACGCCCGCTACTTTGCACACTACACTGAATCATACAGCGTATTTGCCGGTATCTTAGTGCTTATGATATGGTTAAACCTGACTTCTTTCGCGGTACTATTAGGAGCGACGATTAACTATAAATTAGAAAACCAAACACGGGTAAGGACAGTAAAGTAATATGAAACATTCAACTCGGACGCGTCTGTTTAATAAAGCGACAGCGCTTGCAATCATTTCTGTGGTGGCGACGCTTCTATTTAGCCTACTTGCCAGCATTGTAACAAGTGGTCGAGCAAATAATTTTGACGATGCGGTACTTCTTTGGATTAACCAGCATGCTTCACCAACCTTTGATGCATTGTTTTTAAACCTCACACATTTAGGTGGGTCGGTATTTATTACGGGTGTTAGCTTAGTGCTTTTAGCATATGTTTTGTATAAGAAACAGTACCACAAAGCGTTATTTGTTAGCCTAAGTATGGGCGGTATGATTACCTTAAATCTTTTGTTAAAGTCATTTTTCGAACGACCACGGCCTGATTTGTGGCAGTGGCTTGTTACTGAAACAAGCTATTCATTTCCTAGTGGTCATGCAACCGCCAGTATGGCGCTTGCCTTAACGATACTATTGGTATTTTGGTGGACGAAGTGGCGACTTGCGGCCATTATTGTCGCGGGGTTGTTTGTCTTCGTAGTTGGGTTCTCGCGCATGTATTTAGGCGTTCATTACCTTACTGATATTTTTGGAGGGTGGTTACTTGCAACTGCCTGGGTTACCTGTATTGCTTGTTTTGTCTATGTATATAGAAACCGTGTGCCAAAACCCATTGAAGAAAAAGCAGCATGAGGGTTGTCATTATTTATAACCCGAATAGCACGGGTAATGGCAAGGCGAATGCACAAGAGCTTGCGAAAGAACTTCGAAAGTATGATGTATCGGTCTTAATTCGTAAGACGACTCACCCGGGCCATGGCGCAGAGATAGCTGAGTCTTATGCCCGGCGCAATGAAGAGATTGTCCTTATTTCGTCCAGTGGTGATGGTGGCTATCACGAAGTTATTAATGGCGCGCTGCTTCATAAAACATCCAAACTGGTGGTTGGGGTACTTCCTTCTGGTAACGCCAACGACCACTATACAGCCATTGGGACTGGCTCGCTGGTTGATTCGATTCGTTTAAAGAAATTTCGCTCGATTGACACGATCCGTATCACGAGCACGATCAAAGGTAAGCCATGGGTTCGTTATGCTCACTCATATGCTGGTATTGGTATAACAGCGCGGGCTGCGAAAGATTTAATTGAGGAACGCCCGAATGTCTTTACTGAAAAATGGATTATTGTGCGTTCCCTATTTTCAATCCATTACGCCAAGATTAAAGAAAAGAACGATACGAACCGGTACAGTAGTTTAGTATTTAGCAACATTTATAAAATGTCGAAAGTAATGAAACTCTCTGAAGTCGCGTCAGTTACCGATGGCAAGTTTGAAGTTGCCGGCATTCGTTTCCGCTCGAAGCTTCGGCTTATTCTTCATCTTCTAACCGCCGCTACGGTTGGTTTGAAAAATTCCCCTTCCGTGAAACGTTACGAGTTTAAAACAATCCCAGCACTGCCTATTCAACTTGACGGCGAGGTATATACCCTCGACAAAAATAGTGCGGTGAAAGTTGAAGCGATGCGACGTAATTTGCGCTGCGTTTTGTAACATTTAGTACTTGCGAATTCTTAAATTTCGAACTACTCTAAAGCTAGAAAAACCTGGAAAGCTGTATGCCTGAAGTAGTTGATCTAGATAGATTTCGTAGGGAAAAGCATAAAAAGGTAAAACTGGAGCAAACGCCAGCCGGTGAAATTCGTGCCGTTGCAAATGGGGTGTTTGTTGCAAATTACGAAATACGATCACAGCTCCTTCCTCTTAATCGTTACTTCACTGCTAGTAATTTTGCAACGATGAGCGAGAAAGTGCGCAAGCCTATGCAATACGGCTATGATGTACTGAGCTCAGTAGCTTTAAAAGCCATTGCAATTGATCAATTGGCAGCAGTTCAAACAGAGGGTACTTTAGCTGTCACTACCGATACGGAGAATAGTGTCTATGGCCAGGTGACGAAACTTATGCACGACCCTGAAAAAATTAAGGCAGGCAGTCGACACCGAGTATTGCTTGGCCGTGAATTTGTGCGCACAACTTTATTATACGCTCAAGGTATTACGCCTATAAATAACATGCCCACCCCAGAACTAGATAATGACGAGCGACGATTTATTGCTGCACTTATTAACCGCGATCTATAGTTGACTTATCTACATATAAGTGATATAATAAAATAGTTACTAATTCTTTGTTTTTGGAGTTACCGTGAAATTATTACGTAATCTATCTTTTGGTGTACTGTTAGCCACAGCTCTCGTCAGCTCGCCTATTTTAACTGCTCATACTGCCAGTGCCGAGCAAGCTGTATATACTTGTGACGCACTCACTGTCACGCAAACTGGCCCACGTACTATTACCACAAATCTGTCGTACACTGCAAAGTATGGTGCGGGTATGCAAATGACTACCTATGACTTTGGTGATAGTAAAGTAATTGGCTCTCACCTCACTACTCAAACACACACCTATGCTCAGCCGGGTACTTATAAAGTAAGTGCTGCTATGCGTATCATCGTCGATAACAAGCGGACTATTAATGGTGTTACGAGCCCTGCTTGTCAAACGACCGTTACGGTGACCGATACTGTGTCAACCGCAAGCACTATGGCCGGAAATAACAGCTCATCTTCAAGCAACTCTAGTAATGTAACTGCAACTGCTTCAGCCAGCGTTACGGAGTTACCTAAAACAGGACTCGCTAATGCTGTTTTGGGTAGCCTTGGTCTTGGTTTGATCGTATTCTTCGCCGTTACTTACTTCCTGCAGAAGATTCGCCTCGAGAAATCGTAAGTAGCACGCTAAGCTTGTTTGATACGTGTATCTAAGTCATTGAGACTTAGATACGCACCGAATGCTGGGGTACCTGGTTCGAGGTGTATACCGTCTGAGAGTTTACCAATAACAAGTGGGTCGAAGCCAAGGGTGTCAACAAACTCTGCAACCTCTTCGACATCTTTAATACTGTCACCGGCAATCGCAATTGCTTTACGGTCTTTTGCACCGGCTGGCCTATGGCCATCATGCAGTTCATGGTAGCCCATGTGACTAAGGGCTTTCACAACTCGGGACTCTGACAAAAAGTACTGTATTGCTTCGCTTGAGGATGTATGTGGTGAAAGTGTATCTTCGCGGTAGCCATCAACTTCCCACCAATGGTTCATAGCATCAATAACTAATTTTCCGGCTAATTCCTTTTTTGGAATAGTTTTATACTTACTCAGTGGCAATGCCAAAATGACGATGTCGGCTTTCGTAGCAGCTTCCTCTTTGGTTATAGCGGTAGCACCGGGTGCTAATACTTGAACGGTTAGATTAATTTTTGATACTTCCGTTGATCCCGCGATCAATACTTTATAGCCAGCTTTCAGAGCAAGCTGGGCTAACACAATCCCTACCTTACCCGCACCTAAAATTCCAATCGTTTGTATGGCCATTATTTTAAGACTTGTTTAACAATTCACGAACACGTGGAATAACTTCTTTGCCGTAAAGTTCAACCATTTTAAGGCGGACACTAGCTGGAACGGGGCCGCCACCATATACCATATCGAATCGATGGACATCAAGCGTCTTCATGGCTTTAGCGATCTTTTGCGCTACTGTTTCGGGCGAGCCAACATACATTGAACCATTAGCTACCTCGTATTGAAATTGTTCATAACTGTATGGTGGCCAGCCGCGCGTTTTACCAATTATATCCCAACTAATTTTGTAGTACTTCCACGCTAATTTTTTAGCCTCTTCATCAGTTTCAGCGACAAAACCTGGCGAATGCATACCAACTGAGTGCGGGGTATTACCAAGGTCTTTTGCAGCCTGGCGGTACAATTCTACGTAGGGCACAAAACGGTCGGGTGAACCACCAATAATCGCAAGGACTAATGGGAAATTATAGCGAGCGGCCCTAATAACCGACTCGGGCGAACCACCAACGCCAACGGCAACATCAAGCCCGTTTTCGGTTTTAGGAAAAATATCGACATCTTTCAGACTTTGCGTTAATGACCCCTCCCAAGTAAGCGGTTCTTCTTTTAAAAGCTCGGCGAATAAATTAATTTTTTCTTCAAACAGTTCATTGTATTGTCGTAAATCGTAGCCAAATAACGGGAAGGACTCTGTAAACGAGCCACGGCCTAAAATTACTTGGGCGCGACCATTTGAAAGTGCATCAACGGTCGCAAAGCGTTGGAATACCCTTACTGGATCGTCTGAGCTTAATACAGTTACAGCCGAGGCTAATTTTAGTCGTTTAGTACGAGTTGCGATACCGGCAAGTACTGTTTCCGGGCTTGAAATCGCAAATTCAGAACGGTGATGTTCGCCAACGCCAAAATAATCGATACCAACTGTATCGGCGAGAATTGCCTCTGCTAAAACTTGCCGAATAGCCTCGGGGTGACTCATTAGTTCGCCGCTATCGTTTCTAGGAAGATCACCAAAGGTATTTAAACCAAACTCGTAATCATTTTTGGTTGCTTTAACGGGCTTTTTCGTCATATATGTCCATCTATGTTTATTGCTATACTAAATATAGTATATATAAGGCTCGCTTTTTACACAACTCTTGTAATGCATATGGTAAAATATGGGTAAGTGGTCTAAAACTTGATGAAAAAAACGAACAAACGGGTTGCGCGGAGGGTCTTACAGGTTGTCATTTCCGGTGGAGTGGCTGTTTTATTTATCGCCGTATTAGCCTTTGTGACACAAAGTCGTGATGTTCCAGTTTTAAACCCTAAAGGTATTATCTCTGAACAGCAATATCTTCTCATTTTGATAACCGTTGGATTAGGCATCTTTGTGGTTGTGCCAGTCTTTATTTTACTATTCTCGATTGCTTGGAAATTTCGAGAGACTAATAAAAAAGCTAAGTATCAACCAGATTTCGATGGCCATGCTGGGCTTGAAGCTTTATGGTGGGGTATTCCAGCTATTATTATTGTGGCTTTAGCGATTATTACGGCTATTTCAACTCATGCGCTTGACCCTTACAAGCCAATTGTCAGTGATGCGAAGCCCGTAAAAGTACAGGTTATTGCGCTTCAGTGGCGATGGCTGTTTATTTATCCTGAAGAAGGGATCGCTACGCTTAATTATCTCAATATCCCCGAAGATAGGCCTGTCGATCTGACGATTACGTCTGACGCACCAATGAATTCGTTTTGGGTACCAGCTTTGGCTGGGCAAGTGTATGCGATGTCAGGTATGTCATCTAAACTTCATTTAATGGCAAACGAAGTTGGAATCTACGAGGGGATGTCGGCTAACATGAGTGGCGAAGGCTTTGCGACCATGCGTTTTAAAGTGCATGCTATGCAAGGACTCGAGTATACTAACTGGGTGAACAATCTTGGCGATGGACTTGAATTACTTGACTACCCTACCTACCAAGCGGTTGCCTCAAAAAGTACCGATACTACCCCCGAAACCTTCCGCCTGGCTGATACGAATATATATGACACGGTAGTAATGAAATATATGCACTCAACGCCTGAAGAAATGAACCACAGTGATATGAATCATGATGGGATGAAAATGTAATGTTTGAGTTTATGCAGCAGCTCGTGTTTGGCCGCTTAACCCCTGAAGACTTTGTCCATGAGCCAATTATGGCCGGAGCTGGCATTGGGATGGTGGGCGCTCTTATACTTGCCCTCATAGGAGTGACTATTTTTAAGAAATGGGGCTGGTTGTGGCGTAACTGGATTACTTCACTAGACCCTAAAAAAATCGGTAGTATGTATTTAATAGTTTCGGTTATTATGTTGCTTCGCGGCTTTGCCGATGCTTTAATGCTTCGTGCCCAGCAAGCAATTGGCAGTACTTCAACCGAGCTATTAAACTCGGATCACTTCCAGCAAGTGTTCTCGGCGCATGGTTCTATCATGATCTTCTTTGTTGCGATGGGGATTATGTTTGCTATTTTCAACCTTATTATTCCGCAGCAAATTGGTAATCGTGATGTCGCCTTTCCGTTTTTAAACTCGATAAGTTTTTGGCTATTTTTCGCTGGTATGATTCTTATTAATATGCCACTGGTGGTTGGTGAATTCTCGGCTGCTGGCTGGCTGGCCTACCCACCGCTATCTGGTCTTGAGTATAGCCCGGGGGTCGGGGTTGATTACTGGATTTGGAGCTTACAAATTGCCGGTATTGGAAGTTTACTTTCGGGTATTAACTTCTTCATTACCATTATAAAACTGCGTGCTCCGGGTATGACACTTATGAAAATGCCTATTTTTACCTGGAGTGCTTTAGGGAGTGTTGTACTGATAATGTTTGCTTTCCCTATTTTAACCGTCACTTTAGCATTGCTTTCGCTCGACCGTTTAATTGATACTAACTTCTTTACAAGTACATTGGGCGGCAACCCAATGCTGTATATTAACTTGATTTGGGCATGGGGTCACCCAGAAGTATATATTTTAATATTGCCGGCTTTTGGTATTTTTTCGGAAGTTGTCGCGACGTTCTCGAGCAAGAAATTGTTTGGCTATACTTCAATGGTGCTGGCGATTATCGCTATCACGATTCTCTCGTTCGTTGTATGGCTTCACCACTTCTTTACGATGGGGGCGGGTGCTGATGTTAATACGTTCTTTGGCATTATGACAATGGTGATCGCCATTCCAACTGGCGTGAAAGTATTTAACTGGATATTCACTATGTATCGCGGGCGAGTACGTTTTGCCACGCCGATGTTGTGGTTCATGGGCTTTATTGTTACCTTCACACTAGGTGGCCTAGCCGGTGTCATGATGTCAGTTCCAGCAGCTGATTTCCAATTCCATAATAGCCTATTCTTAGTAGCCCACTTCCACACCATGATCGTTGGGGGTGTGCTGTTTGGTTTCTTCGCTGGTTTTACCTACTGGTTTCCAAAATTTACCGGTTTTTATTTAAACGAGACTATTGGTAAACTCGCGTTTTGGTGCTGGCTGGTTGGCTTCCTGGTTGCGTTTGTCCCGCTGTATATTCTTGGGTTCATGGGGGCGACCAGGCGGCTTAACAGCTACGATTCATCGCTTGGCTGGGAGGGTTTGTTTATTGTGGCTGGGGTTGGTGTAGTAATTATCGGGCTTGGGGTATTTTTCCAGCTTCTCCAAATCGCAGTCAGTATTGTTCAGCGTAAGAAAAATCCAGCTAGCAGTGACCCGTGGAATGGCCGCACACTAGAATGGATGACGTCGTCGCCACCAGCCGAATATGTATTTGCAACCATCCCAACGGTTACCCGCCGCGATGAGTTTTGGGAACGTAAAAAACATCCAAAACACCATCAGCAAGAAAAGCTTAGCGACATTTGGCTTCCTAAAAATAATGGTACCGGTTTTATTATTGGGATGCTTGCACTCAGCTTTGGCGGTGCGATTGTCTGGCATATGTGGTGGCTGGTGGTGGTGTCAACCCTGGCGATCTTGGTAATTTTAATTATTAAACTAACGAGTGATGAGGGTGAAGTGCACATTTCGGCAGCTACAATCGCAAAAAACGAAGCAAGGAGCCACGGAGTATGAGCCACCGAGTCGACCACGCTGTTGAGCGCCAAAAAGTAAAAACCCTTGGCTTTTGGGTGTACCTTATGACTGACTGTGTGCTGTTTGCAACTTTATTTGCAACCTACGCAGTACTACAAAAAGCTACCGCTGGTGGGCCGTCGGGTGCTGAGCTATTTGACTTGCCATTTATATTAGTTGAAACAATGCTCCTTCTCACAAGTAGCTTTACGGTTGGGCTGGGCGTACTGGCGGCTGCCCGTGGTCATAAAACCCAGGCGCTGTGGTGGCTCGCCGTTACCTTCCTGCTTGGTATTGGTTTCATTGCCATGGAGCTGTATGAATTTCACCATCTTATAGCTGAAAGCTTTGGCCCCCAACGCAGTGCATTTTTATCAGCCTATTTTGTACTGGTTGGAACTCACGGTCTTCATATTTTAATTGGGCTTATTTGGATGTCGGTAATGATTGTTCGTCTATGGCGATTTAACTTAAAAAACCAAGATGTCGAACGCCTTGGCCTATTAGGTTTGTTCTGGCATTTCCTTGATATTATATGGATTTTTATCTTCACAATTGTTTACCTAATGGGGAGCTTATCATGAGTAAAACACACATTGAAGATCACCCTACCTCAACACGGCACATCTCGTATATTATTGGCTTTGTGCTATCGGTTATTACAACCCTTTTTGCGTACTTTGCAGTTGTCAACCAAATTTGGCCAACACAAGTATTAATCTATATTATTTTAGGTTTAGCAGTTGTACAGCTAATGGTTCAAATGGTCTTCTTTTTGCATATCGGTCGCGGAAACCGATGGAAATCAGTTACTTTTGTCTTTACGCTATTAGTGGTGGTGATCGTTGTGGTCGGTACGCTCTGGATTATGGCGAATCTCGATTATAATATGATGCACATGACACCTGAAGAACAACAACGATACATGGATGGCCATGAGGGTATTTAATGGAACGTCATACTCGTTCCTACCTCCAACTTATTAAGCCGGGTATCACCCTCAGTAACACCCTTACAGGTGTAGCTGGATTTTTTTTAGCAAGTAGCATGGTGTCATTTAGTGTCACTGCTTTTATCGGAGCTATTGGTGGTATTGCTGGGGTAATTGCATCGGCCTGCGTTGCTAATAATATTATTGACCGTGATATCGATACGCAAATGAAGCGAACTAAGCGGCGCGGTATTGTCGATGGCTCGATACGTATCCATAGGGCGGTCGTATTTTGTATTGTACTGGGTATCATAGGGTTTGGATTATTACTTGCACTTACAAATGTGTTAACGTTTTGGCTCGGCGTCCTTGCGTTTATTTGGTACGTTGTCGTCTATGGCTTTGCTAAGCGAACGACAGCTTTCAGCACTATTATTGGCGGTGTAGCCGGTGCTTTACCGCCTATGGCAGGATACACTGCGCTCACTGGTCGCATCGATATTGCTGCTATCATTCTATTTACTATTCTTTTCTTCTGGCAACTGCCCCACTTTTACGCAATTTCAATGTTCCGTCGCCAAGATTATGCCAACGCCAAGCTGCCGGTTTGGGCGGTACGCTATGGGATGAAAAGTACCAAGGTGCAAGTCTTTGTGTCGGTTGTGTTGTATGCTTTGGCAGCTTGTTTACTTACTATGTTTGGATTTACGGGTATTTTCTATTTAGTATTATCGACTGCTTTTTCGGCCTATTGGGTCTATAAGGGGGTACAACTTTATAACAAGGTTGATGATGTACGTTGGGCGCGCAGTATGTTCGGCGCCTCGCTTGTTGTGATACTTGGTATGATAACGCTTATTTCTATCGGTGGTTTCCTGCCGTAATGGTATACTAACAGTATGATTATTCTTATTCATATTTTAATTGCACTGGCAAGCCTTGGTATTGCGAGCTTTACGTTCTTTAAACCAACAACGAAGCGTCTGGGTGTAAGTTACGGTTTTATTGTAGCAACTGTTGCCAGCGGTACCTTTTTACTTATTTTGAACCCAAGCAACTTACTTCATACTTGTTTGTCAGGGCTATTTTATTTGACAGTAGTGTCAATTGTGACAATCGCAACACACTATCGAGTGCGACATACTGTTATTAACCCCTCTTCTGAGAATTAGTATAAAATATAGGCCTTACGCGTAATAAAGTCACCTTGAATGGGATGACTTTACTGTATTTTTCTCATATGTTTGGCAGAGCCAGAAGGTTTTGAACCTTCAACTCGCAGGTTTTACGTGCGCGTGTTTCGCCCTTACACCATGGCCCCACGCTTATCTTATTTTCTCATTGTAAGTAAGAGGTGGCAATTCTTGTAATGGTGTATTTTTGAAATACTAATTCAGTAAAACAATCTAAACTTTTTTATCGTTGGCGTCATATTCAGCCAAATAGATATCTTCTTCTTTAACGCGTTGGGCTCGCCATATACCAAGGGCCTGGCCAAACGGAAGAATATCGCGATAGCCAACAAAGTCGGCGGCTTGCCGTACTAAAGCCCCGAGCCACCCGCCGAAGCGAATCCATTTATACTCAAAAATAGCCCAGTCTTTACCTACCGGTACCACCACCGGTGGCTGCTTAGCCTTATATTGACGCTTCGATTTACCAAGAATTTGCTTTGCGACATAAACACCATCATGAAGCGCAGTTTGGGCAAGGCCACCAAAAGGTGTGACGGCGTTATCACCAATCACATACACATGCGAGTCGACACGCATGTGTTTATTTACGATTACCCGACCATTCGGTGCAAGCTTGAATTGATCGGCATTGGCAGCGAAGAAGGGGTTGTTGGCAACACCAGAGGTCCAGATAACAGTGTGGCTTTTAATTGGTAATCCATTTACCATAAGTGCGTCTGCCGTTTCGGCTTCAACCCTTTTATTTAATTCAACATGAATACCCAGTGTTTTAAGGCGTTTCAGTACGATGGCGCTCGCCTTTTCAGACATTCTAGGGAGAACGCGCGGTGAAGCCTCGATAATACTAATGGTTGTTCGTGGCTGGTGCTGGTCATATTTTTTCTTAAGGTGCTTTAAATAAGCGCCCAGCGACGAAGCCAGCTCAACACCAGTTGGCCCTGCACCGATAATTAAGAAGTGGGCGTCGGCGCCATCGGTTTTCCTAAATTCACGAAGCAAGTGCTGCTGTAACCGAACAATTTCATCATGAGATTTAATGCCATAGGCGTACTCATCGAGCCCGGGAATTCCAAAATAAGTAGTTACCGAGCCAAGTGCAAGTATCAACGTTTTATATTCGTATACACTACCTGAAGCGGTTTTAATAGTACGATCTGCTCTATCAAGCAGTACGACACTATCGATAACAATATCAACATTGTCGTGATCAGCAAAAATCTCGCTAAGCGGTACCCATGATTGCAGATGGCTTCCGCCTGTAGCGGTACTATACAGCGCGGGATAATACTGAAAATCCGGCTTGTCGCTGATAAGTGTAACGTGTCTTCGCTTATTCTTTGAAATTTCTAACGCGGCCTTTACCCCACCAAATCCGCCACCAACAATTGTCACTTGCATAAGCTATACCCTGTTTATGTTTTAAAAAGCTATTTGTATGATACGAGCAAATAGCGGTAATGGCAACAGTTTGGTACTATTAAGGTATGCAAGAGACAATACCGTACGTTACTCTTATAAGCCTTATAGGGCTCGTCCTTGTCTTCTTCGGTTTAAAATATATGAAACTAGTCATTAGTATTGCCGGTTTCGTCGTTGGGTACGGGCTTACTTCAGCCTTAGTGGCACCTTTTGGCTGGGAACCAGCCTTTGCGACAGTTGTGGCAATTCTTGCAGGTATTGCTGTCGCAGTTGTAGCGTATGCCTTCTATAGCGCTCTCATTGCCCTCAGTATTGCCCTGTTCGTTGGCAGCTTCGCCCTGGGCATTAGCCAGCAAATTGGCCTGTCTGATACCACGGCGTTTATTATTGGGGGTATTGTGGGGGTAATTATGTTAGTTATCGTCCTTGTCTTAAAGGTAGTTGATGTACTTTTCGCACTCGTCACTTCTTGGCAAGGCGCCGGGCTAGTCGTATCGGCACTGTATATACTTATTAACCCGTCAGCCATTACAGCGTTTCAAACCAGTGGCCCGGTTGTATTATTTGGGCTTGGGTTGGTGTGGGTTATTGCCTGGGTTGTTATTGCTGTTGGTGGGTTTGTCTTTCAATTACGGTGGCGAAGGCCTAAAGAAACCGTTTAGTTTAATACGAATATGCTTAAACTGTAGACAATTTTACTTTCTTGTGCTATAATGAGTGCATTGCATCCGAATGGATACCTCTTCTACGAATATAAAACGTAGACACTAAAAGGTTCTCGCTGTTCGTCTGCAGCGAGGCGTCAATCTCGGAATTTTATTATTAACCCCAGAAAGGGGCTCTGCCTTTATGGCCTATCAAAATACTACTCGTTCAAATCAATCACGTTCGGCTCGCCCAAGCGGTAATCGCCCAGGTGTTCGCTCGTTTCGTCCAGGCAAAGGCCCGCGTAATGGTGGTGGCAAATCTGGCCAGCGTCGTGGCGCTTACATCCACCCAAGTAAATTTATTAACAAAGCAACAATTGCAGCTGGCGAAGAAACCCCTTACGAGCCGACTAACTTATTTGTTGACTTTAAGTTTAATGCCGCTTTACAGAAAAACATTGATTACAAAGGCTATGTAAAACCAAGTGCTATCCAAGACCAATCGATTCCCCTTGTATTAGAAGGTCACGATGTGATCGGGCTAGCCAACACTGGTACTGGTAAAACCGCTGCCTTCCTGCTTCCTATTATCGATAAACTGTATGCCAACCGTGATGTTAACTCTGTACTCATCGTTGCACCAACCCGCGAACTTGCCCAGCAAATCGACGAGCAGTTTCGTGATTTCTCGTACAATATGAAACTTTACTCGACGCTTATTGTGGGTGGTACGAATATGGACCGTCAAATTCGTCAACTTCGTCGTGGTTCGCAAGTAATTATTGGAACACCGGGTCGTCTTATGGACCTTGTAAAACGTGGTGAAATTAAGCTTGATTACATAAAAGCTGTTGTTCTTGATGAAGCTGACCGCATGCTTGATATGGGCTTTATTAACGACATCCGTACCCTTGTAAGCAAAACCCCATCAGACCGTCAAACTTTATTCTTTAGTGCTACCATTACTCCCTCTATCGCTGAATTGACAAAAGAATTCCTTAACAACCCCGAGACTGTTTCAGTGCGAACTGCCGACACAAGTGATCGGGTTGACCAAGACGTTGTTGAAGCGGATGGTAAGGAGCACAAGCTTGAAACACTGGTTAATCTTCTTTCTAATGACGAGTTTGAAAAAGTACTTGTATTTGGTGAGACCAAGTTTGGCGTACAGCGCTTATCAGATCACCTTGAAAAAAGTGGCCACACTTCTGTTGCGATTCATGGAAACAAGTCGCAATCTCAGCGTCAACGTGCCCTAAAGGCTTTTAAAGATAACCAAGTCCGTGTCATGGTAGCGACTGACGTTGCTGCCCGTGGTCTTGATATTCCAAACGTCAGCCACGTTATTAACTTTGACCAACCAGCTACCTACGAAGACTACGTCCACCGTATTGGTCGTACTGGTCGTGGTGGCGCAACCGGTAAGGCACTTACCTTTATCGATCGTCGTTAGTTCTTAGTATTTTTTCTGCGTATTAAATAGCAGCACCCACTGATCAAGAGACAGCCTGGAAGGCGAAATTCCAGGCTGTTTTCCTATTATTTCAAGTGGCATAATGGCAAGTTTTTTCGGGTCTGAAAAGCATTCATTAGTAAATTTTTCATACGCTTTAAGGCGGTTTTTTAACACTAAGGGCTGGTCTCTTTTAAGCAACTCGATACAGACCGTATCAACAGCCGGTCGCGGCATAAAATCTTCTTTTCTTAAATTCTTTATAACTTTTACGTGGTACTCAGCCCCAATAATCATGCCGAGCTGACTGGTGAAGTGGGTTGTATCGGTAGCTACAAGCTTGCGTCCGAACTGTTTCTGTACTATTAAATAGGCTGCTTTAGGGCTTGAGTGAGCATCAATAAACCGGTGAATAATGGGCGAACTAAGGTGAAACGGAATGTTTGCAAAAATCTTAAACGGTTCTTTAGGAAGTTCTAATGTTAAAAAATCATTAATAACTACTTCGACATTTTCGTATGGTATCATATTGCGTCGCAGTGTTTCGGCTGTTTTAGGCTCATACTCAACAGCAATCACTTTTCGTACGCGCGCTGCAAGCACGGATGTAATAACGCCACTTCCTGCACCAATATCCAACACAAGATCATCTTTCTTAATCGAGCTTTGTTTTACAAGTTCCTCAACTAATTTCGGCGAGCGAAGAAAGTTTTGTGAATATTCGTGGCGGCGTTTCATAGTCACCCCTATTATTACACACATTAAAACGCTTGACACCCCACCTAATACCAGGAGTACAATAGAAGTAGTCATGTGAGTACTTCGAGCCCTGAAACTGATGGGTAGCCGATTTCCACCCACAGGCTTAATCTAAGCGGCCGGTTTTCTCGATCTTTTCAAGGGAACAGCCCAAAGAAGCCACCAACGGTCTTCACGCACACATTAGTGAGCCCCTGATCACCGACACAATTCACTCGTGATATTTAGTAAAAAGGGCGTCCGGTCGAGCGGTCCAAACTCCCCTCTCTAAATCACTCCTCCTAAATCCGTTTGCTGATCAAATTACTGTTCGGCCTTTTTGCGTTCTATCCGCCACAGCGCATACGCAACAAAATCTTAAACCTAGGAGAATTATTATGAATCGTGTCACTATCAACGAACAAGTCGCCATCACTCAAATGGGCTTTAAAAAAGACCTTGCCGCCTACCCTCGCCGCATGGAATTTAGGGGTACTATTTACGAGTTTCTTGACGCCGGCCTTCGCTGCCTTGTAAGAACTGGCAGCCAGGTTGCAGAAGTCTTAACGATGACCGACGGTATCAAGCAGTTTCAACTTCGTAGCGATAACCGTGGGGGTAACTGGACACTTGTGAGCATCTTATCATGAACCGACCATCCTTAGACGCTATAAAGCTAAAGTACGAAGGAAGGCTACAACTCACCTTACGGGAACGAATAGCATTAATATTTCGTCGCATCTAATTAGAAAATAGTTAAACAAAATACACCGACTGCGAGGCGGTGTATTTTTCTATTTAACGAATTGCATGTCCATTCTTAATCATGCGGCGCCCCACCCACTTGTGAATCTCGACCGGAATAATGGCGACGGCAAACGCAATAAGGGTTGCAATGAACATATCACCCAATGCAACAGGATTAACGTGTAGAGCGCCCTGTAGTGGGCCAAACAATGCAAGTGCCTGCATAGTAACGGCGATCGTGATACCCGCCCAGAACGGGCCATGCCACACTTTAAGGCGCGTAAACAATGAATCGTAGGTACTACGGGCATTGAAGGCATTTGCCCATTGCACCGCTACAAGCGCAACGAATACAATCGTCTGACCGTAGGCGGTGCCGTACTGTTGGCTGTAGATCGAGTAAAGAACTAAGGCGAGTGCTGCCATTGAAAACGCCATCAGGATAATACGGCTAATCATGTACTTCCCTAATATCGGTGCTTTAGGGTCGACTGGCTTTCGTTTCATGACCGATTTCTCACCGGGTTCCAGACCAAGTGGAATTACCATCGTCGTATCAGTCACGAGGTTAATCCATAGAATTTGAATTGGCGCCAGCGGCATCGGCATACCCAAAATAAGCGCACCAATCGTAACAGTTACCTCACCAATATTAGTCGCAAGCAAGTACGTCAGCATGCGGCGAATATTCGAGAATATAATGCGACCCTCGCGCATCGCACGCACAATACTTGCGAAATTATCATTCAACAAAATAATATCACCGGCGTCTTTAGCAATTTGTGAGCCACTTCCCATGGCTACACCAACATCTGCATTGGCAAGGGCGGGCACATCATTCACCCCGTCACCCGTCATGGCAGTGATTTCTTTTAAACGTAATACTTTTAAGATACGAAATTTATTTTCAGGTGTTACCCTTGAAAACACACGGGCACGCTGGGCTTCAAGCGCAAGCTCAGCATCGGTCAGGCTATCCATCTTGCGGCTATCGAACACTTGGTCGCGAGACTCAACCAAACCTAACTTTAACCCAATCGCGTAGGCGGTTTCTAAGTGATCACCGGTTATCATCCGAACCGAAACGCCCGCCCTGTGGGCAGTGGCGATGGCTTGGCGGGCAGCTGGACGCAAGGTGTCAGCTACGGCAACGAGGCCGGCAAATTCTAGTTTCAACTTAGCGTGCATTTCGGTGAAGGCGAATAATGGCTTATCAAGTGGCGTTGTTGCGACTGCTATGACTCGGTAGCCCTGGGAAGTAAGTTGATGAAGTGCCGTCTCGACACTTGTTCTCTGCTGTTTTGTTAAGTGACTACGATCAATAATATGTTCCGGTGCACCTTTTACCACTAATTCATGTTTGCCGCGGTGGTGCCAAACATTACCACTCATTGCGAAGGCTTGATCGAATGGCAGTTTCGCAACCGACTCACCCTTTAGATCAACCGTATTCTCGGCTGCGGTATAACTAATAAGGGCAACATCAAGCGGGTCATGATTTCGTTCACTATGATTATTGATTGTTTTATGAAGAACGGTAGGAAAATGATGGTCTGTCCACTCCGGTTGCCAAATTTCTTGAACTGATAGTTTGTTTTCTGTTAAGGTACCAGTTTTGTCGGTTGCAATAGTTGTAATAACGCCAATTGTTTCGATAGCATTCATGCTGCGAACCAAAGCTTTCTTCGCAGCCATGCGCCGCATTCCCAGAACAAGAATGACTGATATGGCAATAGGAAGACTTTCTGGTACGGCCGAGACGGACAAGGCGATAACGAGACGAAGTGCTTCGGTCAGCTCAATACCCCTAAAAATAGCTAAAATAAACGCACCTACGGCTACTGCGGCGATGACAGCAATAATATAGCTAATAAGTTTATCAATTTTCTTTTGAACTGGGCTACTAATATCGTCGGGCGCTTTACCTGTTAAAGCCGCAATCCGTCCAAACTCGGTATCATTACCTGTAAAGATAACGACACCAGTAGCACTGCCGGCTACAAGAAACGAGCCTTGAAAGAGAATATTCAATTGGTCGTACACTTCTTTTTTGCCATGAAGAACATCTTCAGATTTACTAACGGGTACCGACTCTCCTGTTAACACAGCTTCGTCGGCTCGCACTGAGTCAGCTTCGATGAGACGAATATCAGCCGGTATTTTATCACCCTCGGCAAGCTTGACGATATCACCAGGTACAAGTTGGCTTGCATCTACTGATAGTGATTCACCACCCCTAATTACTTCAATTTCTCGGCCGTTCTTTTTTTGCAATGTTCTTAAGATTCGCTCAGTAGAAAAGCGCTGAATGTAATAAATTGTTGCGCTTGTAAGCATGATGACTAGAATAATAATACCGTCTAAGACGGCATGATGTAGAAAGCTAATAATCACTGCAATGAACAGTACAGCCATAAACACATTCGCAAATGGCTCGACAATCTTTTTCCAGAACGGCTCGCCCTTTAAGGCAATGGCATTTGGCCCGTATTTTTCTAACCGCTTAGTTGCTTCGTGTTTTGAGATTCCTTCAATGGATGAATTGAGCTCTCGGAGTGTTTCTTCTGAGGTTTTTTGATAAAAAAGCATTAGCTCTATTGTAGCAACCTTTGTTGCCAAATAAAAACAGCTACCGATAAGGGTAGCTGTTTATAATGATGTTTTATTAAGTTATTTTCACTAGTTTAAATGTGTTTTGGTGAAGACCATTTTTCCACTCGACAATGTCTTGCACTGTCTTACCTAAAAGTGTACTACCAAGTGGGCTTGCGGCGGAGATGCGGCCATCGCTTGGGTTAGCTTCGATACTTTCTACTAATGTGTAACGTACTAAGCGGCCCTGTTGGTCGATAAGGTCGACAACCGAACCGAGTGCTACCTTTATTCGGGCACGTTTTGATGGTATAAGTTTTGCTGAGTTCAAAGTTTGCTGTTTTTCAAATAACTCTGATTCAACTGCTTCAAGTCGAAGTAATTTCTCACTGCGCTCGAAACGGTCATCATGACCATTTGTTTTATCGCTTTCACGTAAGCTTCGGCAAATTGCTTGGCGGTCGTGTTCTAGTTGGGCAATTGATTTACGAAGCTCTTTCATTCCCGCTTTGCTAAGGAGAATGGTTCTTTTATCTGATTGATGCGTGGTGGTGGTGTTCATGATTGTGTTCATGGTGTTTGCACTCCCTTCCTTTATGTTATAGCGCGTGAAGCACTTGTGTTTTGTAGCACTTGCTACTAAGCATTAGTATGTCATTCAATTCTGATAAAAATCTGAATTAAAAACATGAAATTGTTGTAATTTATGTAGTGCTAGCAAAAGCGTTATGTATTGGATTTTATTGAAATACGTTTTATGATCGGCAAGGTAAATTTAAATGTTGTTGCATCCGATGTACTTGTCACTGTAATTTCACCATGGTGAATATCGGTAATTTTTTTTGCAATTGATAAGCCAAGCCCATAGCCGTTTTTATAGCCGTTGGTACGAGAATTGTCGCCACGAAAAAAGCGATCAAACAGTTTCGGAAGTAATTCTTCAGAGATTGGCTCGCCGCCATTTTTAATTTCAAAGCCAACCACCCCTCGGCGCTCGAAAATACGAACCGTAATATTCGAACCTTGCGGGCTATATTTTAAGGCATTGTCTACTAATATAGCCATTAACTCACTTATAGCTGGCTCATTGCCAATCGTAACGGCTTTCTTGCGGCTTTTTACAACAAACCGTTGCTTATCCTGGGGGTACCTTTTCAGTACGTCTTGAAACAAATTACCTATGTTGACGCTTGTTCGCTCCAGTTTGTCATAATCAAGCCGTGATAGCTGCAAAAGCATTTCCGAGAGTTTTATTAATTTATTTACTTCTTCTAAATTACTTTCAAGTAATTCCCTGGCTTCATCGAGTTCTAGTTTAGGGTCACGTAAGTTGACCTCAATCTCGGCTTTCATAGCGGCAAGTGGCGTACGAAGTTCGTGGCTGGCATCACTTGTGAAGCGACTTTGTGCTTCGTGGGCCCTTTCGATAGGACGCAAAGTTCGCCTAGCAAGAAAGAACGAACCTAACCCACCAGCCCCAAGTAGTGCAATATTAATATAAAGCAAAGATAGAATCATTTGAGTCGATGCCTTACGAGACTCGCTGAGTAAAGGACTGTCAGGGTTTGTGTCGTAATAAGGTGCGTAACTGAATGGTGTAGGTGTCAGCTCTTCTATAATGCTATGTTGCAAGTTTTCGAGTCGAAAGCTAACCTCACGGTAATTAAGCTGGTAAATAATGATACTAAATGTCACGCTGATAGCCATCAAAATAGCTAAATACCATATCGTCAGTTTTAACGTAGCGGATTGGAACATCTTCTGCATATTACTACCCCAACCTTGTACTATGCTTCAAGCTTGTAGCCAAACCCACGAACAGTATGAATAAGAGGTTTTTCAAAAGGCACATCAACTTTGTTACGAAGGTATTTTACATATACTTCGACAGTGTTCGGAAGAATGTCTGCGTCATAGTCCCAAACATGACTGATAATTACTTCCTTGCTAATAGGCCGACCCTGATTTCGTAGCAAATATTCAAGAAGAGCAAACTCTTTGCTTGTTAATTGAATATCTTTATCTCCACGTTTAACCGTATACGTGACTGTATCAAGGCTTAGGTCTCCGGCTGATAAAATGTCAGACTGTTGTTCCGAGGGGCGGCGCAGTAATGCGCGTACTCTTGCAAGAAGCTCTTCGAGTGCGAATGGTTTAACAAGATAGTCATCGGCACCGGCATCAAGGCCGGCAGTACGTTCGTGGATACTATCAAGGGCACTTAAGAATAATACTGGTGTATGAATTTTAGATTTACGCATAACTTTAACGATGTCTATACCGTCGTGGTCACCCGGTAACATGCGATCAATAATAGCTACATCGTACGGTTCGGTTGTTGCCATTGCATAGCCTTCATCGCCATCGTATGCAACATCTACTGCATAGGTTTCTTGCTCAAGAGCTTTCGCAAGTGCACGCGCAATCTTATGTTCATCTTCAACAACAAGTATTCTCATATACCCTAGTATACAGTCAAAAAGCTTAAAACGTGCTTATAATTTGTAGCGTTCGCTCCAGGCTTGCATATCTTTAAGAATAGGGGTAAGCTCCTTGCCCTTCTGTGTCAAACGGTACTCGCAGCGACTTTTTTCAGCTGGAAATACTTTTTCAATAATACCTTCATTTTCGAGGGTATCGAGCCGAGCTGATAAAGTGCGTGGGTTGATGCCCTGAACGAGGTCCTGTATTTGACAAAAACGTACCGACTCTTCGTTAATAAAAAAGCGAAGTAGTTGCGGTGTCCACTTATCACCAAGAATTTTTGTGGCGGCTTTAACGCAGCCGATAGTGTTAGTTGTAAGAACAGTCATACTGCCTATTACTATACATTATCTAGTGTTATTTTATCAATCCTTGGCCATTATCACTTCGAAGATGGCTCATACTGAATTCCCACGATGCATCGGTTTTTTTATGCGGGTTGAATATATAATTCGGGTCAAATATTTCTTTGACTTCCTTAAATATCCCGTACATTTCTTTCCCAAATACAGTCGGCAGCCATGACCCCCGCACCATGCCGTCATTATGCTCACCCGCCATAGTACCACCGTATTTTAAGACAATTGGAATAAGTTCGCGCATAACGGGTTCTAGTTTCGCTTGATCTTTAGTTCCCGTAATATCCATCAGCGGAATGATATGGAAATTACCGTCACCAAAGTGCCCCTGAATAGTAGCGGGTAGTTTATATTTACGGATAACCTTACGAAGTTCGGGTAGAAATTGTGGTAAATAGCGTGGCTGTACGGTCATATCATCAATGAACGGCGAGGCGTAGCGGCCTTTAACTTGGTTTCGAAGCAGCGCTAAGGCAGCCCGTCGAATGCTCCAAAATGGTGCACTGGCAGCCTCATCGCTTTCAATATCCATTTTAAGGTTGAACCGTTTTAGATCATCGTGAAGTTTCGAAATTTTTTCTAATACTTCTGCCTGGCTCTGGCCATCAAATTCAATCATCAAAAGAATGTTTGGCACATGGCCTTTAAACTGAGCGACCGATTTTGTTAGCCAGGCTTGCTGACGTAAGTATTCTTTTGTTCCAAGCTGTTTGCGAAGCGTCTTAAAATACCGAATACCAAGATTGAAAGTAATGTCATCAAAACCTTCGAAGGTGGCTGGAGCATGCTCCATTACCTTAGGGATAATGTCACCAAGCTGCTTCGTTGAAGACAGGTATGCAAGAAGCAAACCAGAATGCGGGGCTTTTGGCACGGCTTCAATTTTAATATCAGTAATAATGCCTAATGTACCCTGGCTGCCAACAAATAGTTGGGTCATATCAAATATACCCGTCTCACGGTCCCAAACATTCCAGACTGTATACCCCATCGAATTTTTATTTACATTAGGGCGAGCATTTTTTATGGTGTCATAATTATTTTCGACTAATTCATATACTTGTCTGTACAATTCGGCTTCGAACGTTTTTTCTTTTAGCTTTTTGTCGAGCTGGCGTTTAGTGAGTGGTTTAACGGTGTAGGTATTACCATCAGCTAGTACGACCTCAAGTTCCCGTACCCAACGATCGACATTACCGTAGCGAAGAGACTGTTCGCCACCCGAGTTGTTTGCGACCATTCCACCTATCGTGCACCATGCCCGGCTGGCGGGTACGCTACCAAGCTGTAGGCCGGTCTCAAGAAGTGTCGGGTCAATATCACGCATGAATGCTCCCGGCTGCACATGAAGTACGTTTTTTTCTACACCTTTTATATTTTGAAAATGAGGAGTCATTTCAAGAACTATCGAGTTACCAATTGCCCCGCCCGACATATCAGTACCGGCACTGCGGGGGGTGAGTGATAGTTTAGGGTAATCAACCTTATGGCCATTTACGAATTTGACAAGCGCTTCAATATCCTTTGCATCTTGCGGCTGCACTACTACATCAGGAACAAGCTCATAAATACTGGCATCCCGGCTTACTTTATGTCGGGATAAAATGTCAGTGTGAACCGCACCCTTAATATGCTTTTGCAACCCATGTACTAAAGACTCCATATAGCTTCTACTATGCCTGAGCATAAGCGGTTTGTCGAGAGGATCATGATAAATTAATTAATAGTATACAGCCCTAATTTTCAGAGTTGCTACTCTTCCAAATGATACCTGGACCAACCTGCCGTTGATGTTGTGCATCAACCCGCCACGCTGCACGCTCTCCAATTGCCATAAGTGGATATTTTTGGACATTAGCCAGTGTACTCCATGAAGATTCAGCTTTTTTGAAGGAATCTTGAGTTGCATGGACGAGCACACTAACAGGTATAATCCCCCACCCTTTTCTCATTTCGATCTTGCCGTTCTCTTCCCGAACATACCAACTCGAAAGTGCTTGCGCCCCAGCACTCATACCAGCCACGTGGACACCTCTTTCGAGTGCAGCAGTAAGATGCTCAAGAAGATTCCATTTAGCAAACAGTTCTAATAATAGATCAGCATCCCCGCCTCCAAGGTAGACGATTGAAGCGGCTTCAAGGGCGGTAATTGCATATTCACGACCCTTCTCTTCTGTCGGAACTAATACTTCAAACTTATCACTAAAAGCAGTAGTGATAGTATCGGCATATCCCTTACTGTCCTGTGCGGCGAATCCTAAAAAAACAAAGCTAGAGCCTGCGGGCGCAAGTGATTTTAGGTCTTCGTCAATCTCATGTGTTTCATGATTTCTTATTTCGCCGCCACCGATAAGATATATTTTTGCTGTCATAATGATATCCGCCATAATAAAATACCACAACAGCACACTATTAAGAATGCTTTAAAAAAGCTGAAACTGTGTATAATAACAGTATATGAGAACTAAAATTGATATCGATACGCGTACGTTTGTTCGTTTTTGGCTAGTAATCTTTGGGATTGTCCTGGCTGCATTCTTACTATTTAAAGCTATGACCGGCCTTATTATTCTTGGTGTGTCTTTATTCTTAGCACTTGCGTTAAACGCACCGGTGTCATTGATATCGAAAAAGTTACCTGGTAAAAGCCGGGTTGGTGCGACGGCAATTGCGTATGTCGCTGTCATTGTTATTATTGGTGCAATTATAACCTTGGTTGTACCAGCTATTATTCAGCAAACCGCTAAGGTTGCACAAACTATTCCGTCACTTACCGAAGCTGCAACAACAAACTGGCAAGGTTTCCGTGTATTTATAGAACAATATAATCTTCAAGGTCAGGTTGACTCAGCGGTTGCTTCAATTCAATCAAATGTATCGTCATGGGCTGGTAATATTGGCCAGGCATTCGTTGCTGGTATTGGGTCATTCTTCTCTGGGATTGCCGCACTCATCCTTGTTATTGTCCTTACCTTCCTTATGCTGATTGAAGGCCCACAGTGGCTATCTCGCATGTGGCGTTTGTACCGCGACAAGGCAAAGATGGAAAAACACCGACATGTATTACACCGTATTTACGGCGTGTTCAGTGGATATATTGTTGGCCAATTGACTGTTTCGACTATCGGGGCTACCTGTGCGGGATTATTCGTATTTATTCTTAGCTTTATATTTCCAGATGTTGACCCAAGCCTATCGATGCCAACTGCTGCACTCACCTTCCTATTCTCGCTCATTCCAATGTTTGGAGCCACGATCGGTGGGGTGGTTATTTCGCTATTATTAGCTTTAAATAGTATTCCGGCGCTTATCGCTTATGCCATCTTCTTTGTTATCTATCAGCAAGTTGAAAATAACTTTATTTCACCAAGTATTCAGGCTAAACGAATTGACCTCTCGCCATTAATGGTTCTCGGTGCATTAACAGTTGGTTTATACATGTTTGGCGTTGTTGGTGGTATTATTGCCATTCCAATTGCCGGTAGTATTCGCGTGCTTATTGAAGAATTTCTTGAAAACCGTCGTAAGCCGGCTGTAACACCAGAAACTACTGAAGTATTAATTGCCAAAACAACCAAAAAAGCTAACTAGCGTATTCCCAAATTGGGCCAGAAGCGGTGTCACGAACGGTGATGCCGCTTTTTATAAGCTCGTCCCGAATCTCATCTGAACGTGAAAAATCTTTATTTTCACGTGCACGAGTCCGCTCGATAATAAGCATTTTCTGCGTGTCGGGTATGTCGTGGGTAGTTTCAAGTAAGTTCAATCCAAGTAGCTGGTCGATGGTTTCAAGGAAAGATACGAAAGCATGCTGGTGAATATCATCAAGCTTCACGGACAGAAGCTTAGTAAAGGCATCATCAATAATTGCTAAGGCTTCGGCGGTATTAAGATCATCAGACAACGCCTCGAGCAGTGCTTGGCTAGCAGCATAGAGCGAGATGGTTTTACTTTCATTATCACCATCTTGAAGGGTGTCGTGGGTTTGGTGGCGAAGGGCGGCGACGTTACGCCAGTTAAGCCGACGGTTACGGGCCGCAGCAAGGTTATCAAAGGTAAAGTTACCCTCTGTACGATAGTGGCTTTGTAAAATAAATAAACGTAGGTCAAGCGCGTCAAAGCCCTTTTCGTTTATATCAGCCAGCGTATACCCATTCCCAAGTGATTTACTAATCTTAGTACCATTTACTTTGAGATGGTTATTGTGCAACCAGTAATTTGCAAAACGTTCCCCGCTGGCAGCTTCCGACTGGGCAATTTCATTGGTATGATGCACGGGGATATGATCGATGCCACCAGTGTGGATATCAATAGTGTTTCCAAGTAGGCTCGTAGCCATAGCTGAACATTCTAAGTGCCAACCAGGAAAGCCAGGTCGTTCAATACCTTCATCGGTTAGGGTAGCCGGTGTTGCCCATTCCATATCACGCGTTTCACTATCAGGTGTAAATTTCCAAAGTGCAAAGTCGCTTAGGTTACGTTTTTCAGGGTTGAATTCAACTCGTGCGCCAGCCTTCTGGGCGTCAAGGTCGAGGTCGGCAAAGTCACCGTAGCTCGGAAACTTTGAGGTATCGTAGTAAATGCCATCACTAATTTGGTAAGTATAGCCCTTGTCTTTCAGTATCTGAACTAAAGCAAGCTGTTCGTTGATATAGTCGGTTGCTTTTGTAATGTGAGTAGGACGAATAAGATTGAGCGCGTCCATACTGCTTAAAAAGTCTTCAGTATAAAAAGCTGCCACTTCCCAGGCGGTTTTGCCTTCACGCTTCGCACCTTTTTCTAGCTTGTCTTCACCTTCATCGCCATCACTAACGAGGTGACCAACGTCGGTGATATTCATAACTCGGGTAACGTCAAGGTTATGTGCCGAAAGAACTCGTACAAGTGTATCCCAGTACACATATGACACCCAGTTCCCTACCGTCGGGTAATTATAGACAGTAGGACCACAAGTATAAAGACTAACTTTTCCGTCGATAATTGGGGTGAATGTATCGACCTTTTTTGAAAGCTGGTTATGAAATTGAAGATTCATAGTCGGTAATAGCCTTGTCGGTTGCAGTTATTAGTTCTTTCATGATTGTGTCATAACTTTCAAAGACTTTGAAGCCTGCGGCGTATTTATGGCCACCTCCACCAAAGTACCCGGCGATGTGCTCGGCAATGGGCGCATTAACCCGAATTTTACCGGTCAGCTTGCCGTCTGGGTAGGTTTTAATCGCTACCGCAACTTCAACGTTTTCTACCATACGCATTTCCTCGAGCACGAGTACACTTGGGTTGTAGCGGTCACTATATTCTTCGATATCCGCCCAAGGAATGTGGACAGTCGCCAGCTTACCATCTAGGAAGTATTCGATACGGCTAATAAGTTCACCCTTGTAAGTAAGAATGTCGGCCGGCTTTTTCATATATTCGCGGCGACGGTTTTCGATTTCTGAAGGAACGGCACCGAGCGCGACCAGCTCAGCCGCAACTTTATAACTTTTTGCAGTAGTGTTCTGAGTAGTAAGGCCAAGGCTGTCGGCTTGAATAGAGATAAACATACTTTCAGCCGCACTTGGCGTAATTACCCAGCCAGCTTCGTAAGCTAAGTTGAATAAAATCTCGCTAGTAGCAACTGCGCTAGAGTCGTTCACCATGATAGTGTCAAACGGTAGGTCGCCGTCTTTGCTTTGGTGGTGGTCAATAACAATAACAGGATGCGTTTCAAGAAAATGACGAACACCAGGCTGTGCAAGCGCTTGCTGGATTAAAGCTTCGGCTGACGTGTCAACAATAACTGCTACCTCACGGTCGGTTGGCCAGTCTTTTTCTACCCTATCCCAGCCCGGAATATAATGCATGTATTTCGGGATGTCGATAGCGCAGTACAACTTAACATCTTTACCAGCTTCGGTAAGAAGCTCTTCAAGGGCTAGTGAGCTTCCCAGACTATCGCCATCGGGGTTCTCGGCTTGGATGATAACAAATTTTTGAGCATTGTTTATGGTAGAAATAATAGAGTCAAACATTGCTTCTTATTTTAACACACTAAGGTGACGGTGTTGATTAATATGCATAAGTGTGATATAATTATGTTACTTGCACAAGAAAAGGAGTGCGAGATAGCACTTCGAAGATTTCAACATGGAAAGGAACGACGAGATGCGCCTCATTTTGAGGATGATCTATGACTGGCGGTATCACCGAGCGGTGTCCCGTCTTCGTAAAGCCGCGGGTCGCCGACTGGTGAACTCGAAAGCTCCCATCAAAGGCCCCGACTTCACCATCGAGCCGGGCCGTCAACCCAACGGTGTCATCACCATTCAGTACGGGTTCCGGCTCAGTAATGGTGAATATGCAGCCGGTGCATGTCTACTCAGAGACCCAGAGGGCCCCAAGGACAACGAGAACGCAGAGGCCACCAAGCCTCATGTTGTCAACGAAGGTCCTTACCGCCACGTTCTCGGCATCCGGGATATGCACGAGCTCAGCAACCTCATCGAGCGGTGTCGCACCGAGGACATGACGGTGCAGTACAGCGCCAGACTGTCGGAAAAGGGCGCGCAGCCTGCTACCGCATGACCTTTCTCACTACCGTCATCGACAAGTGCTGGCCTCGGCCTCCCCACCGGATTCACATCTGTGTTGGAGAGGCTCGAGGCCTCTTCAATTTGCAGTAATGCTACAGTGTTCGTCGCCCTTCAAGCGCATGGCTTAAAGTAATTTGGTCGGCGTACTCAAGATCAACACCCACAGGGATGCCGCGGGCAAGCCGGCTGATTTGAATATTAATGCCGGCGTCGCGAATATTTTTCTGCAAAAACAAGGCAGTGGATTCACCTTCTACGCTGGCATTAGTTGCGATAATTACCTCCTCAACACCGTCAGTTGTAAGACGACTAATCAGCTCGGGAATATGAAGTTGTTCGGGTCCAATTCCATCAATCGGGCTCATGGCGCCGCCGAGTACATGGTACGTGCCCTTAAACTGCCCGGTACGCTCAAGGGCTACAATATCAAGCGGCTCCTCAACAACAGCGATGAGCTTTTTATCACGGTTTGGGTCACTATAGAGCACTGAAACATCTTCATCGGCATCAATTAAAGCAAAAGTAACAGGACATGTTTTTACAAGTGTATGGACATCATGAATAGCTGTCGCCATACTGTCGTTTATTCGCTGATCGGCTCGTAGCAAATAATAAGCGTAGCGCTCGGCAGTTCTTTGGCCTACGCCAGGTAAACGGCCAAGTTCATCAATAAGCTTTTCCAGTGCTGCTGGCAGTAAACGAGCCACGGTAAAATACCTTAAAGACCAAGATTGCCAAGGCCACCCATAAGTGGCTTCATTTTTTCAGCGGCAACTTCTTGGGCTTTCGCAAGACCATCACGGACGGCAATTTCAATCCAGTGTTCAAGTTCGCCAATGTCCGCAAGGTCAACCCGCGCTGGATCAATCGTAATCTTCTTGATCTTGAGTTCACCTGTAATCTGCACGATAACCGCACCCTCACCAGCTTCTACTTCAATAATTTCTTTTTTTAGGTCGCTCTGCGCTTTACGTAGCTTGTTCAACATTTTCATTTGGTCAAAAGCCATATAACTCCTCTGTCTTTTTCTTCAAGTATGCATTTAGTATAGCACGAGACGTCTCTACTCGCCTCGTGTCATCACATAGTATCGGTCGGATTCATGCGCTTTAGGGTTTGTAATGACGTCTGTTATCGTATAGCTACTGAAATCTTGTTCTTGACGAGCTTCACGGGTCACAATAAAACTATTTTCGCTTGGTGATGTAACAACCATAAGGCCGGGGCGATACTTAGCGACAGCTTCATAAAATTTCTTTTCGTCGTCCCCTACTATTATTTCACCAGCCGACGCCGGAAGAAGTCGTAAGTCGTTAGAGAATAATGGTGCAACAACTGGGCTATAGTGATAGCCATACGTGTAACGGGTCACCCCTGTAATAATAAGTGCGCCTACTAATGTTACAATCGGGATGAGCCCTACAATTCGGGCGTATGGATTGAATGGGAAAAGTCGATACCAGTAACTAATGAGTGAGGTTAACCCGGCCGCCAACATAAGAAGGGATGGTATAAAAGTGACGCTTGTAAAGTTCGGGTTTAGAAGTAGTACTGGCAGTAAACATATAATCCAAAAAATAATTAAATAACTTCTGGTCGTATCACGGGTACGGAATAGTCTGTAAAAGCCAAGGAGAATAAGGAGCGATGAACCTAGGCCGAAAACTGGTGCCATTACTTCTGTAGTACTTGGCTCCCAATACAAGAAGTACTGTTTCAAAAGGCTGAGGCTATTTGCCGCAATGTCGGGTGGCCAGCTTGGAAGGACACCAACAAGAAGTGTTATGCCAAGTTGAGGTTTCGTAATAATTAACCACACTAATGGAGCTATTACAGCGGCGAATATTAGGGTGACGATAGCAAGTCGGGGCTTTGAAAGTCGTCGTACAACATTTCGTAAGTGAGGGTGAAGTACCACGGCTAATGCGATTGCTATTAATGGGTAAATACTGAGCGGCGTGTATAAGCTAAGTCCGACGGCAATCGCAAAAAGAATTTTCCATAGATAGCGGAATTTCTTACCGCGGGTTATTTGTGTTCCAAGTAGCAGCAATAAAACTGGCCAGAAAATATATAAAATACTTGGTGTACCAGATTGGGCAAGATAAATAAACTGCCCAGTCGTTATAGCGATTAATGATGCCAGTACGGCAATATTAGGCCGGAACCAACGACGAAGCAGTAATATAACACCGACAGCCGATACGAGCGCTAAAATGAGCGATGGAAGCTTGATGGTAAAAACACTTACACCAAACTGCGAGAAAACCCCTGCCTGGAATAAGTAATATGGCAGGTTGGGCAATACAAGTGATGACGGATCGCTAAATGCTATTTGGGCGCTTCGAACCACTGAAGTCATTTCAGCTTCAGATAAACCACCAGGTAAATAAAGCCCGGCAAACAGCAACATACCAGCTAGTAGTAGCCCTACTAAGCTGTAGCCAATGACATAGCGCCATCGGTAAAGAAAGTATTTTGAAAAATCTCGTGTAGCCATGAATCAACACTTATTGTAGCACGAGCATGCTA
The DNA here is from genome assembly GCA_049661485.1 of Candidatus Microsaccharimonas sp. Taxonomy (GTDB): domain Bacteria; phylum Patescibacteriota; class Saccharimonadia; order Saccharimonadales; family Saccharimonadaceae; genus Microsaccharimonas. Next base: position 299,847 of record JBATAC010000002.1, read on the forward strand.
GTCATGGTTACGGTCTAAAGACATAAAACGCAGGCGTTCTGGGTGGAAGTACAGCTCGACCTTACCGACTGGTCCGTTACGGTGTTTCGCGATAATAAGGTCGGTAACATTTTCGCGCTCAGTTTCAGGGTTGTAGTAAGCCTCGCGGTAAATAAACATGACAATGTCGGCATCTTGCTCAATCGAACCAGATTCACGAAGGTCGGCAAGTTGCGGAATTTGCGGTGAACGGTTTTCAACCGAACGACTTAGCTGGCTTAAGGCAATAACGGGGACATTCAGCTCACGGGCAATGAGTTTTAATCCACGAGAAATTTCACTCACTTCTTGAACGCGGTTTCCGTTATCGCGACCACTTCCCTGCATAAGTTGGAGGTAGTCGATAATAATAAGCCCTAGCGGCTGGTCATGGGCGGCCCGGCGGGCTTTCGTGCGCATTTCAAGCACACTGAGGCCTGGTGTATCGTCAATAAATATTGGCGCTTCAGCCATCTCGCCCATGGCGTCTGACAGTTTACTAAAATCATCATCTGATAAATTACCCGTACGTATATTCCAGCTGTCGACACCCGAAGCATCGGCGAGCATACGGTCAACTAACTGCTCCTTACTCATCTCAAGGCTGAAAAAGAGGACTGGTTCTTTTGCGATTGTGGCGACATTGTAAGCTAAGTTAGTTACTAAGGTTGTTTTTCCCATTGCAGGCCGCGCCGCCAAAATAATAAGGTCACTGCGCTGCAGGCCGGCTGTCATGTTATCAAGGTCACGATAACCGGTTCGAACACCACGAAGACTCCCTTTGTTGCGATGCAATTCTTCAAGCCGGTCAAAACTTTCCGTCAAGATACTTTCAAGGCTCGTAAGGTCTTGCTTTAGTGACTGGTCACTTACAGAGAATAATTCAGCCTCAGCTTGCTGCAACAGTTCCTGAGTAGTAGTGTTTTCGTCATATCCTAGTTCGGAAATTTCACCACTAGCTTTAATAAGCCGGCGACGGACAGCCTTTTGAGCGACAATCTCGGCGTAGCTTTCGGCGTGTGCAGCCGTCGGCACATAGTTAGTAAGTTCTGTTAGGTAGGCTGACCCGCCTATTTCATCAATTTCTTTTTTCCTTTTTAATTCATCAGTTAAAGTAAGAAGATCGACAGGTTTATTCTTCTCGTAGAGCCGCATAATAGCATCGAAAATAATAGCGTGCCGCTTATCGTAAAAGTCTTTTGGTTTGACATGCTCGGTAATGTCGGCCAAAGTTTCTTCGTCAATCAAAATTGCACCAAGTAAACTCATCTCGGCGTCAACATTTTGTGGCGGTACTTTCCCGGCTGGGACTGATTTATCAGCCATAACTCCCCTTATTCTACGAGTGCACCATGAGTTTATCAAGCAACTTCAGGCGACACTTCTATTCCACCGCCCATAATACCAGCTATTGCAGCGGCATGCGAGTTCTTCATTGGGGCGGCTGTGGGTATAGTGTGGATGGTAAGTTGAAAACCACCCAGTGCTTTCAGCGATTCATAAAGGTGTGTGCTGTATTTTGGGTCGTCGAGCTTTTTCTTGTAAAAGGCGTTGTTGGTAAACAGTGTGAGTGTATCTTCAGTTACTTCATGGGAGCATTTTGATAATACACTGTAAAGTGCCACAAAATGCTCACGGGTATGCTCGACAAGCTTATTCCAATCGAAGTCGGTAATTGGTAGGGCTTTTTTCTCTTGAATAATGACAGGCTCTATCATTGCGGGTTTTTCTATTTTAGGATGAGATTTGGTTGCCTGGGTTGCCAGTTCTTCGATTGTTGCCGATATTTCAAGCACGGGTGCGGCAAGAGCTGCAGTTTTTGGCTTATGATCAATTGCTGCGCCACCAAGTACGGCAAGAAGTTTCATAGCTGGCTGTGAAGATTTCGGTACCTCTAGAAGGGCATCAAGAAGTTGTAACGATTCTGGGTGCGTGACGGCTCTGTCTTTTAGTGTGCGTATGAGCCGTTCATTGAGTACAACTGGGCTTATACCCGATAGCTCGGTATCATTTAGAAGTTGAGCGACTTTACTTACATCATGAGCCGAGACTGCCTGTAAAATGTCATCAACAACTGCCTTTGGGGCTAACCCAAGTGATAGTTCTACCAGCTCAACTGTGATACCCTCTTTCGTATCGGCCAAACTTGAAAGCTGGTCAAGTAAACTAATGCTGTCGCGAAAGCTACCATCACCGCGCTCGGCAATCAGTTCAAGGGCCTCGTTTGAAATATTTATTTTTTCCTTATCTGCAATATACTTCAAATGGCTCACTGCATCTGTTGGAGTGATTGCTCTAAAGCTGTAGCGTTGAGTGCGACTAATAATAGTAGGCGGTAGTTTCTCGACATCAGTAGTCGCTAGAATGAACACAATGTGCTCTGGCGGTTCTTCGAGAGTTTTAAGTAGCGCGTTAAATGCTGGCTTTGAAAGCATGTGAACTTCATCAATAATGTAAACTTTTTTAGCAGCCGATACGGGTGCGAGTTGAACTTTTTCTTTTAAGTCACGAACATCTTCAACACCATTATTACTGGCGGCATCGATTTCAATAATATCCAAATGCGTCGTATCTTCGTTGTAAGGAAGCTGGTTAATTTCGTGCGCTAAAATACGGGCAATTGATGTTTTACCAACGCCCTTTGGCCCGGTAAATAAATAAGCATGAGCAATTCGCCCTGATTTTAATGAACGATTGAGAATATCGGTAATATGGTTTTGACCAACAACTTCGGCCAATGTTTTACTACGATATTTGCGATAGAGCGCCTGAGACACTTTATTCCCCTTTTTTGTTTACCCTACGATCAGTATAGCCTTAATTTGTTATTATAACTGCCGTAGTTTTTACACTTTGTTTATGTTTATTTTAGCATAGTAAGTAACCGTACATGTTCGGTTCTTAGTTCACGATATTCTTTCAATCGTGTCATTAGCTCATTGTATTGACGGTTCGACAGGTCGAATACTCGCAGTAAGACGGCATCAATTTCTTTGGCGCTTTGTTGAATGTCTCGCAGACTCTCAACCCCCGATAGCGCATTCAGGTGGTTCTTTCGAATGTCGGCCGTTTCTTTTTCGTATAAAGCTAGTCGCTTCGACGGGTTTTTTCGCTGGGCGGCACTAAGCTTTTCAAGTGATTTTTCGTATGCTTGGTACGAAGCACGAATAGTGATAAGGTCAATTTGTAAAGCAAAAAGCGCCGATATTAACCCATTATCTTGCGTCTCAAGATTGGTCATGGTGCGCCGTATATTTTTAGCTTGCCTTCGAGTCATTCGAATAAATTTTCGTACCTCAACGTTCCTGCGAAAAATTTGTATCAAGCGACGAATAGCTCCGGCGTGACGGTCAACGATAGTCATGCGATTCTCGCGAGCAACCATTTTATACAAGCTATACTCTATATATCGCTCTACAGATACCTCATTATCTTCCCTAGTGGTCTGTAAAAAGCTACGTGCGGCTTTACGCGCTGTTAACTCATACGGTTTGTAGTATGTATTAAGAAAATCAGTCGTGAGGTCATTAAGCCGTTTTTCGATAAAATCCTTCAAAGCCTTTTCAGTAGACATATCATCAAGTAGGAAGCGCTTTTTGAAAGACAGCTTAAGAGTTCGGTCTAAAAGTGCGCCTGTAATAATTTCAGCATCTGGAAGGAAGCGTGACTTCCATGCTTCGTAGAATTCTACGGCTGTTGTATGCTCACCCTCAAGCTGGGCACTTTCACGCCTAAAAGGTTTTGGGTACGACCGATAGGCGGCCGCTGCGTTACGTCGAAACAAAAGTGGTGTCTTAGCAGCTTCATGCTCTAAGGCTCGATAGCGGCTAGTATATAGTAGTTCAGCGACTTTAGCCATAAACTATTGCACCTGAATCTTTTTAAACGTGTAGTCAAAAGCTTTTTGCCAGTTACTGGTATGGGTATTAAAACGTCGAACTTCACCCTTTATAGATGCCACCCTAATAAGTGCTGTTTTATACGATGCTAAAGATTGGTAAAAAGTAATGTCTTCTTTTTTCCATTGTTTACGACCAGGGTAAGCGCTCAGAAAATGTTTTACACCCTCATCGTAGAAATATAATGGGTCTGCTTCTGGAGGAAAGAAACGCTGAGCCTCAAGGCCCATTCCCTTCACTATTCGTTTGACATCGGCAAGTGTTTGGTCGTATCCATCTTTGGCAACAATAAGGGCATACGTATCTCGACCACTTTCGAACAGGACGGCATACGAGTGTGGACCGGTTTCGATATCATCGAATAAAAGGCGGGTAACCGGTAAATAGACATGAAAAAGCTTAGGGATAAGCTCGTTGCATTCCCGTTGACGCATTAAATTATAGTCCGTCAGCCTCATAACTACACGGATTATACTATATTAATGACAAAAAGTCAATAAAGGGGTGTTACCCTTACGCTTAGAGTGCCGCCTCTACTGCAGCCCAGGTAGCATCTGGATTTTCAGTCGGTACAATAATTGTAACCTGATCACCAACGTTAATTCGGAAGTATGTCACACTTGCCAGTAAAATACGGTATTCACGCCCATTGGCCTCGACGTAGTAAGCGCCGTCATGCTGCATGAGAGTACCAATAACTTGAGTACGGTCAACCGGTCCGATTTGTTTGTAAATGAAGCTACCGTCGTCGGCGATAGTAAGCTTAAGTATGTCGCCTTCAACTAATTTAGACTTGCTCGCGTAGTTAGCGGGTACGGGATATTCTTTGCCATCAGGCCCAGCCATTTTTTGGCCATCGAAAACACCTTCAACTATTTTGCCACCAACTTCATCGTTCGGGCTACCCTTAGGTGTAATTATCGAACCATCATCGCCAATAATGCTAATAAGCAGCTCTTTGGCTGCCGCTAGGTTTGTTTCCGCCTCCTGAATTAAGGCATGGAGGCGCTTTGCTTGTTTCTCCGGTAATTCAGACATGGTCTCGCAGTTTCCTTATCTGTATGTGTTTTTTCAAAGTAGTATTAGCTATACTTATAGCAATGGTACCTCTAAATGTCAAGAATCAGGCTACTTTTAAGACTAATTTATAGCCCACTCTTGGTGATACGATTTTATCCACATAATTAACAGATACAGGCCTATGAACGTTGTAAAAATAGTTAACGCCACTTTATTAACCATATGCGGTATAATCGAAGTACAATGAATGCACGTAAAGGTCTTCAACCTCCTACCACGGCTGGGTTTACGGCTGTTGAACTACTAGTGACCTTGTTTGTCGCAGCACTTTTCCTCGCAGCCGGTTACACGCTTTACAATGCTATTGCGAGCCGTAGCCTCGATGCTCGATTATCAGCTCAAGCTGATAATTTAGCTTACGGTTACTTGCGTCGCTATCAGGGGGCTTCAACCAACCCCTGTACCGATACAATTCCGCTGAACAAATCCCCTCTTACGGGTGTATCTGGTGCAGAGGGTCTTGCAAGTCCAACGGTTACTATCCAGATTACCTGCCCGGTTTCAAGTAACCTAGGTATTTCCAGAATAAGGTCGCAGGTCGAGTATAGAAATGGGTCAACAACGGAGTATGTTCAACATGAAATGTATATCACGAACTAGTTTTAAGTCTGGTTTCACACTTGTCGAGATGCTCGTCGTGGCGCCAATCGTCATATTAGTTATTGGTACATTTGTGTTCGCTATCGTTCAATTTACGGGACAGGCTGTGGCTGAACGAAATCAAACAATTCTCTTAAGTAACGTACAGGCAGCCTTAAGCGAGATCGAAGAAGACGTTCGCTCAAGCGGTGCTTTTCTTGCAACGAATAACACGACCCTCACTTCACCCCAGGGTCTCAATGACGATACGACACCGTTTACGAATGTATCAGCGACGAATGATGCTATCATCCTTAATGTTTATGTCACAAACCAAAGCCCCGACTCACCAACCCGCTCACTTTCGTACTTAGCGAATGTTCCAAACGCTTGTGGAAGCTCATCTATAACTCAGAACCAGGCAATGACGATGAATGTAGTGTATTTTGTTAAAGATGATACGTTGTGGCGACGAACCCTAGCGGTTAGCACTTATGCAGATAAAGATTGTCCGGGTGCTTCAATATGGCAACGACCAAGCTGTGCTGTAGGGCAAACTGATCCAATATGTGAAACTCAAGACGAAAGGCTCGTTTCTGGCATCAAAGCCAATGGCTTTACTGTTAATTACTATGCCGCGCCTTCTGATGTGACACCCGTAACGGGTACTGAAAGTGGGTCAGACGCCGATAGACAAACCGCAATGGACGGTGCGCCAACAGTAGAAATTACCATTCAGGCAACTGGTGGTGGCGCCGGGCGTGAGTATACGCAAAAGGGTTCAATTCGCGTGACCCGAATTGGTGCCCTGGTAAAGTACGCTACTCCAAGTTAACAATAGCTACTAAAATGTATCGAAGGTAAAGTGATCAATTGATACTGACCCAGATGTACCAATTTTAAAGATACCGGCATGAGAACCAGTTCCTGAGTTAATTACATTATCGGTAACTGTATTTAAAAGCTTACCGTTTTTAAAGAGTTGGTAGACACCCGTGGTTAGGTCAGTATTTACAGCTACAGTGTCACCATTTACAAACGTCTCACCCGTAATAAGAGTTGTTTCTGTGGCTGCAACTCGTTTTACCAGCGCTAGTGCACCACCGTTCGTAATTTTTGCATACACAAATGAAGAAGATGCGGTAACGGTTCCATTTGACGCCACAACTATCCCCCACGAACCTGTTGTTGGTTGTGAGGATATGTATGCTGCTACACGCCTCTTATTAGCGGTTGAGGCAAAAAAGGCATAGTCATTGGCAGTTGGTGATGCGATAGCTTTTAATACACCGGAGTCGGTACGTATTTGGCCATTATTACTTGCCCACGTAATACCCGTTCCACCAGCGTAGTTATCAGAAGTCCTACCATCAATAGGGGTTGCGGCTGTAGTAAACCCATCTGACATAAGCCGAGTTGGCTGGACTGTTTGTGCGATGAGACCAGAGCTATACGACATAGGCAGGTTAAACATTGAAATAATTGATTGTGCCATCACACGGTGACCATAGTCGCGTTGGTGAGTTTGATCAGCGTCATCGATAAGGTCGTAAGGGTCAGTACCCGGCCAACCTAGTGCTTGGTGTACACCATGAATATCAATTGCCGCAACCCGGTTTGGGTTTGCCTGAGCAATTGCTACAAGTCGCGCCCAATACTTTTCCCAAGGATAGGCGCCGTACGAGTCGCCCCTCCAGAAGGTGTGAAGCAATATATGTAATGGCTGGGTACTTGTTACGTCGTTAAGCGAGGTAATGGCAGTTTCGATATTTGTTTGATATATAGCAGGATCGACATTAGAACTAAAGTCATTAGCACCAATCATATGTATATACACATGCGGTTCGGTAGCCTTTAAGCGCGGAACCATAGAAGTAGTGACGTAAGTAGCTGAAGTATTACCACCAGCCCCACCATTGAAAGCTTCGAAGCCTGATTGGCCATTTTTTGCTGCACCCCATGAGGCGGTTGGTGATAATCGAAGCGTCTTTTCAGTACCGCCATTCGAGTATGAGCGTTGAACGGCCTCGGTGAATAGCGATGCCCATGAATACTGAGTTGTTGACGCATTAACTCCTTGTGTAGTCGATGAACCAAGGAAAACTGCTCGTATTGGTATTGCCTGTGAAAGTGAAAATAACCCACGAGCAGCGTCAACAACAGATGGGTTTATAACACGGCTTTGATTTGCGTCTGCTATCGCCGCAGCAATAGTAGCGTTAAGCTGAGACGTGGCAAGCCGCGCCGGAACTTGGCTATCGGGCAGCCGAGTATCACTGTCCAGTGAGGCGTATCCATTAGCGATACCCTTCTCTGATACTGATTGCTTGGCATTCAAAGCGGTTTGGGTTGCGTTGGAGACTGGTTTATCAGCGTCACTTGTGTTGTCGGCATTATCAAGGCCTACATCGGCCTTCACGAGTGTTACGGCACCAGTTTTACTTGCTACACTTGTTACAGGCGCCGGTGTTGGCGCTGTCCAGGCGGCAGTAGTACTGCTTGAAGCAGTCAGAATTTGGCCAGAAGTTGGAGCACCCGAAACGCCTACTCCATTTAGTTTTGCTACCGTTGGGCTAGCAGCAGTGCCTGAAAGATCACCAGTGAGCTGAACTACACCTTTTACGGAAGAAGTAGCATCGGGTGCCGTACTATTATTAGAAATAGTTGACCACTCAAGATTACCCGTATTATAGGTGAGAACTTGACCATTCGTGGCTGAACCGGCAGCCAGCTTTGCAGGTGTTACTACGCCATCGGCAAGTTTTGCTGACGTCACATTACCATCATTTATTGTAGCCGATGTTACCGATAGTGGCTTAAGTTGAGCTGCACCGACAGTGTTTGCTTTTAAAGACCCATCGTCAGTAAGAGATTGCATAAGGTATTCGTTAAGAATTTCACCCCATGACCCGGCATCGGAGCCGGGGGTTGGAAGACGAGCCATTAAATAAACCTCCCTTTTACAGTGAGTACTTCTGCAAAATTATTAGACTCTCGCACCATTTCACTTATGGTAACAGACGAGCGAAGCAAGAACAAGGTATGATTTAGTTATTATAATCCACAGCTAGAGAAGCAAGCTGATCAAACAAAAATACCCCTTATATAAGGGGTATTTTTAAAACAACTAATAAATTTTCGGCCGATTGAAATTACTGAAGCTCTACGCTAGCGCCAGCTTCTTCGAGTGTCTTCTTTGCAGCTTCAGCTTCCTCGGTAGGAACTTTTTCCTTAACGGTTGCAGGTGCACCGTCAACGATAGCTTTTGCTTCACCAAGGCCAAGACCAGTAATGTCTTTCACAGCCTTAATAACTGCAACTTTTTGTGCACCAGCGTCTTTTAGAACGATAGTGTAGTCAGATTTTGCTTCTTCAGCAGCTGGGGTGTCGCCCGCAGCAGGGCCAGCAACGGCAACTGCAGCAGCAGCTGGCTCGATGCCATATTCATCTTTCAAAATTGTCTTGAGTTCATTTACTTCAAGAACAGTAAGACCGGTAAGGGTCTCAGCGAGTTTCTTTAAATCAGCCATGATAGCCTCCTTCAAATGTAATTATTGGGTGCCCGTTAAAAACGAGCGAAAATTAACTGGTTGCTTTTGCTTCCACACCATCCAATAGCGCATGCAAATTGCCCGAAAGCGCATTGGTAACGTCGTGAACTGGTGAAAGCAGTTGAGCAATAACTTCTGCGATAAGCTGACTTTTGCTTGGGAGAGCGGCAAGGGCTTTGACGTCGTCGGCAGTCAAAAGACCACCTTCGAGTGAAAGACCACCGGCAATAACCAATGCATCGTTCGCTTTTGCAAATTCGCTTAAAACCTTAGCGGGTGCAACTTCGTCTTCGGCGCTCATTGCGTATAGCAATTGGCCGTTAAGTAAAGTTGTGTCGATATCCTTGTAAGTGTCGATACCAGCAAGGACGACGCGAACCAAACGGTTCTTCACGACCTTGATAACAACACCATTCTCGCGTGCTTGGGCACGAAGTACTTGGATTTGAGCCACGCTAAGACCTTGATAGGTAGCAAACGCAGTTGTTTTTGCGTTAGTTAGAAGCTCTGTAAATTCAGCAACCAATTCGTTCTTTTTATCGCGACTAATTGCCATAAAAATCTCCTTGGTTTTAATATATTCGGCCGAGTTTTTAAGTTGCTGACATTTGGCAATATGTGCGAGGAATTTTGGACTTTTAAAAAAAAGTCTTTGGACCTCGCATTGCCAAAGACTCTAGAATGAGAAAATGTATATTTTCGTTCCTCGGTAGCATGATTAAGTCTTTCAACCGCTACTGTCTTTGGTATGTCGTAGTTAATTTTACTTTAACAGATGAGAAATGTCAAGACGTTAGTGTTATGGCATCCTCTATATATAGACAAAATAGGATATTTATGTTATTATTAGATAATGCCTTTTCGCGACCTGCGTGAGGTATTTGAAGTACGAGTAGAGAGACACCATTCAATGAACACCATGACCCCTACGATGTCGCTCACTGAAGAGCTGGGCAAGATCCTGGATGAGGTCTTCGCCGGTTCCGATTCTCTCATCAAGACCGACCGAGACCTCGGAACCCACCTCACCAGGGTGGCGATGAGCCGGAAGATGAAGTACTCGGAGGTGCTCTACAAGCTCCGCGACATCCTCGCCAACCGCCAGGCTCTGAACGTCTACCCGCGCCGGGTGATCGAGGGCTTCGACCCCACGCTTCGTCAAGCACTCGGGATCAACATCCGCTAACCTTCTCGGAGGTACGTTGACATGAGTGGCCGGAGGTATTTGTATCTTCCGGCCACTCGTCCGAATTAAACATCGCCGTCACTCCTCGTACACATTAAGCCCCGCCACCGTGCGGGGCTCGTCATTTCTATGGACTTTATAAATAAAAATGTTATAATTATTAACTTAATATGGCATACGAAAACAATGATGAAATAAAAACGAATATTCACCCTTGGGAAGGGATTTATTTGCCGCGCACCGATGATACTCCTGTATATCGTGACTTATCGGATATTAAAAATGATCGTGAATTTATTGAGACCTGCCTTTATGGCCCTGCAGACGTTGATCATATGCCGTTTGAATTTGATGTCTTATCCCCAACTCCATTAGACCCAGTTGCTATAAAAGAGCGTGAATCTCGAATGCCATACACAAGGCTTGGTCTGGAGTTTATGCATCGTCGTCTGAATAATCAGGTGGAAAAGCTTAATAATAGCAACGCTAACAATCTAAGCGAGACACTTGTCAGTGCTATTGGTGATGAAATTGACTTTGAGCACAACAATCAAGTAGTAAGGAATGCGAGGGCAATTGAAAAAATTAAAGCAATTCATGATGCCGATCCTTCTCGTTTTACTAAAGAAGTTGCCGAAATAATCTATTCGTGTCGCATTGGAACGGCATCTCGATACGAAAGAGCCTTCCTTCTCAGCCTGTTTCCTGAAATAGAAGCAATTGATAATGCGCAGTTTACAAGCCCCCTCAATACTAAAGAATATCGAAAAGCCGGTACGCAACAGCGCGAGGAGTTGCTTGCAATGCAATTCCAACACGGACTTGATTTAACTCTTGTTGATCGCGGGAATGGAACCGGGCGCTTCATTGATGTGTCTGAAACTGCTCACGATTCAATTCTTGTTGCTAAGGGTGTCATTGCGACCCTTACTTTAAACAATACGCGACTTGAATGTGTCCAAAGAGATTCTCTTATTGGATTTCCTACGGTCCCACAGCTAAGGGGTACGGCGGAAAATATACTTCGAACGAAAGACGGTAGGCCATTTAATGCCCAGCCACTTCGACTTTACAGCTACTGGCGCATAGCAAAGGCTGACAGCGATTCACTAGACGCATAACATAGTCCGTACTACACTAAACGTATGATCTCAGCTATTGTCGCCGTCGCAAAAAACGGAGTTATCGGGAATTCAAACGACATTCCATGGTACTTGCCTGCCGATTTACGTCATTTTAAAGATGTAACAATTAACCATCCAGTTATTATGGGGCGAAAAACCTACGATTCAATTGTTAGTCGACTAGGGCATGGTTTACCAAACCGACAAAATGTAATCGTCACCTTTAATCCATCGTTAGTTGCTGATGATGTTATTTTTGTTCCAAGCATTAAACAGGCTTTTGAAGTCGCTAATAATGACGATGAAATTTTCGTTATTGGCGGCGCCCAAATCTATAGTTTGGCTGCACCCTATCTTGACCGCTGGTATATTACAGAAATTGATACAGAGATTGAGGGTGACGTAACGCTTAAAGGTTTTGATATAAGCAAGTTTAAGGAAGTGTCTCGCCAGCATCACGACGCAGATGAAAAAAACCGGTACGCTTTTGATTTTGTAACGTACCAAAGGTTATAAATGTACGAACGGCTTGTTCAAAAGGCGCTCGAAGCTTACGGTCTTCAGTGTAATCGAGTATTTAAAGTTCAAAAAGGCTATCGTAATGAAATTTACCCTATCCAGCTTGTCGATGGTTCAATGGTGCAGCTTACTTTTTATAAATCGGAAGAGGGCATAAAAGAGCGAATTGAGCGGGCGGATAGTGTGTCGGCCTATGCGCACTGTAAAGGCTTGCCAACACGCACTAGGGCCGATAGTCGTACCCTCGTTTTTACCTCATCTAATCGAAATGTTTATGTTGGTTTATACCATTACCTGCCCGGTGAAACTATTGCATGGGAGGCCTACACTAAAGATTATATTAAGCAGCTTGGTAAGGTAATGAGTGATCTTCATTTCACATTAAAAGATTTTCCGGTCACGGACCATAGTGTCATCACTGAGATGATGGCATTAAATGAAAGAATGGGACGATACTTTGCCGATGTAAATGTAACGCGAGCTTTACAAGAAAAGTGTAATCTACAAATCACGAGTCGATTCCGCTACTACGAAACCTCATTTAAGAAGCTTGCCACACTCCCCTCTTCACAACTTCATATGGATTTCGTTCGGGGGAATGTATTATTCAAAGAAACACAGATAAGCGGAATTCTTGATTTTGAAAAGACCGCCTCTGGACATGTATTATTTGATGTAGCTCGTACACTTGCCTTTTTACTAATAGACTGTAAGTATAAAACCGAAGATCAAATTCGAAAATATTTCTTAGAATCAGGCTATCGTAAACGCGGGTTAAACGCATTAGATTATTACCCGCGTGCCCTAGAAGTTTTAATAGAATTTTATTTATTGCATGATTTTTATAAATTTCTTCGCCATAATCCATATGAGTCGCTGTATAAAAACGAACACTTTACGCGCACCGTCGCTATACTTACCCGCAAGGGTGTGCTACACTATGGCTAGTTTTATAGGGGAAGTGTATGGCAGATTGGAAAAAACGCCTTGTTTCGCAAAGTGATTTAATGTCATTAAGCGAGCAAATTAAAGCAAAAGGCAAGAAAATTGTATTTACAGCTGGTTCGTGGGATCTTATTCACGCCGGTCAATGTCGCTACATTGAAAAAGCCAAAGGTGAAGGCGACGTACTTGTTGTTGGTGTCAGCAGTAACGCGGCAATTAAAACCGTCAAAGGGCCAAACAAACCTATTCTTGACGAAAAAATTCGCGCAGAAATGCTTACCTATCTTCGTGCAGTCGACTTCGTGACAATCCTCCCCGAGCCTAGCTGTGCCCCGTCGCTTGGCTTACTTCGTCCTGATGTTTACATTACCGTCAAAGAAGACTGGACCGATAATTACAAGCAATCTCGTGAATATAAAACCGTTACCAGCTACGGTGGTGAAGTTCAGGTAGTCGACCGTCAATCAACTTCGCTTTCAACGACTAAAATCGTTCAACGCGCGATTGGTGGACACTTAGGTGAGGTCTTTAAAGATTTCATGGATTTACGAAAAGAACCGCTTAAAGAAAAATAGTCTATGGACGACGCGACTCGTACGAAACAAATTGCTTACCGCGATGCGCGCATTACCGGAAGTTACGATGATATCTGGCAGTCGACTGGTAAATGCGTTTTTTGTGATTTAAAAGAAGATTATATTCTATACGAAGAAAACGGCGTCGTCTTAACTATTACACTATTCGCCTACATTGACGGCCACATGATGATTATTCCCCGCCGTCATGTTCGGTCGGTGAAAGAGTTGACACCCGAAGAATGGGAAATAATGCGTAAGTTCATGTACATCGCAAAAAAGCTTATTCGCGAAGTTCACGGTATTAAGGGTATGCAAATTGTTCAAAAAGATGGCGCTGACGCCCAGAGTACCGTTGAGCATCTTCATTTCCACGCCATACCCTTCGATGCACCCGACCTCAACGAGTGGAACTACCGCCAATTGAAGAACACTCCGCTTGAAAACACTGCATTATATAAAGCAAAATCTAAAACCATCGCTTCATTAGCAAAGCGGTTCGACGAGAAATACAATGACTAATTTTGAATTTGACTGGTCGGACTTAGCATTTGGCAGTAAACGACCTTTAAAAGACTTAAAGGCTACTTTTATTGCCGCACCCAGAGAAATAAGCCAAGTACGCTTTACTCAAATAGTAAAAGAATACTTACCTAAAGGTAATATTATACTTGGAATTTCAAAAGAAGCTTTCGTAGAAGGCCTTGAAGGCCAGCCGCAGTTTGCAATGTTACAGCTTGAAACAGTACAACTACTAATTGATAAAATTAATGCTTCATCACCGCATAAAGTATATATTCTTCATTATTTTCAACGCGAAATAGTTTCAATTATTGAAAAGATTAAACCATCTAGGGCTGTATTCATAAATGGTTCATGGCACCATAGCTTTCACACCCTTCCTGTGTATTACTTACTTACAAAAGAGCGCATACTTTTTGAACTGGCCGCTGCATTTAGTAATGAAGACGAAGCGCGTGCTTATGAACAGGTAACCGATAAGAAGATTAGTCCATTGAAGCTAAATGAACCTTTAGATGATACTGATATCATTCAGTTGACCGATAAAGTTGCTAAAGCCTCCTACGACAATGGTTTTCAAACCGGTACAATTCTTGCTAAAAAAACTAAGCACGGGTACGAGCCTTTATTGTCGGCTTTTAACAAAGTTGTACCGTATCAAACCTATGCCATGCTTCATGGTGCGAGCCGTGAAACGCACTTTTCACCGCCAAACGACCTCAACCATTACGACACAATCCACGCTGAGATGCTCGCCTTAATCGAAGCGGCAAAACAAGGTATCTCGCTTCATGACACGACCCTGTTTGTAAACCTAATGCCCTGCCCTGCCTGTGCCCGAGCATTGTCATTAACGGATATTAAAGAGGTCGTATATCGAATTGACCATTCCGAAGGCTACGCCGTCGATTTACTCACGAAAGCCGGTAAGAGCATAAGAAGGATGCTATACTAAGTATATGAGCGGACATCCTGAATACGAATACTTAAAATTACAGGCCGAGATTTTAAAGAATGGTAAAACCAAGCCAACGCGTGGTATTACACCGATTAAATCTATTTTTGGCTACCAAATGCACTTCGACCTGCGCCACGGCTTTCCTCTTCTTACTACCAAAAAAATGCCTTTTAACATCCTTATGCATGAGCTGCTTTGGTTTGTGTCTGGTAGTTCTAATATCAAGTACCTCCAAGACCATAAAATTCATTATTGGGATGAGTTTGCCGATAAAGACCTCAACCTCGGTCCAGTGTACGGTGTCCAGTGGCGCCATTGGAAGGGTCAAGATGGTAAAGAGTTCGATCAGCTTGCCTGGGCAATTGATCAAATTAAAAATAACCCTAACTCAAAGGGCATTATAGTAAGCGCTTGGAATGTAGCCGATCTTGATGAAATGCGTTTGCCTCCGTGTCACACTATGTTCCAGTTTGATGTAACGAAGGGTAAGCTTCGCATGCAGCTGTACCAACGTTCGTCCGATGTATTCCTTGGTCTACCATTCAACATTGCTCAATATGCGTTACTGCTTCAGATGGTCGCTCATGTCACCGGCCTTGAAGCCCGCGAACTAGTTGTTTCAATTGGAAATGCTCATCTTTACCAGAATCACCTCGAGCAAGCTAAAGAACAACTACAACGCAAGCCTTTAAAGTTCCCAACACTGAAAATTGTCGGTGACGTACAGTCAATAGACGATTTTAAACCCGAAAACTTTGTACTTGAAGGGTACGAGGCGCACCCGCACATTAAGGCACCGCTGGTTATTTTGTAGAAGGTATGACCGATTGGTAAGCCTTGATGTGTTCAAAACACATCCGCTCGGTAGTAAAGTGTTTCTCAAAATCTTCGCGACAATTCGCTCGTACCACTTGACCAATCTTACCAATGGCTTGGGCTATCCGAGATGCTGTTATACTGTCATCCTCGCTTTTAGTCACCACAATACCGTTTCGTTCTGAAATAATCTCAGGTATTGCCCCTGAATTTAACCCAATTAAGGGGGTACCACTAGCAAGTGCTTCAATAAGTACCATGCCAAATGGCTCATCAAAAATAGACGAAACAATGAGTGCTTTGGCGTTGGCTAAGAACTTACTTCGCAATTTAGGGTCTTTTATAAAACCCACGTACTCAATAGTGTCATCAAGCTCCGGTTCTACCGCTGTTTGCCAATAGTCATCGTTACTTGTATCAGCGTAGTGTTTACCGGCAATTTTTAGCTTCAGTGGCTTTGCCGCCGTTTCATTATATTTTTTGACTGCTTGAATAGCTAAATGGACACCTTTTGGCTGCACGATCCGTCCCAAAAACGCCACATAATCACCCTCGGGTTCGGCTACCGGCTGGAAACTACCTGGATTCAAACCGTGATATATATTCGCGACCCAGTTAGTATTTTCTGGCATCGTTTTGCGCTGCGCATACGACATTGAAATCCAATTGAGGCCGGTATATTTCGGAAAATTGTTTTTATATTTCACTAAAAAATTAAAAGGATCGTGATGGGTAAAGACAACCGGCTTTACACAAAGTCGAGAGAACGGCAAGGCGAGGTCTTCCTCGTTTGTATACACATGAACAACGTCGTGTTCACCTTTGTTAGCGGCGTCAAAAGCTTTAGCAAGAACTTCGGATTGCACCTGTCTGGCTAAACCTACTAAAGTTGCAGGATGCTTTTTGAGAAGGTCGAGATAGGTATCACCTCTGCGATCAAGTTCAGCTTCAAAATAAGACAAGTCTGCGGTAACAGTAGGAACGGTTGTGTCAACGGGACCTGGCGCATAAAGTGTCACTACTACGCCCTGATTCGTAAGTCCTTCAGCTAAATCAATAGCAAGCTCACCAGGTGAAAATATCACCCGCGGCAAAATGTCGCGATGAATAAAAAGGTGTGGCACAACCAGTGCAACGCGCAGGTTATTTTGTTTCGGTGGTTTCGTCATCGAGAAAGCTAAGGTCGAATTCTTCGTTTGAAGCGTCTTCGCCGTAGTATCCATCAGCCTGAGCGTCGTGAGTTTCAGCCATTTCTTATCTCCTATTCATATCTTTGCTTTAGTATGCCAGTTCGCCCATTTTTTGTCAAAAAAACGGTTGTTAGTACATAGCATAAGTGATATACTGCAGGCAAGAACGCAACAACACTAAAAACGCTCTTATCAATACAAACGTTCAACAATTCGGGGGCTTCAATATGAATGCTATAGACATAGACTCAAAGCAAGGTTTAGCTGATAGAGATGCTCTATTCCCGAGTAATCAGCTTAATCTCGACTCTCCGCAACCCGATGAAGATGATCAAGATTTTCCTCCAAACGTTATTCCAAGTGAAAATAATGCTGTTGATCGGTATCGGATGTCACTTGTTACGCCAGAGCTTGAGCAAAAAGCAACGACACTCCTTGATTTTGTCGATGACTGGGCAGTATTAAAAATGCGAGCGCAGCTTGTTGTTTCTATCTACAAAAACGAGCCGTTAAGCCATGAAGCATTAAGAGATACAATAGTCATACCTGCCTATGGTCAATTAGTGAATGATTATAGAACTGAGGCCGAAAGGGCATTAGGAAGAATACCAGAAACTCAAACGAGTCTTCAAAATGCCAAGGAGTCTGCTAGACATGCTGCCTCAGGTGTCATGCAGAAAGTACGAGATGGCGAGGTTACGTCAGTAGAAAAGCGCTTACGTGGCTTGAGGAATCTTACCACAAGCTATACATCTGTAGCGGCGTATTTAGAAAGAATCTCAACTTCAGGGTCAACATCGGAAATTGATAAAAAAGTGGCAACCTATGCCCACGTTGCTAGGAAGCAGGCTATTGAGGAAGTTATACAATTACTTCAAGATAAACATGATGAACTCAACACGTCGGGTAACAACACAGAGGAAGAAGCACAAGCTTTTGAAGTAAAGATAGATGCTCTTAATAAAGAACTCCGTGCATTAAAAGACCTTGATGAAGAGGTGTCTGGTAACCCTGATTTTGATAAGCTCTTCGCAACATTGGATACCGGAACTGAGAGTACTGCAGCCGATACTTTAGAGAAGCCAATTCTCGCCCCCTTTATTCACAATAGAACCCTCTATGCTTTGGGCCAAAGTGCCAAAAATGGCTTAGCGCATTTAAGTTTTCGACCATAAATATTTGTGCGTCAAAAAGACCACCTAGATAGGTGGTCTTTACTATAGTAATGTTCTACTATTCTTTTAATTTACAAAGTTCTCAACCTTCACCCCAGGACCCATGGTAGTACTGACGGTGATAGTTTTTACGTAGCCACCCTTAAGGCTTGATGGCTTTTGGCTTTGCAGGCTTTCGAAGAACGCTTTGACGTTATCGGTAAGCTTGTCAGCACCGAAACTAACTTTACCAACACCAAGGTGGATGATGGCTTGCTTATCAACACGATACTCAACCTTACCGGCTTTTGCTTCTTTTACTGCCTTAGCAACATCAGTTGCAACTGTACCGCTTTTAGGGTTTGGCATAAGACCGCGTGGACCTAATAGACGGGCGTACTTACCAAGCTTTGGCATGTACTGTGGAGTTGCTACAAGGATATCGAAATCTAGGGCTTCTTTATCAAGCTGTGCAACAAAGGTTTCGTCGCCAACAACATCAGCACCAGCATCTTTAGCTGCCTTGTGGTCAGCTTCAGGGGCAAATACCGCAACACGGATTGTCTTACCGGTACCGTGAGGCAGGCTGACAGTTGCACGAATGTTTTGATCAGCTTGGCGTGGGTCAACGTTCAAACGAACGTGTACTTCAACACTAGCGTCGAACTTCGCTGGGTTGGTTTCAGTGGCTAGTGTAACCGCTTCTTCAAGGCTATAAAGTTTATCAGCCTCGATCTTTTCCGCAACCTTACGGTAGTTTTTGCCACGGCGTTCAAGCACTGGGCGAGTGGTTGGCTTAGGGCCTTTTTTAACCACTTCTTCTGAGCCATCAAGTGGTGATGTGTCACCTTCTTCTTTACGAGCTTCCTTTTCAGCCTTTGCTTCAGCTTCAGCAACTGATTTTGCAGATCGCTTTCCGGCTTTAGCAAAAGTCTCTTCTTTTTCAGCAACAACTGCTTCAGCTTCAGCATCAATAACAGCCTCTTCGACTGTTGCTACTTGTGCGTTACCTGGGTGCGCAATCGCAGCCTCAATTTCTGCAATAGTATTCTTTTCGCTTACTTTAAGACCAAGTTCTTTAGCCTGAGCGAGTAAATCGGCTTTTTTTGCCATATAGGTATAAACCCTTTCTGTGGTACGAACGGCGTATGAACGCCTCCCAGCATTGATTTGTTATATATCTATTATAGCATAATGAGTAAATTTTGAAAAGGTAGTATTACTGAGCGCCAAGGCTATACATAGATGAAATCTCTTGAGGTGTTAGCACCTGATTATACAATCGAACATCATCCAGACTTCCTGTAAGGACCATGCTTGGACTTGTTGAATCATGACCAATTCGTAGCGCTGTATTGTTGATAAAATCTGTTCTATTAACAGAGCTACGGCTCGTATTTGACACACCATTAACAAATAACTGTAAACCAGGATTCATCGTATCATCGCATGTTAAAACAATGTGCGTCCATACATTTAAAGCAATGGTGTATCCTGTCGACCATCGCTGTGCTTGGCCTGCACAATCTATTGTTAAAACGCCGGATGGGGTCATATACACAAAATAGCCATTAGACCCCGAAGTACGCTTTGACAGAAAAGCCGAACCTGGGCTAACGCCATAAGCTGTCGGACGCACCCAAAACGAAAATGTTTTAACATTGTCAGTAATGAGTGAAGAGGTGGGGACAATAAATTTACTTGAAGAGCCATCGTAGTCATACGCAGAATTAGGTGCACCATTTTGGCCTGTGGCCGTTGTAATATTCGAAGGTGTGCCACTGTTATTATTTTGCGATGCATCGTTTCCGTTATTATTCATTTTCCACCACGCGGCAACCCCGATAGGTACACAAGAGCCTGCAATAGGTGCGATCGAAGCGCTGGTTGTGTAATACACTATGTCATTTTTCGATGACTGTACACAGAAAGTGTTGGTCGATGCTTCGTAAAAGTAGGCGTAGATACCATTACCATTTTTTAATCGCGTCGCAGCTAAGTCTGCCGGGTAAAGTTCAGGTGGGGTGTTAAATTTCAAAGATTCGATTTGTTTTGCCGCTTGAGCGACTTCATTTTTTATGGCAGATTCATTGGCACGCCGTGTAATGCCATTATAGGCAATTACTGTAATGGCCGCAAGAATTGCGATAACAACGATTACTATCAGAAGCTCTACTATCGTAAAACCTGATCGTTTGTGTACCGATTTCATTATTTAATTTTAGCATAAGGGTTACCTCTTGCACTCTTCATTTATTGAGCTTATGATTAAACCAGCATGAAAGACTTAAAAGAAAAGATACACCTTACAGGCTTTACTGGTGAGCTCGATACTACAAATGAAACACGTGAATTCTATTCACATGACGCGTCGATGTTTGAAATTAAACCCGAATTAGTAGCACAGCCCAAAACTGCTAATGATATCGAAAAGCTTGTTGCCTTTGTAGGAAGTAATAAAAAAGAACACCCTCACCTATCATTAACGGCACGTAGTGCTGGTACCGACATGTCGGGTGCTGCTATTAACGATTCAATTATCGTCGATTTTCACACCCATCTTAATAAACTTATCTCAATTGATAAAACAAAAGCAGTTGTACAGCCTGGTATGTACTTCCATGATTTTGACGTCGAAACAATAAAATTTGACGCTTTACTACCGCCTTACCCTGCGAGCCGCGATTTGTGTACGGTCGGGGGTATGGTGAATAACAACTCTGGTGGTGAAAAGTCGCTCGAATTTGGCAAGACAGATAAATACGTTCCCGAGCTTAAGTTTGTCTTTGCCGACGGTGTTGAACGAGTCGTAAAACCACTCACAAAAGTTCAGCTGGTCGCCAAAATGGGCCAGAATGATTTTGAAGGACAGGTCTATAAGCAGTTATACGAGCTTATTGAAGCAAATTACGATGTTATTCAAGCCGCGAGGCCACATGTAAGCAAAGACTCAACCGGCTATCACCTTTGGAATGTCTGGAATCGTGAAACTGGTATCTTTGACCTTACTCAAGCGATTATTGGCGCACAAGGCACACTCGGGTTCGTCACGGAGGCTACTTTTAAGCTTGTTGAGCGACCCAAGCACTCTGGTTTACTTGTTCTTTTCCTGCGGGACATCGATACGCTCGGTGAGCTTATTGCAACAGTCGTAAAACATAAGCCGGCAACCTTTGAGGGGTTTGATGATGCGACGTTACTTCTAGCAATTAAATTCATGCCAAGTTTCTTAACGTTTCTTGGGCCGGTAAAGTTTATCCATCTACTCTTTACCCTCATCCCAGAAGGTTTCCAAATGCTTAAGGGCATTCCGAAACTTGTATTAATGGTTGAATTTACTGGTGCAACAGAAGATGAAGTTCGCAGTAAAGTTCACGCACTTCACCGTGACCTTGCACCGTATAGGGCCCGTTACGAAATCAATGGCTTTGAAGAAGACCCAACCGAAGGTTCAAGTGAGAAGTTTTGGATTCTTCGTCGCCGTAGCTTCCAGCTGCTTCGTAGTAAGGTAAAAGACAAGCACACCGCACCGTTTATTGATGATTTTGTTGTAAACCCAGAGCATCTTCCTGAATTCTTTCCTAAAATCCGAAAGATTATTAAGAAGTATAAACTATTCGCAACGATTGCTGGCCACATGGGTGATGGAAACTTCCATATTATCCCCCTTATGAAACTTGAAGACCCGAAAGACCGCGCTAAACTAGAACCCGCGATGAAAGAGGTTAACAACCTTGTTCTTCAGTACAAAGGTTCACTATCAGGTGAACATAACGATGGCCTTGTTCGAGGGCCATGGCTTGAAGCACAGTACGGCAAAGAAGTGGTCAATTTGTTTAAGCAAACTAAAGATATTTTCGACCCACAACATATTTTTAACCCTCGTAAGAAAGCCTACGCTACTTGGGAATATAGCTTCTCCCATATTCGTGACCATTTCTAAAAGTAAACGCTAAAAAATTCCGTCACCTTTTTTCTTAGTTCGATTAGTTTCTGGGAAGTGAAAAGGATCATCTTCGGTAGGTGTAATTTCTGCAGATGGCAAATCATCTCTATCTAATTCTTCTTCAATCGCCTCCGGTTCGATACTATCAGAAGTTAAGTTGTCTCCGCCTATAGGGGGGTCTTCAGCATGTTCGCTAGTGCCTATTTTAACTTGTTGTCCAAGAAGATTACTTACCGATCTCACGAATGCGTCATTTACAAGATTTAGAGTATTATGAGCTCGTTCTAAATCTTCTTCAGCCACTTTAATAGCTGATTTGTAGATAATTGCGAGCTCCTCTTCTTCGCACGATACAGGTTCAATTGGTTCAACAGTATCAAGTGTATCACTAAAATCTGGCTCATTTGGATATACATCAGGAATGGCTTGCTCACCTAGTAAGTCTTCTACTGTAAGAATAGACTCTCTTATCTCTGGTTCGTAAAAGTCAGGTTCATGTGATCCTGGTTTTGAAAAATGATTACTCATAATTACTCCACCACCACATAAATAATGTATTTACTGTATCAAAAAAGACCCCTATGTGCCAAGGGTCTTTTTTGATATGTAATGATTACTCAGTAATTTCAACACCCATCGAGCGAGCAGTTCCGGCAATAACCTTCATTGCACCTTCGATGTCGATTGCATTAAGCTGATCTTTCTTAATTTCGGCAATTTCTTGAAGTTGTGCTTTTGTAAGCTTCCCAACCTTATCGGTGTGTGGCTTCGCACTTCCTTTTTGAATACCTACTTTTTCACGAATTAAATCATCAACTGGTTGACCAAGTGACTTCCATGCAAAGGTGCGGTCTTCGAACACTTGAAGGTGTACGATAACATCTTTACCCATAAGGTCTTTCGTTGCGTCGTTGAATGGGTTAATGAAGTCCATCATATTAAGACCCCATTGACCAAGCGTTGAACCAACTGGAGGACCAGCAGTCGCGCGACCGGCAGGGATACGAAGTTTCAAATTACCAATTACTTTTTTTGCCATAAATTAACATCTTCCTTTTGCCCCACTATTAAAAGGGGCGATACTAAATATTTTTTGAAGCATATTTAGTGCGTAACAGATAGTAGTATAGCAAAAATCAAGCTAATTGTCTACCTTAGTATCAATATAGTACCTGTTACATTAGCTATAAATTGTGCGTCTATTGAATCTTAAATGTTGTGACCCTCCGAAAAGTTGGCCACTATAGTAACTAAGAAACTTTTTTCACCTGCAACGCATCAAGTTCAACTGAAGTGTCTCGACCGAACATACTTACCATTACCTTAACCTTACCCTTTTGGGTGTCAATTTCAGAAATAGCGCCATCAAAGCCTTTGAATGGCCCGTCGGTAATACTGACTACTTCACCTTCAGCGAAGTCAATTTGGTGCTTAGGGTCTTCAACACCCATACGCTTCTTGATTTTGCTAATTTCTTGGTCAGAAACTGGGGTTGGCTGGGTTGAGGTACCAACAAATCCAGTTACACCAGGGGTGTTACGTACAATGTACCAGGTTTCGTCGGTCAGCTTCATTTCAACTAAGGCGTAGCCTTGGAAAATCTTCTTCTCAACAACTTTACGCTTACCGTTTTTAATTTCAATTTGCTTTTCTTTCGGCACCATGACGTCGAAGATTTTGTCAGCCATGTCGACGGCGTTAATCCGCTGGCGAATACTTTCGGATACCTTTTCTTCATACCCGCTATAGGTGTGAATGGCGTACCATTGTCGTGATGAGTCATATCTGTTGTTTGACATAGTGTTTAAATTCCTTAAATAATTTCGTTAAGTAATAATAAGTTCAAAAATCCATTTGAAGAACGTATCGAGGAGGACAATTAGTATCACAAAGAAGATACTGAAAAGGATAACTGCAAGTGTTAGGCTCCAGGTAGCTTTACGGTTTGGCCAGCGCACTTGTCGAAGTTCAAACCAGGCACCTTTGAAGTATCCACCAATACGGACGAAGATATTCCTCTTGCCCGTCTTCTTTTCCCTGACAATTTTCTCGGCTTTTACTGGCTTGCTAGCGACCGGCTTCTTTGCCTTGGTGTCAGTTGCCGTAATTCGAGTGACTTTTGTTTTGTCTGCCACTTTTTCCTCCCAAATAAATAAGTCTGCTGTTGCAGACTGTCAAGACTATCGTAACGCACCTGGGGTAAAACGTCAATATGACTGCCCGAATGTTTTAGTGTATGATGTGAACTGAAGATGCTTGAGGTTATTATATACATTGTCTACGGAATACTAGTGATAGTTCTTTTTAGTATGGCGTATCAGCTTAAACGTATACTGAAAAAATCTACACCACCTATCTACACGACTAATTTCGGAAATGAAGTGGACTTGCCAAGTGTTACTGTTTGCATTCCTGCCCGTAATGAACAGCATGCCTTAACGGAGTGCTTAGAAAAAGTCATCGCGTCCGATTATGACCGGCTTGAAATTATTGTTTTAGATGATGTGTCTGGCGATGATACATCGGCGCTTATTAAATCATTTGCCAGTGAAGGTGTCCGTTTTGTTAAGGGTTCGCCACTTACTAATGGATGGTTAGGAAAGAATCATGCGCTTCAAGGTCTTCTTAATGAAGCAAGTGGCTCGTATATATTGTTTATGGATGTTGACACTCGACTTAGCCCAAAAGCTATTAGTAATATGGTGCGTTTTACTGTTTCAAACCGCTCTGCTATGCTGTCGGTGCTGCCCCGTCGTGAGGATGGATGGCGGGCAAGCGTAGTGTTCTCCCCCCTTCGCTACTTCTGGGAACTTATATTCTCAAGGCGGCTCTGGCCGGCAACTGCTAGTAGCGCTTGGTTGATACGGCGTGAAATACTTGAAAAACGCTTCAATGGTTTTGATAGTTTTAAAGATGCTATTCAACCTGAAACAAAAATCGCCAGCGAACTTGCTCAAACCAATGAGTACAGGTTTTTGGTAGGAAACGAAAGCTTAGGTGTCGGGTATGAGAAAAAGTGGAGCTCACAGCTTACTACTAGTATTCGCCTTATGTTTCCGCTTTTGTATATGAAACCATTGCTTTGCGCTAGTGTTATTATCGACCTTTTACTGTTGCTCGTACCTTTTATAGTCCTAGGAGCGGCTGTGTATGGGTTTTCTATTTCCGTACCACTCTTTGTTGCGACCATAACTTTAGTCGTTGGTTACATTAGTCTATACGGCCTTTACACACACCATGCTTGGAAAAAAGGCTGGCTGCTTGGTGCTTTGCTGTGGCCTATTATCATTATTCAAGAGTTAGTGCTTGTGTTAGTAAGCGTCATTCAGTATCGTCGCCGTACGATAAAATGGAAAGGTCGACTTATTCAACCGGAAGCTCGAAACTAAACGAAGAGCCGTGGTTAAGTCGACTTTGTAATTCGATATGTGTATGAAGTTTATGAGCAAGCTTCGTCGACACATACAAGCCAAGGCCAGTACCGTTCGTTTCTCGAATTCGATAATCTTCACTTCTGTAAAACTTACTAAAGACTTTATTCTGGTCACTTCGGCTAATACCAATACCAGTATCTTTTACTGTAAAACGTACCGTATCCTTAGTACGCTTAGCGATGATTGTAACACTCCCCTTCTTGGTATATTTAATCGCGTTAGTAATAAAATTTTGTAACAATTCTTCTACGTAAAGTCGACTAACGTTTATACTTCCAAGTTTAGACCCCATGTCGAGATTCAAATGAAGCTGTCGGGCTTCAGCCTCTTTTTCGTATCGATGATGCATTGTGTGAAGCAGCTCGGCTACATCAATTAGTTCTGGTTTGTCAGCAACACCACGTTCGGCCCGCGACAGAGTACTAAGGTCATTAACCATTCTTGCTAAGTACAATACCTGATCGTGTGCCGTTGTAATACTTTGTGCTAGAACCTTGGGGTCTGAAGGTGTTGATCGATTCATAAGAACTTCAATATTTGAAAGCGTTCCCTCAACAATGGTAATCGGTGTACGTAGCTCATGGCTTACGACGCTAATAAACTCGTCCCTTTCTTCCTCTAAGCTCTTCTGCTTCGTTACATCACGCATAATGATGATGTACCCGCCCTGCTCATCCTTACGCTTATTTACACTATAGCTACTTCGAATCGGTGCGAACGTAATTTCTAAACGGATAACTTCACCATCACTATAAATATGATTAAGGTCATCCCGACGAGTCGAGCGTTTAGTGTCTTTTAGTAACTTCGATAAATCGATATGCTCATCGTCACTATTTGTAAGTTGGAAGAGATCCCCAATATTCTTACCTTTCAAACTGCTGTTCGTGTCAAGCAAATCAAGGCAGGCTGCGTTATACATTATAATTACACCGTTTTGATTTGTTGTAAAAGCAGCGTCAGTAAGATTATTCATTATTGTTACCATGCGGTCATACTGAAGGCGCTCACGCTCTTGGCTATGAAGAAGCGATCGTCGCTTGGTTTCTTGGGCACTTACTACGCCAATAGTTGCAAGGCCTAAGAATATAACGACAGCCCCTGTCATGACGTCGTTTATAAGAATATGAGGAATTGTTTCTGCGCGAAGAAGTATGTCAAGGGTAAGCCCAATGAGAAACAGGACGATGCTTACTACTAAACCAAAACGACCATAATATATGTGACTTGCAAGAAATAGTAAAACAAAAAGTGGAACAAATGGCTGTATGAATCCTGTGATAAATATAAAACTGACTAAAGCAAACACATGTATAAGAATGAGCCGAACCCCACGTTCTCTTTTCGACCGTATAGGGTGATAGTAATAATACAGGTCAATAATTATCCAAAGCGCTAGGAAAATGACAGTGGCAATAACAGGGGCATTATAACTATTTGGTATTAATTGCAGTGAAATTAGAAGCGCGTAGGCACTGTAGAAAAAAATTGCAACCAAACCAATAATACGGACGGCATTTGTCGTCTGTTGACTATACTTTGTACTCCCCACATCCATAATTGCTTATGATTATAGCGTATATCGGGCAAACTACCTATTGCTATATAGTAGGAGTTTCCTGCTTTAAAAGGCGACGATGCTGTTTGTAGGCTGGATCACCTTTTTCAACAATCTTCCAGAAATCTTGACTGTGGTTCATTTCAACCGTATGAGCTAATTCATGAACGATTACGTAGTCAATTAGTTCAAAGGGAAGCTTCATAAGAGCGATATTAAGACTAATGGTTCCCGTACTACTACAGCTCCCCCATCGGCTACTTGCATGCGAGAAACGAACTTTTTCATAGTGGAACCCCCACTGTTCAGCCAAGTATTTTAAGCGGCGCGCTAAGTAGTTCCTTGCCTCAACTCGCAGGGCCGTAATACTCGCGTCACGAATCTTACGTATGACATCTGAATCACTGAGTGTTTTGTTTGGCGGTAAAGTAACAGTTATATGTTGCTTCGACCGCGTAGCGCCAAGTTTCGACCCATTTACTACAATTAAAGTGTGGCTTTTGCCTATTTGTTGTCCATCGAAGTACTGTGTTTTAGGTTGTGTTAAGGAAAGCATAGTACGAAGTTCGGGGCGCGACGATTTTATCAAACGCTTAAGTAAAAAAAGAGGTGCATAAAGTGGCATAGAGGCTCGCAGTGTGCCATCGGGTGCAACTTTTAATTTTACTTGGGTCGAGCGAGTACTTCGCCTCACCGTGATGTCGCCGAACTCCTCATCTTTTATAGTCGGCATAGAGGGCTACCGTATGATAACCTGTCGACCATGTGGGCGTGGTGGTTTTTGCGGCGGCTTCACTGACCTATCTGAACCAACAGATAACTGCTTCAGTACAATTTTAAGTTGCGTAGCGTACGTGTGTTTACCACTTATGACAATTGGGTTTTCGAGGTTTGACGGTGATTGAAAGCCTTTTTGCATAAGTTTAAACTCATCCGCACTTAGCCCAGAACCTTTTGGATAAGGTTTAGTAGCCCGATACTCAGCTTCGCCTGGATCGGTTTGCACCCAAACAACGAGCGGTCGGTACCCAGCTTTAGTTAACTGACGGTAAAGCTCGAATCTTTTTTGCTTTTTTTCAAACGACCCATCAACTAAAAAGGTTTGCTTTGTTTTTAAGTACTCGCTAATAATCTGGGTTTGAATCGCCTGTGCGGCCTTATCCGTTAATTCAAGTTCACGCTTCAGTTTCGTAGCGCTGATGATGGGCGCGCGAAATGTTTCAGCAAATCGTTCGGCAAATACACTTTTACCAGAACCGGGGATTCCGACCATAATAATAGCATGCGGACTCGCAGGAGTAAGGGGCTTCATACAGCCAGTATATCAAATCAATGTAGTGTAAAAAAGCTACTAGATTGTTTGGCCAGATTGCCAGTAAAGGTAGAGTCCAACAGCAGCTGCAACAAGAATGACAATGATAATAAGCGCAATAACGGCAAGTTTTGAAGTCTTCTTCTCCTCTGGAGCTTGCGCCGGCTGTACTTCGGGAGTTGTTTGAGTTGAAGTAATTGGAGCTGCTGCAACAACCGGGGCAACTTGCTCAACTACTGTCGTAGTTTCAGTGGCTGTAGCAGATTCGGCTGGAGCGGTGAAGCTAGGTGCTGATGGTGCTAAAGGTGCAGTTGTTTCAACCGACGGAGTTGCTTCTACGCCTCCAAGCGCAGTAGGAGATGTACTTCCTTCAGACTCAAGTTTATCAATAGTATTTAAAGTTGACGCATCGAAGCTAGGTGCTGATGGTGCTAAAGGTGCAGTTGTTTCAGTAGTATCCTCAACAGGTGCAACTGGGCTAGCGGTAGGTGTTGTTACGGGAGTTGGAGTAGCTGGCTGTGCTTGATTAAATTGGTCTGGTTGATCTGGTTGCGTTTGTGGATTCATATCGGCTCCTGAGTCAGTGTTAATTAAAAGCATAGAATATGCTTATGGTTATACGTGTAGTATAGCATTAATTTAGATATGTCAAACTACAATACGTCGTTTTAGCCCCTTATACTGTAAGGAAGCACGTAAATAGCGATAAAAAGTACCATCACAATAGCAATGGCGATAACATCATATAGCGCTTCTTCACGTTTTTCTGAAGATCCAAGATCTTTCTTAGGGGCATATTTTATCGTTACCAAATGACCTATCATCGTAAAAATAGCCCCAGCAATAAGCGGTGCATAAATTAACCATAGCGATGGAACACCCACGAACGTTTTAATAGACACAAAAATAAGGGCGATAGCCGAAAGACTAATCCCTATAATTCGAAGCGTGAGTGCGTCGTGATATTCTTTCTTCATACGTAATATACCAACCATAACGGTTTCAACAGCAACTATCAAGAGTCATTACTTTACCTAGAGGTATTAATAAATGTAGTAAGTTTTTTAAGTGAAGTCTTTGCCCATTTGGTCACGTAATGTCGTTCAGTTAAGAATGTCCTTGATACCATCCTATCGACATAGAGAATACCATGTAAGTGATCGACTTCATGTTGAAGAATTCTCGCATACCAGCCCTCGGCAGTGAAGGTGATTTCTTTACCGTATCGATCCAAACCAGAAACTTTCACTTTATTAGCCCTAGGCGTAACAGCTAAATACCCATCGACACTTAAGCAACCTTCAAAAAATTCATTAGTATGCCCATCATCTTCAATTGTGAGTACAGGATTAACTAGTATCTTCAACCCAACTGGTTTTCGCGCTTGGGCTTGAAGTAATTCATCGGAAAGCTTTTCATGATAAATCTTTTTATCTTCAATAATTATGATTTGAAGCGGTTCCCCAACTTGTGGAGCGGCCAGTCCAACCCCTGTACGGTCACGGAGTGTCGCGATCATAAGATCAATTAGCTGCTGAGTTTTAGGCTGTTTAAGTGTTTCAATGCTAATTCGCTGGGCTTTAGTGCGAAGCAGCGTTTCACCAATTTGCATAATTTTTAGAATCATTAAAGTAAGTATACCACCATATAAAAAGCCCCCTAGTCGGGAGCTTTTTACTAAATACGCTGGAGCTTTATTTTAAGAGCTTTTAGCTTCTTTCTACGAGCCCGTTTAATGTCGGCGCCATGCCAGTTTCGATGTTTTGCCATTACTCTATTTTACCACTTTATCTGTAAATTGTGTTAAAATAACCTAAATTCAGAAAATCTACCATCGCCTAATTGGCCGCTATCCTTTTTTCTTAAAGCTATTTGCTTGCCATTTTCATTAATAGCAAAGAATACCGTCTCATAGCTTAGCGGGCCATCTAGGGTGCGAATTGCCCCGTTCTTAATTAAGAGTTTATGAATACCCTTCTCTATGACAACACCTTGTTTATAGACAATCCATCCGATATGAAAGTGTTGAATACTTTGCATAGGGGTGTAAACCGAGTAATTTTTCCAACCACCAAATAAGGGGGCGTGGAACAAAAATAAGAAATGTTTTGAATAGCTTTTCGAATCGGTTCCTTTTGTAACTACCGCCTTACTTTTATCAACATCTTCGACTGAAAATATTCGCCATGAATGCCACGGATGGGTTTCTTGTAGGCTAGCCATTTTAAATCCACCTAAAATAAACATTACTGGTATTAACAGATAGTCGAGAAAACGATAGAATAATGGTGTCTTTGGAATAGTAAATGCCATGAACTTACATTTTAAATCATTCGGTTATAAACAAGTAATTGTGTAATTTTATAATAGCAGTATAAATTTTATTGATACTGTTTTCGTCATTTTCGTTGTTTCTGATACAACTTTTACTACCTCTGTAAATACTTCTGAACTACCCCTGAAGTTAACAATGCGTTGGCTGATGGTGGGATAATAAGAATGTAGGGTAATACACCCTAAAAGTCATATAGGTAAGAGAGGAAACGCTGCTATGAACGCAATGTCACAAAACTCAGTCAATAAAGACAAGAACAAAGCTCGAAACACATTAATAACAAGTATATCAGTGGCAGCACTGGCTGTTGGACTATCTTTCCCAATTGGGGCAATGGTTCTTAGTAATGCCGAACAAGGTGGAAGCCAGATGGGCGGCGCACCAGGAGCAGTAGCATCTGACTCGCAAGAGCAACTTAAGCTTGATGCCACCGCAGCTGTAAAGCAGGTATACGACTTCCGTCCATCGACGGACAGTAGTACATCAACGACAGATCAAACGCTTGCGAACGTACGGGATAATTCAACCGCAGAATTTTTCGCCCGTTACGAAGCTGATCGCATGGTACTAAAATATGACCCGCTTACCCATAGCCAGTCATATGCCGATTACACAACTTATGGCCCAGCTTATGTAAATGGCGATACAGTCTATGTAGCGGTTGATCAGTACACTGGCCCAGAGGATAATCGTCAACACACACGTGACCTAGTTGTAGCTGTTGATGCGGACACAATGAAAATCACAGGTGTCGGTGCTGAGTACAAAGCCTACAACTAATATGTTTTTGTAAATAATTTAAGCCCCGCGATTTTGCGGGGCTTATTCTTTAACGATTTCTAAACCTTTACTCGGGTTTAACTTCACTTTATTAAACATATCCTCATCCAAGAAGTATATTTTGATATTATTATCTTTCAGTGCTTCAAGTGCAGAATTATAAATAGTTTTTTTGACCGGCCTTACAGCTTCCCTACTTATCCACTCAGATTCACCCATACCAATTTCACTGCCTGTGCGAAATGTCTCACTTGGTAATGTGTAGATGGCCCCGGGTTTGTCGTGTAACTCAAATGTATGTCGGTCGCTTCTAACAAACACAGCATGAGAATTTCCATATTTTCCTATAACTGCTGGTATAGATCGCGGTACCAAAAACATTGCAGCTACTTGTTTGTCTGGAGTCGCAAATACAAGATTCTCTTCACCTTCGTATCGTGGGTGTTCATTACGTGGTTCAAATACTTTAATATCAATATCCGGCGAAGCGTGGTAAAGGAACTTTTGCTTATTCATATTTTTTATTTAAAGAGCTACCTTATAAAAGTAAGCAGTGTGACAAAAAAGCCCCCAAATGTAAGAGCATCATCTATTTTATCGACTGTTCTGCGCTTCGTTTTCTGCTTTTTAACCATATAGTTATCCTGTTGAGATAGTACCATCTATGAAGCAATTGTAAAATTATACCTAACAAGTTCTCTATCGACGTCCGGCAGCTTTTCAACAAGAGCAATATGGTCTATTGTCGCGGTAATAGAAGGGTTTATTCCCTCTAAATATGCCAGGCCCTTTATATAGCCTTCCTGGCTCAAATCACGAAATGCAAGCGTGCAGTGTGGAAGATATGGTTTTGGCATTTCATACCACGTATCGTAGCCCTTAGTTGCGGTGCTAATTTGGTCGACAACTGACAAAAGATTTGGATGTAATAAAATATCCAAATAAATAACGTATGGGGTTTCGCCTGCCCCACCCTTCCAATTATCAAGTGACCCAATACCAGTTAGTTCTAAATTAATTTTAGATGTTTTTGAAGAAATTAAATGAATACTATTCTTCAAAGTTTCAAATTGTTCATGCGTCACCTCAACACCATCAACAATAGTCACATGCGGCTCCCATGAGTTTAATGATGCTTTCGAACCAGTGATGGCTGATAATTCATGTTGAAGTTTCCGAACAAGTGAATTTGAGTGTGAGTCGAGATAGCTAACGATGGATAGTTTCATTTAATAATTTAATGGTACTATATAAATAATAAATCCGCCAAGCAATCTCGTCATTGGCCATGACATAAATAGAATGCGGTAAAAATCGAAGGGCTGCTCGATAAAATGTAACCGGGAGATCAGTATGATCGATCAAGAAACAAAACGCGCCGAGCGCGAAAAGAAGGCGCAGGAAGAATACCAGCAGTGGCGTGAGTTGTCAAAAGCTCACTGGAGCCATTGGCGAGCATGGGGCTCGTGGTTTAGCTGGGGCTCGCCTGTTGGGTTGGGGTTATTTATAATCTCAATTGCTATAACGGTGCTTATTTTTAGATTTGCTTTTAGCTTCTAAATAATCCGTTAGTAAAAACACCGTATTATCGCGGTGTTTTTATTTTTTATGAAGTTTTTTTGTAATAAAAACATACTTAGTCGTCTCAAGAATTTAACATTCTTAGACGATATAATTCTTAAGTTTGTGACATATCTTACATTAAATATAAGCGTATCGTGGTATGTTAAATTTATGTGAAAATTCGTAAATGTTTATGATAGATTAAATTGCTAAGACATGAGTTTGACACAAGGGGAAAATAATGATACATTTAGTATATTAAATAATGCGAGAAGAAAATGAGTTTGTCAAAAGGAATTACAGTTCTAATCCCTGTATTAAATGAGGCTGAAAACGTCGACGCGCTAATGGCGCGCCTTTATTCATCCCTTAATACCATGAACGTTCCTTATGAAATACTCTTTGTCGATGATAAATCTACTGACAATACGGCAAAACTTATAAAAAAGTATGCTAAAAAAGATGACCGAATAAACCTTCACGTTAAGAAGGGCGAAAAAGGGAAAGCTAACTCTATTATCGAAGGCTCATCGTTAGCACAATACAACACGGTGTGTATGATCGATGCAGATCTACAGTATCCCCCAGAAAGCATCCCCGCTATGTATAAGCAGCTCGTTGCTACAAGTTCTGATGTTGTTATTACAAATAGGAAAAATAACGAAACAAGCCTACTACGAAAAGTTTTCAGCGCAGGCTTCAACCTTATTTTTACAAAACTTCTGTTTGGTATCGACTATGACACGCAGTCAGGTCTTAAAATTTTCAAAACTGACATCATGAAGAACATCTCTTTGGAGGCGTCTCGGTGGAGTTTTGACCTAGAGTTTATTGTTAAAAGCCTATTAGCCGGATATATTATTTCAGACTTCGATATCGATTTTGCGAAACGAAACGCAGGAGAAGCAAAGCTTAATGTACTTTCTACTTCATACGAATTAGCGCTCGCTTCAGTTAAGTTGCGGATGAGTATTAATAAAAAGTCTTTAAGTAAGCAATATAGTTTAAGTAAATTAGCAACAAAGGTTGAGGCGGTGTAATGAATATGAAAAAAATAATTATCTCACTTCTCATTATTATAGTTCTTGGTCTTATTGGCGTTGGTTTCTATACGGCATACCAAAATAAAATCAAATCTACCAACGATGCCCCACTAGTGTTTGCGAATAACCGTATGCTTCTTGAGCTTTGGAGTCGCTACAAACAAACGACGCTTGAGCCCGATTCGCTTCGAGCTCTCGATAAAACGCAAAATAGCATTACGACGTCAGAAGGTCAAAGTTACACAATGATGCGAGCTGTTTGGATGGACGATATTGATACGTTCGAAACGAGCTGGAATTGGACTAAGCAAAATCTTCAGCGCGAAGACAAACTTATGTCTTGGAAGTACGGCGAACGGCCTGACGGTACCTATGGCGTGCTTACTGAGCAAGGTGGGCAGAACGCAGCAAGTGATGCAGATACTGACATAGCATTGGCGCTCATCATGGCAGCAAATAGGTGGCGTGAACAAACTTATTTAGATGATGCGAGAGATATTATCGACGCAGTTTGGGAAAATGAAATTGTTACAATTAATGGTAAGCCAATTCTAGTTGCAAACGACCTTGAGAAGAATAATACGGAGTCGGTTATTGTAAATCCTTCATACTTGTCTCCTTACGCATACAAAGTTTTTCAAAAAATTGACAAGGACCATGATTGGAATGCTGTCGTTGATTCATCTTACGAAATCCTACTTGATTCAGCCGATGCACCACTTGATAAAGGAACCGGCTCGGGACTTACACCTGATTGGATTCGAATTGACAGGTCTAATGGCGCTATTATTCCCGCCCCTGAATACACAAGTAATTATGGATACGAAGCAATCCGCACACCATGGCGGATGGCGCTTGACTGGAAGTGGTACAACGATGGGCGTGCTAAGGAAGTGTTGCAAAAATACACTCAAGTTATTGGAAAGAACTACGCAGAAAACGGCAAGCTAGCCGCTGTATATACGCATGACGGCCTGGCCGCAGTTGACTACGAATCTCCAGCAATGTACGGAACTATACAGTCATACTACGATGTCGTTGACCCAGAGGCTGCAAAGGCTTTTTATGAAAAACAACTTTTGACATATTACGAACCCGATACACAATCGTGGAAAGAGCAGCTTGCCTATTATGATGACAACTGGGTGTGGTTCGGTATGGCATTGCATAACGATGTGTTAATAAATTTGACGGAGCAGACCAATGAATAACGGTAGTATCACGAAAAAGCGATTTGGGTTCTTGCGAGGGTCTGTAAGTAAGCGTATTCTTGTTGTTAACATTATCCTTGCACTCGCCTATTTCATTATTTTGACGTTCTTTTTTGAACACGGCAACATGGTGTTGTTTGGACTTCTTATAGCAGGAGAGGTATTTCACCTTTGGCAAATTCTTGGGTACTGCTACACGGTGTGGGATGTAAAGCATGTTGCTAAATACGACCCCAAATTTTCTAAGGGTGTCGACGTATTTATCACTGTCGCAGGAGAACCTGTTGAAATTGTTGAAGAGACTGCGCGGGCAGCAATTGCAATGGATTATCCTAACTTTAAAGTTCATATTCTGAACGACGGCTACGTCGCAAATCGCGATAATTGGAAAGATATTATTAGGCTTGCTCAAAAGCTTAATATCAACTGTATTACTAGAAAAACACCAGGTGGTGCTAAGGCTGGTAACATTAACAATGGACTTCGCGAAACCAGTAACCCTTATTTTGTCGTGTTTGACGCCGATCACGTTCCGAAGCCTCAATTCTTAAAAGAAGTGATGGGCTACTTTGCCGATAGGCGTATGGGATTTGTTCAAACACCGCAGTTTTACCATAACCAAGGTGAAAATGTCGTGACGCAAACAGCATGGGATCAGCAATCGCTTTTCTTCGGTCCTATTATGTCGGGCAAAAACCGGCTTGGCTCTGCCTTTATGTGCGGTACGAATATGGCCGTCAGCCGTGCTGCTATCGAACAAGCGGGTGGCATGTGCGAATTTAACATAGCCGAAGACTTTCTTACCTCCCTATTTATTCATAGAAAGGGCTGGAAGAGCCTATACGTACCAAAAGTACTTGCCGAAGGCTTAGCACCTGAAGATTTTCTCTCTTATTACAAGCAACAGTACCGTTGGACTCGCGGAAGTCTAGAAGTAATCTTTAAATTCAACCCACTTTTTATGAAAGGGCTTACTTTCTCACAGCGTATGCAGTACCTCATTTCGGCAGGATACTACATGACAGGTGTTGTGGTACTTATCGATATACTTATACCCGTCGTCTTCCTCTACACAGGGGTAACCGCTATTCAAACCTCAAGTATGTTACTGGCTATGATTTTTATCCCGTACATCTTCTTAAATCTTATGATTCTTCAAATGACAAGTAACTATGCTTACTCATTCAACGCAATCTCATATTCAATCAGTTCATTCTTCCTACAAATTAGGGCTATTGTAGCGGTGCTGCTTAATCAGAAAACATCGTTTGTTGTTACCTCTAAAACCGCTATTGAGGGTAACTTCTTGAAGCTCGTTATTCCGCATATTATATTTATTGCAGTGGGTATCATAGGTATTGGTGTTGCTTACTTACGTGAAGGCTTAAGCCCATCGCTTATCGCAAACGGTTCATGGATACTGGTTAGTATTATTAGCTTCATTCCATTCATAGTTTCAGCCGCACCAAAAGGTGTTGTACGCTCGAAGCTATTAAAAGTAATCGACTCGTTTGGAAAAACACGCCAGCCACAAGCGCAAGGTGGAGAAATTTAAGATGCGTTCGTTCATTGCACAGTTGAAGCGTACATGGTACGTTCCGGTAACGTTGCTTGTTATTGGCGCCCTGTCGTTCCTTATTTATTACATTCCCTTGGCAAATGAAAGCCTTAGGCTCGATGAATCCCAGAGTATCTGGCAAGCATCACACTCATTGAAAGAAACGCTTTTTATCGTTGCGCAAGATGTCCACGTGCCGCTCTATCATGTCATATTCCACTTCTGGATTACGATATTCGGAACATCGACCGCTATGATACGGCTTTTGTCATTCATTTTATTCCTACTCACGATGCCGTTCATTTACTTACTTGGACGAACCATCCTTAGTAGAAAATGGTCATTAGTGGTGGTAGGATTAATTGCACTCTCACCATTCATTAGTTGGTACGCAAACGAGGCAAGGATGTACACGCTTCTTGGGCTTATGAGCGTTCTGTGCCAATACCTCTTCATACGTATTATGAGGGGACAGAAAAGCAGTTGGCCATGGTACGTACTGGTTTGTATGATCGGGGTGTACTCTCACTACTTCTTCATATTCAACCTTGCAACCCAAGCCCTGTTCTTCTTCTTTAACTTGAAGAGGTTCCCTAAAGGTTCATTCCTAAAATTTGTTGGTACAGCGATAGCAACGGCAGCATCACTTTCTCCATGGATTGTTTACTTTATAAGTATGGGTGCAGCAAGCAACACTAAACCAAACATTGCTCCGCCGACACCAATTGACTTCTTTAACGTCTACTCACAGTTCCTATTCGGCTTTCAAAGCACGGCGCTTAATACTATATTAATCGCGTTCTGGCCGCTTATGGTAGTGCTGGCCCTTATGATGGTACGAAAGTTTTATAAACCAGACCTTGCTGTCTACTATATTGCAACAGCAGCCTTCGTGCCTGTACTACTCGCCTATCTTCTAAGCTTTGTCGTAAGCCCATTCTTCTTATCCCGCTATATGATTGCTGCAGTTATACCGTTATACATATTAATAGCATGGATACTATCTCGCTACTCTAAAAAGATAGCAGTTACCGCCGTCGTTATCGTTTTTGCTTTAACTGCCCTATTATCATCGCATCAACTGTACGCTAATGATGCACCTGTTCGTGAAAACTATAAAATACTTGTCGATGATATTAAAAAAGAAGCAACCCCAAATGATGTGATTGTGATGTCATCACCGTTCACCGTCTATCCATTTGAATACTACTATGATGGGCCTCTTCAAATCAAAACACTTCCAATTTGGGACAGGCAGAACCCAGGTCCTGTTACGGCTTACGACCGCGAACAGCTTCCTGAGCAGGTTGAAACACTGAGAAAAGGACACCAAAATATTTACTTGGTTCTTAGCTACGACCAAGGCTACGAAGAAGAAATTCGTGATTATTTCAATGAGCGTTTTGCTTTAGTTGAAAGTAAAACATACTCACCTGGCTTAGACTTATTCGTGTACAGGGTAAACTATCAACCTGAAGTCCAGTAGTTACCATTCCGTTAACGGTTAAATATACTTTACAATAATATTGACTATTTACAAACTTTAATATACAATAGCCTTAATTAAGTTTGAGGAGACTTGTATGTTTACACCGTTACGGACGGCTATTTTTGCTGTCGTTGCAATTAGTTCAATGGTCATGGGAACACTTGCTTTAAGTGGTTCTGCGCACGCCGAAATGACGCCTGCGCCTGCACAAGATTTTTTAACCTTGGAAGTAACGCCGGTATGTGCCGACAATACTGCTAAACTTGCCTACTGGAAAGTGGTCAATAAAAATGCCGAGGCTGAACCAATTAGTTGGAACAACTTCGACAACGGAACAAGTGGTTCATACACTGCTGCACCCGGTGAAAGCGAAATGACAACTGGCTATGACCTTGCTGCCGGTAATAACCGCACTGGATTTGTCTGGACAAATAATGTGTCGTCAACCAATAGTTCAAACACTCCATGTCAACCTGAAGAGCCTACCGTTCCGCCCGTGCAATGTATCGACGGATCAATTCAACAAAACCTCGTTATCCAGTGGGTTTCTAACAACCACGTTACTATTAAGACAAAAGATGCAGCTCCTCTCTGTGACGACGTTACGATCTTCTTTAGTTCATACGTTATGCCTTCTAACTACAACGGCCAAGGATTCTACGGAAATCCAACCGCCTATCCTCAGTACAAATTTTCAAGTGATTTAGTCACCTTAACAAAAGGGACTGACGGTTCATCGGAACTTAAAGTAGAATTACCAGTTTCATGCCACAATGTTCAGCTTGATGTTTACTACGGGCCTGAAATCGAAACTGTTGGAAGCAATGGCCATGGTACGCAGAATATTGAATCACGAGTGCTTCTTTCTGACGGCCCTTGTGACAATGGCAATGGTAACGGCGGCGGTGAACCTACAACCCCAGTTACTCCAGTTACGCCAACTCCAACTACTCCTGTTGTAACCGAACCAAGCATGGGTAATGGTGCTGTGGGCGGCACGAGCCCTAAAGCAGAACCGCTTCCAGCAGAATTACCAACAACTGGTGCAAATGTGAATTACAAATCATTGCTTGTTGCACTACTTGCAGGCCTTATGACTTACGGAATTCTATTTGCTGTACTTCCTAAGAATAAAGAAAACCTTTAATCTTTACCCCTACGTTTAATTTTAAATAACACCGAACTGCTCGGTGTTATTTTTTAATAGCACCATTAGCATAAACTTTTTTTGTATCTCTACCTAAAAAGGTATATAATAATAGGCAAGGCGCTTATAAGTAAATAATGAAACAAAAATTTAAAAAAACACTACCATTTCGAACGGTTAGCAAATTATTATTTGGTCTATTCCTTTTAGTATTGGTCGCTTCCGCAGTAACCTACACGCGCGTAGTACTTGCAGCTACACAAAAGGAGCATGACATGACAGCATTATCTACATCTGACAGTACAACCCCCGAAACAAAAGCTAGTGCGACCAAAGATGAAGTTAAATCGGACACTCAGCAACAGAAAGACGAAAAAAAATCTACAACTACACAAGATACTACAACTCCTGCAGCCCCGGCAACTGCCCCTACACCAACAACCCCGACATACTCGCCAATTACCTCACCTTCACCTCGAGGTATGGATCTCTATGTCGATCCATCGTTAGCTCAAGCTGGCCGTCCAGAAACTATCAGTTCCCAGGCTGTTGCAACCTGGCTTGGTGATTGGTCTGGCGATGTTCAAAGCATTGCCGCTAGTAAGGTTTCGGCCGCTGTAAGTCAAAACAAATTAGCAGTACTTGTAGCTTACAATATTCCCGGCCGTGACTGTGGGAGCTACTCTGCTGGTGGCTCTGCTAGCGCCGATTCATACAAAGCCTGGATTCGACAGCTCGCAGCTGGTATTGGGCAAAACAAAGCCATCGTCATTCTTGAACCCGATGCCCTTGCCCAAATTGACTGCCTCTCGCCGACCGACCAAGCGTCACGGTACAGCTTATTAGCCGACGCGGTCAACGTACTTGCAACCCAAACAAAGGCATTTATTTATATTGATGCAGGCCACAGTAAATGGATTAGTGCTGGAACAATGGCAGACCGGCTTAAAAAGGCCAACATAAGCCAAGCACGGGGCTTTTCACTAAACATTTCCAACTTTATTTCAACCAATAAGAATACAGTTTATGGAAACAGTATTAGTGCTGCTACTGGTAAAACTTTTGTTATTGATACTAGTAGAAACGGTAATGATGCCAATGGCGAATGGTGTAACCCACGAGGTCGTGCACTTGGCGCATCTCCAACAACAAGTGTGGGCGGTAATGTTGATGCTTACTTGTGGGTTAAGGTACCTGGTGAATCGGACGGTAATTGTAATAGCGGACCTTCTGCTGGGGTTTGGTGGGAAGAGTACGCGCAGGAACTAATTGTTAACCGCAAATAACTCTTTAGTTAAAAAAGACATTGAGTAATATGTTTGCAAGTAGCGTCAGGATAATACTAAGAATAATACTCGTAAATAGGAAAAACTTTACTTTTATTTTTTCATCGTAAGGTTTCTTCATAATACAATTATACAAATTTTTCTTTAAATTCACTGCCTAAACCACATCAAAGTACAATGACTGGTATAGTGAAAGAGCACTATGAAAAAAGATTCTCTTACTGTTAATATCTACCAGATAAATGCTTGGCACATGCCGTCAAATAAACCATCTATCCTTCTCGTTCATGGTATTGGCGTGTCCAGTGAATACTACTTCCCTTTCATGAACCAACTTGCTTCTGATTTTGACGTCCATAGTATTGACCTACCCGGCTATGGAAAAACGCCGAAGCCCAAAAAGACACTAAGTATTCAAGATCTTTCAGATATCGTGGTAGGCTACGCCGAACAGACAGGTAAAACGTTTACTTTAGTTGGGCAATCGATGGGGTGCCAAGTTGTGACCCACGCAGCAAATACTGCACCGCATTTATTTACACGTCTTATACTTATCGCACCAACAACTAATAAAAAGGAACGGTCACTACTTCAACAAGCTGTACGGCTTGGTCAAGACACCCTTCACGAAAGTTTTGCAGCTAACCGTGTCGTGTTTCGAAACTATCTCCGTATGGGTATGGTGCGGTATATAGAAACAGCTCACATGATGGTTAACGATCAGCTTGAAGAAACAATTGCAAAAGTTACTATTCCAATCCTTATTGTTACCGGTGAAAAAGATAAGATAGCACCCTATGAGTGGGGATTATACTTGGTAGCGAAAGCATCATCGGCAGAAATTGTAGAACTTAAGAGCGCCCCGCATCTTTTGCAATTCGCAAAACCCGATGAACTTGCGGCACTCACAAGGGACTTTGTTTTGTCATGATAGGTCTTATAAAGAATGGTTTTTACTGGTTCCTTGATTATCTGTATATAATTCGAAGAGAGTTTTCTGTCTACTTCCGTAAAGATTCAGCCAGTAATTACAGACGCGAGGGTAGGCCACCAGTGCTTTTATTACCAGGGGTATTTGAAAATTGGAGGTTTGTTCGTCCACTTGCTAAACTTCTGTATGACCATGACTATGACGTCCACGTGCTTGAC
Source organism: Candidatus Microsaccharimonas sp. (assembly GCA_049661485.1). Taxonomy (GTDB): domain Bacteria; phylum Patescibacteriota; class Saccharimonadia; order Saccharimonadales; family Saccharimonadaceae; genus Microsaccharimonas. The sequence goes on from JBATAC010000002.1 coordinate 341,774, forward strand.
GAGCTTGGTTATAATACAGGCACAATTGAGGCGATGGCAGCCCGGGTATATTCATACTGTGACCATCATGGCTTAACGAACGTAGCCCTTATTGCTCATAGTAAGGGTGGTCTTATTGGCAAACAACTTCTTATTCGTGACACACCTGCTCAATTGTTTACACAGCTTATTACTATAAATACACCTTTTGCAGGGTCGGTATATGCTACCTATATCCCCTTTAAATCAATTCGTATTTTTTCGCCGAGCTCATTAGTTTTAAGTGAGCTTTCTGAAAATAGTTTGGTCAATGGTCGTATCACCGCAATCTACGGCTTATTCGATCCTCATATTCCAAGACTAAGTGAAATTGAGGGAGCAAAAAACATACAAGTCTCGACATATGGCCATTTCAGACCAATAAGCGACCCAAAGGTTCACGAAATAATTGTAAAAGTACTTCATGATAATAACTTTTGTTGAAATAAGTAACACTTTAAAGATGTTAGCTATGACTGTAAGAGTAAAATAATCGTGCCAAATATTTTATTCTCTGGGAAATAAACCAGTAAAATAGTACACCGACTTCAAAGCTGTCTCTACAGTTTCATTTTCTCCTGGCTTCCAGTCAATATTTTCATCATCATTTTGATGTAAGGGTTCAAGTTTATTAATATCAAACCCAACAATTGTAGGATAATAATTTTGACCCTGTAAGAAAGCTTTATGGATATACGTAAACGGTGAATATTTAACTTCACCTATTACCGATTTCCAATGTTCAAGTTGAGTCGCATTAAAGTTAGCATTTAGCTTATCTGGATCAGCCAAAGGATTAAGAATGCTAAATAAACTGCGTCGTTTAAATAAACTAATGCCATTAATGCCAGCCCAAGCTTGATTTTCAGGTAAAAACCCTCTCGTCGACTGGTGGTCTATAATTGCTTTAAAAATCCCATACCTGCCCATTCCAGTTGCTAGATCCTCTAAAGAAACAGTTGGTAAACAAAATTCAGTAGCATCAAATGAAGGTACTGCGGTGTGTTCTGACTCGAATGGTATGATATGAATCATTTATATATTACATCACAATTACAATATGATAACAATGTAAGGAAAACCTTATTGAATGCGCCTATACCTCTCAACCCTCAAACAGCCGCTCAAGATAATTAGACGGCTTATTTAAAAAATCTTTTGTAATTTTAACGTGTTCAATATCTTCGTATACAACCGCACTAACACCGCTATTGGAGAGTTCGTATATTTTCGCACCTGGGTAGGCCAATAGTATGGGCGAGTGTGTGGCAATAATAAACTGCGAGCCCTGCTTTACGAGGCGATTAATAGCAACCATTAATGCCATGATTCGCTGTGGTGACAAAGCCGACTCGGGCTCATCAAAAATAAACAGGCCCGGCCTAAACTCTTGTACTATCGAAAGAAACGCTTCCCCGTGAGATTGTTCATGGATATGCTTACCGTTAAATAAGATTGGCGTTGGTCCGTACCTATTAAAGGTTCCACTTTCAGCATAATTGGCGGTAGTATAAAAGCTTTCAGCGCGTAAGAAGTACCCGTACTTTTCTCGCTTGCTGCCCCTTACGAGTATTATATTCTCAGAAAGCGAAGATGCAGTATTTTGTGAACTAAAACTGTAATTCTTCGTACCACCTTCGGCGTTAAACCCTGCTGCAATAGCTATTGCCTCGATAATGGTTGATTTACCCGTACCATTTTCTCCTACCAAAAAAGTTACCTGGCTATTGAATATAATAGATTCAAGCTCTTGAACTGCGGGGATAGAGAAAGGATACGAAGACTTGTCGGTCTTTTCGATTTTTAGTTGGCGAATGAAATTCTCAAGCACATACATCTTTGGTATCTCCAAATCTGAAACTCATCTTAAGTTGGGGCACGGCCATACGGCTAGTATAACAACAAGGTTAGCTAGACGAAGGCTTAATTTTGCTATACTTAAGTTTGGCACCCCTTATCAACAAGTTGCGAATATTTAATTTGATTCGAAGATACCAATGCCATCCTCCTCAAATCTTGTCCTTAACACACCTTCAGATTCTAGATTCATCAATCTACTTGCAAGATCTTTGATTTCATCTCTTTTGTATAAATCGGAACGCCATTTTTCTGGTATAGCCTCGTAGCCATAGTATGCACCCGCTAGCTGACCATAAATAGCACCGTTAGTATCTGTATCTCCGCCAAGCTTGATAACCGCAAGCATGCCGCGCTCGAAACTATCAAAATTTAAAAATCCCCATGAAGCTATTTTGATAGCGTCTACTACATAGCCGCCGAGATCGCGAAGATTTGGCTCACTTCTTAGGTTTTTAGTTTTATTCACTTTCGATACAATGTCATCGTAAACTTCACCTGTTGAGTAATCTGCTGCGTTTGTTATGTCTTCCTTGTCTTCAATGTGAAGTGCATTCCAAAGCATTGATCCAAATACTTCAGCAGCCGCATCGGCTATCTCAGAATAATGCGTTTCTCGAGATGACACTCTAGCGAATGACATTGTTTGTTCAATAGATTTATTCGCCATAACAATTACAGCTGGTGCGATCCGCATTATACCGCCATTACCAGCTCCATACCCACGTTCAGTATCTGCATATACCACCGGTTTCGTCAGATATGCCCTAATTGCACTTCGAGTCTGGTTACCGACATCGCTTGCCGGCATACCCTCACTATCTCGATATCCTTCTAGCACCCATCGAGTGTATCTATCCATTACGTCGTAAGAGTCATAACCGTTTTGCTCGATAAGGCTATCGGCAAGACAAAGCGCCATCGCCGTATCGTCGGTATAATGACCCTTTGGTAAACGATGGTCATGCATTTGTCCATCCCATTTTCTACGAATACTTCTAGATGAATAGCCAAACTCGACAGGAGCGCCCAGCGCGTCACCTACTGCAAGCCCGACAAACATTCCTTCAGCTTTTTCTACATTCGTAGTCATAAGATTAGAATTGCATAATCATAGAACCTACGCAAGCATAAACAATAAGTCTCCAAAACAGAGAATTTTTTATACTACTAAAGTTTGCCAACCTCCGGTGGAGAGATTTAGAACATCTATAGACTATTTTTGAGTTCCTCAATGAGCAGCTCTCGATCCTGCTCTGGCATCGGTTCATTGCTATATGTCTTCGGCATCTCCGGGGGTAAAATTGGCTTGCCCCAAGACTCAGTTTTGTTACGTCCGTAAATATGAATATGAAAAAATGGAGTAGCTCCTGGTAGTAGGCCCCAGTTAGCGTTTGCTTGTAGGTTCAGCCATGGGGCCATATTTAGTTCAATAATTACTTTGCTGACTTTTGAAGCTAATCTGAAAGCCTCACCAGATAATTCGGGGTCTTCCCAAGCAGTTATGATGTCTTCTCTAGGTGCGACGAGAATGTGAAGTCCTTCGGAATACGGGATATGCGGGTTAAAAGGTGTTTTAACTAAAAATGTGTCGTTTTCCCATAGGAGGTAGTTGTTGCCAATCATAAAGAGAATTATAGCAAAAAAAGAACGCGCCGCCTGCAACAAGTTGCCGGGCATGTTCGAACGCACGATCTTGCCCCAGCAAGCTGTCGCTGATCGTGGCTCAATCGCATATCCCGGTGCAAAGAAAATGATGGACGTAGATGTCCATCATTTTCTTTGGCAGGGGCACGTGGAATCGAACCACGATCTCAGGTTTTGGAGACCTACATACTAACCGTTGTACTATGCCCCTTTGTATCATTACGTTAACGTATTGATTTACTCTATTCTAACACAAATACTCCCCTTTTCCAGAGAGGAGGTGCCTATACGAAGCCATGACAATCTGTTACCATAAGCATAACGAGTTTAAAGAGGAACAAAGTACATGCATGTAGTAGTTGTGGGCGGCGGATTTGGTGGTATAAAAACCGCTTTGGAATTAAGCATACGGCAAATTGGTAAAATTACTCTCATTTCTGATGAGTCGTATTTTCTTCACCATGCAACGCTATACGCTACGGCTACCGGTAAAAGTATTGAAGAGTCAGTTATACCACTTAACGTCATCTTCGCACATCACCCAAATGTCGAAATTGTTACCGATACCGTCACTGCTTTTGACCCGCATCGAAAGCTTATAAGCAGTAAGAAAAAAGACTACCATTACGACAAGTTAGTTTTGTCACTCGGCTCGGTTACGACCTACTTCGGTATTAAAGGCCTGCAACAACACGCCTACGGCATCAAAACTTTGGATGAAATTCGCAAATTCCACGACCATATTCATGATGAAGTCGTTAGTAAAAAACTTGACCAAGAATACTTTGTTGTGGGTGGCGGTCCAACCGGTGTCGAGCTCGCCAGCGCTCTTAACGAATACTTAAATACATTAAAATTTTTATACCGCTTACAAAACTCTCAGTCTCGGGTTACGTTGGTCGAGGCAACCTTTAGAATACTCCCGCATATGTCAGAGACAGCCTCGCGAAAAGTTACAAAACAGCTTGAAAAGCAAGGTATTAAAGTGCTGCTAAACCATAAGGTCAATGCACTGTCCGAAACCCACATTACCATTGAAGATAAAGTGTACTCGACGAACACCGCAGTATGGACCTCTGGGGTTTCGAATAACCCATTCTTCGAAGCTAATGCTGAATTCTTCCACTTAGCATCGAATGGCCGCGTGAATGTTAATCCCTACCTCGAAGCCCTGGATGATGTCTATGTAATTGGCGATAGTAACACTGTCAAATTTAGTGGTATGGCTTGGCCGGCTTTTCGCCAAGCGAAGCATGTTGCCCATAATATTGTGCGTACCGCCACAAAGCGTCCGCAAAAGAAATACCGTCCAAGTATCGTTCCTTATAGCGTGCCGGTTGGTGACAAATGGGGGTACGTAGAATGGTTTGGTACATATATATCGGGCCGAAGTGGCTTTGTTGTTCGGCGCTGGATTGAACTGTACGGATACTGCCAATTACTACCCTTCTCTAAGGCTGTACCGATTTGGCGCGCCCATGACCTTCAAGAGATCGACACAACCCTCGATTAAAAACGAATCTTCCTAAAGATAAGATAGATAGATAAAACAAGAAGGATACTGAATCCAGTAATAGCGGCGTATGCCCAATTCTCATGGGCAAATGGCAATATTACATTCATACCGAACATACCAAAAAAAACATTTGGTAGCGCAACCAAAAGTGTCAACAAGGTTAACTTTTTCATTCGTTGGTTCAAAATATTGTTGCTTATTGTCGTATAAGCGTTTCGAATACTGCTAATTGTGCTGAAATGACTATCGGTCGCAACTAACAACTGGCTAAGGTGCTGCACCATATCTTCTATAAATTCGCAGTCCTTGTCACTGAAGAAATCATGCTTATTTTCGTGAAGCCGGGTAAGAAGAGCTTGTAGGGCGGTGAGGTTTGTGTGGTACTCATTCAAGTCATGCTCAACCGTCACAAATTTAATAAAATCTTTATTATCTACCTCGTGGGTTTCAAGCCGCCGTTCGGTATTTTGAATGTATGAACCGGTACCATGGATAAAGACCTCATACAAACCTAATACATAGTTTGTATACTGTAAAAATAAATGCTTGGTACTGCGCATGTCCACCTTTGATTGCTCAAAAAATTCAGTAGGCTTAACATAGTTCGAGGATGACAGCGTAATGAGTAATGTACCCTTCAAAATAGCCAGAAAGGGCTTAGAGGTGACGCTATTTTTTGAGGTTAAATGTGGCGCCCGAATAAATACATATAAAGCATTTTGGCTAAACTCGGCACGAGGCAACTCATTACGGTCGTGGACGTCTTTCAAAATGCCAGTATCAAGCCCGTACAACTCTGCCAAATGGCTCAATTCGGCATTCGTGACCTCTGATCCATATACCCATGCACGCTCACTTGGAGCGTCTTTAACACGTTGGGGTTCTTCGTTAAAAGATTTCTTTGCATAAAACTGCAACATACATTAGCAGTATACTTGTAAAAGCATACGCTTACAACTATAATCGGGGTAGCAAAACACGCCAAAATAAAAGGAGCTATAACGAAGCGCTCAATATCGTAGCAAATCGTATAGGGGGTTATGAAAATTTTAATGCTGGGATGGGAACTCCCGCCACACAATAGTGGTGGTTTGGGTGTTGCGTGCTATCAGCTTTCAAAAGCCATCGCTTTAAAAGGCAGCTCTATTGATTTTGTTGTTCCCTATTCGGCCCGTCACGAAGATATTGATTTTATGACCGTTCATAACGCCACCGGGCTATCCCCTCTTCATAAGTTTGGCATGGGTGCCTACGATAGCCTATTTGTATCAGAAACTATTGAACACAAAGCATCTGGTGAACTCCATACTATCCGCGATATTCAAGCCGAGTACGGTCGTTACGTTGAAAGCTTAGTAGGCCGCAAAGACTTTGATACAATTCACGCCCACGACTGGCTAACAATGGAAGCTGGTATGCTTGCAAAGCAGCTGACAAATAAACCACTAGTCGTTCATGTCCACGCGACCGAATTTGATAGAGCTGGTGGTAATTTCGGGAACCCGCTGGTGCACGAAATTGAATATCAAGGCCTTATTATGGCTGATCGAATTTTAGCAGTCAGTGAAATCACCAAGAAAAATATTGTCGAGAAATACGGTATTCCAGCCGATAAAATTGAAGTCACCTACAACGCCATTGATACCGTGAGCCTTGACGATGGGTACGCGTATGATAAGCGAACCTACCGCTACCTTGAAGGCCTCAAAGCCGAAGGGTACACCGTTATAAGTGCAGTTTGCCGCCTTACTATTATGAAAGGTCTTGGTAACTTAGTACGTGCCCTTGCAGTTGCGACCGAGAAATACGACCGCCTCGTTCTTTTGCTGGCTGGTGACGGCGAACAGCGAGATGAATTAATTCGGCTTGCAGCCGAACTCGGCGTGTCTGATAAGGTGTTCTTTACCGGCTTCGTTCGCGGCAAGCAGTGGCGTGATGCTTATAGTGTTTCGGACGTATTTGTAATGAGTTCGATTAGTGAGCCCTTTGGCCTAACTGCCTTAGAAGCGGCCCACCACGATAATGCCCTTATCATCACCAACCAGTCGGGTGTTGGTGAAGTACTGCAAAGTATTTTCCGTTACGACTTCTGGGATGTGAACCGTCTCGCCGATCAGCTTGTTGGCATTGCCACTTCGCCAGCCCTTAAAGACTCGCTTCGTAAAAATGTCGCTCGTGAGTACAGCCGTATCTCGTGGCACGATGTGGCCGAACAGTGCGTCAATATTTATACAAACGTAAAACCTACGGCGGTTTTGGTATGAGCAAGCGCGGTATTACCCTATACCTACACGTGCACCAGCCCTACCGTGTACGCGAATACACCGTTTTTGATACCTCAATTGACCATAACTACTTTAATGACCCCAGCCCCCTAAGCAACCACAACAACGAGAAAATTTTTAACAAAGTTGCCGATAAATCGTACCGGCCAATGAATGCGTTACTTGAAAAACTTCTTCATTCACAGCCCGAATTTAAAGTTTCGTTAAGTATTACCGGAACATTCATTGACCAAGCCGAAGCATGGGCGCCGGATGTGTTAGAAAGTTTCAAACGCCTCGTCGCCACCGGTCGGGTTGAAATTGTATCAGAAACCTACTACCATTCACTTGCTTTCTTCTTTAGCAAATCTGAATTCGAACGCCAAGTTGAAGCTCACAAAGCAAAGGTCCGTGAGATGTTTGGTGTCGAAACTACTGTGTTTCGAAACACTGAACTTGCTTACAATGACGAGCTCGCCAAGTGGGCCGATAACTACGGTTTTAAAGGCATATTAGCTGAAGGCTGGGACCCAATTTTAGACTGGCGCAGCCCAAATTTCGTGTACCGTCCAGAGGGTACCGAAAATATAAGCTTACTACTTAAAAACTATAAACTATCCGACGACCTAGCGTTTCGTTTTAGCAACCAGGCGTGGCAAGAGTGGCCATTAACAGTCGACAAGTACAGTTCTTGGGTTGAATCTTCTATTAGCGATCAACCGCTTGTAAACCTTTTTATGGACTACGAAACCTTTGGTGAACACCAGTGGGAAGATACTGGAATTTTTACTTTCTTTGAAGAATTCGTGAACCGATGGCTTGCAAACCCCAATAATACGTTTTACACGGTGTCAGAAGCAATTGATACTAACCAGCCAGTTGGTTTAATCAGCATGCCGCAAACTGTCACTTGGGCAGATAGTGAACGCGACCTTACGGCCTGGCTGGGCAACAGCATGCAGCATGAAGCTATGCGCCACCTTTATGCACTTGAAAACGATGTCATCAGGTCTGGTGATAGTGAGCTTATTTCTGACTGGCGTAAACTTCAAACCTCTGACCATGCATATTATATGTGCACCAAATGGTTTACCGATGGTGATGTTCACGCCTATTTCAGTCCATATAGTTCGCCGTATGATGCATTCCTATACTACATTAACGCAATCCGTGATGTCCGGTGGCGGCTTCATGAACATCATAAAACAGGAGGCCTGGGTGGGTTTTAATAATGGCTAGACCAATCGTGTTAAGCAACGGCGAGTTGCATGTGGGCTTAAACAAATATGGGGTGGTGCACGACCTGTATTACCCGTATGTTGGGTTTGAAAATCATGCCGCCGGGTCGAGTCTTCGGCATAAAGTTGGTGTATATGTTGAAGGTATTTTAAGCTGGACAGACGACGACAGCTGGGAGGTTATGTTCCGCTACCCCCACGTAGCTTTAATCGGGCACACTGTCGCGAAAAACGAAGCGCTTGGTATTGTGCTTGAATTTGAAGATACAGTTGATAGTGATATGAATGTATTTATGCGTAATATCCATATTATCAACCACACCGAACGCGCCCGAGACATCCGTTTATTTATGTACCAAGCATTTGCGATTGGTGATGTCCGAAGCAATACCGACACTGCCCAATACCTCCCAGACAGTCAAGCAATCCTTCATTATAGGGGTCGTCGTGCTTTTGTTATATCAGGAGATGCGCAGGGTGGCGTATTTGACCAACATTCTATTGGCTTGTTCGGTGATACTAAGCATGAAGGGTCTTTTAGAGACGCTGAAGATGGTGAACTAAGTGGTAATAATGTTGAACATGGCCGGGTTGATTCAATCCTGCGCTTCACCCTCCCAATTGAAGCCTACTCTTCAAGCCGGGTGCACTACTGGGTAGCCGCTGGCATGAGTACGCGTGAGGCCTTGTATGTTCATAAACAAATTCAAGACCAAGGTATTCATGAACGTATTCACAAAACCTCATTATGGTGGAAGGAATGGTTGCAACCAGGTGTAGCAGCTGCTAAAAGGCTTCCAAAAGAATACCAAGAACATTTCATTAATAGTCTTATGATTATAAAATCGCAAATCGATAAACGTGGTGCAATTATCGCCAGCACCGATAGTACGCTTCTCAATTATTCAAAAGATGCTTATGCGTATTCGTGGCCTCGTGATGGTGCCAACGTAGTGTGGCCGCTTATTCGGCTTGGCTATTACCAGGAAGCTTACCGTTTCTTTGATTTCTGTCAACGGGCTTTACACCCAAGTGGGTATTTAATGCACAAATATCGGGCCGACGGAGCATTGGGAAGCAGCTGGCACCCTTACGTACATGACTCTATTGTCGCCCCGCCAATTCAAGAAGATGAAACTGCTTTAGTTGTATTTGTATTTGTTCAATTTTATTTGCTTTCAAAAGACACTACTCTTATTAAGGATTTTTACCATTCAATGATAAAGCCCATGGCTCATTTCATGGCTGAATACATTGATGAAGTTACCGGGCTACCAAAACCTAGCTACGACCTATGGGAAGAACGCTTCTTAATCAATACCCATACTACAGCAGTAACCTATGCAGCCTTATTGGCTGCCTCCGAGCTCGCTTCGGTTGCTGGTGACGATACCAGTGCTGTAAAGTGGCGTACCGCAGCTGACGATATACGGGCTGCCGCACATAAATATCTCTTTAATGAAAAACGCCAAGTTTTCTACCGTGGACTAATAGTTAAAGACGGTGAAATTCACTACGACGAAACCATCGATACCGCAGCCGTCTACGGTGCATTTATGTTTGGTTTATTCTCGAGTGATAGTGACGAGGTGCAAGCTTCAATTAAAACAGCCGCTGACACTTTTAATACCAGTTTGGAAACGCCTGGCCTACCACGTTACGAGAATGACCCCTACCGACGTTCAAAACCGGATATTAATGGTAATTGGTGGTATATAACCACACTTTGGGACGCCCAGTACAACATTGAAATGAATAATAAAGACAAAGCACTTCAAATCCTTACGTGGCTTGATACATACTTCCTACCGACTGGCATGATGGGTGAACAAATAGACCCAATTGATGGAGCGGTTATTTCCCCCGCCCCACTCACGTGGTCGCACGCCGAGTATCTTTCAACCCTTATCGATTATTTGGGAAAAAATTAATATAATGGCACGAACTAATATACTGAAACGCGCTTTAAGAACTTTCTCGCCAGAGCTAAGGCGACGAGGAGCAACCCTGAAGTGTTTTGCGAAAGCAATAGGGCTCGTTTATTTTGGTGTCGCCCACCAGCACGACGACGAATTCGAAGTTATCCGCGGCTTCACCGCCTCGCTTTCACACCACGATAACCACTATGCCGTAGGAACGTACAATGGCTACAACCTGCGTCTAGTTGATCGGTTCGATGTCGTGAAAGTCGCAAATAATCCACACCATGAACAACTATGGACAATCTTAGAGATTGAACTTGAAAATGATAAGGCAGTACCGCACATGTTCTTTGTCCCAACGGGTCATGAGGCTGGTGAGTACAGTCGCCTCTATGCTACACAGCCTCACATGCAACCATTGAATAGTATGCTTTTAAACAATAAAAGCCCTGAGTTTCATGGTCGCTTCCAAATTCTAGCAAGCGCGACACACTCACACAAAGTCGAAAGTTTTTTTGCTTCACCTGTTATTATTGGTATCGCCAGTCGATTTTGGCCACACGCTATTGAAATTGAACATGGCAAATTACTTATCTATATAACACAACACCGCCTTACAAAGACGGTGTTAGAGTCGACACTTGCATCGGCTTTATGGCTAGCCGAAACAATTGACGTAATAAGCGAAGACTAGCCCTTGCGAGCTTTTACTTCATTGCGGCCAAGGTTTTTCTTGGTTTCGGTGTAGGTTGCGTGTTTACGAGCAATCGGGTCGTACTTTTTAAGACTGATTTTCTCAGTGGTGTTCTGTGTGTTCTTGGTTGTGTAATAAGTACGGTGACCTGTGAGCTCGCTCACTAAACCAACTAACTTACGCTTTGTGTTCTTCTTTGCCATAACTTCCCTTAAATAATTATTTGACCTACTAGCTATTGAGTAAGTACTATCAGTGGTAAATTATAGCAACAAAAACGCTTAAATACAAGGGGTCGCTAATAAACAAAAAGGCATCATACATAGATGCCTTTTTAGTACTATCTGGAGCCACGATCGGGGCTTGAACCCGAGACCTCATCCTTACCATGGATGCGCTCTACCAACTGAGCTATCGCGGCATAACAACTTTGAAATTATACCGTAGAAAGCTTAATAAGTCGAGTAGCTTCGCTATCTAGATTTCTACGAGATCAAGCACTACAAGATGTTCAATATGTGGTGTGTGGGGGAAGAAATTATAGCCTTTGTGATAGGCAACACCATACGCTTCAGCTAGTCTGGCTACATCGCGAGCTTGTGTTACTGGATTACATGATAAATATATAATACGCGCAGGGCGCTCACTCAGTAGTTTTTCAACAACGTCTTCATGCAGCCCAGCCCTTGGTGGGTCAACAATAATGGTTTTATTAGCTGTAATGTAGTCAAGCGCCTTCTCGCTAGCAGCTAAAATAGCCGTGGCTGAAATGCCCAATGTTTGTATGTTTCGTTCCATCTCGCGTACAGCGTGCTCATTTACTTCAACTAAAGTAACGTCTTCACCGCCAATTGTTAAACCAATTGTTCCAACACCACTGTATAAGTCGACCACTTGCCTACCTTGTTGAACCCAAGCCTTCATATCCTTTAGTGACTCTTCATATACCGTAAGGTTAATTTGAAAGAAGCCTTCGGTCGCATAATGAAATGGAACACCGAGAATAGTATCTGTTAACGGTTGTGCGGTCGGGGTTAGCTTCTTCGTAATAACACTAGCTGGACTTTTTGGGTTTGAATAGATAATTTCGCTATTTTCAGCCTTTGGAAAAAGGGCTCGCAACTCTTGGGCTGGAAAGTCTTCATCTTTAACGTACAACTGCCACGCTACCCGGCCATCGGCTGAGCTACGAATAAGCAAGGTCTTTAATGACCTGCCAATTACTTTAAGTTCATTAAGAGCGTCCAGCACCTGCTTTCCCTTTACGTTTATCACATCTGTCGCCAAACTTGTGCCATCGATGGTAATTTTTCCATGAGATCCGCGACGAAAGAATGCGAGCGAAAGTTTTTGCGTTTCAACCTCAAACCAAAAGCTGAATTCAACTTTATTTCGATAGGCATAGTCAACACCATCGCTAAACACCTCGATTGGATTTGGAAGCACGATATTATGAAGCTCGAACGCTTCTTCAATTAAGGCGGCTTTATAATGATTTTCTGTTGGAAGTGCCATAATTTGCCACGGGCTAGTTGAAAGGTAGCTACCGGGATCTTTTGGTTCAACCCTTTCCTTACTTGGTTTGAGCACTTCAACCATAATACCCTCAGCGTAACTCGATTTTTTCTTCATAATCTGCACACGGACAGTTTCAGTTGGCAAACCTCCCCATACAAATATCTTACGGCCATCTTCAAGCGTGCCAATAGTTTGGCCGCCACCAACGATTGCATCAAGGGTAACTTCAACAATTGGAAAAGGTTTTTTAGTCATCCTTACAAGTATATACTTTTTATCTATCTACCCCTAGCCATAAAGCCATAATGTGCTAAAATAGATTAAGTCGCCGCCTTAGCTCAGTTGGTTAGAGCGGCTGTTTTGTAAACAGTAGGTCCACGGTTCGAATCCGTGAGGCGGCTCCAAGTATTGAACATGCTGGAATCGTGTAGTGGCAATCACAGGAGACTGTAAATCTCTCGCCTTTGGCTTCGTAGGTTCGAGTCCTACTTCCAGCACCATAGAATTTATATGTAAAGCACTTTGAAAGAAGTGCTTTTTTTGTTATCATAAAAAATGTGAAACTTCTCATACTGTTCGGTGCACCCGCCGTCGGAAAAGCAACCATTGGGCGTTTGGTTGCCGCAAAAACTGACTTTAAACTTTTCCATAATCACATGGTTATGGATGGAATTATCGAGTTATTTGGTGTTGGCACAGCATCTGAAGACAAACTTAGTAAAATGATCCGCTCTGAAGTTATTAAAGAAGCTGCAAAATCTGGTTTGAACTTAATTTTCACCTATATGTGGAACTTCGGAAGCGAAAAAGGAAAAAATAATATTACTGCCTATAAAGAGATTTACGAATCAAAGGGTGGTGAGGTTATCTTTATTGAGCTTACCGCTTCTTTAGAAACACGTGTTGAAAGAGCCAAAACACCCGAACGAAAGAAAACAAAAATTCACGCACCAAATGCTGAACGTGTTGCTTACTTAGATTCAGTTCTTGACTATAACAGTCCGAAACCATTTTACTTCAAGAATTATACGCACATCAACACTACTAATAAGACTGCAGATGATGTTGCGAATGAAATAGTTTCAATTATCTAAACAACCACTAGGTAGTTTTTTTATCTGTGTATCCAGCCTCATACTCACCCACTTGAGCTAGAGAGATAATCGAGAATATTAAGAGTACTAGGTTTGCCAGCGCACCTACAACTAAGTTAACAATTAAGAAAACTTTTACAGTAGTAGGTTTTGGTAATCTTAATAGGAAAAAGCCTGAAATAATAAGGTAGACATGGGGTAGTACCCAAAAAAGAAGTGTCCCTACAAATAGCGCAATAGCGCCTATAATCTGCTCGTCGCTATAGGCCCCAACCAAACTAAGTACCCATATTCCCATAAAAATAAGGCCAACAAGTGAGCCAATAGCACCAAATATAATTGATAATATTCCGTTTACCTTTACCATTGATGCTACTCGATTAAACTGTTCCATACACTCCCCCTACATAACCACCCGACGTGGTTGTTTCACTTTACTTTGATTCTGAGGGATAATCATTTTTGCAGAACGTTCACGTAGTTCCGCTGCAAGGATCTGTTCACCGGTTCGTTCATACGCATCGGCTAAGATAGAAAGGGTTTGCGGAATCGGGTCAAGTTCGACAGCCTTTTCAAGCGCATCAATCATTCGCTTGTCGTTACCTAATTTTTCTTGCACTTTTGCATAAGCAATGTGGCGGGCGGCATGGTCGCTATCCATTGCAAGGGCTTGCTCGAATGCTAAAGCGGCTTTATCAAAATTCTGGGTTTCAAAATAGATAAGCCCAACATTATGAAGGCTACTTGCACTTGGCTCTAAGCTTTGGGCAATTTCAAAACATTCAATTGCTTCTTTGAACTGCTGCTGCTTGGCGTAAAGTATGCCTAAACGGTTATATGCACTTGCATTACGCTCATCAACCCGAAGAATAGTTAATAAAGCCTTCTCGGCACGTAAATATTTACGATCTTGTAATGATGTTTGAGCAATAGACCATAATTGATCCAATTTGTCCGATAATTTTGAAGATAAATCAGTGGCTACTTCGCCAACAGTTTGTCGTTGAAGAAGTGTCCATAAACCTAAAATAGCAATAACAACAAGGCCTAGCATGTTCTTTTTATTATACCATACGACAAGCTACGACAAGACTACCAAGTTTGATAGTTGAAGCCGAATATTACCCTGCTGTTGAAGTGACGCATGGGTCGTAATGATTTTTTCCAAAGATACGAGAAGTTTTGCAGAGCTGTTTTTCATTATTGTCTGGCTAAGTTGTTTGGCGGCATCTTGAAGAAGCATACTTGCATCGGCACGGGTATCTTTATATTTTTTCGCAAGAACTAATCGCTCGTACGAACTACCCTGTACAAGCTGGCGGGCATCGCGCACAATTGCTGCCCTTTTAGAAAATTGCTCGGGGTTTTGGGCAAGCCGCGTTAATTCAGCCGGAAGACCGTCGGCAATAAATAATAGTTGGCTTCGAAGCGTTTGATCATTGACACCCAGAGTATCTAAGAGCAACTGAGATTGCGCGGTAGTAATCGGTCGTAAAGCAATTTCTTGTACTCGTGAGCGAATTGTTGGAAGTAAACGTGCTGGTTCATGCGAAAGTAGAATGAAACGAGTGTCGTGTGGTGGCTCTTCTAAAAGTTTTAAAAACGCATTTTGAGCTGGAACTGCCATACGCTCGGCATAATCAATAATAATTGTTCGGCTTCGCGGTTCAATTGTTCGTGATGTGTCATAAAGTCGTCGAATACTTTCAACCGTTACGGTACCTTTTTCAAGATCCACCTTTTCGTCTTTTTCTGGTAAGACTGAAATGAGGAGTTGCTGTGAATCATTTAGATAGCTATCAAGCACTGTTCTTGTCCCAACCCCTACCGGTCCAGATAATAATAAAGCGTGCGGCTGGTTTTTAAATACTTTATCAAGCACTCGTTTAGTTTGTTCATTTATAAAAATACTCACGATACAATATTCTGAAATTCTAAAGGTACAGGAGCGGTAAACACCTGTCGCTCAGAATTCGGCAACGTTACTTCTAGTTGGTGGGCATGTAAACACATCCTTGGGGCGGTTTTTTCTAAGCCATACACACGATCACCAGCTATTGGTGTATTAATGTACTGCATATGTACACGTAATTGGTGTGTTCGTCCAGTTTTAGGGTAAAGTTCAACCAGTGATTGCTTCCCGTTTGTTTTCATTACCTCGTACGATGTTATAGCTGGCTTCCCTTTAGCATTAACGCGAAAAGTACTTGGCGACGATGGATTACGCTCGATAGGCAGGTCAATTAAGGCCTTTTCAAGCTTCGGTACACCGTCGACGATTGCTGTGTAATGCTTCTTAACTGTCCGGTCAGAAAATTGCTTTTTTATACTTAAAGCAGTTTCATCATTCCTGACACCTAAAATGACCCCGCTCGTATCCCGGTCAAGCCGGTGCACAACGCCAGGGCGACTCGTATCAAGTGCATGAGTTGTATAGCGACGGAAGAAGTCTGCAACCGTAAACTCATCATTTAAAGCACCCTTACTGTGTGTTAAAACTCCGGCCGGTTTATTTACCACGATAATATTATCATCAATATAGAGAATAGGAAGTTCATGATCTGAGGTATCGGTCTTCTCGGGGGGAACAAGGGCAATTTCATCATTCTCGCTCACATCTTGCTTAGCAGACTTTGCCGCCTCTCCGTTTATACGTACGTAGCCGGATTTTATATATTTTTGCACTGTACTGCGGGAATAGTTAGGGTAACGCCGAACCAGTTCCTGATCAAGGCGAATTTTAGTGAGTTTTTTTGTAAATAAGTATATGTCTTTACCTAAATGCGGAATACCATAGGCCTTCGAAGCATTTTCAAATGGGTTACGGACGAACGCACCTTCAATATCGGGCACATCAAGCCGTACGTGGTCGAGTGCTACTCGTGTGTCATCGGCCGCTGATGTGTCGTAAAGTACAAAATAGGTTTGGCGTTCAAAGCTAAATTTTATAAGACGGCTTAGTTGCCGCGGTGGATATTCTTTAATATTACTGATGGCTTTTCGTTTAGTTAGCTCGCCGGCTAACTCGAATTTACGAAGAATTGCCAATAGTTCTGCTTGTAGGCTTTTTGCCACTTTTAGTGTCCATTCTTTAATTTCTGTCTTTATTATAAAGTGTTCTGCAGAAAAGGGCGAAAAATACTTGCTCCATTGTGATAATGCTTGTATAGTGCTAGTTAGTAATACTATAAGCAGTAACGGAGTAAGATACATGGCACGCTTACCTATAGTTGGTTCAGACGAAGGCGCTTGGGGCAACGTTCTGAACGAATTCTTAACACAATCACATGATGATGATGGTGGTCTTAAGGATGGGATTGTTTCAGAAAACAATCTCGACACAGGCTTGCAAACTAAAATTAATACAGGTGTCGGACCAACAGGTCCTTCAGGACCATCGGGTCCTATTGGTGCTACAGGTGCTGCCGGTCCTACAGGCTCGGGCGCTACAGGTGCTACTGGCCCACAAGGCCCTGCGGGTCCCGGTGGTGGTGCTACAGGCGCGACAGGTCCACAAGGCCCATCGGGCGCAGTTGGCGCAACAGGTGCTGGCACCGTCGGTGCTACGGGCGCTCAAGGTGTACCCGGAGCAGTTGGCGCAACAGGTGCTCAAGGCCCAGCAGGTGGTGGTAGTTCAAGCTGGACTATCTCACAAGTTACCTTCTCTACTGGAAACACTACTCGTACAGCTGTCAATAACGAATGGATTATCGCTACAACCACTGCCGATGGCACCGTGACACTTCCAGCTGCTTCTGCTAATGCTCGTGTTCTTGTCTCCTTAGCAGACGGGGCAAGCGCTAATGGTGTTGAGGTACTTGGTCCAGGCGGCACAAACTCTATCGTAGGTCCGGGCGGCGCTAATTCAATTATCGTTAACAGTGCGTCACCTTCCGCAGAATTCTTAAGCAGCGGCAGTACATGGTACGCTGTAGGAAGAATGATTTAGCATATGCCAATTAATTATCTCCGCGAAGGTTTAGATACGTTCGGGCTTAACAGTGCTGCTGTAGGTCAGATAATTACAAAAAAAGGTGGCCAATGGCGAGCTTCGCATCTTTACACTTCAACAAGTCAAACCGCTGCATATACTGCAGCCGTAGGTGATCATGTTCTAGCTGATGCGTCGGGGGGCTCATTCGTGGTTACATTACCGTCTGCGTCGTCAGCTGGTAATGGCGCGTCGGTACGGGTAACTAAAGCTGACGCAAGTACAGGCTACGTTCGAGTAAACGCCCCAAGCGCTCATTTGAACGGCGTACCAGTGTCATACAGTACATTAACGAACGTAGATCGCACCACGAACATAACCGCATCGTCATTACAAAATATCCGCTGCGATGCGAGTACATCTGGTTTCACCATTACGCTTCCCGCCGTTTCTAACGGGGCATGGCTTCGAATTACAAAAACCGACGCAAGTGTAAATGCAATTATCGTGCTCCCTCCAACGGGTCTCATTGATGGCCAGTCGAGTGCAGTTATTAATTCGCAAAACCAAGCCTTGTTCTTCCGCTCAGATGCTTCCGCTTGGCACTTTATGGCCGAAACATACTCACTTGTACGAAGCCCGCTTGATACGCTTACATTCGTGAGCGATGGCACTACCTGGTGGACTGTCTACTAAACGCCCATTCTTAGTGCTACACTAAATTATAATGAGCCAACACTTTACGTTCCACGTTGTCAGTTTGCCCCACACGCAAACCACTGCTGAATATACTCACTGTGCGTACACTCAAAAAGTTCGTAAATTCTGCAACATGATGACGTCACTTGGGCACACCGTTTATTTGTATGCCAGCGAAGATAATGAGGCGAACGTTTCAGAACTTATTACCGTCATTACAAAAGATAAGCAACAAGAATTTTTTGGTACCCAAAACCACACTAAAGACTTTTTTTCTATTACTTGGAATCCAGATGACACTCATTGGCAGTACATGAATAGTAATGCGATTAAGGAAATTAAGAAGCGAATTCAGCCGCGCGATTTTATTTGCGTCATTGGTGGTGTTTGCCAGAAACAAATTGCCGATGCTTTCCCGGACATCTTATCAGTAGAATATGGCATTGGCTATACTGGTGTATTTTCAAAGTACCGTGTGTTTGAATCCTACGCTCATCTCCACTATGTACACGGTGAAATGAAAGATGATTCGGGTAATTTTTATGACACCGTCATCCCTAATTATTATGATACAGCCGAATTTCCTCTTTCTAACAATAACGAGGAGTACTATCTTTTTATGGGTAGGCTCATTGACCGTAAAGGCTATAGAATTGCACAGGAAGTATGTGAAAAGCTAGGAAAGCGGTTAATTGTAGCAGGTCAAGGTGAATTTACAGGGTACGGTGAATACGTAGGCGTCGTGGGCGTCGAGGAGCGCGCTAAGCTTATGTCGAATGCTAAAGCTGTGTTTGTTCCTACTACGTATATTGAACCGTTTGGAGGGGTCCATGCTGAAGCATTATTATGCGGGACGCCTGTCATTACGACAAATTTTGGAGTTTTTACTGAAACAGTTCAAAACGGTGTAAACGGTGTGCGTTGTGATGTATTTCAAGACTTTCTGGATGCGGTAAAATGGTCCGATACCGTTTCTTTGGTACAGCGCAAACATATCCAGGAAGATGCCCGGAAGAGGTTCAGTACCGAGAACGTGCGGTATCAGTACGACAAATATTTTAACCGGCTTTATGATCTGTGGCAAGACGGATGGTATCAGGTAAACGGTTAAGTTATTGACTATTTATATTATTTGTATTATAATATACAATTATGCCAACCGGTGACATACCCGTCTCACCTTTTCACTCGGAAGAGCCGTCCGCTTTTATTGAAGCGCACGCCTCTTCAATCCCTTCAAAGTACCATGAGAGAAACGAAGATCAAACTGTGCTCGACTTTTCTCACAATATTTTTGGTGTTATCGATGGAATGGGTGGCCATGAGAGCGGTGCTGAAGCTTCTAGATTGGTTGCTGAAATCGTTACCGATACTGGTGACATACTACCCCACAAGACTTCACCTCGTATCGCAGGCGCAGAGCTTAAAAAAATGCTGCAATCTGCCCATCTTACTTTAAATGAAAGGTCGATTGAAAGAATCACTAAAGATGGTTTCAACCCATACCACCCAAGCCAGCAGTCACGTTTTATGGGCGCAACAGCCGTATTAGCAAAATTCTATACCACAGAGGCTGATAAATCCTTCACTACAATCGCATCTGCCGGTGATTCACGTGCTTACCTATTTCGCGATGGTATTCTTCGCTGCCTAACAGTTGACCACGACGCGTACAGGCATAGCCATAACCTACATAGTACAAAGCGTTTTCAAATGAAAGCATCGAACGCGATAAGTAACGATAGCCTCACGAATGATGAACTCCCATTTTTCAGAAGGCGTAATGAAGTATCATCAAGTGTCGGCGGTGGCCAGCCATTACTTATAGATCTCACCCATCAAGAGCTCCAACCTGGCGATCGATTCGCTTTTTTCAGCGATGGCGTGACCGACAACCTTACAACTAAAGAAATCCAAGATACTTTTCGCCGTACAAACCCTAGCGATACAGCCGTGGCAGTGACAGAACGTGCCGAGCGGCGCTCACTTCTCCATGGTACTGGTAATTTTCGAGCTCGAATTGATGATATCACTGCCGTTACAGGCCAAGTTCTGCGCTTGCGCTAAATAAAAAATCCCTCGAACATGAGGGATTTTTTATAACTCGATATAGTATTAACGTTTCGAGAATTGTTCGCGCTTACGAGCCGAACGGAGACCGTATTTCTTGCGCTCCTTCTCACGTGAATCACGTTTAAGAAGTTCTGCCTTCTTGAGGGTTGGGCGAAGGTCAGAATGCGCAGTTGTAAGAGCCTTAGCAATTGCGAGCTTGATAGCATCAACTTGACCTGCAGTACCACCACCTTGGACGCGGATAGTAACGTCAAATTCTTTTTGCTTGTTTACAAGTGCTAGAGGGTCGGTAATCTCGGCAAGGTGCGTCTTGTTACCATCAAAGTAATCAGTCGCTGGCTTGTCGTTAATTGTTACCGTACCCTTGCCTTTGTAAAGTCGTGCTCGGGCAGTTGCGGCTTTGCGGCGTCCGAGGCCGTAAAAGTAAGTAGCGTCAGCCATATTACTTTACCTCCACTTTCTTAGGGGTTTGCGCAGTATGAGCGTGCTCGCTACCGGCAAAAATCTTCAAGCGTCCCATACGGTCGGCTGAGAGTTTGTTTTTAGGAAGCATACCCTGTACAGCTTTTTCGATAATTCGTTCTGGGTATTTCTCACGAACTTCTGAAAGGGTTGCATCTTTGATACCACCAGGGAATCCACTGTGGCGGTAGTAAATCTTACCAGTTTCTTTGTCACCAGTTACAACAAGGTTTTTGGCGTTAATAACTACAACGTAATCGCCACCGTCAGTGTGCGGTGTATACGTTGGCTTGTTCTTTCCAATAAGCTTATCGGCAACAATTGTCGCAATACGGCCAAGTGGAAGTTCGGAAGCATCAACCAAGAACCACTCGCGAGTGACGTCGGCTGGTTTCTGACTAAAAGTTTTAGCGTTTACCATTATTTAGTCTCCTTTACAGGCTTCGGAGTATCCTTAATTTCGTCAACGAAAGCAATGGTTGCCATTTGAGCACCATCACCTACACGAAGGCGAGTTCGCTCGACGCGTACGTGACCACTGGTTCGACCCGTAAGCTGCGGCGCAATTACGTCAACCAGACGAAAGGCTGCAGCTTGGGTTGAAAGACCCGCAATAACACGACGGCGGTTTGCAAGGTCACCCTTTTTAGCCTTCGTAATGAGTTTTTCTATATAACGGACGAGTTCTTTGGCTTTTGGAAGCGTTGTTTCAATCTTACCGTGCTCAACCAAGCTTGTTGCCAAACCTTTAATGAGTGCGCGGCGTTGATCGCGTTCGCGGCCAAACTTACGTCCTACGTATCCGTGTCGATGCATAGTTTAGACGTCCAATTCTGCCAATTTATCTTTGACTTCATCAAGCGCCTTGCTGCCAAAGCCCTTAAGTTCACGAAGGTCTTGTTCTGAAAGTGTCACGAGGTCACGAACAGTTCGGATTTCGTTATTAATAAGAGCATTTGCGGTACGGGCGCTGAGGTTTAATTCTTCAATCGGGGTGTTAAGCTCGTTACCTTCGTCGGTAACGTCTTGGCCGAGTGCAGGCGCAGCTTCAACAGTTGTGCTACCTGCAAGTGCAGTGTATTGGTTTACCAAGATCGCAGCCGCTTCTTCGAATGCTTCACGCGGGCTAATTGTGCCGTCAGTTTCAACATTAAGCTGAAGCTTATCAAGGTTCGTTTCTTGACCAACACGAGTGTTGTCAACCTTGTAACGTACACGAAGTACTGGGCTAAACATTGCATCAAGAGCGATCATATCGCTGTGAAGACGCTTTGCGCTTGAATCTTCGATGGTTTGGTAGCCGCGACCAGCTTCGACAACGAGATCGATAATAACTGACTTTTTAGCGTCATCAACAGTAGCAATAACTTGCTCTGGGTTGATTACTTCAACATCAGCAGTGGTTTTAATGTCGGCAGCAGTAATAGTACCGGCACCCTTCTTCTCAATACGAAGCTCAACTGGTTCATCACTTGAAACCTTAACACGTACGTTTTTAAGGTTAAGCATGATGTCAACAACATCTTCCTTAATACCAGAAACGGTTGTAAATTCGTGGCTTGCACCTTCAATACGAAAGGCAACAATTGCTGCGCCCTTTACGCTTGAAAGAAGTACACGACGAAGGCTATTACCAAGTGTATTGCCGTAACCAGCTTGAAGTGGCTCAATAACGAACGATGCACTGTTTGCACCAGTTTCATCTAGCGCGGCAAGTGCTGGGTTGTGAATAACTTTTGACATATCTTTTATCTCCTTACCCTAACGTGAGTAGTACTCAACAATTAATTGTTCGTTAATATCAGCTTCAGCTTCTTCACGCTTTGGAAGACCTGTAATACTAATAGTCATCTTCTTAGCGTCACTTTTTAGCCAGCTAAGCGGCCCTTGGGTGCTTCCCTTGACGATTTCATCAAGTGCTGTAAAGTATCCAGATTTTTGACTTTTCGGACGAACTTCAAGTTCATCACCAGCTTTAAGACGAATTGATGGGATATCAACACGACGGCCGTTAAGCATAAAGTGACCATGACCAACAAGCTGACGAGCAGCCCGACGGCTGGTTGCAAAACCTGCACGATACACTGCGTTGTCTAGTCGCTGTTCAAGCATTTGAAGAAGGTTCTCACCAGATAGACCTGGTTTGCGAGTTGCTTCATTCATAAGCTTTGCGAATTGTTTTTCCAAAAGACCGTACAAACGACGAACCTTCTGCTTTTCACGAAGTTGGGTTAAGTAAAGACTTGGCTTGTTTTGACGACCATGGGCGTGAACGCCTGGAATGCCGCTTTTACGAGCCATGATTTTGTGAGCTTTAGGGTGAAGCGCGTAGCCTTCACGACGACTCTGTTTAACAATTGGTGAGGTATCTCGAGCCATAACCTATCCCCTCCGTACCTTTCGTGGACGAACACCACCATGTGGCACACCCGTTACTTCTTTGATGCTTTCAATACTGATATCAAAACCACCGAGTGCGCGAATCGCTGAATCACGACCCTGACCAACACCCTTAACGAATACATCGACTGATTTAAGGCCATAACCTTTCACAGTTTCGGCTGCCTTTTCAGCAGCAATTTGGGCTGCATAGGCAGTACCCTTTTTACTTCCACGGAAACCAACCGCACCAGCGCTACTCTGAGCAAGAACGTTACCCTTCTTGTCTGAAAAGCTGACGATAGTGTTGTTGAAAGTTGCCTGAACATGAAGTTGACCAGCTGGAACTGATCGCTTTTGCTTCTTCTTAGAAGTTGCACGGCTTGCTGTATTTTCTGCCATTCTATCGATCCTTTCCTAGGTCTTACTTGCTGATTTAGGTTGAGCACCACCAACGGCAATCGCGCGACCCTTACGAGTTCGTGCATTCGTACGTGTTCGCTGACCGTTAACCGGTAGGCCTGCCTTGTGGCGAAGACCGCGATACGCATTGATGTCTTTCAAACGCTTAATATTATTTGTGACGAGACGCTGGAGGTCGCCTTCTACGGTGTAATCAGTATCGATTACCTCACGTAGTCGTTGTTCTTCAGCCTCGGTGAGATCTTTCACCCGAGTGGTCGGCTCTATGTTAGCCGCCGCAAGGATGTCTCGTGCAAATTTCGGACCGATACCATAAATGTAGGTAAGGGCGATCTGAACTTGCTTTTCCGCTGGGATTACTACCCCTGCAATTCGAGCCATGCTTAACCCTGCCTTTGCTTATTCTTAGGTTTTTTCTTGTTGATGACACGCAAGCGACCTTTACGGCGCACTAGCTGGTCATCTGGACTGATTTTCTTTACACTCGCACGAACTTTCATGAGTTCAAGAATTCCTCCAGTTAAATGTTATCCTTGTGGCGGTACGTGATTCGTCCCTTCGTAAGATCGTAAGGGGTCATCTCGACGTCTACCATATCACCTGGCACAAGACGGATATAGTTTTTACGCATTTTTCCGCTGATGTGCGCGATGATGCTCAGGCCGTTCTCGAGTTCAACCTTAAATTGAGTATTAGGCAGTGCTTCCACTACCTTACCTCGCATTTTGATTACCTCTTTAGTACTGACCATAAGTTACAGTAGTAGATTATACACCAAAAGTGATTGCAGGTAAAGCGTTTTTAAGAAGATACTTACCAAAGTTTTCGGTAAGTGAGGGTGTTGGTAGATTTATTGTAGCAAACTACTACATCTCGTCAAGCTTCGTACTTAAGTCTATTTATAAAAAATTTATGAGTAATTTTTTTTATAATTACCATTATATATCCTGCTATTACCATTGCAGTAATTATACCTAGCACCCAACTAAGTACATATGCCCATCCAAACCTATCAACATTCAAAAAATAATACGGTACGGTTCCGTTAAAAGAACTGACTATACCCAATGAAGGTATATATCCAAGTCTCATAAATAAGTACACAAGGTATACCGTGGGTAGTACTGTCCAGAGCAACGGGTGATACCATCTTAGGTTTTTATTTGATTGGTTAACAAACCAGTCAATTAAAACTAGTATAGGTACAATCTGATGGAGCAGAATATTACCAATAATTGCAGTTTCGTTTCTTCCTAGACTAGCGCTTGGTGCGAGCACTACGGCAAAGATAATCCCAGTTACCAGTACGCACACGGCCATAGACCCTAAAATAGTGGGTGGAATTTCTCGAACGTTCACTGTACTACGAAGAGTGGTAATCAAACTAACCACCAACCAAACGGTATAAGTAGCCGCAATAAATGCTGCACTAAGTATTGTTAAATAAATCAGACTACTGGCTTTAAAGTGACCCGACCAGACACCAGTTTGAATTACTAGGCCAATACAAGCACTGGTAATGATTGCAAGTCGAATGCAATACTTAAATATCATTGCCTTTTAGCGGTCGTAGTCGTCATATGTCACCATCAACGCACGCGAATTGATTTGACGAAGTGTCTCAAGCCCTACCGATACCACAATCAAAAGCCCTGTTCCACCAATAGCCAAGTTTGTATTCGTTATACCCGTAAACTGATACAAGAAATATTCAGCAACGAATGGCGTAACGGCGATAAGACCAAGTACAACTGAACCAAAAAGGATGAGGCGGTTTACGGTAGTTGAAAGGTAGGTTTCAGTTTGATTACCAGGACGCACACCTTCAATAAAGCCACCTTGCTTTTGAAGGTTTTCGGCAATTTCACTCGCGTTAAAGACAATGCCTGTATAAAAGTAAGTAAAGAAGATAACGAGAGCGAAATAAGCCAGTGGGTAAATAAAGGCCTCAAGTGTAGAACCTGTGAATGCGCCTGGGTTTGGTGCCTGGAACCACACAATAAGGTTGTTTGCCAGCTGGGCATAGGCCGGGTTGTTGGTTGCTTTAAGAATCTGACCAACAAAGGCTGGTAGTGAAAGAAAAGCGACGGCAAAAATGACAGGAATCACACCAGCGGCAATAAGTTTGATTGGTAAAATACTTTTCACCCCGCCGTAGCTACTATTACCTTGCACACGCTTAGCGTAGTTTATTGTGATAACCCGCTGGGCTTCGTTTATTTTGACAAGGAAGTACAGCAGTAATAATGACGCCACTAAAATAGCTAGTATCACCCAGAACATGACAGGGTTCACCGGAATTGTAAACCAGTTAAACACCGCAAGCGAGCCATTCGTAGTATCAAACAACGAAGTGCCAAAGCTTGAAAGTATTGACGGCAGCTGGCTAATAATACCGGCGAAGATAAGAAGGCTGATACCGTTACCTATCCCCTGTTCAGTAATAAGTTCACCTAACCACATAAGAAGCAGCGCACCAGCTGTCATAGCTGTCACGGCAACTATCCACTCAATTGGGGTTGGCTCAGCAAGAACGGCGGTATTACCAGCAAGTACAGTTTGACGCAGAATAAAGATGAAAGCAATCGACTGTACAATTGCAAGTGGTACAGTGATCATACGAGTCCATTGGTTAATTTTGCGGCGGCCCGACTCGCCATCTTTGTGAAGCTCTTCCAGGCGAGGAATGGCTTTCGTAAGAAGCTGCGTAATAACCGATGCGGTAATAAACGGTGTTAACCCAACCAGCACAATTGAGAAGCTGGCCAGCGCCCCACCTGATAACAGGTTAAGGAAGCCACCAAAATCAGTCCCGCTAATAACACTATTCAGCACTTCGCGAAGCTGGGTTGGCTCGGCAAGCGGCACTGGTACGTGCGCCAGTAAACGATAGACAACGACAATACCAAGTACTATTAAAAGCCGCCTTTGCATATCACGGTTTTTGAGCGAGCGAAAGATTGTTTTCCAATTCATGACAGACTGTTCCAGATTACCCCGAAGTTAATACGATTTGTATTCTATTATACTACAGCAGAGTCTTCGTTTAAAGACGCTCTTACCTGTTATATAGTATACCTTCGTAATGTTGACAAAATATCGAGTAATGTTATAGTTAATTTATATATGATAGAAAGCGAACATACACCAGACAGCCCTAAATCAGACTATCAATCTAAGTTAGACTCGATACCACTTTCAAAAGAAGATGTTCGCACCCCAGACGAAAAAGCGTTTGCCGATACTCTCAACAATAGCCCCGATGCTTTAAAGGAAGCTATTAGAATTTACGATCTCAATCACGCAGAACAGTTACAGCTTATATTTGCATTAGCGCCCTTCTACATGGGTAGTCGTCACGCACTTTCGGCTTTCGGCAAAAACGTCGTTGATGTCGACCGTTACGCACGAATTATTGTAGCGATGCGAGATTAAAGAAGCATAAAACAACCCCCTAAATCAGGGGGTTGTTTTCAAGTTAGCCAAAGCTTATTTATCGCTTGCTTCAGCGGCCTTAGTACTTTGCTTTAATGGCACAGCAGTTTTCTCAAAACTACCACCAGCTTTCACAATTGCTTCTTGTGAGCTTTTACTTACCCCTGCTACCTTTACGGTAAGAGCTGCTGTAAGTTCACCACGTGTAATTACCTTTACAGTATGGAATGGTGTTGAAATGTAGCCCTGCTCGTAAAGCGCAGCGTTATCAACAGTGGTTCCTTCAAACGAGTTAAGCGTGTCAAGGTATACAACTTGTGCGGGTGTGCGGAGGCTTTTAAAACCACGCGCCTTAGGTACGGCACGAACAAGTGTTCGTTGACCACCTTGGAAAGTAGCGCCAAGCTTCTTACCGGTACGTGAGCCCTGACCCTTTGTACCACGGCCGGCAGTTTTACCACCACCCGCAGCGATACCGCGGCCGACACGCTTCTTGTCTTCGTTAGCACCAGCTAACAATTCGTTGTACTTAGTCATTACTTGTCCTCCTTCTTTGCAGAAGTTTTCTTAGCAGACTTTTCGTTTCCAAGCCACTCTTCTTTAGGAACAAGACCGCGAAGCGCTTCAATTGTAGCGTAGGCAATGTTTACCTTGTTTGTTGAGTTAAGTGACTTTGAAAGAAGGTTACGAATACCAGTAACACCAATAATAGAACGAACGACACCACCGGCAATAATACCGGTACCAGGTGCTGCAGGCTTAAGAAGCACACGCGCACCAGAGTATTTCACTTCGTTTTCGTGAGGAATTGTTTCGTTAATAATTGGAATAGTGATAAGGTTTTTCTTTGCAATATCAGTTGCCTTTTGGACAGCAACCTGTACGTCTGCACCCTTTGCAACACCAACACCAACTTTATTTTTACGGTCACCAATAACAACCAATGCCTTAAAGCGGAAACGTCGTCCACCCTTTACTACACGTGAGACACGGTCAATGTTAATAACTAGTTCTTCAAATTGCTTTGGTTCTTGTGGTGCTTGGTCACGGCGCGGACCATGGTTTCCAGCGCGGTTAGCTTGACCACCACGATTGCCAGCTTGTGGAGCGGCAGTTTGTTGAGTCGTTTGAGTTTCAGCCATATTAGAACTCCAATCCTTCCTTACGTGCAGCATCTGCCAACGACGCAAGACGCCCGGCATATTTTCGGCCATTACGGTCGAAAACGATTGCAGTAATTTTAGCTTTTTTTGCTTTCTTAGCAATATCTGTACCAACTACGGCAGCTTGCTCAATCATTGTGCCGGTTTGCTTTGAACCAACGGTCGTTGCAGCAGCAATAGTGTGTTGCTTAACGTCGTCAATAAGCTGGGCACTGATGTGCTTGTTAGAAATAGTAATGGTAAGGCGAGGACGCTCGGCAGTACCAGAAATTTTAGCACGGACACGCGCAGCACGAAGGCCACGGTTAACGAGCTTCTTATCGAGTGAACTCATGGTTATTTACCTGCCTTTCCTGCTTTTCGAAGAATAACTTCGTCGGCGTACTTAATACCCTTACCCTTGTATGGTTCAGGCTTTTTGAGGGAACGAATTTCAGCAGCAGTTTGACCAACTGCTTGCTTGTCGATACCCTTTACCGTGATTTCCATCTTGTTTACTTCAAGTTGGATACCATCGCGGGCTTTATATTTTACTGGGTGTGAGAAACCGAGGGCCATAGTAATTTCCTGGCCACCGCCTTCAACACGAAATCCAACACCGTTGACTTCAAGCTTCTTTTCGAAAGCTTCAGTTACCCCAACAACCGCGTTGTTAAGAAGGGCACGTTGAAGGCCGTGTTGGGCTTTTGCAATCCGCTCATCGTCTTTACGAGTAACGATAGCGTTGCCTTCCTCGATAGCAACAGTTACGTCAGACAGATGCGGTACTATCAGCTGACCCTTAGGGCCAACTACAGTAATAGCATCATCAGCGACCGTGATTGTCACGCCTGAGGGAATTTGAATTGGTAGTTTTCCGATTCGACTCATGATCTACTTCCTTGTTTACCACGAGTGAAACGGAACAAGACGTTTCAGTGCTTCGGCCTACTGCTTAGTTGCGGCGGCTCTGGCGCAAAATCACCTCTGATTTCACTCGCATTAGTTATCTGACTGATTTTACCAAATTGAACGCAAAAAAGCAACCTGGGTTACTTTCTTTTTATACCCAACACAATTGAGACGAGGACAAGCCCTATAGCAATGAAAAAACCAATGATACTCAATGTGAACGTGTCTAGGTTGCGTAAATACGGGATAAGCCAAACAAAAGGAGGTAGACCAAAAAGAACGATATATAACGCAAGTCCGAT
This sequence comes from Candidatus Microsaccharimonas sp., assembly GCA_049661485.1. Classification (GTDB taxonomy): domain Bacteria; phylum Patescibacteriota; class Saccharimonadia; order Saccharimonadales; family Saccharimonadaceae; genus Microsaccharimonas. Next base: position 371,300 of record JBATAC010000002.1, read on the forward strand.
ACATATCACTGAGAGGATTCTTGCTTGAGTTTTATTCATTAAGAGGTTAAAATCCAGCGAATCACCTTTTCTTTTATTGCATAGTACTCTTCTTCACTAAATTGCATATTCGCAATGCAGAACCGCTTACCAGCAATATGTGAGCAGAACATACAATCCATCACATCAAAACAGTCTTGAATGAACAATGAATTGGTGACTTTTGCCGACCAAATAACATTAAAACTATTTGAGCACAGACGGCTATCCTCAACCCGAATACAAAAGCTTGAGTCAATTGAACGTGATGAGGCAACAACATACTCAAGGTTTACGCCGCCCTCACTAAATAAGACGTTTTTGCTACGGTGAATATCCATAGAACGAAATACATTTTCGGAAGTATCAACACCATCACTTTGTGACACATTTACCGATTCACGAACACGCTCACCTGTCGTAGCGTTAGTTTCAGCCCATGCAACAATTACATCTTCTACTGAATTTAGATCACGTTTAGGGATCATCCAGTCATACTCTTCGGCACCCGCTTTAACATTGTCGTAGGCGATAAATTTAGATGGATTAAGTGATGACGCCCAAGTCGGTTGACCCGTTTTGTAATCTTGTACTTGCTGAGGAAGCCGTAAGTCGAAGGCAAACTTTTGCATAGCCTCGTCAAGTGTGAATGGATTTTGGTAGCCAAATACTGATCCTACTATTTTATCAAGTAACTGTTTTGCTTCATCGGTGGACATAGTTATTTTTTCCTCTCTTGTTTATCAGGACTAGATGATTGAGCCGCTAAGAAATCTTCTAACGTAATTGCATCAAGTTGATTTGGTTTTGGGGTAATATGCTCAAACTCGGGTGTTAATGACTGACCCTTATTTGATTCTGCAAAGCTTTCTAAAGCCGCCATATCAAACTTTACCAACTTAGTATTAGGTGCGGCTGTAACTTGATTAAATACTTTACTTTGAGCTTTAATACTCTCTTGAAATTTAGTTGGCAAGTTTTGCTCGGTGTATTGTTGTAACTCAACATTTTTATTCATTCGAGTGCCCTCAAAATGCATCGTCTTAGCTTTCATGGCTGGCATGAGTTGACCGTCAGCTGACAAGCGTGCAATAACTTCTTGGGTATTAAGCGATGTCATAATTCGTACTTTCGCATCAGTCTCTTTGTTTCCAAGTTCTCTCTCTTCATCAACCGCATCTTTTGGCAGCTCCATTGTAATATTACCTTCAAGAGCGCGAGCATCTTCTTCGGAAACACGAAATGTGTAATAATTTGAAACGTTTGCAAAGATAGCATCTTGAATTGGTTTTTCAATTTGCCCAAAATACTGCTGCGTTAAGAAAACAGAGAGATTATATTTTCGAGCCTCAGCTAGAATCTGAGCAATTGTCGGGTTTTGAACAACTGAAACCTCATCAATCACTAAAATAATTTTTTCAGAAAAACTTCGTGCTTGGGCGAGAAGGAAGATTTGCTGAATAAGAAGACCGGCAACAGTTTTAACAACCTTTTCTCCCATTGATACTTTATTAAGTGAAAAAACAGTTAATGGCTTCGATGCAATGAGTCGGCCTAGCGATATTGAGTCATCCGACTGGTTTGACAACGAGGGTTGCAACTGTAATTCCTCAACCAGTGTGACAATTGGTGAAATTGCTTCATTATACGATTGAGTCCGTAGCTCGTTAAAGTCGGTGTTAAAGAACCGAGTAATGTTTTCTGGAATAAAACTACCGACGTGCTCGAGCAGTTGTTGCCTATATTCTACATCTGTTAACAAACGTTTTAAGTTATCGAGTGTCATTACCTGGGCCGTCATTAACACATAAATACTAAACCGCATCACCCGCTCGAGCTTGGCATTAAATTGATCACCAAGTAATGATTTAAATAAGGTACCGGTAAGCTCGGCCGACGCATGGATATCAGTACCAGAGCCAGCAAAAAGTTCCGTACCGTCGTCAGGATTTTTAAAACTAATAACATTACTTTGCTCGATGACACCCAAATCATCTTCAAGTGCCGCATGCGGGTCTATCACTACAACGCGGTATTTTTGACGGTAGGTTGCATTTTGTAGAAGCCGAGAAACGAATAAGCCAATAAACTTTGATTTACCGCTACCACTAGCACCTACAATAAATGAGTGCTTATCAAAATCGTACGCCTCAAGCGGAAGAAAGTAATTTTTTGGCAAATACGGAAAAGTTTCAACCTCAAACAGTGCCCCTAGGTTATCACTTCTCAGCAAATGAAGACCTTTTTGAATGTTTAGGTATTTCGGTTGTTTTGTACGAGTAAATTTAGTGTTTGTAGCAAAATCTACCGCAAGTAGATGGCTCGGTAGTTCAAAAAATCGTTTTTTCGCAGCACTGTACGTTCCATCGGGAAGATTGAACACAAATTGTGATGAGCAGATAACTTTTTCAGTTCCAAGGCTTCGAAGTGAAAAAGCAACCCACTCCAATGTTCTTGATTTCTTAACTTCGTACCGTTCCTTAAGATCAAGCAGACTCCCGCCAGTCACAAACTGCAAGAACGACTCATGACTGGTTTTTAATGGTGGATTTACTATTGATGGATCGACTATCTGCAACGAGAGACCATCTAGGTTATTCGATAAGCCGCTTACATCTCTATCGCTGCCCACATAATAGCGAATTGACCCGTTTTCAATGTGAACAAATAGAATCCACTCGCGCAAGAAACCGATACTATTACCTATTGATCGTAAAATTTTCTTCCAATCGTCATCAGTTAATTGATCACGAGTGAGAAAAAGCTCAGACCAGTATGGGAAGCCTAGGTGGGTATTTGTTTTCTGAGCCATTGTGCTTTGAATATAGCATGAAATGTAGGCTAAATCTACGAGGAGAGTACTACTATTCGTTAATTACCGCTCGGCCTTGTGTGTACACTTCTTCATGTACAGGGAAATCAGCTAGATCACCCGACCGAACTAACTGCTTAAATGTTAATGAAGCAAGCCCCTGCAACATAGCTTTCCTTTGTGAATATCCGCCTAAAGTGTCGGTTTTTCCATAGCGCTCTCGTTGTACTAATACATTTAAATGAGATAAACCTTGTCGCAAATTACCTTCTTGAATGGTTATTGAAGTAACTGGTGAAAGGCTATCAGATGGGTCAAAACGTTTTGCAGTTAAACGTTTTCCTGCATAAAAAATACCGTGTCTACCCAGTGTTAAAAAGTCTTTTGATACAGCACCAAGCCATTGAGGTATTGTTAATTCCTCTTCCTCTAATCGATTAGACAAATCGTCAAAGCATTCTAGAAACCACATATCTTGCCCGTTATTATTTTCAACAAGAAAATGGGCTGAGTTAGAATTAAAAACTCCCGCCGTATCATCGGCACGACTAGCCTTATCGACCAACTTCAAACCATTAATAAAGCTACGTTGCACTTCTGCTTCATGCTGCGATGCCATCGATATCCTTATTTTTTATTGTTTTGTTATTCAGAATACTATCAAATGGAAGAAAATTAGGCAAGAACGTAAAAAATAAAACGCCCAATGGACGTTTTATTTTCATAAAAAGCTAACAACTAGTAAACACTCAGTAGCAACTCACCGCCAAGCCGTTGCTTAACAGCTTCAGAGCCGGTTACTACACCCTTAGATGTACTTACCAAAACGATACCACGGCCACTCTTTACCTTTGGAATGTCATTTGCACTTACGTACACACGGCGTCCAGGCTTAGAGAGGCGCTTGATCTCGTTAATAACAGAGTTTTCACCAGGTTTGTTAATAGTGACAACAAGAATGTCTCGAGGTTTTGCCGACTCTACCTTAACAGCAGAGACATAGCCAGCCTTCTTAAGTTCTTGAGCAACAGTTACCTTCAATTTGCTTGAAGGAACGGTAATTTCGTTCTTACCAACCATTACAGCGTTACGAATACGAGTAAGTAGGTCGGCGATTGGGTCTGTAGATTGTAGTGACATAATCGATTCTCCTTTCCTACCAGCTACTCTTTGTTATACCAGGAATTTCACCATTCGACGCTTTTTGGCGGAAGTTGATACGGCTGAGGCCGAAGCGGCGCATGTATCCACGTGGGCGTCCATGAAGGGCGTCACGGTTCTTCCAGCGAGTTGGTGAGCTGTTTTTTGGAAGCTTTTGGAGGCCGTCTTGGTCACCAAGCTCTTTCAGCTCAGCACGCTTTGCAGCATACTTCTGAATCATTTTCTTACGCTTTTCGTCGCGTGCAACTGCAGATGTTTTAGCCATTAGCGTGCGCCTCCTTCTTTCTTGTCCTTCTCAAAAGGCATACCAAACTTCACAAGTAATGCTTTGCTGAAGTCTTTATTACCATTCTTAATAACAAAAGTTACTTGCAGTCCATGAATGTGTTGGGTTTCTTCAAAGCTAAGCTCTGGGAAAATAGACTGGTCAGTAATACCTAGATTGTAGTTACCACCTTTGTCGAATGCCTTATTGCTAACGCCGTGGAAGTCACGTACACGCGGAAGGTCAATGTTTACCAGGCGGTCGAGGAACTCGTACATACGAGCGCCGCGAAGGGTTACAGAAAGTCCAACACGGTTCATACCGGCACGGATCTTGAAACCAGCAATTGATTTCTTCGCCATACGGTCGATTGGTGACTGACCTGTTACTTTAGTGACAGTGTTGCGAACCACTTCATAGTGGTGCTTGTCGTCTTTGTTTTTACCGATTCCTACGCTGACAATAATTTTTTCAAGCTTTGGTACTTCGTTGACATTTGAAAGACCGAGTTCGGCTTGAAGTTCCTTAACGAACTGGTCGTTATATAAGGCTTTCAGGCGAGGAGCGGTAATAGTAGCTGCTTTAGCCATTATTTAGTCTCCTTAGATTGTTTAATCTCTTTGCTGTTTGCTTGGCGGGCAACACGGGTTGTACCACCATCAGCATTTTTAACGTAGCCTACGCGGCTGGTTTTACCACTTTTTTCATCAACCACAAGGGCAACCTTTGAAAGTGGGGTTGGTACATGAATATCTTTTGAACCACCGCGAGGATTAAGCTGACTTGGCTTAACATGACGGTGTTTCTGACCAATACCCTCTAGGAGTACTGTCTCGTTCTTAGTATTTACACTAAGAACCTTAGCAGTTGTACCTTTGTCTGCACCAGCGATAATTTTTACAAGATCACCTTTTTTAATACGAGCTGGCATATTATAGTACCTCCGGCGCTAGGCTAATAATTTTAGCGTAGCCAAGGTCACGCAGTTCACGTGGCACAGGGCCGAACACACGAGTTCCCTTAGGAGTTTTGTCGTCGTTAATAATTACCGCAGCGTTGTCGTCGAAAGCAATTGTGCTTCCATCTTTACGCTTAATTTGGTTTTTAGTACGAACGACCACAGCTTTAATAACGGATTTCTTTTTCACGTTACCGGTTGGGTTAGCGTCTTTAACGGTAGCGACGATGACATCACCAACGTTCGCGTAGCGACGACCTGTTCCACCGAGCACACGGATACAAAGAATTTCCTTCGCACCGCTGTTATCAGCAACTTTAAGTCGAGATTCTTGTTGGATCATTACTTGTCCTCCTCGTTTGTCTCGTCTTTAAGTTCAATTGTACCGTGTGATCGCTCATCGACACTTACAAGTGTAAATGACTTGTTCTTTGAAATTGGACGAGTCTCTTTAATTGTGACGCGGTCACCGGTGTGAGCGTCGTTCGCTTCGTCGTGAGCAGCGTATTTACGGTTTACAGTGTACTGCTTTCCATAAATTGGGTGTGTCTCACGACTTGTAACGGTAATAACAATAGTCTTATCAGCCTTGTCAGAGGTGACAATACCGGTCAATGTTTTCGCCATATTAGTTTTCCTCCTTTAAGGTTGACGTTGCGCTAGTGGCTTCTGCTTGTTGTAGGGCGGTCAGCGCACGAGCGATTGATTTTCGTTGAACGGTTAACACGTGTGGGTTCACAAGTTCGCTAAGCAAGTGGCTACGGCGAGATTCGCGGTAATCGTTTTGAAGCTTCGCAACATCTTCTTTGAGTTGGTCAATAGTTTTCACTTCAACCGCCTTTTTAGAAGTAGCCTTGGTAGTTTTTTTGTCTGCCATTATGCTTGCTCCTTCACGATAAACTTAGTCTTCACAGGAAGCTTATGTGCCGCAAGGCGCATTGCTTCACGTGCAACTGCCTCGTCTACACCCTTCATTTCGAAAAGTACAGTACCAGCTTTGACACGAGCTACGAAGAATTCAGGGTTACCTTTACCACCACCCATCTTTACGTCTTGTGGTTTACGAGTTCGTGGAAGATGTGGGAAGATACGAATCCAAATTTTACCACCACGCTTGATATAACGGGTCATCGCCTGACGAGAAGCCTCGATTTGACGACTTGTGATGTCGTTGTTTGATTGTGATTGAAGACCGAAGTCACCAAAGGCAATGTAGTTACCGCGGGTAGCAATACCCTCGTTCTTACCTTTACGAACCTTTCGGTGCTTCATTTTCTTAGGAAGTAACATACCGATTAGCTCCTTTCACCTTTGTAGATCCAAACCTTAACACCAACGATACCAGCACCTGGAAGGGCAGCACGTGAAGTGTGGAAGTCAACATCAGCACGAAGGGTGTGAAGTGGCACTGAACCTTGGCTGATCTTTTCACGACGAGCCATTTCAGCACTGTTCAAACGGCCAGATACCTGGATACGAACACCTTTGGCACCAGCAGTCATTACATTTTGTGCTGACATTTTTAGTGCGCGGCGGAAGTTACCACGGCGTTCAAGCTGGTGAGCAATGTTCTCAGCAACAAGTTTCGCGCTAAGGTCGGGACGCTTTACTTCTTCGATGTTAATGCGAACTGGAAGACTTGCAATCTTTTCAAGTTCAGATTTTAGTTCAGTAACACCAGCACCACCACGACCAATGACAACACCTGCTTTTGCAGTATGAATTGTCACGGTTACAAGGTTGGCTGAGCGTTCAATTTCGACACGAGCGATTGTAGGTCGGCTCGCGAAACGCTTTTCAACATGCTCACGAATTTTGATATCTTCAATAAGCAAGCGAGAAAAGTCTTTTTTGTGGGCAAACCAGCGTGAGTCCCAGTTCTTATGAACTTGAAGACGGAAACTAGTTGGATTAACCTTCTGTCCCATTATTTCTTCTCCTCTTTCTTCGCTGGCTCAGCCTTAGCCTCTACAGCTTTGACTGGTGCCTTCTTTGGTTTTAACTCACCAGAAACTTCTACCAAAATGTTCGAAGCCTTCTTTTGGTAAGGTAACGCACGGCCGCGGCTTGCAGGATTGAAGCGCTTCATACGTGTACCAGTTGTGACTGAGAGTGTCGTAATAACAAGTGTCTTACCATCAAAACCGTGGTTGTTAACGGCATTTGCCTGAGCACTTTCGATCGCCTTAAGTACAGGGCGAGCAGCGCGCTTTGGCGTGTGGTTCAGGATGACGATAGCATCAGCTACCGAGCGGCCACGAACAAGACTTGCAACCAACCCAACCTTACGTGGGGCTTGGTCAACGTTCTTGGCGTAGGCGCGCACTACAGTATTTTCAGCCATACTACTTCGCCTTTCCTCCGTGCTTACGGAACTTACGAGTTGGACTAAACTCACCGAGTTTATGACCAACCATGTTTTCCGATACAAGCACAGGTACGTGTACTTTACCGTTATGAACGGCAATCGTACGACCTACCATTTCTGGGGTGATCGTGCTGGCACGAGCCCAAGTTTTAATAATTGTTCGGTCTTCAATGCCCAAGGCCGCTACTTTCTTCGCGAGCTTGAAGTCAATGAATGGACCTTTTTTGAGTGATCGACTCATAGTTACCTCTTCCTCTTCGCGTCGTGGCGCGACCTTACAATATGACCTGCTACGTCTTTACGACGACGGGTTCGGTACCCAAGAGTCAATTGACCCCAAGGAGTTTTAGGCGTACGCCCTACACCGTGAGCACCACCGTCACCACCACCATGAGGGTGATCAACCGCGTTCATAGCAATACCACGAACGGCTGGGCGAATACCCTTACGACGGTTACGACCGGCTGAACCAATCTTGATGTTTTGATGTTGAACGTTACCGACAACACCAATAGCAGCGGTGGCTTCAAGCCGAAACTTACGTACCTCACCTGAAGGCAAACGCACCTGGGCGTAGTCACCTTCTTTTGCCATCAACTGTGCTTTAGTACCAGCAGAACGAACGATTTGTGCGCCCTTACCAGGATGAAGCTCAATTGCATAAATTTGGGTACCAACTGGAATATTTGCCAGTGGCATACGGTTTGACTGCTCGATAGGAGCTTCTGCGCCGCTACGGATTTCCTTGCCAACAGTCATTGAAGTGTCGGCTAAGATGTAGTGGTACAAACCGTTCTGGTCTTTAACACGAGCAATACGAGCTGAACGGTTTGGGTCGTACTCGATATGCTCAACAGTAACAACCGCACCGGCTGGAAGGTTGTGATTCATCAAACGGTAGTGACGTTTTACACCACCACCACGGTGACGAACGGTAATTCGACCAGCATTATTACGACCAGCATTTTGCTTCTTACTTTTCGTGAGACTTTTAAGGGGCTTACGAGTTGTAATGTCGCTGAGGTCTTGAGACGTCATACCACGACGAGCAGGAGTCGTTGGGTTATATTGCTTAATAGCCATTACTTCTTCTCCTCTTTCGTCTTAGTTGGTGTTGGCTCTTCTGGTTGTTCGAAAATAGCTAATGAGCTACCTTCAGCAAGTGTGACGTAAGCTTTCTTACTATCAGAACGAGTTGTCGTACCTGGGTAGCGGTTTTTACCGCGGCTAAAGCGAACTGCTTTACCAGATTGAACAAGGGTTTTGATAGCTTTTACATCAACACCGTATTGGTCTTTAATTGCATCGGTGATTTCGTTTTTGTTTGCAGCGAGTGGGACGTTGAAAACATACACGTTCTTAGCTGAAAGACCATAGGCCTTTTCAGTAGTTACCGGAGTAACGAGGATGGTTGAGAGATTCTTAGCCATATTACGCCTCCTCCTTTACTAACCAACTTTTAAGGGTTGGAAGTGATGCCGCAGATAATACAATGTGGTCAGCATTAAGAATGTGGTAGACGTTAAGGTATTTTGTGCTTACAAGTAATGCATTCTGGATGTTGTTAGTTGCACGAATGAGCTCAGGTGTCTTAGCGTCAACGACGATAAGTGCCTTTCGATCAAACTTGTTGTCAGCCAGGAACTTAACAACTTCAACCGTTTTACCAGTTGTCGTAATATCCTGTACGCTAATCTTACCAGCCTTGTTTGCAAGTGTTAATGCTTGCTTAACTGCTTGTCGCTTCGCTTGGGTAGAAACCTTCTTTGAATAGTTCTCGTTACCACGTGGACCAAATACGATACCACCGCCACGCCAAATTGGGTTACGAGTTGAACCGAAACGAGCACGACCAGTACCCTTTTGCTTCCATGGCTTCTTACCACCACCGCGGACTTCACCACGAGTAAGGGTTCGAGCAGCACTTGTGCGGTTGTTCGCAAGGTACGAGTCGTACGCAAGCTTAAGTAGTTCGTGATTGTTCACATCTACTTCGAAGACTTCCTTAGGGAGGCTAGTCTTCTGAGTTTTAACAGCGTCAGCCATTATGCCTTACCTCCAATAACAATCAGACCCTTTTTAGGACCTGGCACAGCACCCTTAAGGCCGATGAGGTTGTTCTCGACGTCAATGTAGCTTACGATCAAGTTTTTCACTGTTACTTGTTCGTGGCCCATACGTCCAGCCATTCGCTTACCCTTAAAGACCTTCTGTGGGTACATCGAACCAATTGAACCAGGCTTACGGGTATTACCCTTACCACCGTGAGTCTTCTTGTGGCGTTCGAAGTTATGCCTTTTAATAGTTCCGGCGAAACCTTTACCTTTACTAATACCCGTAGCGTCTACTACATCGCCTAGTTCGAAGGTGGTTACGTCGATAGTTGCACCAATAGTCAGTTCTTCTGACGTATCTTCGATGCGGAACTCGCGAATGTACTTCGGAGTTACCTCGGCTGCCTTAAGGTGTCCAGCCACGGCCTTGCTCAGGTTCTTACCCTCATCAAAACCTACTTGGACTGCGTTGTAACCATCGGTTTCGACAGTTTTTACCTGAGTCACAGTCACAGGCCCAGCTTGAATCAAGGTGACCGGAATCGCCTTTCCATCTTCGCTGATGATTTGGGTCATACCAATTTTGGTACCGAGAAGTGCTTTCATGCTCTTCGTTTCTCCCACTTAAAACCCCCTGTGACGAGCAGTATCCGTAGACTTGCTTATTCACCCGGGGCTTGAGTTGTTATTACGTAATAAGTTACAAGGTTGATAATAGCATAGTTTTACCCTTTTCGTCAAGCGCTTACTAAAATTAAAATAGCTCCGTCATGGAGCTATTTTAATTCGCAATCAACTACATACGAATTTCTGCATCAACACCAGCTGGAAGGCTGAGGTTTTGCAAACTGTCGATTGTTTTAGGCGTTGCGTTCGTAATGTCGATAAGACGTTTGTGAACGCGCATTTCAAATGTCTCACCACCTTTTTTGTAGACGTGTGGTGATTTCACAACTGTAAACGTACTACGACGAGTTGGAAGTGGTACTGGGCCAGCAATTGCTGCACCAGTACGAAGCGCGGTGTCGATAATTTGCTTTGCTGATTGATCAATGACCTTATGGTCGTAGGCTTTAAGACGAATACGAATTCGTAGGCCTTCTTGTTTTGCTTCTGCCATGGAGAAGAAACCTTTCCTGCCGATAACGTAGGCAACGGCACGGTAACCTCTGCTCGAATTGTATCCAGAAGCTATTTTGTTACTAGCAAATTAGCTGGTTTACATCTGGCCGAGTTCTCGGTGCAATTAATAATACCTTACTATTATACTACACCCCTTTTAATTGACAAACATCTTGGGGCATTTTAAAATATATAGGTTCCCCAACACGAGACAGAATTGAGGTGAGAACATGCTCGTTGGCACTGCCATCGACGTCGTCATGAATGTTCAGTCAGAGGTGCGCGCACTCCTGATGGAACGCCTTCGTGCCGACAAGGACTTCGTGCTTCTCGAAGTCACCGCTGCCGACTTGGACTGTGTTAAGCAGTCCCTGTCGGACCTGACGGGGCTAGAGCGCTCCGAGGTTGTACGTAACTTGAGAGATGTCTTCCGGGACATCCCCGATCTTCCGCATAACTACCCCTCGTCGGGTCGCGAGTACCCTTGGCCGCAGTACTTCTACTTCGCGACCGAGGCTTCAGACACCCAGATCTTCCGCGTCTACGCCGCGCTGAAGCGTCCAGGCCTTCTGGACGCGCTCATCTCCGGAACAACGGAGAAGATCTGGGGGGTCATGCGTCGAGCTGAGATCGACACGCTGGAAACGGTGTTCTACCCGCCACTGGCCATGTGTGACCTCTATGTGCCTGCGGCGGCCGATATCTACCATCGCCACATTCTCGAAGAGGTCACCGCCAACCTAAAGGGCCTGAGTGTCAAAGTCCAAAAGACGCCTGACGCCGGCCCCTACGGTTTCGTCTGCCAGCGTGTTGGCTGAGGAATCTCCCCGCTACTTCCCGTGGCAGCGAACCCCAAAGGTTCCTACGGGAGCTGGCGGGGTTTCGCTTTTCTTAGACATTGTCATTTCATAAAACAACCTCGTTATATAGTATCTTCATTACGCAAAAGCCCCCGATTACTCGGGGGCTTTGTGATCGTTTCGTAAGAGAATTACTTAACAATCTTCGTAACAACACCTGCACCAACAGTCTTACCACCTTCGCGGATTGCGAAGTTAAGACCTTGCTCCATAGCGATTGGAGCGAGCAGAGTAACCTTGAAGGTTACGGTGTCACCAGGGATAACGAGTTCCTTATCAGCAGGAAGCTCAACTTCACCAGTAACGTCAGTTGTACGGAAGTAGAATTGTGGCTTGTAACCCTTTGAGAATGGAGTGTGGCGACCACCTTCTTCTTTCTTAAGGATGTATACTTCAGCTTCAAATTCAGTGTGAGGAGTAATTGAACCTGGCTTCACAATAACTTGACCACGTTCGATGTCTTCACGCTCGATACCACGAAGGAGGAGACCGGCGTTGTCACCAGCTTGTCCACGGTCGAGGTTCTTCTTAAAGGCTTCAATACCAGTAACGGTAGAAGTTTGAGTGGTTTTAACACCAACAATTTCAACTGGGTCGTTAATATTAATAACACCAGTTTCGATACGGCCAGTTGCAACAGTACCACGACCCTTAATTGAGAATACGTCCTCAATAGGCATAAGGAATGGCTTATCAAGGTCGCGAGTTGGCTCTGGTACGTAGTCGTCAAGAGCTTGTACAAGTTCCATGATTGCGTCTTCAGCTGCTGCGTCACCTTCAAGTGCCTTAGTAGCTGAACCCTTGATGATTGGAGCGTTTTCGTCGTAGCCGTTCTTAGCAAGAAGTTCACGAATATCCATCTCAACAAGTTCAACGAGTTCTGGATCTGCAAGGTCCATCTTGTTAAGGAAAACAAGGATCTTAGGCACACCAACTTGGTGAGCAAGCAGTACGTGTTCACGTGTTTGTGGAAGTGGACCATCGTTTGCGGCAACCACAAGGATAGCACCATCAATTTGCGCAGCACCGGTGATCATGTTCTTAACGTAGTCGGCGTGACCTGGCATGTCAACGTGAGCGTAGTGACGTGTTGGTGACTCGTACTCTTGGTGAGAGGTAGCAATGGTAATACCACGTGCACGCTCTTCTGGTGCGTTGTCAATTTGGTCGTAAGCGATTGGTTTGTTAACGTCGCTTGGAAGTTTCTTAGCAAGTACAGCGGTAATAGCTGCAGTAAGGCTGGTTTTACCATGGTCAACGTGACCCATAGTTCCAACGTTTACGTGAGGCTTGCTTCGGTCGAAATCTGCCATTTTAGTTAGTTCTCCTTTAATTATAATTTCGCACAGGATAATATACCCCACGGCGTATGATTAAAAGTATAGCGTGTTTTTTAGGTGTTGTAAACAGTTAATCCAGATAAGAGTCACTTGCCGCCCTTTGCATATCCACCTGCCATATATCCGGTGAGGCAATGTATTTTTGGTGCAGCCGCTTTTGTAAAACCTTAAACCGTTCGGTCTTACCATACTCGGTACTAGCAAGGTTCGTTACTTCTTTCAGTCGTTCCATATCGCTTTCCGTAAAACAGCTGCGCATTCTTGTAATAATCTCGCTCATAAAAGCATCGAGGGTTTCGTAGGCAAGCCAAACATGTTTCGGATGAACTTCCGAGCCATGCACTAGCATGCACCGCACTTGATACCAGTATTCTATTAAATTCCGCCAATCGTAAGCACCATCAAGTTTACCCGACCAATACATATGCCCCGGTAACGGATTAAGTGTCGTAAAAGTACTAATTCGCTCACAGTATAATTTTAAAGTATTGAGGGTTTTTCCCTTAGTGTAATCATCCCATATAATAAACCGCTTTTTTAGCTGCCCTATCGCTTCACGATCGTTGGTAGTACCTGTTACCTGGCGGTACCAAGCGTTATACGCAATATAAAGCCGAAAATAATGTTCGGTATAATCAACCTGGGCTTTTGTATACCAACTGTAAACTCGAGCAGCAGAATCTAGTGGGGTGTGGGGAGTTTCAAGCACGATGCCTACTTATACTTACTACTTTTGTTCCCGAAGCCAAGTGTATATCAGCAACCTTAATAGATAAAAGCCTGGCGGTTTGATGTACGTTACGTGCAACAGCAAGTTCATCAAGAGACGGCTGTAAGGAATGCTCTTTCTTACCAATCACTACATACACCGCTATGGCACCGACCTGCACAGCGCTTGCAAATAGCCATCGAACCATTTGATCACTGTTTGTATCATCATTAAATGGTACAACTTTTTCATTAATAAGCCGCATAGCACCATCAAACATATAAAAAAGTACCGTCAGCTGCTGGTGGCGAGAAATCGTTACAGCAAGTTCGCTTAAGGCATTGTACGATGTATAAGATTTGTCTCGTTTCGGCAACGTAAATCGCGATGCGAGTTCAAATAAGGCAGCAATTTGCCCCGCTTTTACGAGCCCAATCCCCTTGATGCTCAATAGATCGGACATGTCGATAGTAGCACCTTTTACACTAAGCAATTTAGCTACCTTTTTAGCTAGCTTCTGGACCGGCATACCGGGAACACCACTAGCAAGTATGACTTGAAGAAGTTCGACATTGTTTAATGCCGTTACGCCGGCGCGTGTTAGTTTCTCCCTTGGTCGTTCATACATTATTTGTGCCATACCTTAATAATACGGATCAAATCTTTAATTGTTTTTAACTTCTGATGCAATTTTAAGTTGACCACACCAAGTATGCACCCTATAGTGAATGCATCACTATAAAGGAGATCACATGGACTCACAACCACCAGTACAAACAAAACCCGATGGCTCAGGCCTATCATTAACAGGTTTTATCCTAGCAATTGCATCATTATTATTGAACTTCATTAGCTTTGGACTACTTGCTGTACTTGGGTTAATTTTTAGCATCATCGGACGAGTAAAAACCAAGCGCGCTGGCAAGCCGAGCGGCTTAGCACTTGCTGGTATTATCATCTCAAGTGTTTCGATTATTCTATCGGCCGTCATCTTTGGATTTGTCGTGTACCACGGCGCCATGGCGGTATCTACATGCGATGAAATACAAAACGGCACCTTTGAAGTATTAGGAGAATCAGTTACCTGTACAAATGGTACTATTGAAGAAAATTAAGGTACTGAAAATACAAAAGAAGCTCCCGATAACAGGAGCTTCTTTTTATTAGCAAGATGCTACTTATTTGTACGCTTTGCAATAATCTCGGCAGCCACGTTTGGTGGTACTTCTTCGTATTGCGCGAGTTCCATGGTTGAAGCGGCACGACCCTGGCTCATTGAGCGAATGTCGTTAGTGTAACCAAAGAGGCTTGCAAGCGGTACGTAGGCACGAACCAACTTAGCGCCACCAGGAATATCTTCCATAGCATCAATACGGCCACGGCGCGAGTTAAGGTCACCGATGATATCACCCATGAAGTCTTCTGGGGTTGATACTTCAACCTTCATAACAGGCTCAAGGATAACTGGCTTTGCCTTTGGAATACCTTCCTTAACAGAAAGAACACCAGCAAGGTTAAAGGCAAGTTCACTTGAGTCGACATCGTGGTATGAACCATCGTAAAGGGTTGCTTTGACACCAATCATTGGGTAACCAGCAATCACACCGCCTTCAAGTGTATCTTTAATACCCTTTTGAACTGGTGCACGGTACTCTTGAGGCACAACACCACCTTTGATTTCGTCAGCCCATTCAAAGCCTTCACCAGATTCGGTTGGTTCGAAACGAACCCATACATCACCATACTGACCACGACCACCAGATTGCTTGGCGTGCTTACCTTGAGCTTCGGCAACACCGCGAATGGTTTCACGGAAAGCAACTTGTGGCTCACCAATGTTTGCTTCAACGTTAAACTCACGTTTCATACGGTCAACTAGAATATCGAGGTGAAGCTCACCCATTCCTGACATAATGGTTTGACCTGTTTCTTCGTCGGTGTGAATACGGAAAGTTGGGTCCTCTTCAGCCAAACGTTGCAGGGCAATACCCATCTTTTCTTGGTCAGCTTTAGTTTTTGGCTCAACCGCAATCGATACTGGCGGTTCTGGGAATTCGATTGACTCAAGCACAATTGGGTTAGCTGGGTCTGAAAGAGTGTGACCTGTAAAGGTACTTTTAAGACCAACCACTGCAGCGATGTCACCAGCACCTACGAAGTCGATATCTTCACGCTTGTCGGCGTGCATACGCACGATACGACCAATACGTTCTTTCTCACCGGTAGTAGTGTTTAAGACATAACTACCAGCCGTAAGCTTACCGCTATATACACGGGTAAAGATAAGACGGCCAACAAATGGGTCGGTTGCAATTTTGAAGGCAAGCGCAGCGAGAGGCTCGTTGTCAGCAGGTTGACGCTCAACAACATCACCAGTCTTCGGGTTGGTACCTTGAATCGCTTCAACGTCAAGAGGCGAAGGAAGGAAGTCAGCCACAAGGTCGAGGACCTTTTCAACGATGACACCACGGCCATCACCACCGGTTACAAGGAAGAAATCACCAGCAAGCACACGCTTACGAAGGGCGCGCTTCAGGTCTTCTTCGTTAATCGAGTCTTCACCTTCATTAAGGTAACGTTCAAACAATTCATCTTCAGCTTCAACCGCAGCTTCAACCAAAAGGCTACGCGCGTTCTTAGCTTTATCAAGCATATCAGCTGGAATTTCACCTTGAGTTAAGGCTTTGTCGGTGTAATCACCGTAGGTGTAGGCTTTCATGTCGATAAGGTCAACAAGACCGTTGATATCTTTTTCGAATCCAATAGGAAGGTGGATTGGAAGTGCGTGCTTTGAAAGACGGTTGTGAATAGTATCGAGAGATTTGTAAAAATCACCACCAATTTGGTTAATCTTGTTGATGAAACAAATACGAGGCACGCCGTACTTGTTAGCTTGGCGCCAAACGGTTTCGGTCTGAGCTTCAACACCCATCTTACCGTCAAAGACAGTTACCGCACCGTCAAGAACACGAAGAGAACGCTCAACTTCAGCGGTAAAGTCGATGTGACCTGGGGTGTCAATAATGTTAATTTTGTGACCCTTCCAGAAACAAGTAACAGCAGCAGAGGTAATGGTAATACCACGCTCTTTTTCTTGCGCCATCCAGTCGGTTGTTGCGCTGTCACCGTTCGCACCACGAACCTCACCAATTTTGTGGTTAATACCAGTGCGGTACAAAATACCTTCGGTTGTCGTTGTTTTACCCGCGTCGATGTGGGCAATAATACCGATGTTACGATAGTCCTTTAATGGGACGTTTTGTTGAGCCATGTCTCTCGTTCTCTCTTTCGTTACACCAACGGATTAAGTTGGGGTTGGTTATTTTTAGCCATAAAAAATAGCGCTTTAGTTGTATTGTAGCAGATTTTAGTGTTGTTCACTAGGGGGTGGGGTGTTGATTATCTCCGAAATATCCCAATCGGCAACCCCTTCGTTACTACGCTGCAATATGTTTTCAATAGACAGGACTGATTGATCTAAAGGATTTGCTTCATTCATAAAAGACGCGTTCGCCTGCGCTCTGTCTAAAAGCTGGGCTTGTGTATGTATTAAAACCGCATTTAAAGCCACGAGACCGCAGCCCCGCTTGAAGTAGTACTCAAGTTCACGATTCTTCGTTTCTTCGCCTATGAGAGTGTCGATTGTAGCACCCGCACTTGGGCCAATCATATTAAAACCTTCCATCGCTATTCTCCGTAAAACGGCCTGCCGTGAAATAGACCACGGCTCTGTTTGACGATACTCATCTGAGATAATTTCAGATAGAATTGTGTTCGGGTCTATAAGATTTCCATGTAAGCCCCTTAATAGTAGAAAACCCGCTATGGCGCCTCGTTGAAAAACACGTACAGGTTCACTGTTATGCCGCACGTACCTTGCCCGTTCTGAGCCTTCAAGAATTTCGATACCATGCGCTGCCGCGTCGGCGGTGAACTGAGCATAATGAGGTTTTGTACGAAGAATTTCAAGTTGAGACTCTACAAAAGTGCCCCTTAACGCCAAAGATGACTTAGCATAGCTCTCCTGAGTTGGTAGTGGCGGTAATACATTACTCATAACAATTAGCTTTCCTGTTTAAAATTACCTACAGGCCTCCTGAATTAAGCTTTTCGAGCGCTGAGTCCCAATCAAATGTTCTGTTTGAATCGACATGTTCGTGTAATTGATCAATTTGGAACTGTTCTATACGTTGCTTTTGCATATTTACGCCAGCAAGCGCTATTATTCCAGATCCAGCAATAAATGTAGAACGATATTCAGGTCTTGATACTGCTCGCTCACTCCATTTAACTAATTGGTAAAATGCTCCATCACCATAAATATTACTACCTTCTGCCCCCATGTTCAAAACAGCTGCGTGTATGTTATTTGTTTTAGTCGATGGGTCATTACTCGTTAAATCCACTTTAAATGGTGGTACATATTTCAGCATAGGAGCCGGAAGGGAAACTCCATAGATATGACGTAAAATCGCGTATCCCGCCTTTGCTCCTAAGTATAATGATCGCCCTAGTCTTCGATCAAAATCTATACGCAAGCCCGTTTCTTTATCAACAGGTTCTATAGCATTTGCGAGCTGGGTCGCACTTTTGGAAAATTCTATTATAGAGGCAATGTTCAAGCCATACTTAGAAAAATAGATTTCAGGGTCTAACCCGGTCGCTTCGATGTCCTTTTCAACAGCTTGGACAGCATTAGTGTAGTCACTTGCATCCGGTAATGGTCGTGGCTGAAACTCATGAATCATAGGTGAAACATATACTATCAGCACATACAAATAGATTCAACCTTAAGTTATTTCAAGATTTTACGAATAAATTGAAAAAGTTTAAACTTTGTTTTAAGAATTGGCAATACAAACTCCCCAATAAGTTCTACTGCCCTGCCGGTACCAAATTTGGTTTTAAATTCGTAAATACCATACCCCTCTGACTGGGGGTTTGTAATATCGCCCTCGATACCGTAAAAATTATATTGTTTATAGCCTTTTTCAATACTTCGTTTAATCATTGCGTCGTGAAGCAAGTAAGAACCGCGATATTTTGCGTATTCAGAAATTGCTCCACCTAAGTACGAGACAGTTTCGTTATTTGACTCAATAAATACAATGCCGGCGAATGGTATTTTTTCGCCACCCTGCTTTAATTCGGCAATTAAGAACGTAGCTTGTTCGCCAAACCGGTCGTAAAGAGAGTAAAAATAAGCATCGCTACGGCTAGCAAAATGCCGTCGTTCAGCAGTGTGTTGCATAATCTTGAAAAAAATATTTAGTTCATCACGATCTAACTGACGAATTGAGACATCGGGATCAGCGTTTCGAATATAGCGGCGATGCCTTTTTACATAAGCATCCTGGTAATTCTCGACCGTCTGGCTGGCAAGAACTTTGACATACATCCACCTAATACCACCACGTAAGCCAACAGCTGACGTATTAAGCCTACCCGAATATTCCCATCCAAGCTGTTTTAAATTTGTAAGAACAGTTTCAGAATATTCAATATTCGGATTGATCGTAAGGTAGACACATTGTTGTTTTTTACAGTAGTCTTTTATTTGAGTTGTAAAATACTCTAATAGATTCGTGTTTGTAAAATTAAGCAGTGGACCGGCTGTAATATCGGCAGATTTAAACCGACCGTTAATAATGCTTAGCTGGCAGGCAGCGACAATCTTTTCATCTTCATAGACGGCTACAAAATGAACATCACGCTCGCTGTCTTTTCGCACTTCAGCCATTGCCGGGCTTTGTGCAAATGAGCCTTGTGCATGCGAGTTTAAATAGTCTGCAATATCTTCCAGTGATACTTCTTTAAATTGATACTGACTCATACTTTTATTTTCCTTTGAACCTTACCAGCAATTTGGCGAGCTTTACCTACGAGTGCTTTAGTTGGATTGATTGTTTTTATAAAACCACCAACATACTCCTCAATGTAGCCGCGAAAGCCACTTTTGTATACCAGTAATGGGTTATTCGTAAAATGACCCGATACACCATAAAAGTTATAGCGCGTGACGCCAGCTTCAATCGCTTTTGACATAACGTACTGTTGAAGAAAATGGCCTCCATAAAGGTGACGATAGTTCGTATCCGCCCCAGACATAAAATAAAGGGTTTCGTTGGGATGGTAAATAAACACACCAGTCGAAATAGGTGTTTTATTTTTGTGATACACAACCAAAAATTCAATAGAATCACCAAAAGATTTAAATAGCCTTTGGTAATATTCAATTGGGCGAATTGCCACGTGGTTTTTTTCATATGAACTATCGACCAGTTTTTTTACAACCCGGAGATCGTCGTATTTCATTTTTTTTATAGAATAGTCTTCCGAGTGTAGCTTTTTAATAGTTTGTCGAGTGGTTTGGCGATACGAGGCAAGAAGCTCTTCTTCGTTTTTTAAACCAGCGAGGTCTTTTACGAATAGCCAGCGGTTTGCAACAACATCGTAATCGGTCGTAAAGCCTTTATGCCGCCAGCCATTGTTCGTAAAGTCATTTATTACTTTACGACTAGCCGTTCCTTCCGGTTCACCGGCTGAGGTTCTTTTCTGATACAGCTCGTAGGGATATATCTCCATCGTAGTAGCTTGTATTTGTTTTGCATAGTTTTTAAGGGCCGTAAGAAGCGACTTTGCGCTGTAGGTTTCAAAATCAAAAAGTGGACCCATCGTTACTTCGTAGCGACCGGCTTTACCAGCTAGAATCATAGCACCTACCGTTTTATCGTTTTTAACAATAAAGAGTGGGTGTACATCCCAGCCCATAGCCTCGCGAAATACTCCCATTCGAGAGGTTTGATGGAAGTTGCCTTTCGGGTGATCTAGGGAAAAAGTGTCGAATTCACTGTATTCCACACGACGGATAGTAAGCATGGAACTTATTATACTGTACAACCTGTGTTGATGCTTCTTATGCTCGTACTTTATCTCAAAGTATGGTATTAATAGATAACTTTCGCCTATTGCAGCGTGCGAGGAATCAATCCATTTGAAGCTAAGACCGTATGGTCTTTTTTTAAACTTATCTACTGGGAATTAAGCATCGCCTTGAAACTCACGCCAATGCTTATCCCAGTCATCCTGAGTATCAACCGTAATAGTATCTAGATCATTATCTTTAACAATAGTGTTAAATTCACTGTGAAGGCGCCGCTGAGCAGCTGCAAAAATCCCTTGGCGAGAAGCCATATCAGCATCAATGATAATACCCAATCCTACTAAAACCATACCTTCACCAGTTGGGTGGCTCGTGTCGCGTAACGATTCTTGCCATATTTCTGCAATTTCTTTGCCAGTAGAAAGTTGATTAAAACCCCATGTACCTGCAATATATAGCTGGTTTAAAATCATAGCCCGACTTCCAATTACTTCAGCATTCTTCTGTGCAGCCTCTAAAACGACGTCTAGACCCCGATTGATTCGAGTTATATGTTCCGGGGTAGTATCGAGTGCGATAGTAGTACTAGTGCTCGTAAGCAATGCACCTATGTGCATACCGTCGCTTACTGCTTTTGCAATAGTTTGCGCCTCTTCAGTATGCGACCAAGCAGGGTACGCGTCACCCATGCTTATCACACCAGATATGTTATTGACCCGTTGTAAAAACTCCCTCCCTCTTCGACTACGCAAAAGACCATTGCCGTGGAATCGGTCAATGGTCTCTCGTGGTTCATTTTCACCTACAAATAGACGGTTAAGTGCGACTGTAGCTCGATGGTAGTCTTTAGCGGTTGGAAGTTGTTCCGGTATCGGAAGCATATTAGTAGGATATCCTTTTAATGCTATTAACCGCGAGCAAAGTGTGCGAAAGCACGGTTCGCTTCGGCCATCTTATGAGTGTCTTCCTTCTTCTTGAAGGCAGCACCAGTTTCATTGTAAGCGTCGACAATCTCAAGCGCGAGGCGTTGACTGTAAGGGATTCCCTTACGAGAGCGGGCGCTCTGTACGAGCCATGAGAAAGCATAGTGTAGTTGGCGGTGGCCAGCGACTGGGAATGGAATTTGGTAGTTTGCACCACCAACACGGCGGCTTTTTACTTCAAAGTTTGGAGAAACGTTCTTGAGGGCTTTTTCAAAGATTTCAAGTGGATTTTCGCTATCAAGCTTCTTTGCCGCAGTTTCAAGTGCAATGTAGACAGCTCGTTCGGCAACGAGCTTCTTACCATCAAGCATAGACTTGTTAATAAGACGCTGTACCATAACGCTTTGGTACTTACGGTCTGGGTTTGGAATACGCTGGAGGCTAACGGTTTTCTTACGTGGCATGACTACTTATTCTCCTTCTTTGCACCGTACTTAGAACGGCCTTGTTGTCGCTTTGCAACACCTTGAAGGTCAAGGGCTCCACGAACAATGTGGTAACGGACACCTGGAAGGTCTGGCACACGACCACCACGAACAAGCACGACGGCGTGCTCTTGGAGGTTATGGCCTTCACCACCAATGTAAGCCCATACTTCGTGACCGTTCGTTAAACGAACACGTGCAACCTTACGAAGCGCAGAGTTAGGCTTTTTTGGAGTTTTAGTAGTTACCTTAATACAAACACCACGTTTTAATGGAGCGTCTTGGTTGTAGTAACGCGTTTTAAGAGCGTTGTGAATGCGACCAAGCGCTGGGGACTTCGACTTTTTATTCGCAGTCTGGCGTGGTTTACGCACAAGTTGATTAATTGTTGGCATAAAACAATACAATTCCTGTTAAATGTAAATAGATTGACACCTTCTAGTAAAGGGTTGCTTCACCGGCCAGCACGCCTATGTAAAGCGGATTCATCTCGCTCATCGATCTTGTACACGTTTACGATGAGAATGAATGGAAACTCGTTATTTACTTTACCAAATAATTAGGAGATTGTAAAGGTTACCAGCTCCAAATAGACTCGAGGTATGAATCAGTTGGCTTTGGTACTCTGGCATCAAACCAAGCGGCATTGGGTGCTAATGACGAGTCGATAGTCCAACTTCCTGAGACTGTCGTCGTTGGATAAGCGGGAGAGTTTGTACCGTATGAGTTTGAAACTGTTGCCCATACTGGCATGTTTTTACCAAAAAGATACGTCTGGTTGATAGCAGTCCATAGCGGCGCCTCTGCATTAAACCCAACTGGCTGGTTAATAGTACCGGCACCTTCAATTTTAGGATAGCGATACAAGGTACGATTCGTTCCAACTAACATGCTGTGGTCGAGCTCGCCATACCGGCTTCCTCCATCAGCTTCATTACCGTTTCCACTACCAATTACAGCAGCGTTTGTTGACCCCCATATAACAGTGTCCTCGAACTCAATATGATCATGGTAGAGGCCAGCTGACAGCTGTAATGTGTCGCAGTGAACACCTGGATCAATACGCTGCGTTGGAGCGACGTAACAACCGCGCAGTTTAACACCATCTACAGCATACGTTCTGCCCTCAGCATTACGAATCGCCCATGAGTCGGCGTCATCGGCAATTGACGTCGGACGAACTACTTCGCATAACTCTATACCGCCTGTTACTGTAATTCCATTAATAGTAGAGTTCGATGAGATGTTGATCGTATTTACTTTTGACCATGCCCAAGCGAAGTCGGCAGTGTTACGAATATTAACCGACTGCCCGCCAGGGCCGGCAGTAGGGGCACGTGCCAGTGCCTCACCACGCTCGAGTAGCTGGAAACCAATAAATGCAACACCATTTACATTGTTGAAAGCCGGGGAGCCACTAAAGATCACTGACCAAATACCATCTCGCGGCGCGACAACTATACGTCGAGCTCGAGTACGAGAGCCGATATTCTGTAGTACGGGGTTTGACGTCGATCCAGCCCCGTTACCCGGTAATGTACCAGGCTGCACTTTGATAAGACAATCACCATTAGGGAAGTTGTTTGTTGCGTTTGTGATCGCCGTTCCTATAGCCGACCAGCTCGCTGCCACTTCAACAGATGACGCCCACCCCGATGTGTCACCGACCCATTTTGTTCGCTCTGGGTAGTGCGACCCGTTCGGCCCATACGACTCGACGCGGGTTGGGACATTTCCTGTAGCGGCGCTAAGAACAGAGCCACTAAATGATTGCGTATCAGATCCGGAGCTATTTGTAAGTGTAAGAACAAAGCTATATGAACCGGCCGTTGTTGGTGTTCCGCTAATGATTCCAGTAGATGATTTCAGCGTTAATCCGGCAGGTAAAGTGCCTGATGATACCGACCATGTACGCCCTGTTGAGGAACCGGTCGCTCCAATTGTTTGCGAGAAAGACTTTCCTACCGTTAAGGTATTTAATTCGGTCGTCGTAATGACAGGAGCGGACGATGCGCTAGCCAGGACGGTACCGTCCATATCCGTCCTGTCACCACCCGCCGAGTTATTAGCTGCTATTGTGAAACTGTAGTCACCTGCTGTCGTTGGTGTCCCAGATATTATTCCGGTATTAGCGTTTAGGCTAAGGCCAGCCGGAAGAGACCCTGTTGTGATAGACCAGGTTATTGGAGCTGTCCCATCCGCCTTCATCGTTTGACTAAATGCAGCACCCTGTGTCGTCGTATTCAAAGTACTCGTCGTAATTATCGGTGCGACTGCAGCTGTTCCTGATGGGACTTGCACCCTAAAACTGTCCCAAGCGCCTGTACCTTGGTTTAAGCGCGAAAAACCTGCATAAGCAGAAGTAGCAATTGACGTATCAGATATAGATTGTTGCAATGTGCCGTCAAGCATGACACTAATTGTTGAGCCCATCATACGTAAACCTAATCGTTTACCAACGGACGCTAGACCAGCCCCTGACGTCCAAAGTGTAGTTTCAGTACCACTTACCATTTTATTTAACGATACCGTACCATTGCTAACTACGCGGAGACGATACTGCGACGCACCCGCTGCTGGTAATTGGTTACGGCGGCCATCTATTGACCACAGGTTACTTCCCGTTAAGTTCGTCATTTCAGTAATAACAGCTGAAACCTCATAGTCTGAAGTTGAAACTGCTACATACGCACCGCCTGATACATTAGCATTTGCAATAAGTGTATTATTGCTAATCGACCACACCCCAGACACAGCTGACTGCCATGCCGTAGGTGATCCGCCATCGGCAATATCAGTTTGCGAACCAACGACATCAGCGGCATTAGCTCGATTAAATGAATCTGACGTCACAACTGATGTTGATGTCGATGCAACAGTACCAGTAAATACTTGTGTATCCGTTCCGGCGGTGTTTGTAGCTGTGATAGTAAAGTTATATGCACCTGATGCGGTTGGCGTACCCGACAGTACTCCTGTAGATGACAAGTTCAACCCAGCCGGAATGCTTCCAGCACTTACTGTAAAGGTCATAGGCACCGTTCCCGTACTTTGCAATGTTTGAGAGAACGTAATACCTTGTGTCATACCGCTCAGAACGGTTGTCGTAATAGTTGGCACAACTGGCGTCGCAGCAACAGTGTCTCCATAGCTTTGATCATCAAATCCAACACTGTTAGTTGCCCGTACCGTGAAAGCATAGGCCGTGGCTGAAGTTGGCGTTCCATCAATGACACCTGTCGCTTGATTTAAAACAAGACCCGCCGGCAATGAGCCACCTACAATAGCCCATACGATTGGAACACTCCCTGTTGCAACTAATGTCTGGTTAAATACTACACCCTGCGTAATTGTTTCGAGATTCGTCGTTGTGACTGTTGGAGCTTCAGGCGACTCCGTATCATTACCGAGCGTTGTCCATACACCATCTCCGCGTAAATATGTATTAACACCAGGAACACCACTTGCTGTAATGTCAGTAACCCCAATGGTAACCGCGCCAGTTTTTCCGGCAACCGATGATACTGGTGCTGATGGCGAAACGGCATTTTTCCATTTACCAGTTAACGAATCATACGTAAGAACTTGATTATTAGCCGGATTATTTAAAGCAACGTCAGGCGAGCTAGAAAGCCTGTTTACATTGTCCCCCTGTAACGCCATACCCACTACCTACTCTGCTATTTAGATTACTGTGATTATTACTTCTATATAACGACACCCCTGCAAAGAAGTCAAGCTTAATAATAAGTAAGACCCCTGCTTGAGGGGTCTTACGATACATCGCTTTAGTTATACCTAGGCAGCGAGTTCAAGGTCTTCAGCGATTTCTGAAGCAACTTCTTCATCGCTTTCAAGCGTATCAAGCGCAGTTGCGCTGTGTACACCGGTACCTACAGGAATTTTGCGACCAATGATCACGTTTTCTTTAAGGCCGTGGAGCGCGTCGCTGCGGCCACTAACTGCTGCGTTGATAAGCACACGGGTAGTGTCTTGGAATGATGCGGCTGAAAGCCAGCTGTCAGACCAGATTGATACCTTTGTAATACCAAGAAGCAATTGTGTGTACGCAATTGGCTCTTTGCCATCTGCGACCAATTGGTCGTTCGCTTCAACAACCGCAGCACGAGAAACGATATCACCGGTTACGAAGTCACCATCGCCTGGGTCTTCAACCTGAACGCGGCTGAACATTTGGCGAACGATGATTTCGAGGTGCTTGTCGGCCACATCTTGACCCTGTGCGGCGTAAATGTTGAGCACTTCATTCACGATATAACGCTGTGTCGCTTCAACACCCTTGAGGCGCATGAGGTCATGAAGGTTGAGTGAACCACCAGTCAGGCGGTCACCGGCTTCAATAACATCACCGCTTTTCACGAGAAGTTGCATGTTACCAGGAACTTCGTAGCGCACAGGTGCGCCGGCGTTTGCGGCTAGAACGAGTGTATCTGCAGTTACTTCAACCACACCATCGAATGGTGAAACAATTGGCTTGCTTTCGCTTTCGCCAGTTGCAAGTACATCACCGGCTTTAACATTCGCACCGTTCTTAATGTTAGCCGTTCGGCCTTCAAGAGCAATTCGCTCAACGTGACCAGCTTCTGGAGTAACTTGTACAATATACTTTTTGCCATCTTCCCAAGCTTCAACTGTACCAGTAACCTCGGTAATGTAAGCTTGACCCTTTGGCGAACGAGCCTCAAACAACTCTTCTACACGAGGAAGACCCTGGGTGATGTCGCTCTCGGCCACACCGGATGCGTGGAAAGACTTCAGCGTAAGCTGCGTACCAGGCTCACCAACAGACTGTGCGGCGATAACACCGACAGGCTGCGCATTAGCAATAAGGTAGTTTGTTGACATGTCGATACCATAACTCTTACGAGGCACGCCACGAAGGTTTTTGGTAGAAAGCACTGACATAATCTTCGCTTCAGTTACTTCGGCGTCGGCTTCAATTGCATTTGCAATAGCACGGGTAATCAACTCGCCCTTTTGAACATGACCTGCGACGTCTTCTGCAGCGTAGCGCCCGTAAAGACGGTTGCCGAAGTCGATCATTGTCAGCTCGGTTTCAGCGCGGTAAATGGTAAAGCCATCATCGTCACCTTCTTTGTCTTCAACAGTAAACACATCTTGCGATACATCTACTAAACGACGAGTTAAATAACCCGAGTCAGCGGTTTTAAGCGCGGTGTCAATGAGACCCTTACGTGAACCACGGGTAGCCACAAATTGCTCAAGTGAGCTAAGCCCTTGTTTATAGTTACTTCGAATAGGCAGCTCGATTTCACGGTTATTGGCATCAACCATGATACCAATCATGGCGCTAGCAAGCTGTACGTTAGAGATATCACCACGCGCACCAGAGTTAAGCATGACAGATACACTCGTATCCATGTCTTTCAACTTAGTTTGAAGGAATTCACTCACTTTACGTACAACCCCACGCCAGGTTGAAACAGTCAAGTTGTACCGTTCTTCTTCAGTGATAAGACCTTGATCGTACTGTTCACTAATAAGTGTTACCTTCGCATCACCTTCAGCGATAAATTCACTGGTCTCTTCAAACTGAATATAGTCGTCTTTACCAGTTGACACCGCAGAAGTAGTAGCAAATCGGAAAGCAAGACCTTTCATTCGGTCGGCGGTTTGAGCAGTTAATTCAGCACCATACACACTAAAGATTTGTGCAAGCACCTTTTTAAGCTGCTTCTTACTCTGTACGTTATCATCGTATGGAAAATCTGCAGGCAGAATTTCGTTAAAGAAGACACGCCCAAGTGTAGTGTTACGAATTTCACCTTTTGCGAACACCCGAATCGGAGTCTGGAGTTGAATGACCTTGTTGTCATAGGCCATTTCAGCCTCGTATACTGAGCTAAATGGCTTTGTGACATCAGTTTGCGCACTTGGCTTGTTGTACGTAAGGTAATAATTACCAAGCACAACGTCCTGACCGATTGAAAGTACGGGCGCACCATCAGCAGGCTTAAGAAGGTTGGCGGTTGCACTCATAAGCGTGCGAGCTTCTTCTTGTGCTTGACGACTTAAAGGAAGGTGGACTGCCATTTGGTCACCGTCGTAGTCGGCGTTGAAACCGTTTGCTACAAGTGGGTGAAGCTGGATTGCTTTACCTTCAACCAGCTTTGGTTGGAAAGCTTGGATTGAAAGACGGTGAAGTGATGGCGCACGGTTAAGAAGCACGTACTTACCTTCAATCACTGCATCAAGTGCATCCCAAACCACTGCTTCACCAGCTTCAATAAGACGTGTTGCTGAACGAATGTTGTGAGCGTACTCACCGCGGATAAGCCAGCTAATAACAAATGGTTTGAATAGTTCCAATGCCATTTGCTTTGGCAAACCACACTCGTTGATCTTAAGCTTAGGACCTACCACAATCACTGAACGACCAGAGTAGTCAACACGCTTACCAAGAAGGTTTTGACGGAAACGACCCTGCTTACCCTTAAGCATATCAGAGATAGACTTAAGACGGCGGCGTCCACCAGTCGCATTAACTGCACGGCCACCACGGGCAGCCGAGTTATCAACCAACGCGTCGACCGCTTCTTGAAGCATACGCATTTCATTGCGACGAATTACTTCAGGGGCGTTCAGCTCAATAAGCTTCTTAAGACGGTTGTTACGGTTAATCACACGGCGGTAAAGGTCGTTAAGGTCAGAAGTCGCAAACCGACCACCGGTAAGTTGCACCATAGGACGAAGGTCTGGAGGGATCACTGGAAGAACCGTGAGAGTAAGACTGCTTGGTTTGATACCTGCAGCATGCATACCTTCAAGTACCTTAAGTCGCTTAAGAATCTTCTTCTCGCGCTGGCCCTTCGCGCCTTCAGCTTCTTCACCAAGCTGCACAATAAGTGTTTCAAGGTCAATTTCGTCAAGCAATGCCTTAAGCGCAAGACCACCCATACCGACTTCAATGAGGTCTTGGTATTCTTCTGAGAGGTTACGGTAATCAACCTCACTCATGAGTGAGTTCTTAGTAAGACTTTCGAGCTGTGCTTTTTTAACAGTGTAGCTTTCGTCAAGGTCGTTTAATTCACGAGTTTGAGCTTCAGCTAGGGCTTTTACGTCAGCACCTTCTGGTTCAGCTTCTTTTTCGTAGCGCATTTTGATAGCCATGCGACCTGCTTCAGTTTCAGCTTCAAGGTCAGCTAGGAACTTGTCGCGGGTTTCTTCATCAGCCTTCAGTACTACGTAGGTAGCAAAGTAAGCAATACGCTCAAGGTTACGAACCGTAATACCAAGAAGGAGTGACATTGCTGAAGGGGTACCACGCATAAACCAGATGTGTGCAACTGGTGCAGCTAGGTTAATGTGGCCCATTCGCTCGCGACGAACAATTGACTTCGTAACAAGGTCACCGTTCTTATCAACTGCCGCTTCACGAGAACGCACACCCTTAAGCTTCGAGTCGTGCGGGTTAATGTCTTTTACTGGACCGAAAATACGCTCACAGAACAACCCGTCACGCTCTGGCTTTTGGGTACGGTAATTAATTGTTTCAGGCTTGGTAACTTCACCATAGCTCCACTTCTGAATATCTTCAGGGCTTGCTACGCTGAGGCGAATCGCGTCAAAGTCTGCGATGCCATTATTGGTGTTTGTGACGACACGCGACATATTACACCTCCTCCTTAATTTCTTCTACTTCATCTATATCTTGAATTGTAAGACCATCTTCTTCAAGGTCATCCATCTCGGCATCAGCTTCGTCAAGAATGGTAACATCGTCATCGTCATCACCAATGACACTTGCCGCAGCAACTGGTTCACCATTAATGACACTTCCAATTACCTGCTCAGCATCGATGATCTCATCTTCACTTTCGTCCATAAGGTCAACACGAAGTCCAAGACCCTGGAGTTCCTTTACAAGCACGTTGAATGACTCAGGTAGCTTAGGGCCGACAATTGGCTCGTCTTTAATAATTGACTCGTAGGCTTTGGCACGGCCATATACATCGTCAGACTTAATAGTAAGCATTTCCTGGAGAGTTGCAGCGGCACCGTATGCTTCAAGTGCCCATACCTCCATCTCACCGAAGCGCTGACCACCGTTTTGCGCCTTACCACCAAGTGGCTGTTGGGTCACCATAGTGTATGGCCCGGTTGAACGGGCGTGAATCTTATCACTTACCATGTGGTGAAGCTTCAACATGTGCATGACGCCAACCGTGGTTCGCTCTTCAAAGGCTTCACCTGTACGTCCATCAAAGAGTTGACTCTTACCATCACGGGCAAAGCCAGCTTTTTCGAGCTCGTTTGAAATCGTTTCGTCGGTGATACCGTTAAATGGAGGCGTTGCAACCTTGTAACCAAGGGCACGTGCCGCCATACCAAGGTGGGTTTCGAATAGCTGACCAATGTTCATACGAGAAGGCACACCAAGTGGGTTAAGGACAACATCAACCGCCGTACCATCTTCAAGGAATGGCATATCTTCAACTGGAAGAATACGCGCAACCACACCCTTGTTACCGTGACGACCTGCCAGCTTGTCACCGACTGATATCTTACGGAACTGGGCGACAAAGATTTGGATTTGCATAAGTACACCGGCCTTAAGCTCGTGACCGTTTTCACGGCTAAAGATTTTAACACCGACAACTTTACCACCACCAGCATTGTTCATACGCTGTGAAGTGTCACGAACGTCTTTGGCTTTTTCACCAAAGATAGCACGAAGAAGGCGCTCTTCAGAGCTGAGTTCTTGCTCACCCTTTGGAGTAATTTTACCAACCAATACATCACCCGCTTTAACTTCTGATCCTAGTTGAACAATACCGTTCTCATCAAGGTGACGAAGTGATTCTTCTGATACGTTTGGAATATCACGAGTGACAATTTCTGGTCCAAGCTTAGTCTCGCGAACCTCAACTGTGTAATCTTTAATGTTTACACTTGTTAGTGTGTCGTCTTGAACGAGACGGCGCGACAATACAATTGCGTCGTCCATGTTGTACCCGTTCCAAGGCATGAACGCTACGATAAGGTCTTTACCAAGGGCAATTTCACCATCGGCAACAGAGGCACCTTCAATAAGAATGTCACCTTGCTTTACTTTTTGACCACGTACAACACATACTTTTTGGTTAATTGAACGGTCATCGTTCGACTTCACGAAGTGAACTGGTTCGTAGGTTTTTACACCTGATTTATACTTCACTTCAACAACATCACCATCAGCACGAATAACTTCACCATCAGCCTCGGCAACAACAAGTTGGCTGGTGTTTCGGGCAATTTCTTCCTCAATACCAGTACCGACAGTTGGTGACTGTGGTTGGAGTAGTGGCACAGCTTGCTTCTGCATGCTTGCGGCCATAAGCGAACGGTCAACACGGTTCTTTTCTACAAAAGGCACGAGTGAAGCAGTTGCACCAAGAATTTGTTTGTGCGCAGCGTCCATGTAAGTCACTTCACTAATATCAACTTGTTCAGGAAGCACACCGTTTCGAGCGGATACACGCTCGTCTTTGAACGTACCGTCATCATTAAGTGCAACACCAGCATCAGCAATCACTTCCACGGCTTCCTGCGAAGCGTCAAGGTAGATAACTTCGTCGGTAACTTTACCGTCTTTTACCTTAAGATATGGAGTTTCAATAAAACCATATTCATTAACACGGGCGTAAGAGGCAAGGTTAAGCACTAACCCAATGTTGGCACCTTCTGGTGTTTCTACAGCACAGAGGCGACCATAGTGGGTTGGGTGGGCATCACGAACATCAAAACCAGCACGCTCACGTGACAATCCACCAGGTCCCATTGAAGATAGACGACGTTTGTGAGCAAGCTCAGCGAGTGGGTTGGTTTCATCCATAAGTTGTGAAAGCTGTGAGCTTGCGAAGAATTCGCGCACTGCAGCTACCACTGGGCGGGCGTTAATAAGTTGGCTTGGTGTGACGGTTTCAATGTCGCTCATTGACATACGGTCCATGGCGTTACGTTGCATACGAAGCATACCAACGCGGAACTGACGAGCAACTAATTCACCAACTAATTTAACACGACGGTTTGAAAGGGCGTCGATGTCATCCGGAAGGTCTTGTGTATTGTTAAGACGAATTACCTCGCGAACGATAGCGATAAGGTCGTTCACTTGGAATACACGGTTTTCAGTCGTGTTTGGCACTTCAAGGCCAAGGCGCTGGTTAAGCTTGTAACGACCAACGCGAGAATAGTCGAAACGCTTAAAGTCAAAGAACATACGCTCAATCATTGAACGTGCATTGTCAACGGTTGCAAGGTCACCCGGACGAAGACGGCGGTAAACTTCGATAAGGGCTTCGTTGGTACCACGAGCTGGGTCTTTATCGAGGGTAGCGTCAATGTACTTTACTTCACCAGTGTCAACATCGGTAAAGAGGTCTTTAATTTCTGAGGTTTTGTTATAGCCAAGTGCACGGAAAAGCGTCGTAACGGGCAGTTTACGACGGCGATCAATTTTTACAAATAGCGCACCGTTTGAGGCGGTTTCAAATTCAAGCCATGCACCACGGCCTGGAATAAGTTTGGCACCGTAATTGCTGCGAGTTCCAGCGCGGTCAGCAGTGAAGAATACACCGGCAGAACGAATAAGCTGAGAAACAACCACACGCTCGGTACCGTTAATAATGAATGTACCGCGATCAGTCATCCATGGGTAGTCGCCGAGATAAATCTCTTGCTCTTTTACTTCACCGGTTACCTTATTAGTAAGTTCCACAACTGCATGAAGTGGAGCGTCGAAGGTTAGGTTATTCTCTTTTGCGTGGGTTTCAGAGTTTTTTGGCTCTTGGAAAGCGTACTTACCGAAGCGAAGCGCGAGCTTTTGACCCGTGTAGTCATCAATTGGATTGAGCTCTGCGAAGATTTCTCCAAGGCCAGTCTCAACGAAATCTTTCCAGCTATCTTTTTGATGTTGAATTAAGTTTGGTACTGGGAGTGCTGTGTCGTCACTGGTGAAAAACACACGTTTGGTGTTCGTACTGTTAGTACTTGCCATGAGTAAATGGACCTCGCATTGATTATTGGGTTGTTGTAGGGATTGGCGCCGAAGATTCCCTTAACCTCTGGTTTTTGAGCGGGACTGCCAGGTCCGCTTGTGTATATATTCACGCTTCTCGCGGGCATGAATAGCCAGGGCTACACTACTTCTTGGTATCCATTGTGATGGTTCGTAAGCAAATAGTCAAGGGGTTTAAAAACCCAAAAAAATAAACTTCTTCACCTTCATAGACCGCAGCACACTCACGAAGAGGTGCCGCGGTCCATGAAGTATCCCTGGTTGCGGTATTGGAACGTCAGCTGCCGTCTCGAATCGTCTGCGGCGGATTGGTCGCCCATGGGTCGCAGACTCCCGTCAGCATGTCCCAGCGATCGTTACGCCGCAGAGCGGTCGACGGCAGAAGCTGCCGAAAGCCGTTCACGACCGAGTTGAAGGCGGTGCTCCACCACATCTGGTCGAGGCGGTGCTTCATCCTCGCAACTTCCTTACGGCTGGATACCACGAACTCATCGCGTGTGATCTCGTATGGGTCTTCGAATTCTTCACCCAGCTCTGCTCGCCGGATTTCCGCCTCCTGGCGTGCGATCTCTCGCTTGAGTCGGAGGTATTCGTGACGCCATTCGGTGTCACGCCAGTTTCGCCTTGTGACGGGCTGACGGAGGGTACTGCTTACAACTCTCGCGATCATGGAATCTCCTTAAGTCGTTCGACGCGGGATGTGCCAACCATACATCTAATAAATCAAGGTGTCAAGCAAAGGTCTATTTCACGCCGGTTATAATTTCGTCAATCAAGCCATATTTCTTGGCTTCGTCTGCACTCATCCAAAAGTCGCGGTCGGCATCTTTTTCAACTTTAGAAAGTTTTTGGCCCGTATTTTTTGCAAGAATTTCATTTAACTTTTGCTTTAGGAACAGCCCTTCGCGAAGTGTAATTTCCTGGTCGGTAATTTTTCCTTGGGTACCGCTTGAAGGTTGGTGAATCATAATACGGCTATTCGGAAGCGCAAACCTTTTACCCTTCGTACCACTTGAAAGCAGGAATGCACCCATACTTGCCTGTAATCCAATTCCAATAGTTTGAACATCTGGTTGAATAAATTGAATAGTGTCATAAATACCAAGCCCATCATAGACACTACCGCCAGGGCTATTGATATACAATTTAATATCCTTTTTAGGATCTTCGTAGGCTAGGTAGAGAAGCTGAGCAATCACGATATTGGCAGTATGTTCGTTCACCTCCTCACCAAGAAAAATTATGCGATCTTTTAAAAGGCGCGAATAAATATCGAAGGCACGCTCACCATCGTGCGATTTTTCAATGACAGTTGGAACAAGATAATTTTTAGGTGTGCTCATTTTTACTCCCTTTTACTATGTTTAGTATAGCGGGTTGTTAGCACTCAAGTCAATAGAGTGCTAGACACTATTTGTGTTAATACTGAAAAAGTTGTATAATTAAGTAATCTTTTTCCGCCGAGTGATTGGAGTATAGTCATGGGAGAAAGTGAAGAAAAAGGCAATGAAAAAAACCCCGAGAGAGACATACAGTTTTTTCTCGCTGCTGCACTAACGGGCTTTTTGATTCTAGTGCTCGCCTTCATGGTAATAACCACTTCATACAGGTGGCCGCTGACTTGGATTTTTAATCCACAAGCTACCGCCGCCGAACTTGGGCGAGATGAAAGTTGGTTAGCACTAGCCCACCTCGGGTTCACGCGATTCGGTGCTTTCTTGCTGCTTATAATTGCAGTGCTTCTTTTGTCACTCATCTGCGTGAAGATGTGGCGAAAGTGGCGTAAAAAATCATGAATCGCACCGAGAACCCCAAAAAAACGGGGCTCGGCGCAACAGCCGAGCCCCCAGAGCCGATACTCCCGGCTCTCTTTTCACGTTCAAGACTAATTGTGTTCGAGAACTTTTCCACCATTAAGCTCAACCAAACGCGCAATCGTTTTCTCGCTTACATAATGGTTAGCGATATCACGGCGAACCTCTGAAGTTTCAAATTGCTTTAAAACTTCAGGGTTATTGGCATACTGTTTTTTATGTAACTCAACATGCTCATCAATTTCAGCATCTGTTGCAGTGATTGCTTCAACCTTACTTAACTCGTTAAGTACTAAACTGGCTTTCACTCGTTTTTCGGCAGCTGGTTTTACTTCTTTTTCACGCCAGTCATCTTCGTCTTTGAAGTTGTTTGACTCTAAGTAAGTTGTAAGATCGAGCCCACGATACATCAGGTTCTGTGAAAAGTCTTGTTCAATTGAACGAGCCTGGTCATCAATAAGTACCTGTGGTGCACTCACTTTGCTTGCATCGACGAGCGCATTAATAAGCTCTTCTTTTAGCTTATCGCCTGCTTCACGTTCTTTTTGAGTAGTAATTTCACTCTTAATATTTTCTTTAAGTTCTTCCAGCGTTTTAAATTCGCCGGTTTTTTTAGCAAGCTCGTCATCAAGCTTTGGAAGAACCTGTTCGATTACTTTCTTAAGGGTCGTTGTAAAGGTAACTTTCTGGCCGGCTAATTCTTTAGCGTGATAGTCTTTAGGGAATGTGAGTTCAAGATCAAAAGTTTCGCCAGCCTTGTGACCAACAATTCCCTCTTCAAAGCCAGGAATAAACTGGTTTGACCCAAGTGATAATGTGTAGTCGTTACCTGTGCCGCCATCGAATGGAACATCATCTTTCTTGCCGATAAAATCAATGACCGTTTCGTCGCCATCTTTTGCAGCACGAGTTACTTCTTTCTTCTCAGCAAAGCCAGCTCGCATACGCTCGATAACTTCATTGATATCGTCGGCGCTAACCGATACCTTATCAGCTTTTTTACCAAGTTTCTTGTAATCACCAAGTTTTACAGGGGGTAAAACCTCAACTTCAGCTGTAAACTCAAGCAAATCACCCGGTACATACTTTTTAATATCTACCATCGGACGATCAAGGGCTTGGATTTTTTCGCCTAGGAAGGCTTCGGCTACCGCTTTACTGACTGCATCGTCAAGTAGCTGCTCTTGCAGAGCCTGCTGGTCAACATGCTTTGCAGCAACACTTGCCGGTACTTTACCTTGCCTAAAACCGGGTACTTTGATGGTTTTACTTAGCTTTACTAGCGCTACTTTTTCAGCATCTGCTAGCTCACTTGCATCTAAATTAATAGTTACTTCTACTTTGGTCTCGGATAGGTTTTTTACAATAGTCTTCATTACTTCTCATTATAACAGAGGTAGTTTTGTCTGACAAATGAGCCGTTGTAACTAATTAGCTAGCTTTTCAATAATCTGTTCTAATGAAAGCTTCTCTTCGGTTTCTTCAACAACATTCTTTAAAGAATACTCGCTTGAATCGGCATCATTTTCGCCCACAAACAGAATGTGCTGAATATTTTTCTTTACAGCCGTTTTAATTTGCTTATCAAGTTTTCGCCCAGTTATATCAACCTCAACGTTCAATCCGTCGTGACGTAAATCGTAGGCAATGCGACGAGCATCATCAACCGCATCGCCTATCACTACAATGTAAAGGTCAGTCTTTGAAATATTTTTTGGCATAAGACCATGAACATCTAAGAAGTTTTCAATCATTGTATTACCTGGCGCCATACCAACAGCACTGATAGGCTCAGCCCCGAATAAACCAACAAGGCCATCATAGCGGCCGCCACCAAATAATGAACGGTTGTTATCAGGATGTGTATCAAAAGCTTCGAAAACTGTACCAGTATAGTAATCAAGGCCGCGCATAAGTGAGGCATCAAACACTGCGCCGTCAACACCAGCTTTTTCTAACCCAGAAAAGACTGTTTTAATTTCATCAATTGCATTTGATTGTTGCAGCTCACGCGGAAGGGATTCAATATCTTTCGCATTAATAATTTGCTTAATTTTTTCAATATCAGAAGCTTGTTCTTCACCAAGAATAAGGAGAGCTTGCTCGTCAAAATCCTGTTCAGTAATTTTGTTGCGACGATCAAACAGTTTAGTCATTTGCTGTGCACCGACAACATCGAGACCTAAATATTCTGCCATCATATAGTGTATGAATTTGCGGTTATTAATGCGAATAACATAATCACCTTTTAAGGCACCAAATTCCTTTAAAATAGCATCGGCAATAGTAATAATTTCAATATCAGCCGCAACACTATCAACCCCAAACACATCAACGTTTAATTGCCAAAACTCACGTTCACGGCCGCGCTGGGGGCGCTCGTAACGCATAAAGTTCGCAATCGAGAAAAGCCGGGCTGGGTACGGTAATTCTTGCCGCCTGGCTGCAACCATTCGGCTAATTGACGGGGTCATTTCTGGGCGAATCGCAACGGTGCGGCCACCACGATCAGTAAACGTGTAAGTTTGCTCATTCACAAGTTCTTGACCGCTTTTAGCAGCGTAAATTTCTAAATTTTCTAGAACGGGCGCACCGTATTCTTCATATCCAAAACGCTCAACTACTTTTTTCCATGTTTCAAAAATATAATTCTGTACCCGTTTTTCTTCCGGGTAGTAGTCGCGTGTTCCCTTGTAGGGTTGAGGAGATAATGAAGTCATGAGTGAAGTATATCACTTTACTCACCCCTTACGCTACCTAAAGTCGGTGTTGTTGAACCCATGCATACATAGCAATACCCGATGCAACACCCACGTTCACAGACCTGGTTGAGCCAAACTGTTCAATCATGACCGTTGATTTTGCCACTGATAGAAGTTCTTTCGAAACACCTTCTCCCTCAGAGCCAAATACTAAAACGGCATTCTTAGGTAACGAAACTTCATGAAGCGGCAGAGCCCCTTCAACAATATCAATAGCAATAATCACCCGATCGGCCTGCTTCATTTCATCTGCAAAATCCTCTACCGTTTGATGGTACTGAATATGCAGATAGGCGTCGGTCTTCATGGCGCCCCGTTTATTCCATTGGCGACGACCAATAATATGCACCTTACGAACATTAAACGCATTAGCATTGCGAATTATTGTTCCCATATTAAAATCACGCTCGATGTTCTCTACCGCAATTTGAAGTTCACTTCGGCTGGTATCTAAATCTTCAACGATGGCTTCAACCGACTGATCGCGATACTTATCAACAACATTTCTTGTATCCATACTAGCTACGACGACTCGAAATTGAAACAACAGTCGAATCAATTTCTTGAATATATTTGAGTGTCCACCCCATGCAGTATCCTGTACCAGCCGTCCCACAACCACTGCCTATATATGCATACGGATCACCGGCTGTACTTGCTGTAATATTTGAGCAGATAATTGAGTTTGCCGTTGCACCAGATGGTGATCGAAGTGCATCGAGCGCGATGCCTTTCAGGGTTCCATTTGCTACGATTGTAGGATCTGCCGTCAACATGTCACACGAGGGATACTCGCCGTTATCTTCGTAGTAATTTTCAAGATATTCTCCCAGAATTGATACGTCGGCTTTTCGTTGCCCGTCACGACCATCCGCTAAATAGCGGTTCATACCAACTGTTACCAAGCCAATTAAAATAGCAATGACTGTTACGACAACAATAATTTCAACAATCGTGAAGCCTTTTGTGCTTATGCTTTTCATTGCTTTAAAGTATGAGTTAGCTTGAGCGAGATGTAAAGTCTAAAAAAATCAAATCTGGTACGGATAAGAGGACTTGAACCTCCACGCCCATAAGGGCACTAGCACCTGAAGCTAGCGCGTCTACCAATTCCGCCATATCCGCATATTTTACAAATTATAGCACACTTGAACTGTCGAAATCAGTCCGCAATGCGGCAATAAGGCCACGCAATTCACCATCTTGCTTTACTTCTGGGTTAAGCGTTCCAAGTGGGTCGAAAATCTGACGAACTTGGTTATATAGATCGGCGTGTTTTTCATCAAGTATCGACCAAGCAGCAGGGGCTTTAACGCGGCCTTCGGCACCATCAGCCGTTAACGAACCATCGCAGCGATCAACAATAGCAGCGTAGTCGGTCATAATTTTAAATACTTTTTGCTTATCACCAACGGTGCTTAATTTTAGAGTTGGATAAACTGAATAGATGTTGTTCAAAACATTTAACTCGACTGGTAATTCAGTGTGGTGTTTTGATGCGAGCTCATTTAAAGCAACTTCAAATTCTTCGCGGCGATTAGTAGGTACCCAAGCACCGTCGATTATCGGAAGCGTCGCATGGTCATCGATAGCACTCAGTTGGATAGTTTTATTTACATCTGCTATTGCAACAAAATCTTCAGTGTCACGTTCAGTTGAATCTACCATTCCAATATCCATTTTTCGAAGTAATTTACGAAGCTTTTTTAACTTGTGAAGTTGTACGCGATCATTAGAATCATTAAAGCGAACGAATACAACCGCACCGATCGTATCGATGTCTTCAAGAATGGCAAATTTCGAGCCTTGCTTGACCGCCCGTCGAAAAAGCGCACCATCGTAAATCGTTACCTCTGACGGGTCAAGTTCTGCAATGCGCTCGCCTAAATCGCGGGCAGTTTGAATTGAGTCTGTAGCGATTGCTGCGTACGTTTCACTAGCCGTATAGAAATCTGCCTTAAGCACGATCTCTGAAATAATACCTAAAGTTCCTTGGCTACCGATAAATAAGGGCGTAAGGTTGTAAGAACCATCTTTTGACCGTATATCAGTGATACGTTTGTAGCCCGTATTTTCACGCGCTGTGTCTTCGGTAATTTGCTTGATGACTTCTTCGTTATCTTCAAATAAAGCCTCGAGCTTTCGATAGATTTCACCTTCTAAAGTTTGAAGCCCTAGTTTTTTATTAACATCGCGTTTACTCACTGTGCCAGTTTCAAGAACATCACCATTTGCAAGCACTACTTCGAGTTTTTCGACCGCATCGGCAAGGCTTTTTCCGTCAAGCCCAATACTATCGTTTGCAATTGCACCAGCGACACTCATTAATCGCCCGTTTCGTTGAGACGCACCCGGTATATACAAACCTTGCCATTTTAATACTTCGTTTACTGTTGATACGCTTGCCCCGGCTTCAACTTGAACAAGTTTATCTTTTGCAGCTAACTGAATTATTTTGTTAAATTGGCGGGACGTATCAATGATAATGCCACGACCAATAGCGGCGCCCGTAACATCATTACCAAACCCGCGCGCTGTCATGCCAACAATGTGACCTTTTTCAGCAAGCTGCCACGTGAAGCGCGCTATTTTACGAATGTCATTAGTAACCTTCGGAAAAGCAACGATTTCCGGGCTAATACTTAAAATACTTCCGTCGGTCGCATATTTTTTGCGAATAGACTTCGCACTACTTACCTCGCCAAGTAGATGCTCGTTTAGATAGACTGCAATCTTATTCATTTCCCCGTCCCCTGATAGCTATTGCTTTAATGATAGCACAGTTTGAGGGGTGGTAGACATAAGAATGATGAAGTTTCAGCATGATGATTAGCCTTTTCAATGTGGGTGGTTTTTGCTATACTACAACAGTATTCCATGCGGATGTGGTGGAATTGGTAGACACGCATGCCTTAGGAGCATGTGCCGCAAGGCGTGAAGGTTCAAGTCCTTTCATCCGCACCAAAATGAAGATTACTGCAACTTACCATTGCATGTTCAACAATAGAAAGACCAACGTCAAAAGATGCTGGTCTTTTTGCTTATTCAATTACGTGTACTTATTAATATGCTTAAAAAGGAATACCTACGGGGCTAGTGCGTGATAACACAAGCGTATTGTAATGGCTATAGTTCTTGCCTTTTATTCATTAAAAGCTCATAATTCGCGACAAGACATGGTAAAAAAGTGGAATAACTACACCCGGCGAGAGAAAGCAATCGGTATCATAGGTGCCGTCTTTGGTGTTTTCGTAATCGGCAGTATTGCCAACGGGATGAGCAACCCCTCTCCTAACACTTCAACACCCGCAACTGAGCAGGTTAAATCACAACCCGTCATAACCTACGAGAATTTAACAGATACGATTGCTATACCTTTCGATAAGACAACCAAAGAAAGTAATCTTTACGACAAGGACACGACACAAGTAACGACGACTGGTATTGACGGTGAAAAGACGCTCACCTACAAGGTCACATACGTTGATGGCGCCGAAACGGCCCGAGAACTTCTTAAAGAAGAGATTTCCAAATCACCCGTTACTGAAGTGACGAGCATTGGTACTTATGTCAAGCAAGTCGCTCCTAAGATACAAGTCTCATCGAACTGTGATCCAAACTATTCCGGTGCCTGTGTGCCAATCGCTAGTGATGTCGACTGCGCAGGCGGTAGTGGAAATGGTCCAGCTTACGTTAGTGGTCCTGTCAATGTTATCGGGACCGACATTTATGGTCTCGACCGTGATGGCAATAATATTGGTTGTGAATAGTATCTATCTAATACGACACTAACTCGAAGTACGACAGTCACAACTACCCAAAAAAGAAGAGCGCCTAAGCACTCTTCTTTCGGTAAAACGCAAGGGCCGCATCTCCGTATTTACGATTGTCCACCACAACAACTCCTAAATAGGTGGGAACCTCACCTGTACCTGTATAAGATAATACCATAAGCCCGTTCGGTTTTAACAACTTTGTTAATTTCCCAACTGTGGATAACTGAAGGTCATGGAATGGCGGGTCGGCAAATATGAAATCATACTGTTCTTTTGCGGCGTCAGCCCAGCTTGCTACTGGGGATTTTGCAAGCTTCGTTACTTCTGCTAATTCTAAACTTTTTATATTATTTGTAATGATATTTTGAGCTACACGATCGCGTTCAATAAAAGTCGCAAAGCGAGCACCACGACTTATGGCTTCAAGCCCCAACGAGCCACTCCCAGCAAAAGCATCAAGTACTTCAGCACCTTCAATATCACTTCCAATAATATTAAACAGCGAACCACGAATTCTTTCACTCATCGGGTGGGTACGATTAGTGCCCGACCCTTCAATCATTCGGCCGCCTAACCTACCAGCAATTAATCTCATTTTCATTATTCGGTAATTCCTTTACTCGCGGCATACCAAGCTAATGTCACATTGCGCATTAATATGGGGGCAAGCCTCCTTCTGGTAATAGCCCCTAAATACGCCGACCAGCCAGTTTTTACAAATTCTTGGTACGTATTTAATTCATCGACAAGCTTCACCGATTTTAAAAAGTACGGTATGTAGCCTTCTTGCTCGATCCTTTTTATATCTTTGTCTCGAAGCCCAATTTTTTTAAACTTGCCAACCGCAATGGATGATGCAACGCCCCATTCGTATAAAAAGTGTGCCGTGAACACACCGCCCGATCCCCAATACTGCCAATTCTTCGAAAGCATATCACGCTTGTTATTTCCTTTAATCAAAATCTTATCAACGGTAGTCATCCGCTCGGTATGTGGCTTACCCCATAATTCTTCAATTTTCTCAGCCAGTGGGTAGTGGTGTGCTGGTGTCAGCCCATCAACAATTGCATGCGAAAGCCAGGCTGCTTCAAAGCCGGCTCGAACCTCATCCTGTTCACGAAGTGCTAAGGATAGATTAAAAAGATGATCTTTTATAATCGTTATTAATGGGTCGTCAGCACCTGCTTCTGGGTTGATATAATGCCATGGTTCATCTTGTGATGGACTTTTACTTTTAATACCGTCGGGGCCATTTTTACCCTCGAAATGTAAGATTGTTTTAATGGATGGAAAAAAACGGTGCGTGCCAATTAAGTGAATTAAATGACGCTTCGCCACACGATCAATACGTTGGTGTACGCCCACCACGTTCCCTGATTGATGCCGAAATGTTGTTCCAGAATACATTCTATTAATTAAGTGTTGTCAGTCGTTGATATGTTTCTACCTGATGTGCTAACTGTGTATAGTGTAGCAGGTTTTCGCCGGACTTTACGAACTGCTGAGCGGCTTTTTGGGCCCGTGCAATGAGCTGCGTATCGCCTAAAGTTGCGACCTGTAAATTAAGCGCACCGTGCTGAGCTCGGCCATATATCTCACCCGGCCCCCTAAGTTTTAAGTCAACTTCCGCCAGGTAAAATCCATCGTCACTTTTTTCAATTTCTTTCAAGCGTTGGCTTGGTTTTTTAGAATCGCTTGGTAGTATGTAGCAATAACTTTGATGCACGCTTCGCCCTACTCGGCCTCGCAGCTGGTGTAGCTGAGCTAATCCAAAACGGTCACCGTCTTCA
Organism: Candidatus Microsaccharimonas sp.; assembly: GCA_049661485.1. Classification (GTDB taxonomy): domain Bacteria; phylum Patescibacteriota; class Saccharimonadia; order Saccharimonadales; family Saccharimonadaceae; genus Microsaccharimonas. The sequence goes on from JBATAC010000002.1 coordinate 414,441, forward strand.
ATTACCATAACGGTAGAATTCGGAACATCAACACCTACTTCAACAACAGTGGTACTAACAAGAATATCGATATTCCCCTTCGAAAATTCTGTCATAACGGCATCTTTTTCGGCAGCTGCTAATTTACCATGTAGTAACCCTATCCGGCGGTGTTTAAAGACCGTATTTTGCAAACGTTTAAATTCGGTTTGGACGCTTTTTAGATCATTGGTTGGATTGTTATCTATTAAATTACAAATAACGTAGGCCTGGCGCCCCTTGTCTATTTCCGCATCAATTAAGTCATATAGTTGGGGACGACTATTCGGTGACCAAATTTTTGTAATAATAGGCTTTCGATTGGCCGGCTTCTCATTTAACACCGAAATATCTAATTCACCATACACTGTGAGGGCAAGGCTACGTGGAATAGGGGTTGCTGTCATAGCAAGAAGGTGTGGCATTTTTGTCGACTTTTTAAGCAGTTCTTGGCGTTGGGCGACACCGAAACGGTGCTGTTCATCAATCGCAACAAACCCAAGCTTGTGGAACGATACCCCAGATTGAATAAGTGCGTGGGTTCCCACAACAACATCAACCTCCCCGCTATTAATTGCTTTATATAACTCTTGGCGTGCTTTACCTTTAACACTTCCCGTGAGTAGCCCGACCCTTACCCCAAAAGGCCGTAATAATGTATCAAGCGTCGCGGCATGTTGATTTGCAAGAATTTCGGTTGGCGCCATTACTGCTGCTTGGAAGCCTTCATGGGCTGCCTGGCGAGCAGCTAAGCCAGCGACAACTGTTTTACCCGAACCGACATCACCTTGAAGTAAGCGGTTCATCGGTGTTTGACTTTCAAAATCTTGAAGAATATCCCAAGCGGCGATACGCTGAGCGTTCGTTAGGGCAAATGGAAGTTGGCTAACGAATTGTTTAACGATTTGTTGGTTAAAGGGAATCTTCCAGCCCTCAAGCTTGGCATTCTCTTGACGATTCAACTGGCTGGCAAGAAGTAGTTGAAACAATTCTTCAAAGGCGACCCGTTCTTTGGCTTTTGAAATATGTTCAATCGTTTCGGGAAAGTGCATACCTACTAATGCATCGCTATGGCTTATAAGCTTTTCCTGCCTTATTACTGATTCTGGTAAGGTTTCCGGTAGCATTGTCATAAGCGGACGAAGCTCGTCTAAAATCTTTCGAACAAGACCTGTTTTCAGCCCACTGACTGCTCGATAGATTGGTAGTATACGATCAGTTTGCACCGGCATATCACTCGCTTTTTCGGCACTTGGGTTGGTCAGTTGGTAGCGATTATAACTAAACTCAAATTCACCTGAAAAATAAAATTCATCGTTTGATTTTAGTTGGGTTGCCCGGTAGGGCTGGTTAAACCAAACTGCTTGAATTTTACCCGAATCATCAGACAGGGTTGCGGTCGTTACCCGCATACCACGGCGTACTGGGCGGGTTTCAATTTTCTCGCAGCGAGCTTTAACAGTCACTTTGCCTGGTTTAATTTCAGAAATTTTTGTAACATGCGAGTAATCTTCGTAAGCCCGTGGTAAAAATGTAATTAAGTCTTCAACTGTAAATAAACCAGCCGCTGCAAACTGATCGGCGGTTCGCGGGCCGACACCTTTTATTTTTTCGAGTGACGTCGATAGGTTCATACGCCCCTACTTTACTAACACAAAACTATTCTTGCCTTTTTTAATTAAGCTGACCACTTCAATAGTTGTATCTATGCTTATTTTCTCGCCATTCACAGAAACAGCCGCACCTTCAATAAGCCGGCGAGCCTCACTATTGCTGCTGGCAATACCGTTCTCAACTAAGGCCTCGACGATAGTCTTACCAATTGGTACGGTTGGAATTTCTTGGGCAAGCATTTCCAGTTCGTCTTCAGTTAATTCTGTCACCAAGCTACCGCCGAATAATACCGCAGTTACTTTCTCAACCGATACTGTTCGCTCTTCACCATGCACAATTTTTGTAACCTCATGAGCTAAGGTTTTTTGAGCCTGTCGCGCACCAGGGTTTGTCGCAACTTGTTCGGCCATTATTTCAATCGCCTCGCGGTCAAGTAGTGTGTACACCTTGGCGTAGTCAACCACGCCTTCATCGTCGGCATTAAGCCAAAATTGGTAGAATTTGTAAACGCTGGTTTTAGCAGGGTCTAGCCATATTGCACCATCTTCTGACTTACCAAACTTCTTACCGGTTGCCTTATTAATAATGAGTGGCGTCGAATATACGTGTGCCTCACCACCTTCAATACGACGAATTAAATCTACCCCAGCAATCGAGTTACCCCATTGGTCAGCACCGCAAAGCTGCAATGTAACGCCTTTATTACGGTAAAGATCAAGGAAATCGTAGCCCTGGATAAGAGAATAACTAAACTCGGCATAACTAATACCCGCACCGTCTTCACCAAGCCGCGATTGGATAAAATCACGCCCTAACATTTGGCTCATTGGAACGTGCTTGCCTACTTCGCGTAAGAACGTTAAGTAATTCATATCTTTAAACCAGTCATAGTTATCAACTATTTCAAAATTCTGACCTTCGAACACCTGTTGGTATTGTTTTGCGATTGCTGCTTTGTTGTGGGCAATTTCATCAAGCGTTTTAAGATTACGTTCATCTTTTTTACCGTCCGGGTCACCAATCATACCAGTAGCACCCCCAACCAGTAAATGGGCTTTGTGGCCAGCCTTAATAAAGTGATACACCATCATGGCCGCCGCCAAGTTACCGATAGTCATGCTATCAGCCGAAGGGTCAACCCCCCAATAAAAAGAAATCGAACTCGTATCTAAAGCGGTAATATCAGGGTACGTCATTTGGTTAACAAAGCCACGCCATGCCAACTCTTCAGATAAAGTCATAAACTCTCTTTCTCTTTATATTTCCCCATAATTATACCAAATTCAAAACCAAAAATCCCGTTGAGCCAAAGGGCGAACTAAAAGCCACATGTGAACTTTTAAAAACGCACATGAGAAATTACCACACTTCCTTGACGCCACCATTCCGCTTATATATACTTCGTGTTAAGAAATGTCTTTTGAAAAAAGAAGATTTAAAGAGAGGGATTAGATACAGCTATGCCACGCTTACCACAACCAGGTGCAGATGCTGGCCAGTGGGGAAGTATTCTCAATGAATACTTATCGGTATCTTTGGATGAAGATGGTACGCTTAAGACTAACTCGATTGGTGCAGCCCAGTTAAAGCCTGGTGCTGTGACTAATGCGGCTATTGCAACCGGTACTATTGCAGAAGATAAGCTGTCGAGTGCTGTGCAGACCAAGCTTAATACTGGTGCTACCGCACCAGTCACGAGTGTGGCTGGTAAGACTGGTGATGTATCGCTGGTAAAGGCAGATGTCGGCCTTTCGAATGTTGATAATACGAGTGATGCGAGTAAGCCCATCTCGAATGCAACACAAACAGCGTTGAATGCAAAGGCCGATACGGCCACATTAACAAGTGGACTTAATGGCAAAGTGAACACTTCAAGCGTTGGGGCAGCTAGTGGGGTGGCAGGTCTTGATAACAATGCGAAACTCTCTGAAAACCAGCTTCCGATACGACTGGGTGAAAATGAACTAAATGCAACATATATACCACTTGCTACAGCAGCAAAGAATCCCGAGCTCCTTATAGTTGGAAATATTAATCGAGACACGAACCAAGCTATTACCTCCGCTGACGTCGTATGGCCAGATGGCAAGCCTGGAACTTTCACCGCATTAGTTCTCTCAAATTCTTTCCCTGGCGCTATTGATAGTTATAAAGTAACCTACGGTTCACCAACTGCCAAAACGTTCACCCAGCCAGCGATCACTCGCAACGCAAACGGTGCGGTGACAAACATTCCGCAGATGGTAGTGAGTTAGTATGGGTATTTTAGACGCGCCATCTCTCCCCCCTAAAAATTTTGCAGGTCAGCGACTCGACGCTATCGACACTGCGCCATCTTGGTTAGCGTTACAACCATGGCAAACCGCCCTTGCGAACAGAGACAGAGTACTTACAACCATACTTATTCTAAGCGACAGTACCGCCGAGGGCCTTGGCGCCAGTATTACAACTACCCAAGCTCGTTGGATTGATCGTCTTCGCGATGCTCTGCGAGTACTATATCCAACAGCAAACGTCGTCACAGGTGGGTCAAGTGATTACATACCGGCTTATTACGATACGTCAAACGCTATCGCGACTAATGGCCCAGTATATTCAGCAGGTGTAACTAAAACAACATCATGGGGCCTCGGTCGCCGTGGACTCATTCTTCCTAGCAGCAATACAACAGATACTATCACTTTTACCTTGATAAACTGCACACGATTTAAAGTGGGTGCGGCTAAAAACTCAAATTCTGTAATGGGGATAAGTGTCGACGGCGGCACAGTGCAAAGTATAAACCTTACGCAAACCAACGCAGGGGGTTTTGTCGCTTTTGATAGCGGAACTTTAAACAGAGGAACACACACAGTTGTTATAAGCCGAATTAACGGTGGCACGGTAACTGTTGAGGGTATATGGCGTTATGATAGCGACGATACCTTTGGCGTTCGTGTTCTCGACGGTACGCATAGTGGTCAGGCAACTACTCACTTTGGAGGATCAACCGCCTGGGCGGCGTCTGCAGGTGTTGAACCTCCCGACCTTGTGATTGACTGTCTGGGATATAACGATTATCTTAACGCTACCGCTACACCCGCCAATACAAAAGTAATGCGAGTAAATTATCGCACTGCAGTACGTACCGCAGTGACAGGAAAAACACCATCATGGCTTTACGTAGCGCTCCCAGAGCCAAAACAAGGTAGTACAACACCAATCGCTTCTTGGCAATCATATGTAACAGCACAACGAGAGGTCGCCATTGAAGATCCTTTACACCTGTCGTCATTCCTAGACCTCAGCACTCGTGTACCGGTTGCTTTGACAAACCCATTCGGATTATACCAAGCAGATTACGTACATCCATCCCTAAAAGGACACGCGTGGATTGCCGATCAAATATTTAGATACATTACATCTTAATGACTTTTACTAAGTAAATAATGATGCTACCCTCAAACCTTATAGTGGTTTAGTCGTGGAACAGTGGGATTTTTTAGTTTTCAATTTGCAGTATTGTTACACGAAACTAATGTATAATAGTGAAAGCATATTGCTTATGAGAACTAGGATACTGTGAGTAAGAAAAAACCAGAACGAAAAATTAGCCTTTATTCGAATTTATCGCGAAAGACATCGAAGCTGTCCCACTCGCACAAAGTCAAAAAGGACTCCGAGGCACGTCGTCGTGCCGAATATTTAGCAACCCTTCCAAAACACCCGGTAAAGCGTTTCTTTTACCGTTTACATCCAAAGCGAATGTGGGCCTATTGGTTTAGTAAACGTGGTGCCTTTATGGCGCTTAAAATTGCCGGTGTATCCGTCTTAGTCGTCGCGCTTTTTGTCGGTGGCCTGTTTGCTTATTTCCGTAAAGACCTTGACCAAATTCGCCCTGGTGAAATCGACAAACGGGTTCAATCAACCGTTACAACATACCTAGACCGAAATGGTGAAACATTGTGGGAAGATAAGGGTGACGGTAACTACAAGCTCGTCGTAAAAAGCGAAGACCTTAGTGATAATTTGAAAAATGCAACCGTTGCTATTGAAGATCGTGACTTCTTTAAGCACAGCGGCGTCAGCGTCACAGGTACCGTGCGTGCGGCGGTCAATAACTTTACCGGGGGTGATATTCAGGGTGGGTCAACGCTTACCCAACAGCTTGTTAAACAAGTGTTCTTCTCCGATGAGGCCGGTAACCGCGGCGTTGGTGGTATTCCTCGAAAAATTAAAGAGCTCATTTTGGCAATCGAAATCGAGCGTATGTATGATAAAGATCAAATCCTTACTTTGTATCTTAACGAGTCACCATACGGTGGACGTCGAAACGGCGCTGAATCAGGTGCCCAGACCTACTTTGGAAAATCAGCGAAAGACCTTACCTTAGCTGAAGCCTCACTGCTTGCTGCCATTCCTCAAAACCCAGCTGTCTACGACCCTTATAACGTAGCTGGGCATGAAGGCTTAGTTAACCGTCAGCACCTAGTCCTCAAGGCGATGAAAGATGTAAATTACATTACACAAGATCAATACGACGAGGCAATCAAAGTACCAATTCTTGATAGCATACGTCCACAGGTAAATATGTACGATGACATTAAAGCACCTCACTTCGTTCTAATGGTCCGCTCACAGCTCGAACAAGAGCTTGGTAAAGCAACAGTAGGTCGCGGTGGCTTAACGGTAAAAACGACACTTGATATTCGCATCCAAAACAAGCTTCAAGAAGCTATGAACGATATGTTTAATTCATATGTTCCTACTTACGCCGGCTTCTCTAACGGTGCGGCAACAGTTGAAGACACCCAGACGGGTCAGATTGTTGCTATGATGGGAAGTCGTGACTTCAACTATGAAGGTTTTGGCCAAGATAATGCAGCTACGGCGTATATACAGCCAGGTTCTACTGTAAAGGGCCTTGTTTACGCACAACTCTTCCAGCAGAAGTCTCAAGGTCAGCAAAACTACGGAAGTGGCAGTATCTTAGTTGACGAACCAATCGATGCTATTTACGGTGATAAACTCCAAAATGCCGACCGTCAATATAAGGGTTCTATCACAATTCGTAACAGCCTTGCGACATCGCGCAACGTTCCGGCAGTAAAGGCAATGTACATTTCGGGAATTCAACCAACAATCGATGAAATTCATAATATGGGTGCAAAAAGTTACTGTACTGTTGGCGCCGACAAGCAAGCAGGGTTATCGTCTGCAATTGGTGGGTGTGGGGTTGAACAAGTTGATCTTGTTAGCGCCTACTCGTCACTTGCTCGTATGGGTGTCTACAAAGATCAATCAACTGTCTTAGAAGTTAAAAACAGCTCAGGTGAAGTTCTAAAAAAATGGTCAGATTCTGAAGGTAAGCGAGTCATCGACGCACAATCTGCTTACATTGTTGCCGACATCCTTACCGATGCAAACGCTAGTTCGGCACTTGGCAATTACGCGGCAAAAAATATTCCTGGCGTTAAAACTGCTACTAAGACTGGTACTTCGGACAAAGGCGGAAATGCAAAAGACCTTTGGATGATGAGTTATAGTCCAGCTCTTACTATGGGTGTGTGGCTCGGTAACCCCGATACAACTATTTTGAAAGTCGGTACCTCATCAATTGGAAGCCCGATTGTCGCAAAAGTTATGGAATACGCCCACAAAGAAGTTTACGCCACTGAAGGTAAATGGAAGTCAGGCGACTGGTACAGCCAGCCAACTGGTATTCAAAAGGTCGGTAACGAAGTCTACCCATCATGGTGGAATAAAACACAGGGTCAAGCAAATGCGAAACTAACATTTGACCGTTTGTCGAAAAAGAAAGCAATTGATTGTACGCCAGAGGCTGCCAAAATTACTCTTGATGTAGTGAAGACAACCGATCCCGTCACCAAGAAAGATAGCTACTCAAACGTCCCAGAAGGCTATAATGCAAATGCTGACGACGATGTTCATAAATGTTCCGACACCGCCCCAAGCGTATCAAGTGTCAGTACATCTGGAAATTCTGGTAACTGGACGGTTACCGTATCGGTCAACCCGGGAACATTTAACCTTGATACGTCTGGTGTTACCATTACGGTTGATGGAACTGCTTTAACGGGTATTACAAAAACCGGTAACAGCTACAAAGCTACCTACACAGGCAACGCAACACCTGCTGGTCGAACCAATGTAACGGTTATCGATTCAGGGTACTACAGCGCAAGCAGTTCGGGTTAATGCGTTTCATAATAAAAATACCCCGCTACTACGGCGGGGTATTTTTATTTTAACTATTAGCCAACTCTACCAAGCTATCCTCTGGACTGCGTGGTTTTTTATATGTCTTCCTAACTGGCTTTGGCGCGGTGCCTTTTGGTTGTTTCGTAGACGAATTTCGATTGTTCGATTTTGATTGAGGACTTTGTTGGTTTGAAGAATTCGCTAATTTTGCAAACATCATCTTACCAGCTGCGGTTTGCAGACTACGAATAAATTCTACCTCAACAATACTTCCTATTTGCTTATAGGCATGCTCAACAACCACCATTGTACCGTCATCAAGATGGCCAACAGCCTGGTGTTGATCATTCCCTTTCTGTGTTAGCTCAATCTTAGCTTTTTCACCGGGCAAATAGGCCATGCGTAATGTTTTAGCAAGTTCGTTAACATTTAACACTTCAATACCCTCTACAAGGGCCACCTTATTAAGATTATAGTCAATCGTACAAAGCGCCCCGTGGTGTTTCTTGGCAAGCTTTAGTAAACGGTTGTCTACTCCCTCCTCAGCCTTCACACCATCGGCAAATATATGCGTTTCAACAGTTGTTAAAGATTGCAAAATGTTAATAATATCTAGTCCATGACGAGCCCGGGCGCGTTTTTCGCTATCAGCGTTATCAGCTAAGAATTGCAATTCACCAACCACGCTGCGTGGTATGTACAGTGGGCGAGTAATAAAGCCCGATTCGGCAATTGAAACGATCCGTCCATCAATTAAAACCGAAGTGTCGACAAAAACCGGTGCCAACGCTGTTCGGTGTTGTTTTTTTACGGCATTTACCGTTAAGTAAGTTGTTTCGGCGGCAATTGCCAACAGAACAATAATAATAAATACTTCCATATACTCCTTATTGCCGTAGGTAGTCGATAAGCGCAGCGCGTATATCACCTACTGGCGTTATAAATTCATTTTTTTGCGATTGTTTTGGTGCAACTGCTCGGGTAAAGCCTAGCTTTTTCGCTTCGGAAATTCGCTTATCGGTTCCTATGACTGATCGAATTTCACCGCCAAGACCAACCTCGCCAAAAACGACCGTTTCGTCGTCAATTCGCTTGCCGGCTGCGGCACTTGCAATGGCCATACAAATTGCCAAATCAGCCGCTTGGTCGCTCAGTTTCAAACCGCCTACTACATTTATATAGATATCTTTGTCGGATAAGTTCAGTTTGGTTCGTCGTTCGAGAACCGCAATGAGTAGATTAAGACGGTTGAGATCAAACCCGCTAGCAGTACGCTTAGGATACCCGAAACTGGTTGGATTAACAAGAGCCTGAATTTCAACGAGTAGCGGCCGAGTTCCTTCTAAGGTCGCCAATACAACTGAGCCATCGGCTGCTTGCCGTTCAGCTAATAGTGCTGCCGAAGGATTCTCTACAAGCCGCAAGCCTTGATCATACATTTCAAAAAGTGCCGCTTCATTTGTTGAACCGAAGCGATTTTTGGCTGCTCGGACAATTTTAAAACCACCGTAACGATCGCCTTCAAACTGTAATACGACATCAACTAAGTGTTCGAGTACCTTCGGACCGGCAATGCTCCCCTCTTTTGTAACATGGCCAACCAGAATTACCGCTGAACCAGCCGCTTTAGCAGATCGAATTAACACATTGCTACTATTGGTAATTTGACTGACCGTACCCGGCGCACTGGTCATTTCGTCAAGCGACATTGTTTGAATTGAATCGACAATCACTAATGCATAGCTACCTGATTGAATTGTTGCCGCGATGTCATTGGCACTCGTTGAAGCTGCAAAATCAAGACGCTCGTTTGTATCAGCACCAAGTCGTGAGGCTCGAAGTGCCACTTGATGAGCTGACTCCTCACCGCTCACATAGAGTACAGGGTGACCCTGCGCAACGCTTGAAGCAATTTGAAGGAGTAATGTACTTTTTCCAATGCCAGGCTGACCCGCTAACAGCGTGACCGATCCAGGAACAATACCGCCACCTAACACGACGTCCAAGTCTGAAATCGTTGTTGAAATTCTTGGCATGCCCTTGTCAGCTTTTGCAGCTTTAATAGGTTGAACTTGTAGTTTCTTGCCAGTCTGACCCGCAATAGCAACCGAAGATTGGCCCATTGATTGTGGGGCTTGCTCGACGAGCGTATTCCATTCGCCGCAATTTTCGCAGCGTCCAGCCCATTTACTGTAACTAGCGCCACATTGCTGACAAATAAATTGCGTTTTTACCTTCACCATACCTGTTTATAGTATACCAGCCCTACACAGCTGGCGCTGCCTCAATTTGCTTAAAGCTATCAATACTGTTATTCAAAACTTCTATTTGTTTTGCTATCGCTTCGTACTGCGTGTAGTACAAATTATACTGCTCAATGTTAGCATTAATTACCTGCCGTTGAGTCTCGAGGTTGGCACTGCGAGCTTCAAGTCGCGATCGCTCTTGATTAAACTGACTTTGGGAAGCAAAGCCGCCATTATTCGCCCTAGTATTAAAAGTGTTAATATCATCTGCTAGTTGTTTCGACTGCGCATCGTACTGGCCCGAACTCTGTTCAATTGAAGCAGAGAGGCTTTCCATTTTATTAAATAAATCATCCACTTGTTTGTTGAGGTCTTTGTAGACAGTGTTGTACTGTGCATGAAGGCTAAGTACAGTCTGACGGTTAAAATACTGACGATAATATGATTCGAGTGGCTCGCCTAACGACGCTATCTCAGTTCCAAGAATAGAGTGTAGTTCATTAGTAAACTCACCCGGTTCAGTGCGTTCATAGTACTCCATTCGGCTTTTTAAGTCGCTGTCATTTATTTTTTTATAAGCGCTCTCAAGTTCCGAACCAAGCTTCTGACGCTCATCAACCCCCATCCGTGCCCATACAGCATGAAGCATTTCGTGCGCAGCCGTTACTTCTTCCATGCCATCTAATTGTGAGTTAGTAATGTTAAAAATGTACACCCTGTCGTTTACATAGCAACCTAGAATAGGGCTCATGGTTTCTTGTCGTGGGCATGATGAGTTGAAGTTAGTAGATGTATCAACTGTTGGGTGCGTTGCATAAAAAATAAACGTACCTTTTTCAGTGAAACCAACTTTCTCTTCAATTGCCTGTACAGACGAAGATGGTGTGTAGCTCCACACCGAGAGCTGGTCTAAGATGTGTTGGCGGTTCACAAATAATAACACCGCCAACACAATCAATATACCACTCGCTATAAATGCAACAACCGAGCCAGTACGGTTAGTTTTCATGCTCGACATTTAACACGACCTTACCCTTTTGCGCAGAAGCCTTTAGAACAGTACCCTTTTCATACTCACCACTTAAAATACCCTCAGCAATCTCGTGCTCAAGTAAATCTTGCATCGCACGGCGTAACGGACGCGCACCGTACTTTTCATCATAGCCCTCATGTATAGTAAGCTTTTTAGCCGACGGCATAATAACTAAGTGAATACCTTTTCGAACCAGACGCTCTTGTAAATCAGCCAATAAGGTGTCAAAAATTTTACCAACTTGCTTTCGAGTAAGCGCCCGAAACGTAACAATACTGTCGAACCGGTTAATAAGTTCTGGACGCATCATCTTTTCAAGAGCTTGGCGAGCAGCGCTGGCATTCTCGGCATGCACTTCGTCAAGTTTCTTTTCATCTTGTTTCGAAGCTGCATGGAACCCAAGACTCGATTCTTTCATCATCTGTTCAGCACCTAAGTTACTTGTAAGAATAATGATTGTATTACTAAAATCAACTGATCGACCCTTAGCGTCGGTTATTTTTCCATCTTCGAGCAGCTGAAGAAGTAGGTTAAACACTTCGCTATTGGCTTTCTCAATCTCATCGAACAATACAACACTGTATGGTTGTCGGCGAATTTTATCTGTCAGTTGACCGCCGTCTTCGTAGCCAACGTAGCCAGCCGGAGCACCAAGTAAGCGACTCGTGTTATGTCGTTCGCTAAACTCACTCATATCAATCTTTATCAGTGCGTCATCGTTACCAAAGACTTCACGAGCTAATACCCGCGCAAGCTCGGTTTTACCAACACCACTTGGACCTAGGAAAACAAACGAACCGATTGGACGCTTGTTACTGGCAACACCACTACGACTGCGACGAATTGCCCTAGCAACTTTTTCAACCGCCTCGTCCTGCCCAATAACATACTTTGCTAAGTGCTTTTCTAAGTTACGAAGCATCTTAGCTTCGGACTTTTGGACACGTTTTACAGGAATACCTGTCATTTGGGCAATTGCCTGTGCGATGTCGTCGTCTGTCAGTTGTACAGGTGTCTTCTTTTCGTGCTCTTCACGTGACTCGGTAAGCTTTTCATTCAGCTGGCTAATTCGTGTTTTATACAAGGCCGCCCGCTCGTACTCCTCGGAAGCAACTGCCTCTTCCATCTTGTCATTAAGGTTTTTTAATTGTTTCATATAATCGCGAACCTTGCTTGGCTTGTGACCTGTTTTAACACGGACACGGGCTGCAGCTTCGTCAATAACATCAATTGCTTTATCAGGCATAAACCGTTCACTTACATAGCGGTCTGCCATATAGACAGCATCTTCTATTACTTCATCGCTTATCGCTACGCCATGGTGCTTTTCGTAATAAGGCTTAAGGCCCTTAAGGATAGCGATGGTGTCTTTTAGTTTAGGTTCGGGCACAATAACTGACTGTAGTCGTCGCTCGAGCGCAGTGTCTTTTTCAATGTGCTTACGATATTCTTCTAACGTTGTCGCACCAATGAGACGCAGCTCACCACGAGCGAGAGCTGGCTTTAGCATATTTGCAGCATCGAGTGCCCCCTCGGCAGCACCGGCACCTACAAGAAGGTGAAGTTCATCTATAAATATGATGATATTTTTTTGCTCTTGTAGTTCATCAACAACTTTCTTCAATCGCTCTTCAAATTCGCCCCTATATTTTGTTCCGGCAATCATACCAGCGAGATCAAGCTGAAGGATACGCTTATCTAGTAAATGCTCGGGGACATCTTCACTGGCGATTCGTTGGGCAAGGCCTTCAACAATAGCCGTTTTACCAACCCCAGGCTCCCCAATGAGTACCGGGTTGTTTTTAGTTCGACGACTTAGAATAGTTACTAAGCGCTCTTCTTGCTCTTTACGGCCAATCACAGGATCAAGTTTGCCCATCTTTGCCCGAGCCGTTAAATCTGTACCAAATACACCAAGCATGCCCTTTTCACGCTGCTGTTTAACAGGCCGGCCCGTATCCTCTGTGGTATCGGAATTATTTTCACTGTTACGGTCAAGATACTCTTCAAGCTCAGATAAAATTTCTGGAATATCAACATTCATATCACGAAGCAGTACGGTTGCACGGGCGTTTTTTTGTGACAGGATACTGTAAAGAATATGCTCCGTTCCAAGATAGTCTTGACGAAACTCTTGGGCGATATCCCAACTCATTTTTAAAGTAAGCTTAGCTGTTTCACTCAAGCTTTTTGTCATAATACCAGCAGAAAAATTTGCGCTAATAGGTACAGCGCTTAAGGCAGATTGCGCCTTATCAAGGGTGACACCCGAGTCAGCTAAGATTTTTGCACCTACCGAGGCACCTTGAGCCATAACACCAAGCAGTAAATGCTCGGTTCCAACATAGGGGCTTCCGTAGCCTTGAGCAATTAGTGTGGCATGATGAAGGCTGGTCCGCGCGTTGTCGGTTAAGTGTACGATGAATTCTGAAAAGTCATCAGACATATATCTATTATCTATCCTCCATAGCATGAAGCACAATAGGAATTATTTACTATTGCCTGTTCATATATCTAGTATAGCAAAATTAGCACTCGGGTCAAGCGAGTGCTAATTATATTTTTTGCTGAGAAAACTATTCGGCAGCTTCTTCAACAGCACTTAAAAGGCTGTCTTCAATATTCTTCTTTGGCTTGTCGGCTACGCTTGAGGTGGCCGCCGTAGCTTGTTCGATGTCAAGTTCGTAGCCAGTCAGACGGCTAGCAAGCCGAACGTTTTGACCACCACGGCCAATTGCAATCGATTGTTGGTCTTCGCTAACAAATACTTTGGCACGCTTTTCTTTTTCATCAATCTCAACCTTTACTACTTCAGCAGGGCTGAGGGCGTTCTTGATGAATTGATCGGTGTTTTCGTCAAAAGTAACAATGTCAATTTTTTCCTGATCACCAATTTCATTCATGACAGCTTGAACACGAGTACCGTGACCACCTACAAATGTACCCACCGGGTCAACGCCAGGAACAGAGCTCACAACAGCCAGCTTGGTGCGCCGACCAGCTTCACGCGCAATAGCTTTAATTTCAACAGCACCGGTTTCAAGCTCGGGCACTTCTTGACGGAAAAGATACTCAACAAAAGCTTCATTGCCACGGCTTAGGATAAGTTGCGGGCCGCGGTTTTCGCGTTCGATGTCTTTAATAAATACCTTGATACGGCTTCCGACATTGTAGAATTCACCTTGAATTTGTTCACTTTGTGGAATAATACCACTCGCCTTGCCCACTTCAACTCGAACAACACGCGGTTCAACCCGTTGCACCGTACCGGTAACAACCGTACCAATTTTATCTTCATACTCTTCAAGCACTACTTCGCGCTCTGCTTCACGGAGGCGCTGCAATACAACTTGTTTAGCGGTTTGGGCAGCCACACGGCCAAAGCTAGTCACTTCGTACGTATCTTCAATGATGTCACCGATTTGAGCATCGTCTTTTACTTTACGGGCGTCTTCAAGACTAATTTCATGGGCTTCGCTTCCCACTATTTCAACCACCTCGCGACCAACAAATACTTTTGCAGTACCACTGTTGGTGTTTAATTCGGCGCGAACTTCTTGGTCGCGCTCGCCATTATCACGGCGCCAAGCGGCTGCAATAGCTTGCTCAATAACAGACAGCACAACGTCTTCGGGAAGGTTTTTCTCGTCGGCAATTGTGCGAACCGCCAAAGTAAGTTGTTTTAGATTTAATTCATCCATAATTATTTCAATCCTTTCTGATTAAAAAATCCGACCTGCCGGCCGGAATGTACTGCCTTTAGTATACATTTCGTGATGATAGTTGTCAAATGACAACAAAACAGGTAATTACTTACCAAACTCAACAAGAGATCGAACCGCAGTCGGTGCAAAGAGTGCGACTTCTGGCGTAGCAGTTTGTCTAATAAGTGGACTTGCCTGCTCAAGCTCAGAATAATTTGTGCGGAGCGCTATGTGTCCATGACCGGCATGCTCGTCTCCAGGACTCCAGCTTACCCCTGTTCGATCGTGTTCAACACTGTAAAAACGTACATCATCTGGACGCGCAAGAGCTATACGAGCTATATCAAACGACGGACGAATTAACCTGTCGGTACCAATTGTAATAGTTCCTTCAATTTCTGGATCTTCCTCGCCAAAGCTGGAACGAAATACTTTGACAGCCTCGGACAGACCAGCTTCAGCCGACCATCGTACGGTCAGCCCGGACCCTGTGCTTTCCCATTCAAAGTACTGTTCAGAATCAAACTCAAGTGATCCATCTGTTTTACGGAAATTATTTTCTTCTACAAACGTGAATGGATTTGTCATAAGTAACTAAATAGTCTCACCTTACAAAAGATCTGTCAATTTTAGGATTACATAACTGGCAGCTGTTGTGTTGGACACCCAGATAACACATCGTTCATCGCATTCTTTTCAGCTTCACTTACCCATAGTGAGTACTTAACCTTTACGGCAATTTGACGGGCTACGTACGCACAGCGAAATGACTTATTTTTAGGAAGCCAGGTTGCGGCATCGCCATCGCTTTTTTGCTGGTTTGCGCCACCGTCAACAGCCAAAAGCTCAAGCGGATCATTCGCCAACTGCTCACGCTGAGTTTTAGTGAGTTGCTGAGCACCTTTCTGCCAAGCATCTGAAAGCGCAACAACATGATCAATTTGTACTTCATTTGCATTATCTCTATTGAACATAATCGTCGTGGCAGTGTAAGGGTCGTGTAATTGCCCGCCTACAACTTTACAATCGGTATCAAGTACAACGTTTTCGAGGTCGCGGTGCAAAATAATATCACGCGTGGTGCAGCCGTTTACTTTTGCCCACCCATTACCAAACTCAGTGCGAGCGTAGCCGGTTTTCGATGCCCGACCCTTTACTTCAAGCTTGCCTAAAGCTTCTTGTGCGCTCCCCTGTTCTGCCGGGACGCCTTTCGTATTCACTGTCGACCACCCTATCGAGCTTTCTTCAATAAGTTGTGGCATAACCGCAGCTACCGCTGCAAGTAGTGCCGTTCCAACCACTAATACTAATACCGCCCTTCGCCTTCTCATAGCTCTAGTATGGCAGCTAGGTCTTAAGTTTTGCTATACTTAAAGTATGAATTCTGTATCTCGCCTTATTAATACATTCACTCCAGACCATTACAGCCTATCGGTAACTCTCGACCGTAAAAAACATACTTTCGAGGGAACTGTTACTATTCACGGCTCGTCCGCCGTAGACGCAGAGGAGATTCGGCTTCATTCAAAAGACCTTGCCATTTATTCGATAACTTTTGACGGTAAAGAAGCATCATCACACCAAGAAGAAAACGATGAGCTTGTTATAACCCATCCAGATATAGTCGAAGGAGATCATGTGCTGGTTATTTCATACAGCGGCACCATCATCGAAGGTTTGAATGGAATATACCCGTCCCATTTTGAAGTTAATGGCGAAAAAAAAGAACTCATCGTCACTCAATTCGAAAGCCATTATGCACGAAAAGCCTTCCCCTGTATCGATGAGCCGGAAGCAAAAGCTACTTTCGATATTACCCTTACAACCGAGCAAAACGTTACCGTTCTTGGTAACATGCCCGTAAAAGAACAACAAGTAGAAAATGATTTACTTGTTACCCAGTTTGAAACCACTCCACGCATGAGCACTTACCTTGTTGCTTGGGTAGCTGGCGAACTACAAAAGAAAACTGCCATCACAAAAAATGGCGTAGAGGTATCAGTTTGGTCAACCCTAGCTCATGACCCGTCAAACCTTGATTTCTCACTCGATTTTGCGGTTCGAACCATTGAATTCTTTGAAGATTATTTTGACGTCCCGTATCCGTTGCCAAAATCTGACCATGTTGCGATCCCCGACTTTTCAGCCGGAGCTATGGAAAACTGGGGTCTTATTACGTATCGTGAAATTGCTTTATTAGTTGATCCGAAAAACACCTCACTGAGCACCAAGCGGCACGTTGCCCTTGTTGTCGCCCACGAACTAAGTCACCAGTGGTTCGGTAACCTAGTCACAATGAAATGGTGGAATGACCTTTGGCTCAACGAAAGTTTTGCCGATATGATGGAGTATATCGCCGTCGATGCGCTTGAGCCTTCATGGGACATTTGGCTTGAATTTGCCACCAGCGATGTCGTTAGTGCGCTTCGCCGCGATAGCCTTGATGGTGTGCAATCGATTCAAGTTGATGTTACCCACCCAGATGAAATTAGCACCATTTTCGACCCGTCGATTGTCTATGCAAAAGGTGGTCGCTTACTGCGTATGCTTCAAGCGTACATTGGCGACGAAGCGCTACGAGTCGGGTTAAAAACGTACTTCGAAAAACACAAATATACAAATACGTCAGCTGATGATTTATGGACAGCACTAGCCGATGCATCGGGTAAGGATATTGCAGTGCTAATGAATACCTGGATAACCCAACCTGGGTACCCAGTTGTAAGCGCCACTCGGGAAAGTAATACAATTAAACTTACGCAAAAACAGTTTTTTATTGGTCCCCACACAAATAAAGACCGGCTTTGGCCTATCCCCCTTCACGGTTCTGTCGAGCCAATTCCTGAAATGCTAAAAGAATCTGAAGTAACCTTTCCTTACACTGAAAATACAGTTTTCCGGCTTAATAGCGGTACAACTTCCCACTTCATCCCCAAGTATGAGGCTAAACTTTTATCCGATATTATTACCGAGCTACCAAACCTGACAAATGTTGATCGCCTAAGCTTTCTCCATGATCAAATTCTACTTGCCCAAGCAGGTATGCAATCAAATGCCGCATTACTCCCGCTACTCCCCCAGTTCAAAGACGAAACCAATGAACCGGTATGGAGCATTGTCGCTATGGCTGTAAACGAAATAAAGCGTTTTGTTGAGACCGATGAAGCAGCCGAGACGGCTTTACGCAAGTTTGTTCGCGAGCTTTCTCGGGTTCAGTACGAACGTCTTGGCTGGGAAAAGACTATTGGCGAGGATGAGAACGATACCCAACTTCGAAGCCTCATTATCAGCTTGGCGCTCTACGGCGAAAACGAGGATGCACTGAAACAAGCGAAGGAACGATATCTCAACACACCACTTATCGAACTTGATACTGAACTTCGTACCTCTATTATGGCAAATGCCGTCCGCCAACAACTTACACCTGATGTTATCGATACGTTATTACATGCATATAAAGAAACGGCAAGTAGTGAATTCAAGGATGACATATCCGCGGCGCTCACTGCAACAAAAGATAGTGCAACGATTGAACGTTTGTCAGGTTTATTAAAAGATAGTTCATTTATTCGTATGCAAGATTTTGTACACTGGTTCGCGTGGCTTCTCCGCAATCGTTACGGTCGCACCTTTATGTGGCGATGGGCCCGTGACAACTGGGGCTGGATTAAGCAGACATTTGAAAATGATTCACATTACGATATGCTCCCTCGTTACATTGCCAGTTCGCTTGTTACTAACCAGCAATTCGAAGAATATAAAGCCTTTTTCGAACCACTCAAAACTGAAGTTGCGTTGGCTCGTAATATTACTATTGGTTATACGGAACTTGAAGGCCGCATCGAACTGCTTGAACGCGACAGCGTGGCTGTTTGCGATGCGCTACGCAATCTCTAATATTTCGACATCATATTTAGCGTTAACATATGCCACGGAAAGCCGAGCACCCTCAAGCCGGCCATTTGTCGTATCGTATAGCTCTGCCGCAAAGTACATTTGTTGAAGTTTCGTAGGTGTAATTGCAGCAATACCACCACCTTGTGCTAACGATGATCTAAATTTGACTTCAACGAAATGGCGGATGTTATTTTTTACCGCTACAATATCAATTTCACAGTACTTGGTCTTCCAATTACGAGCTTCAATTATATAGCCCCGCGATTCTAATACTGCGGCAACTTTTTCTTCAGCCGTATCACCAATTTGTTTGGTTGAAACTGTTTTTACTATATCTGGAAGCTTAGCACCGACTAGTTTTGCAATAGGCGCAAATGATTTACGATGTAGTGGCGTGATACCGTATTGCTTTAAGGCTGTCTGATGTTTGGCGGTACCATACCCAACATGTGAAGCAAAGCCGTAGTCAGGATAGAGCCTATCCTGTTCGGCCATATACGTATCTCGGGCTACTTTTGCAATAATCGAGGCAGCTGACACAGCAGGTACAAGCAGGTCAGCCTTAGCCATTGTCGTAACATATTGGCCTTTGTTGGTATCTTTTAAAAAGTTAATAGTACCATCAATAATAATTTCATGGTACGGCGCTTTAACAGCTTCAACCGCCCGAATTGTGGCAAGCCGTAAAGCCTGGGGCAAACCAACTTCGTCAAGCTCATCGGCGTGCACCCATCCCAACCCCCAGCCAATTGCTTGTTCGCGTATTTGGGTATCAAGTTCGTTCCTTCGTTTCGCCGAAAGTTTTTTACTATCAGTTAAGCCCTGGATGGTATGGGTGTTCGGTAACACCACTGCGCCTACTACCAAAGGTCCCGCCCATGGACCACGACCGACTTCATCAATTCCCAAAATCATATATATAAGTATAAATAAATACCCCACTTTACAGTAGGGTATTTTATAACGCAAGAAAATTATTATTTGTCGTCGTTGTGTCGTGCTTCAACTTCAGCTTGCTTAGCGGCAAGTGCTGCTTCTTCATTTGCTTTTTCTTCAGCCTTAGCCTCTGCGGCAGCTTTTGTCTCTTCTTTAAGACGAGCCGCTTCTTCCTCGGCGTGTTTGTTAACAACACTGTTGACACCTTCACGGTCGAAATTAACAGCCTTAAGGCGTGCGCTTTTACCACTTCGTTGACGAAGGAATGAAAGGTAGTTACGGCGAACTTTAGAACGTCGAGTGATTTCAATTTTTTCTACAAGCGGGCTGTGGAGTAAGAAGCTTTTCTCAACACCAATACCACTGGCGATTTTACGAACCGTAATACGCGCTGTATGTGATTTTTTGCGGTCAACACGAATGACAACGCCTTCAAAAACCTGAATACGCTCTTTGTTACCTTCTTTAATTTTTTGGTGAACACGAACAGTGTCACCACTTTTTGCGTCAATAACGGCTGGCTTACGCTGCTCGTCGTTAACTTTCTGAATAAGTGCAAAACTCATATATTTACTGCCTCAATGTACCTTTAGTGGTACGGTTTATACCTTAGTAGAACTAGATGCGGCCACACCGTTGTATCCCAGTGGCTCCGTCATCCGCAACTTTGGCGGTTACTCTATACAATCAGTCATTTATTATAGCACTTCTTAAGGGGTTTTGGAAGGGTTAAATCACCCGGTTAATCTCTTCAATGGTTGTCTCACCGCGAAGCGCGGCTAAAATACCACGTTCAAGCAAAGTGACCATACCATTCCCCCGGGCAGTTTTTTCAATAACTTCAGCATGAACATCAGCAACATCACCTCGAAGGAATTTCTGAACTTCTTCTGTTACAACTAATTGCTCCATAATGGCAATGCGACCGTTATAACCAAACGGCGAGTTCTCACTAGGAACTGGCCTATATAGCTGGAAATTATCAAGGTTAGGTTTTTCAATATGACTTGGAAGGTCTTTCAAACTTTCACGAATCCATTGTTTCGTGGCTTCGTCCGGCTCGTAGGCTTCCTTACTTTCATCGTCTAATTTGCGAACAAGACGCTGGGCAATGACCAACCGAATTGCCGTACTAAAAATTGGGTTTACACCAATAAGGTCAATCATACGGCTAAAGGCAGCCGAAGTGTTTGTAGCATGGAAAGTTGATAGCACGAGATGACCCGTAATTGATGCTTGAATAGCCGTTTTTGCTGTGTCGGCATCTCGAATCTCACCTACCATTACAACGTCAGGGTCAAGCCGAAGTACCGACCTAAGGTGATCAGCAAAACTTTGACCATTTGTCGTATCCACCGGCACCTGTGAAACGCCGCTGACGCTATATTCAACTGGGTCTTCAAGCGCAATGATTTTTCGATCAAGCGTGTTAAGGGCGTTAATGATGCTATATAAAGTCGTCGACTTACCCGAGCCCGTCGGCCCAACCATCAGTACCATGCCCCTTGGGTGGCTAATAATTTCATCAATCTCGTGACGTTCTTCGCCGCCTACATTCAAACGATCCAAATTCAGCATCGATTCGTCATAATTAAATAAACGAAGCACTGCATCTTGGCCATAAATAGTTGGTACCATTTCGATACGAATATTTAACACGTGACGTTGGTCGCCCTCACCTATTTCCACCTGCATATGGCCCGACTGCGGTTCATTCGAAGCAGTTGATAAGTTTGCCCGTGATGCTAATACTCCGAGAATAATTCGATAACGATCTTGGTCGAGGCTTGCCACTGGGTGAAGCGCACCGTCAACACGCATACGAATACGGATATCACTTCGCTGGTTTTCAATATGGATATCGCTCGCTGAAAGTTTGTCAGCTTGAGTGACAATGAAGTTAAACAACTCATCGCTTCCGACACTGTTTAAAGTTTCGCTGACTTTAGCAATTGTGTCACTATCGCCTTCATGAGCAATTTGAATATCATCATATGTTACCTGAATTGGTGGGTCGTACCGGTTCATGAGCGCCTTAAACCCAGTCTGACTTACAAGATAGAACACAGTATTTTGAGCCTGGGCCGTGTAACGATCGGAAATTTCTTTCAAAATAGATTGTGGTGTTTGAGTCGTAATACCAAACTCCCATGGTGTCGAATCTGAACCAGCAATGAGCGGAACAATTCGGTTCTTATGCATAGCATCAACCGACAGGACACCCTCTAGTAACTCTATTTTTGCTTCGATAGGTCGTAAATCAACATACGGTAAACCTAAAATAGCTGCGCGGCGCTGGGTACTTTGCTCATCGGTCTCGCGAGCTTGTTGTTGAATTTTATCCTCGTCCATTGGGTCTTATCGTAACAGAAAACATAAGCATTTTATAGTGTTACAATGAATTGTATGCCCGAAATCATTGTCATTGCCCATAATATCCGCTCGACTCACAATATTGGGGCAATATTTCGCACTGCCGAAGGATTTGGTGTGAAAAAGATTATCCTCAGTGGTTATAGCCCGTACCCAAAAACAATGCCCGACACCCGGCTTCCACACATAGCCGATAAACTTACTTCGCAAATCCACAAAACCGCGCTTGGGGCTGAAGAACTCGTGCCGTTCGAGTACCAAGAAAGCCCTAACTTTGAAACACTAAGGCAAAGTGGCTATAGAATTATTGGGCTCGAGCAAGCGGCTAATAGCATAGCACTGCCATTGTATGAAAGCCCGGGGAAAGTCGCTTTACTAATCGGCGAGGAAGTTCATGGTATTCCAACCGACCTTCTAAAACAATGCCAAGACATTATTGAAATTCCAATGGTTGGCAAAAAAGAATCATTCAACGTTTCTGTTGCTACTGGTATAGCCCTCTACCAATTGTCAATCTAAGAGCCAGACCCTGTAGACGTAGAATTATTCACCGTACCATTCCACACCCAGTTTGGTGAGGTGCCGTCAGCATATTGGTAGCTTGTTGCGCCTTTCGACACGAAGCCCTTCGTTCCGCGCCAGGTTTGACCAGCGGGAATATTACTCGTAGTTACCATTTGAACAAGAGTAATAGAACCTGTCGCATTCATAGTAACAGTAGTGGCTATTTGATTCCAACCTACCGATAAGTTTATGTTCGAAGATCTAGGATAAGACGAGGACGCTATCCCCACTTCCATCTGAACCGTCGTTGCAACCGGCGCATAAACTTCCATGCGAACAAACAGTACATCACCTGTAGTGACTGAACCAACCGATTGTGGTATTCCAATTCGCAATACTCCTGCCGTATTAACGACTACTTGATAAGCCGAACTACCATCCTGTGCGCCGGTTGCATTGTAAGACGGTGTTCCACCTGTAGGGGTTTGGTTTGTCCAGCTAGCCCCGCCTCCGATCGCACGCGGGTTGGTAATAAAATTAGTCACGGCTAGCGCACCGTTCACCCCATGCCCTGGGCAAGCCCCTGCAACGGGTGAAGCTGTCGATGTCGTGTAGTAGCTGAGGTTATTAGTGGTTGTCGTCAAACAGTATGAGGTATATGGTGAAGACGTTGTATATTGATAGGATGTTATAGCGTTCTCAGTTAAGCCCGTGGCCGAAAGAAAGGTTGCTTTATCTTGCGGAAACACATCCGCATTTGTAGCCGCCGTCATCGCTAGCTTTTTCGCCGCCTGTGAGGCTGCACTCTGGGCCGCAGAATTATTTGCACGACTTTGAATACCATTGTAAGCAACAATAGTAATGGCAGCCAAAATAGCAATTACAACCACAACTATTAAAAGTTCAACTATTGTAAATCCATTTTTATTTGTGTTTCTTAATTGAGGCGCCCACGCTTTTCGCATATGTACAGTGTACCACACAGGCTCTTTACTTTAGAACGACCGCATCCTCACCAAGGATCTTCACTAACCTGCCAATTAGCTCATCACAACCATCAACCCGAAATGGCATTTTAATTGCCGATTGTTTTTCAGGCCCTAGCACCAATACCATATCACTCAATCCAGGGAAGTGGGTGCATTCATTACGAATTTGCATAAGTGAAGTCTGGTCTTCAGGGTCTTTAATATGAATAAACACTTTTTTGAGTACCTCAGCGGCCGGTGGTGGCCCTTCGCGTGGAGTCGAGCTTCCAGGGCCAGCTGCTGTCCGCGGTGTGTTCGACTTGTTGGCAAAATTAGACCGCGGCGTACGGGTTGCTTTCACAGGACCGCCCTTTGGTTTAGCCATTTTCCTGCCATTTGATTCATAGGTTCGAAGTTCACTATCATCGACTAATTGAATCTCGTCAGCGATCAATTTAACATCACTCGTTAGATTACCGTCGCGGTCGCGGGCTGACACTTTTCCTGAAGCCCGAATCACTGCATCCTGTACTAGTTTGGCACCAACTTGTTCGAAAAGATTTGGAAATACAATCACTTCAGCTTCACCGGTCTTATCTTCAATTTTTACAAATGCCATTTTTGTGCCGCTTTTTGTAACGATCGTTCGTGCTGTTGATATAAGACCACCAATAGTAAGCGATTTACCATCTATATCTTGGGTCATTTCTACAATTGGCACTGTTTGCTCGCTAAAGTAAGCGTCGTAATTATCAAGTGGATGGGCACTAATATACAGGCCTAATAGTTCGCGCTCCCAGGTTAAACGCTCTTTATCGGTGTGTTTTACAGGCGCAGGGGTCAAGCTAATACTTGGTTGAATTGCCGCCATAGTCGCCAGACCTCCAAACAGATCAGTTTGCCCACTGAGGGCTTCTTTTTGTAATTTTGAGGCGAAACCTTGGATAGTTTCGAGGTTAAATAAAAGATCAGACCGATCAGCCATCGCATCAAAAGCACCGGTTTTAATAAGTGATTCCCAGGCCTTTTTATTAACTTTTTGCGTGGAAACCCGACGAGCAAAGTCTTCAACACCGGCAAACTTACCCTCTTTCCGAGCCCGCAAAATTTCTTCAACCACACCGACACCAACGCCTTTTACTGCGGCCATGCCGAAACGAATTTCCTTCTTACCCGGCACAACGGCAAATTCAACGAATGATTCATTTACGTCTGGTGACAGTACCTTAATTCCCATATGGTTACACTCGGTAATTTCAATCGCAAGGCGGTCAGTGTCATCAGCGTCACTAGTCATAAGAGCAGCCATAAACGCCTCTGGGTAATGCGCTTTCAAATAGGCTGTCCAGTAAGAAATAAGCCCGTAGCAAGCGGCGTGTGATTTGTTGAAACAGTAGTTAGCAAATTCTTCAAGCTGATCCCAAAATAGTTCAGCAACTTCCTTCTTAGCACCACTCGTTTTTATAGCACCTTCAACGAAATCAACCTTTACCTTACGCATTAGGTCGATATTCTTTTTACCAACAGCCTTACGAAGTGTGTCGGCCTGCCCACCAGTAAAGCCTGCCCAGTCTTTTGATGCTTGCATGAACTGCTCTTGGTATACCAAAATACCATAGGTACTTTCCAGTGAGCTTTGTAAGCCCTTATCGAGATACTTAATCTCCTCTTCGCCGTGCTTACGCTTAATGAAGCTATCGATAAACTGCATTGGACCCGGACGATACAACGCCACCATGGCAATAATATCGTTGAACTCGGTTGGTTTCAGCTCGCGAAGATAGCGTTTCATACCAGCAGATTCTAGCTGAAATACCCCTGTCGTATCACCGCGCTGGAAAAGCTCAAACGTTAATATGTCATCAAGGGGAATTTCCGACAGATCAATGTCGTTATTATGAACTTTCTTAATAATACGAAGTGCGTTGTTAATGATAGTAAGGTTCGATAGTCCTAAGAAGTCCATTTTTAAAAGCCCAAGTTCTTCAACCTGACCCATTGGGAACTGGGTAGCTGGAACCCCCTTTTGCGACATCTCAATTGGCACGAACTTTACAATATCGTCCGGTGCAATCACCACACCGGCCGCATGAACACCATGACTTCGAATCGTGCCTTCAAGACGCATCGCAAAATCAATCACCTGTTTGGCGGTTGGGTTGGTTTCATATTCGTGCTTAAAATCAGCATCGTCTTTCACACTGACTGATAGCGGAATATGACGCCCCTGCACTGGTTGTGGCACAAGTTTAGCAATACGGTCACTTTCACCATACGGAACCTGCAACACCCGCGCAACATCACGCACTGCGGCCCGAGCCGCCATTGTACCAAATGTGACAATGTTGGCTACCTTTTCAGCACCATATTTATCAGTACAGTATTGGATGACTTCGTTACGACGAGTATCTTGGATATCGATGTCAACATCGGGCATGCTAATACGGTCTGGGTTTAAGAACCGTTCAAACAGCAAATCGTATTTTAGAGGGTCAAGCTCGGTAATACGAATTGCATACGAGACAATTGAACCGGCTGCACTTCCACGGCCAGGTCCAAAAATAATTCCCTGGTCCTTCCCCCAGTTAATAAAGTCTTGGACAATCAAGAAGTAGCCGTTATACCCCATGCGGTCCATGACATCAAGCTCATAGGTTGTTCGATCCAATACCTCATGAGATAGGAGCTTCTTGGCCTCTTCAATTGAAAGTTGCTCAGCTTCTTCTTGTGACGCTCCGCCATAGCGCCATGCAAGCCCTTGGTAGGTGAGAAGGTCAAGGTAAGTCTTTTCGTTATGACCCTCGGGTGTAGGAAAGGTAGGAATTAAAATCTTGCCAAGTTCAATTTCAACGTTACAGCGATCAGCAATTTTTTTTGTATTAGCAACCGCTTCGAGGTGTGTCTTTCCCCACCTCTCAATAATTTCATTCGGGTCAGTCACGTGAAGTTCAAAATCTTTTAATGACATGCGCTTCTCGTCACTTAAATAAGCGCCCGTTCCTACGCATAGAAGGATCTCGTGAGTATCTTGGTCTTCATGCGATAAGTAATGGCCGTCACTTGTAATAACCATTTCAATACCAAGCTCTTCAGAAATTCGCTCAAGGTACCCGTTGATTTTTACCTGTACATCCCAGGCTGTTTTCGATTCAAGGTGTCCGTGGTCTTGTAGCTCAAGATAATAGCGGTCACCAAAGATATCTTTATACCACTTGGCAATTTTTTTTGCTTCCTCATAATTGTCGGCGCGTAGATTCTCACCTAATTCACTACTTGCACATCCTGAAAGAATAATGAGTCCTTCGCTATACTCCTCAAGTAGTTCATGATCGATACGAGGCTTATAGTACATACCTTCAAGGTTTGCGGTCGTACTAAGCCTCATTAGGTTTTGGTAGCCCGTGTTATTCATCGCTAGGATAATAAGGTGATACCGAGCCTTATCTTTCTGTGGATCACGGTCGTGGCGGGAACGCGCTGCTACATATGCCTCCATTCCAAGAATAGGTTTAATACCTTGGGCATTTGCTGCTTTATAAAAATCAAGAACACCCGACATAGTGCCATGGTCAGTAATAGCTACCGCTTCCATGCCCATACCTTGAACTGTTTCAATTAGCTTTGGGATTTTGCTTAATCCGTCGAGCAAACTGTGATGTGTATGGTTATGCAGGTGAACAAATTGAGAGGTCGTAAGCGACACCGACGCTTTAGATTTTGCTGCAGTTTCAACACCCATAAGTATTCTTAGTATAGCGAATTATAGCTTTGGCGTCTGTAGTAAAAATGAATTATTTATTAAGACCGATTACGTACTATATCAACGATGTATTTTACAAAATCACCGAATCCACCAGGAATATCGGTGAGTAGTGATAGAATTCCTAGCACGATTGCCACCACGAGTGTTGCCCCTAGCACACTTCCTAAGCCAAAGAATAAACCACGTATGAAGTTAACATGGTACACTTGGCCACGCGACTTATTAAAATCGTAAAAAAGATCTTCAAGAATAGCCCGGCGAGCGCCCAGCTCGTTTTCTTTTTTTACTCTCTCGGTAGCTTTTTTAACTGTTTTTTTCATAAAACAAAATTATTTCTTTGTGGTAGATTTTTTAGCCGGAGTCTTTTTAGCTGGCGTTTTCTTGGTTAAATCTTTTTTAACATCGGTTGCCGCTTTTGTGACGCGAGTTTTAAGATCTTTCGCCTTATCGCTTGTGTCAGCAATTACTTCATCGGCCTTCGTTTTGAGTTCGCGAACTTTCTTCTCACCTACCTTGCGAGCTTTTACGACCTCTTTTTCAACCGTTTTCTTTGCTTTAACAGCCGCAGCTTTAACGTCTTTTTGGCTTTTTTTACTAGATTTTGGAGCAGCCAGTACACCCGCTACAATACCTGCAACCGCACCAAAAACCGTTCCTAAAAATACTTTACCTTTTGACATTTATTTCTTTCCCTTCTTCGTTTTACCACTAAATTTTTTAATATAACGCTTCACTATTTGCGCCACATACAGTGGAGATGTTAGTTTACTCACACCAACAAACGCATTATCTATGTGCGAAACAGCACTTTGAGCTGATTTTGCAATACGACGAATCTCAGCGGTAAGCTTGATTAGATAAATACCAAGTGTAATGACAACGATAAGAAAAATCACTAATATACTTGATACGATAATCACCAGAATTTCAGCAGCTTGGTCCATAGTACTCCTTTAAGAAGTTATTGTTAAGTTTGTTTGTATTATACGACTATTTTTGCATTAGTCACAATAAAAAGTAACTCTTTATCCAAGCATTCTTTTAATTGCTTGTTGCACCATAGCCGGGTTGGCTTTACCTTGTGACTTTTTCATAACCTGGCCAACCAGAAAGCCAATCGCCTTTTCTTGGCCAGCCTTAATGTCTTTAATTGATTTAGCACTGGCTGGGTCGGCTAAGACTTCGGCAACAACCGCATCAATGGCACCCTCGTCGCTTTCTTGTAAAAGATTTTTCTGTTCGGCAATTTCAGTTGCTGTAAGTGCTTTATTTACTTCACTGAATAATTCACTAAAGACCTGTTTTCCGGCAGTTGAACTGAGCTTGTTATCGGCAACTAATTTAGCCAGCTCAAGTAAGCGGCGCGGGCCAACTAACCCACTTTCAAGTTTGTTGGTTTCAATCAGTTCTTCTGGAAGTGAAACAAACCAGTTAAAGATTTTTTTCACTAAATCTTTGTATTGAGTTTCGTCAACAGAAAGATCGGTAAGTACTTGGTTTTTATTTGCTCGTAGTGGAAAAAGTGCGCCAAGCAACCAAGCAACTACTTTATTTGACAGCGCAGTGGTTATAACACTATGGTCGAGGCCAAGTTCTTGCCAATTTTGACGATATTCAGCCGGCAGTGTTGGTACGGTTTGTTGAATCGTTTCAATTTCCTGTTTTGTAAGAACAATTGGGGGTATATCCGGATCTGGCATATAGCGATAGTCCTGGGCATCTTCCTTACTGCGCTGCGAACTAGTCCGGCCGCTCGCATCATCCCAGCCCCTTGTTTCCTGGACAACTTTTTCACCCTTTTCAAGTAGTTCAATTTGACGTTCATACTCATATTCAGCTGCCCGTTCAACACTTCGGAATGAATTAAGGTTCTTTACTTCTGCTCGCGTTCCTAGTTCAGATGCACCCTTTTTCGCAACCGAAATATTAACATCGAAACGCATATTTCCATGATATAGATCGCCAAGTGTGACGCCTGCATACGTCATAATCCGGTGAAGCTCGGCTGCGTAAGCTTTTGCACCCGCGGCCGAATGGATATCGGGCTCTGACACAATTTCAATAAGGGGTGTGCCGGCACGGTTAAGGTCAACCAAACTATACGTACCGTAGTGCGCCAGCTTACCAGCATCTTCTTCAATGTGCGCATGGTGAATTCTTACTTTTACGGTTGTGCCGTCTTCAAGTGGTGCGTCAACAAAGCCAGCTAAAATGATTGGCTGGTACATTTGGCTTATTTGGTAGCCTTTTGGAAGATCTGGATAAAAATAATGCTTTCGGTCAAACCGGCTTACTTCAGCAATTTCGGCGTTTAATGCCTTACCAGCTTTTACTGCCAATACTACTGCTTCACGGTTAAGTACCGGCAGCATACCGGGTAGCCCAAAATCAATCGGGTTTATGGCACTGTTTGGATCCTTATCGCGGGCATCATTATCAGCACCACTGAAAAGTTTGCTAGTGGTTGCAAGCTGAACGTGGCATTCAATACCAATTGTCATTTCATACTGATCTAAAATTTCTTTTGCTACCATTAAATTGCCCCTACGTCTTTCAGTGCTTGTTTAAATGCCACCAGCGCTTGCCGAGCTCGTTCGTAATCAAGTCGTACGTCAGTTTCATGCGCTAGGCGGTTTCGCAACTTATGGGCCGCCCATACGCCGTTCCCATTCGTCCATTTACCTTGGCATTGCTTCATGCGTTCTGCCATCGTATTACCACTGTAGCCACGCTCACGAAGTGCCTGGTCAAGCAGTTTATCAGCTTCAAGTACACATAGTGTATGAGACGATTCTTCATCGCGCTTTAATTTTGATTCAATAGTCATCCATCGACTACGGTATTTATCTTGGTCTAAATTTCGTGGGCTATTTTTAGAAAGCGAAATAACAACAAACAGCAGCCCACCAAAAATAAGAATTGCCGAGAAAAATAAAATAATTGAAACTGTTTGATCCATTTAGATTTCTCCTTGTCGTGCAAGGGCAAGTAGCCTTGCATCACTTTTACGCGGACCAATTAACTGGACACCTACCGGCAGCCCTGTTTCAGTTTTCCCAGCCGGAACCGATACGGCCGGTAGACCTGCTAGGCTTGCTGGAACCGTCATAATGTCCGCAAGATACATTTTGACAGGGTCTTCGGTATTTTCGCCAAGCTTAAAAGCTGGTGTTGGCGCAACTGGCCCTACTAATACATCGAACGTTTCAAATAGTTTGTTAAATTCGTTAATAAGCAGCGTACGAGCTTTTTGAGCCTGCAGATAGTACGCGTCAAAGAACCCGCTTGATAGCACATAGCTTCCAATCATAATACGGCGCTTGTTTTCCGGCATAAATCCATAATCCCTTGAAAGACCGTATGTTTCAGAAAGACTGGTTGCATCTTTTGCCCGTTTGCCATATCGAATGCCATCATAACGACCCAGGTTACTACTAATCTCGGCCGGTACAACAATGTAGTATATTGCCAATGCGTACTTAAGCATTGGTAGACTCACCTCTTCAATTGTGTGGCCTTTTGCCTTCATAGCTTCGATGTATTCTTGCGCTCGTAAACGAACTTCACTATCAACGTCTTCGGTCATAAATTCTTTAATAACACCGATACGCATTGGCTCAGAAAGAGCTGTGGCTTCAAAAAAGTCAGGGAGCGTGGTCATATCTTTTCGATCTTGACCACTTAAAATTTCCATCACCGTTTCAGCATCCTCGGCTGTTGAACTCAGGACACCAATCGTATCCGTACTACTCGCCATCGCAACCACACCATAGCGACTTACTGTTCCATACGTCGGTTTAATGCCAACAACATTATTAAAACTGGCCGGTTGACGAATAGAACCACCCGTATCAGTACCAAGTGCAAATGGAACAATATCTAAGGCTACGACAACTGCCGAACCACCACTACTTCCACCAGCAACCCTTGTTTCATCAACGGCATTCTTCGTAGGGCCGTAGGCTGAGTTTTCAGTACTTCCCCCATGGGCAAAGGCATCAAGGTTGGCCTTACCAATACATATAGCGCCTTCAGCTTCCAGTTTTTCAATTGCCGTCGCTTGAATCGGTGCGTGAAAATTTTCTAGAAATTTTGAAGCTGCCGTCGTTGCACCGTCGAATGTCAAAAAATTATCTTTGGCAATAAACGGTACACCAGCCAACTTACCAGTAATTTCACCAGCATCAACTTTAGCCGCGCGGTCGAGTGCACGCTCTTCAGAAAGCAAAAGCAGTGCATGAAACGATTCGTTTTCACGAGCTTTTGCTAAAGCTTTTTCAACATTCTCGCGGGCAGAAACGCCAAGAAAATCTGCAATCCGACTCATATTTATAATACCTTTGGAACTTTAATTTGGTTTTTTTCTGCATCGGGAGCTAAAGCGAGAAGCTTATCTCGTCCCAAACCGTAATCATCAATTTCGTCTTCTCGCCAAACATTATGAAGGTCAGTTACTTGATAGGTAGGCTCGACGCCAGTGGTGTCTAGTTCTGAAAGCTGCTCGATGTAACCAAGGATATTTTCAAGGTCAACTCGAAGCGCCTCGGCCTCATCGTCAGCTAACTGCAAACTACTGAGCTGTGCAAGATGCTGTACATCTTTTGCGGTGATTTGTGTCATATCTTGATTATTATACAATATCGAATAAAGTCACAACAGACTACGCTATGACTTTGAGCGAATTTCACTAATCAAATCACGAAGCTCTGCCGCCTTTTCGAATTCTAAGTTAGCACTGGCGAGGTCCATCTGCGCAGACAGATCTTTAATAAGACTAGCGTACTCATCTTTTGGAATCTTCTTAAGGTCGATTTTTGGCTTGTCATCCTCTTTTTTAGGAATGATAGCCCGAAGACCTTCATCAATCCCCTTAGCAACGCTCGTTGGGGTAATGCCATGTTCGGTGTTATACGTCTCTTGAATTGTACGACGTCGGTTTGTCTCATCGATAGCTTGCTGCATTGATTTTGTAATCGTATCGGCATACATCAACACCTTACCTTCAAGGTGGCGAGCAGCGCGGCCAATAATCTGAATCAGTGCACTGGCACTGCGAAGAAAGCCTTCTTTGTCGGCATCAATAATCGCCACTAGGCTCACCTCGGGAAGGTCGAGCCCTTCACGAAGAAGGTTAATACCAACCAGCACATCATAGACACCGGTACGTAGGTCCCGCAAAATATCGCTTCGCTCTAGGGTGTCAACTTCACTGTGTATGTAAGCCGTTTTAATGTCCAGCTCGAGAAGATAACTTGATAAGTCTTCGGCCATGCGCTTTGTTAGGGTCGTCACTAAGACACGTTGATTATTTGCAACCCGTTCCCTAATTTCACCAATTAAATCGTCGATTTGGCCATCGGTTGGGCGGATGATAATTTCTGGGTCTATCAAACCTGTTGGACGAATAATCTGCTGGGCTGGTTCGGGGCTGTGTGACAACTCATATTCAGCCGGTGTCGCCGATACATAGACTGCTTGATTAAGATGACGGTTAAACTCGTCAAATGTGAGCGGGCGGTTATCAAGCGCGCTTGGTAAACGAAAACCGTGCTCTACCAGGACTTCTTTACGCGCACGGTCGCCATTATACATACCGCGCACCTGTGGAAGCGTCATGTGACTTTCGTCAACAAACAATAGGAAATCATCTGGGAAATAATCGAGAAGTGTTGCTGGTTGTTCTCCTGGTTCACGGTTTGTAAGGTAACGGCTGTAATTCTCGATACCCTTTACAAACCCGGTCTCTTCGAGCATTTCAATATCATACTTGGTTCGTTGGGCGAGACGCTGGGCTTCGAGAAGCTTGTCGTGCTTTTCAAAAAAGTCCATTCGCTCATCAAACTCTTGTTTAATATTTCCGATAGCACGCTCTAACTTTTGTTTTGGGGTAACATAGTGGCTGCTAGGGAAGATACTAATCTGTGCTGGCTCTCCTAAAATCTCACCAGTCAATGGATCGATCCGGGTAATGCGTTCAACATCATCGCCAAAAAACTCGATACGATACGCAACATCACTTCCGGCTGGGAACACATCGACGATGTCACCTTTCACCCGAAAAGTACCGCGGTGGAAATCAATATCATTTCGCTGGTACTGAATATCTGTTAAGAGACGGACAAATTTATCCTGCTGACGCCGCTCGCCCGTCGTTACTGTAATTGACATCTCTGAATAGTCTTCAGGTGAACCAATACCGTAAATACAACTCACACTGGCGACAATAATTGTGTCACGCCTGGTTAAAAGCGCCATCGTCGCAGCGTGACGTAAACGATCGATTTCGTCATTAATTTTACTGTCTTTTTCGATATATGTGTCACTACTAGCAATATAGGCTTCAGGCTGATAATAGTCGAAGTAACTAACAAAATAATGCACCTCGTTATCAGGGAAAAAAGCCTTGAACTCACTATATAGCTGGGCAGCCAGGGTTTTATTATGGGCAAGAATGAGTGTAGGTTTTTGACGCTGGACAATAATGTTTGCCATCGTGAAAGTCTTTCCAGAACCGGTTACACCAAGCAGTGTTTGTTCTTTTTCACCCTTTTCTAAACCACTAACAAGCTGGGCTATCGCTGTTGGCTGATCTCCCATTGGTTTATACGGTGAAGATAAAACAAACTTCTGCTCCATCTTTTCTAGTATACGCTAGTTTAGTTTGTTAAGAAGACCAAAGGCATCAGTGAAGGATTTCTGATACTGTGAAAGTAAAGGTGTATTGGATGTACAATTGTCGGCCGGGAGTGATAGGCCGTAAGTCGTACCACTCACTGAAGTGGTTTTTGTAAGCGTCGAGCTCTCGGTATTCTCAGGGTTTTCAAGAATTGAAGCAAATATACCCGTGTCATCGGTACACTTCGTACCTTTTAGCTGTTCGGTTCGAAACTCAACATATTGGGTGCCATTTGGTCGACGAAGGACTTGGTACTCAAATCCATCAATTCCTTTAACGTATGAAACACTGATATTCATCGGCTCTATAGCGACGCTTGCAACAGTTTCAGGGTCTAGAGAAGGCGCATCCTGTTTCGCTACTTCAGGTTCAGTCGTCTCGACGCCATTTGTTTCATTATCGCTTTGTGAAGTTTGATCGACAGTAACTTCCAGTTGAATATACGGATCATTTCTTTTACCTTGCATTGATGCAAATACAATACCGGCAATAACAAGGCCTAGCACTCCTACGCCAACTACGGCAAATATGCGGAGACGTTTATTTGTGACCTTATTAACTGGCGTCATATTCTTATATTACCGCTTTCCTTCAGCAATCCAACGGTCTTTTAGTTGGTAAGCTCGGCTAAACATATCTTCACGAGCTTTTTCAAGTGTACTTTGCTGAATTTGGTCAATGACTTGCTCGATATCGTCGGTAATCGTATATAGGCTCCGGTCGACTGCATCAATTGTCTTATACTCTTCGCTTAATGTATCGCGAATAACACCATCGAGCGGTGTCCAAAAATCTTTTCCTAAAAGAATAACGGGAACTTGAGGAATAATACCCGTTTGGATAAGTGTTATAACTTCAAACAATTCATCAAATGTACCAAACCCACCTCCAGCAAATACGTAGGCGCTAGCATCAAGGGTCATAGCGACTTTGCGTCCAAAAAAATGTTCAAACCGATAGCTTTCGGTGGTGTACTTATTAAGGCTTTGCTCCATAGGTAGGTGTATATTAAATCCAATCGAAGCACCGCCGCCCTGCATAGCACCACGGTTGGCCGCTTCCATCACACCACCACCACCCCCTGTTATGACGGCATAGCCATGTTTTGCAAGTGCCCAGCCAATAGCGAAAGCTTGGTTACAAACAGGGTGATTTTGTGGCAAACGAGCCGAACCAAACACGGTGACGGTTTTGTCGTATTTACCCAAAATGTCAAAGGCATGTTCAAACTCTTCAACAACCGTAACTAAACGACCCTCGGCCGCATCAATAAGTTTTTGGCGGACTAATAGATGGTTTTTTTCATCCTCAGTTTTTAATGACGGAACAGAATTTTTTTGATTTGGTTCAAGCATTATTAGCCTTCAAAATTTGATAGTTTATACCAGTCGGGTGCATTAGCTAAAAATTCACTAATTTTATCTCGACTAAGAAGCCCGGCTTGAGCCCCAATCTTTTGGACAACACTGGCACTATTAATTGGCGCCCAAGTAAGGGCTGTATCCATCGTTTCACCTAACGCTAGCGCAGCAACAATAGTTGATGCAAAAGCATCACCAGCACCAGTACGGTCAACCGGAGGGGCCGGGTCTGGATAATTAGGGATTGTTACAAGCCTGTAATCGTACGAAGCGTACGAACCATTCGGACCGTCGGTAATGACCACTTTTTGTGGGCCAAGCTCGTGGAGGGCGTTCGCAAGGCCTTGGATAGAATCATATGATTCACCCGTAACATCAACCGCTTCTTCCCTATTTAAAATAAGGATGTGAGTACGTTTGTAAAGACTCGCTAATTTTTCAACACCCCATTTAAAATGAAATGTACCCGGCTGAAATGCCAATTTTACGTTTGGATGGGATTCCAAGTATGCCAAAAGATCTTCGTGGAACTGCCATGAGGTATTACTCATAAGTGCAAGGTAAATCCATTCCGGCTCTTGTTTAGGTTCTATCCATGTATAATTGAAAGCCTCGTTTTTCACTAAAATAGTACGCTCTGCGCCGTAACGAAGTACGTAATAATAGCTTGTTTTTAAGCCTGGCTGTACCGAAACTGTATCGGTGCTTACTTTTTCAGAACGTAAATAGGTAATTGCATCAGTACCAACTTGGTCGTCACCAAGAAAAGAAATAAGACCCGTTTTTACACCTAATCGAGCAGTTGAAACGGCCGCATTTGGACCCGGGCCAACCGCCTGGACAATATCAACGCCATCATAAGGTGGTTTCGAACCGAGCGGTAATGATAATCTCT
This sequence comes from Candidatus Microsaccharimonas sp., assembly GCA_049661485.1. Lineage (GTDB taxonomy): Bacteria > Patescibacteriota > Saccharimonadia > Saccharimonadales > Saccharimonadaceae > Microsaccharimonas. The sequence goes on from JBATAC010000002.1 coordinate 450,630, forward strand.
TTTCACCACTTTCGGTTTCTTCAACCCGAGCCTCATCTTCATTAAGCTTAATAAATGCATCAGTAAAAATATCACCAATTGCAAGAATAGACGACTGATTCACAGAACCTCCTTCTTCACCGTTAACTGCTATGACCGTTTTATGTTCTAGCGCATCATCAGACACTAAATTTGCCTCTTTCACCAAAGAATGAATAGTCGGGGTATGAGCACTTGGGTGTTCCATATACCGGCGAGCAATTTCACCACGTAGTGATTGTCGCGCGTGGCGAAGCGATCGCTGCTCAAATGGTAGCTTATGGTGCCAGGTTTCGATCAAGTCAATTAAGTTAAATGAAACTATTTCATCATCAATCGAAAATAGGACGTATTCGGTATCAAGTAGTAACTCGGCTGTTTCATTTTTTGATACATAGCTTAGAAGTACATTGTAAAGCTCGTGTGCTGTTGTATCGGCTACATCTAACTGCAGTTGCCTCATAACTTCATATGCTTTATGCGTTAATTCAGCAATAAGCCGCACATCAACCGCATCGGCATCATTCGCACTATGGCTTACCGATTGTTCAAGTTTTTGTAAGTAATACGGAAAAAGTGGTTCGTTGTCTTGCAGTAAATCTTGCAGAATGTGTGGCATTTAAAAATCCTTTTCTTGAAGTGGCATATCGTGGAGGGTAACACCTTTATGTAAAATTCCTTCTTTTGCACCAACAAATTGCACTACCGATGTAGAGTTAGCGCTGGCAAAAATTAAAGAATTTTTTAACGAAGCTCCTTGGGCGTATTGGCTCAAAAAGCCAGAACCAAACGCATCACCGCCACCCGTACGGTCAACAACAGGTACGTCTTCATACATACCAAGACTGACATAATTCTTACCGTCAGTTGCAGCTGCACCATTTGGGCCATCGGAAACAATCACCGTTGGACAATAGTGATGTGCGTGCCGAACTAATTCTTCAAGTGTCTCGCCGTGTACAATCATTTGTGCTTCTTCTTTATTAACAGCTAACACCTCGACATCTTCCAATAAACCTTTTAGTTTATCAGCGTGCTCAAGTTCAACACCGGCTGGGTTTAACATAACTTTCACGTTATTTTGGGCAGCCCGAGTTACAATCCGTTCCAGCAATTCCATATCACCAAGCGATGAAATATAAATCCAATCACCTTCATCAACAATCGAGATATCCAGTTCTGAATCATGCGCATGTGGCATGTTACCCTTGTAGTTAAGGATCGTACGTTCACCACCGTTAAGCATGAGGATAACTGAATAGCTGGAATGGAATTGCTCGCCTTGGTAAACATGCGAGGTATCAATGCCCTCTTTATCAAGGCTTTGTAAAATAGTTTCACTGGCCATATCAGTTCCTAGGCACCAAGCATATTTACTATGAAGGCCTTGGCGAGCAAATGTCACCGCCGCATTCGTCACATTTCCACCAGTTGAAAAGATAACTTCATCTAAATCAAGCTTTTGCCCAACCGGTAGCTGTTCGTACTTTACCCCCTTATGTTCAAACTGCGTGAAAGCTTTAGCACTGCGTAAAAAAACGTCTTGCGTCGCCTTACCGATTGTGACAATAGTTGGCACTTTGGCCATCGGTCACACAACCGCCTTTCCAGCACTTCCAAAAGCCTGAATTTTCTCTTCAACAACTGCCTGAACGGCGTCTTTTACTTTTTCCATAAGTTTTACCACCGCAAACTCATCTGGGTTAGCTTTCAGTTCTTCTTCCATAACGGTACGAAATGCATAGCGCATATCGCTGTTGATATTGATTTTACTGACCCCAATTTTTGCGGCTTCTTCAAAATAATGAAGTGGTGTGCCCGAACCACCATGAAGGCTAATTTGGCAAGGAATAGCCTCGCGAATAGTGCGAAGCAGTTCAATATCAAGTACCTTCGGTACAGGATACTTACCATGTAAATTACCGATTGCTGCTGCGAAAGTGTCGATACCAGTTGCTTCAACGAAAGCTTTAGAAACTTCAGGGGTTGAGAATGTTTTCTTTACTTCTTCGTAATCAATTGCGTCTTTAAAAACGTTACTTCCACCACCAAAATAGTGCGGTTCACTTTCAACAAGTGCACCGGTAAATTTAGCATATTCAACCACTTCTTTAGTTTTTGCGATAATCTCTTCTTCGCTGGCATCGTGGTTTGCTTGTGAAATATCGATATGAATAAATTCATATCCAGCATCAATTGCAGCTTTACATGCTTCAACAGTTGGGCTATGGTCAAGGTTTAAATATATTTCAACACCATACTCTACCTTGTAGTTATCAACTAAATCCCGAACATTCTCAAGCCCCATGGCATCAACTTCGCCTTGGCTTACTTCTATAAGAACTGGCGAGTTTAATTTTTGAGCTGCCCGAGCAATTGCAATGAGCGTTTCTTGGTTATCAATATTAAACGCCCCGACCGCAAAGCCTTGCTGACGAGTACGTTGCATTAAATGCCGAGCGCGCAGCGTATTATCGCGAATTTCAGCTATTGTCAGACCCATGGTAAGTAGTGCCCCCTAAAAGTAATTTGTTCTTATCGACAGTATAGCACTTATGCTTATAATCAAACAAATCTAACCCGTATTTTAACGGTGATACTGAGGCATATCGGTAATAAATTGCTGGACTACTGGAGCAATTTTTTCACCCGTTAGCCCGAAATAGTCGAGCAGCTCGCTTGGCGCACCTGATTCGCCGAAACGATCTTTCATACCAATCCTTTTTAATGGCATTGGAAGGGTTTCGCTTAAGAATTCAGCCACAGCACTCCCAAACCCACCTGCCGCCTGGGCTTCTTCAGCAGTTACTACCCGGCCAGTTTTACGGGCACTCGTAAGCAACGTTTCAGTATCGAGTGGCTTAATAGTTGGTACGTGTACCACCTCGGCGCTTATACCCTGTTCTTCAAGAATTTTTGCAGCTATAAGAAGTTGGTAACTCATTGTACCGGTACCGAATAGTGAAACGTCGTGACCCTGTTTTAGTACATAGGCTTTACCAATTTCAAATGGTGAATCTGTGGTAGAAAAGATTGGCGTTTTTTCGCGGGCAAGCCGTAAATAGGTTGGCTTACCGTTTTGCGCAACAAGCTGAGTGGCTTTTTCGGCTTCAATACTATCACCCGGCGCAACCACCACCATGTTTGGCAGCACCCGCATCAATGCAATATCTTCAAGCATTTGGTGGGTAGCCCCGTCGGGGCCAACGCTAACACCAGCATGGGAACCAACAATTTTAACTGGCTGGTTATTAAGTGTTGCTGTGGTACGAATTTGTTCCCAGTTACGGCCCGGGCTAAAGGCAGCATAGCTACTTGTAAAAGGAATCTTACCGGCACGTGCTAGGCCGCTGGCGACGGTTACCAGGTTTTGTTCGGCAATCCCAATTTCGATAAATCGTTTTGGAAAGGCTTCTTTAAATAAGTGCATTTGGGTGCTTTCAGTTAAGTCGGCGCATAATGCAACGACATTACCATCAGCTTCACCGGCAGCTTTTAAACCGCGGCCAAAGCCAGCCCTAGTTGGCTCAAAGGCAACGTCGTTGTCATATACTTTTGGATTCAATGGAAAATTCATAGCTATACCCCCTGCCCTTCGTGGCTAATTTTGCCATCAAGCGTCCGTAAATCGTGAAGGGCTTCTTTAGCTTGCTCTGCATTAGGCGGCATACCATGCCACTTATAATTGTATTCCATGAAATTAACACCTTTACCAGGAATGGTATGTGCTAGTATCACTGTTGGTCGATTACTGATAGCCCGGGCTTGGCTAGCGGCATCGATAATGCTTTCAATATTGTGGCCATCAATTTCCAGCACATGCCAACCAAACGACTCCCACTTTCCCTTCAAATCTTCGAGTGGCATAACGTCTTCCGTTGTACCATCAATTTGAATATTGTTACGGTCGACAAACGCGACAAGCTGCGAAAGCTTGTACTTGCCCGCAAACATAGCCGCTTCCCATATATTTCCCTCGTCAAGCTCACCGTCGCCCATTACGACGTAGACGAAGCGATGAAAGGCTTCGTCAAGGTACTGCAAACTATACGCATAGCCGGCAGCCTGTGATAAGCCACTCCCGAGCGGGCCACTGGTGTTCTCGAGGCCAGGCAGCTTCTCGCGCTCAGGATGGCCCTGCAGCCTGCTGCCAAATTTACGAAGCGTCAGAAGTTCCTTTTTGTCAAAGTAACCCGCTTCAGCCATAGCAGCATATTGTACAGGAACGCAGTGACCGTTACTTAAGAAGAACACATCGCGCTCTGGCCATTCGGGTTCTTCAGGGTTGATGTTTAAAATATTAAAATAAAGTGCCGCGAAAATATCAGACAGACCTAAAGGACCGGCGCTGTGGCCACTACCGGCTGCTTCAAGCATGGTAATAATGTCCCGACGTATTTCGTTAGCTTTTTTTTCAATTTGTGGAATCGTAAGTGTACTCATCTAAATAACCCCGTGCTTATTAATTTCTTTCACTAACTCGTTGTATGTTTCAAATGGGTTAAGCGATTCAGCAATTTCGCCCCCTACATTCAGTACATCCACACCACCACGGCTCAGTGTGTAAGCGTTGGCGACTTTCACGCCACCGTCCCAACCAATTTCAACATCTGGTTTAATTTTCTTCACAAGTCGAATTTTTTCAAGCTGCATCATACTGGCCGTACCACCGTGCTTTCCAAGTTCGCCCGAAAAAATCATTACGTGGTCGGCGGCGGAAATAAGGTCCTGCACCGAAGCAGGTACTGTTGTTCGAAGAAGCGCGATGCCCGTCTTAATACCGGCGAGTTTTAACGTCGCAAAATGGGTCAGAATGTCTTCTTGGCTTTCGGCATGTAAGATAACTAAACTTGGTTTCAGTTTGATAATTTGTTCGATATGCTCTGAAGGCCGAGCCACCATAGCATGCACATCAACCTCCCATGCCTCAGGCCAGTATAGTTGTTGCTCGCTTAATAAAAGCGTTGGAGCAAATTCACCGTCACTTATATCAATATGTATTCGGTGTGCAAAGGTACCAATCTTTTCAGTTTCAACCTTAAACTGATCAGAGGTTTCAACAGTAATAGTAGGAACTATCTGGCTCATTACCCTAATTCATCCAACTCAGCGTTACGACGCTTAAAACGAATTGCTCCGGCAAACTCAGTGTTTAGCCAAGTTTCAAGAATACCCTGCCAAGCTGCGTTATCATCACCCACTACTCGAGCCGGTAAGCAAAGTATATTACTGTCATTATCATAGCGAGTCATTTTCGCTTCGTACGCATCCCAAATAACGCTGGCTCGAACCCCCTTAAAACGGTTCGCTGCCATTGCAACACCTTGGCCGCCACCGCAAATAAGAATGCCCCGTGGGTCATGTGCTTCACTGCCAAGTACCTTTAATGCAACGCTTTGAGCGAAAATAGGAAAGTCATCATTTGGGTCAAGCACCCTATCGCCAACATCCTCAACGTCGTAGCCGTGTTTAACAAGGTAAGCAAAAATAGCTTCCTTTAAATGAAATCCTTGATGATCCGCACCCAAGTAAATTTTCATACTGACTTTAAGTATAAGCGAAATAAACCATAGATGAAAGTCTATAACTGAACCCAGCAGAAACCAGTCATGGTTGATCAGAGTAAAAAATTGTGATTTATTATATTTAATGACTAGCCGTGCAGATACAGAAAATGGAACTTTTTTATCGAGAGAAGACTTACTAGCCGATATTGCGGCTCGTACACGGGGGTACGCCCGAGAGCTTGCTGTTGTTGCTGTAACCCCCTACGTGCTTTACGGCGTGTATAAATTACCTGACCAACCTCATTTTGTTCACGCAGTAATTGATCGTAGTAGTGATGATTTAGGTGACCTATCAAGTCTTAGTTTTACCCGTAAACCAGACATACCGATCACTCCTGAAATACCTCGTGGTCTTACACTCTCTGCTGCACATGAGTCACAAAAACCTGACGGACTCATGCTTTTTAATGCTTTTATCGACGACCCTCTTTATGACGAAAATTCGCTCCCCACTCATATGGCTCGACGTATAATGACATGGTTTCGAGAGTTTGATAAAAAAATACCTTACATCGAGCCGTCAAACGATACAGAAACGGAGCTGTATTTACGTGATATGCGTATTGAAGCAGATGGTACTGCTTATCTAAGAAGAAATAATATTCAGTGAATTAAAAAATGAGGTGCATTACCACCTCATCTTTTCTTTAAATATATACACTTTTATTTAATAGTTTTCCCAATATCGGCAACTAATTCAACTAAACGATTCGAGTACCCCCACTCGTTATCGTACCAAACCATAACCTTAGCAAGGTTACCGCCGACAACTTTTGTAAGAAGTAGGTCAACCACACCAGAATGACTATTGCCTATGTAGTCGCGGCTCACCAGTGCTTCTTCACTGACACCAAGGATACCTTGATAATAAGGTTCAGAGGCAGCTTTTTTGAATACCGCATTAATCTCCTCTACCGTTGTGTCGCGCTCAAGTAGCACAGTTATGTCACTAATTGATACAACAGGGGTTGGGACACGAATGCTTAGACCGTCAAACTTACCCTCAAGCTGTGGTAGTGTTTTTGTAACAGCGATTGCCGCACCTGTAGTGGTTGGTACAATATTCTCAGCAGCATTACGGCCTTCACGAAGGTCCTTGGCTGGTGCATCCTGTAAAGCTTGGCTAGCGGTATAACTATGAACGGTTGTAAGTAGTGATTTTTGCACACCAAACTCAGCATCTAGTACTGCCATAATTGCACCAAGCGAGTTAGTTGTACAACTCGCATTGCTCACTACATGGCTCGCACCTTCAACCTTATCATCATTAGCACCAAGGACGATTGTATCGACACCATCACTTTTTGTTGGACCACTGATAACCACCCGCTTTGCGCCGGCTGTAATATGAAGTTCAGCCGACTCTTTATCTGTAAATCTACCAGTTGATTCGATGACTAACTCTACCCCAAGCTCACCCCATGGTAGTGCAGCTGGGTCTTTTTCAGCCGTAACCTTTACATGCTGGCCGTTGACAATTATTCCATCGTCATCGTAGCTTACATCATATTTATACGTACCGTAGTTACTATCGTGTTTTAATAAGTACGCCAATGTTTTCGTATCAGTTAAGTCGTTAACGGATACAATTTCAAGGTCGCTACGATCAAACGCAAGCTTAAAAGCGTTTCGCCCGATACGGCCAAAGCCGTTAATACCAATTTTCGTTTTTGCCATGTGCCCCACTCCTTTAGTTTAAGTGATTAAGCATAACTGTTTTTAGTATATATATTTTGAAGGCTAAGTCAAAACCCGCTATACTATAATTATGAAAAAAGGTGAGCTTTTAGAACGTGCCCAACCATTTTACGAAGAAAATGAGTTACTCGAGCTTGACCATGCCATCGATGTTGCCTCGGCTGCTCACGAAGGTCAAAAGCGTAAAAGTGGCGAGCCGTACATTGTTCACCCCCTCTTTGTCGCAAGTACGCTTATTGATTGGGGTATGGACATTGACACCGTTGTAGCAGGTGTACTGCACGATACAGTCGAAGATACTACCATTACATTAGAAGAAATTGAAGCAAAATTCGGTAGTGATGTTTCATTCTTAGTTGATGGTGTTACGAAAGTGTCACAGGCACGGGCCGGTATGCAAGACTTGGCCGAGTACCTCCCGCAAACTAAAGACAATTTGTCAAAACTTCTTATTGCTGTTGGCCAAGATGTTCGGGTTATTATTATCAAGCTGGCCGATCGGCTTCATAACCTACAAACGCTTCAGCATATGCCCCGCGAGAAACAAATTAAGATTGCCCGTGAAAGCCTTGAGGTTTTTGGGCCTGTTGCCGACCGTCTTGGTATGGGTCGGGTGCGTATGCAAATCGAAGAGCTTGCTTTTAGTTATCTTGACCCAACCGAATACAAACGTTTAGAAAACCAGGTCCGTAAGCGGCTTGGTAAAAGTACTCGAAAACTTGGCGTTGTACGCGAAGAAGTTAGTCGCGCATTAAATAGCCACACTATTAAGCACGAGATAAATGGCCGAGTAAAAGGTGTGTACAGCCTTCATAAGAAACTTCGAAAAGTAAACGGCAACATTGATGACATTTACGATTTAATGGCACTTCGGGTAATTGTTGAAAATAAAGAAGACTGTTACCGCGTGCTTGGTATTCTCCACAGCCTTTACCAGCCAATGATTGCCCGTATCAAAGACTATATCGCCGTACCAAAACCGAATGGATACCAGAGTTTACATACTACTGTACTGACACCCGCCAAACAAATTGTTGAATTTCAAATTCGTACCTACGAAATGCACGAATATGCCGAGCGGGGGTTAGCAGCCAGCTTTCATTACCACGAGCAAAAAAATTCTAAAAATTATACACGAAATAAGGGCAGCGCCGTCTTACCAAGTCATATGCAGTGGATTACACAGCTTCAAGAAATCGCTACTAAGCTTCGTGGTGGTGAAGAAATTCCGCACTCACAACTATCGGTAGACTTATTCGGTGATCGTATTTTCGTGTACTCACCAAAAGGCGATATTTATAACTTACCAGAAGGCGCCTTCCCACTTGATTTTGCCTATTTAGTGCATAGCGATATTGGTAAACACAGCTATGGCTTTCGAGTGAATGGCTCTATCCACCCTTTCGATAAACCGCTACAAAATGGTGACGTTGTTGAAGTCATTACCAGAAAAACATCGACACCAAAATCAACATGGCTAGAACTTGTTACTACGACGCATGCTAAGGCAAAATTACGAGCCCAACTACGAAAAGTTGGGGCAATTGAAAGCATCAGTCACGCCGCTGGCATTATAAGAGAAAAGACTCGCCGTAAGCGAGTCCCTTCAAGTAACGAAACCTAATTTAACGGTTATTCCAGCGCTCTATGGCTTCTTTAATAATAGCCTTGGCTTCTTCAATATCACCGAAGCCTTTAACAATCGTGCTTCCTGGCTTTTTAAGATCTTTGTAATGGGTGAAGTGGTGTTCAATTTGGTTAAGCAGCTGCTTTGGTAGGTCTTCAAGTGAAGTAACTGCGTTACCCGTACTTCGGTCATCAGCTGGTACAACAATCACTTTATCGTCAATTTCACCATCATCTTCAAATTTCATCACACCAATTACTTTTGCTTCAAGGAAAATACCGGTTGGCAGTGGTTCATTGGTAATAATAAGGGCATCGAGTTCGTCGCCATCCTCATCTAAAGTTTGAGGAATAAAACCATAATTAGTTGGCTTTGCAAAAATAGCTGGCTCAACACGGTCAAGTTGGAAGACGGCAAGTTCACGGTTCCACTCAATTTTATGTGAACTGCCGGTTGGAATTTCAATAACGACGTTTATAACACCGCTATTTACATCACCGGGGGTAAGAATCTGATTAAAATCTGCCATACTAGGGGTATCTCCTTTGTTTTACCTTATTATTTTACCAGTTGAACAGGCGGACCTACAAGCCTAATGGGCGTGCTATAATAGCCGATGTGAAACTTATACCTTCTTCCCAGTATATTCTTGAGGCAACTGAAGCCGTCCGGCATGCACAGAAACGAGTCTATTTACAATCACTTGTTCTTGCCGACCACCCCGAAACCCACAGCTTAATTGTAGAACTTGATGCGGCCGCTCGCCGTGGTATTGAAGTTGTTGTCGCGGCCGACATTTTAACATACGGCGAAGTTAGCGGCGGGTTTTTGCCGTTTCGCTATTACAGCCACGGTGGCCGCAACACTAATCGAATGGTAAAAAATTTACGACAGGCCGGTGTAAAATTTCACTGGTTAGGGAAGGGTCGCATCACCCTCTACCACGGACGGACTCATAGTAAGTGGTGTATCGTTGATGAAACCGTCTTCGCCTTTGGAGGTGTCAACTTATATAACGAAGGCATTCAAAACGTTGATTATATGTGGCGACTTACCGATACTAAGCTCGCCGACCGTCTAATAGACGAGCAAAAGCGCATTCAGCGGGCCGAAATGCGCTCACAGAACTACCACAGTGTTACCTATGAGCAGGGTGATATGAACGTTTTAATAGATGGTGGTATTATTGGCCAGTCTGTTATTTACCGCCGCACGCTTGAACTTGCCGAACAAGCAAGCCATATCGTATTTGTTTCACAGTATTGCCCTACCAGTAAGTTAGCAAAGATTTTGAAAAAGAAATCAGTCGACCTTTACTTTAACCGCCCTATTCAAGCAGATGGGCTTAATAGGCTAGTGATTCGTATTGCTCAGTTTACCAGTAGCCTAAAAACACAATACAAAAAACCTCGCTACTTACATGCCAAATTCATTATATTCACAATGAAAGATGGAAAGAAAATAGCCATTAGTGGTTCGCATAACTTTGCTTACACTGGCGTACTGCTTGGCACCCGTGAAATAGCCTTCGAAACCGCTGACCCGGCAATCATAAAACAGCTTGAAGCCTTTCTTAGAAAAGAAATTATTTAAGCTTTACGCTCGAAAGCGTCGAGATACTCACGAATTGACAACGCAGCGGCTGCACCTTCACCAGTAGCACTAGCGATTTGTTTGGTAGCACCACTTCGGACATCACCGCTGGCAAATACCCCCGGTAGCGTCGTTTCAAGGTGAGTGTTTGTTTTAATAAGGCCAATTTCATCAAGCTCAACATTGCTTCCCGCTAAGAACCCTGTGTTTGGTTGTAAACCTACAAACACGAACACACCGTCAACGGTATACTCTTTTGCTTCGCCCTGTTCAGTGACCTTTATACTCGAAACCTTACCAGTTTCATCAATTACTATTTCGTCAGTTACTGTTTCAAGGTGAACGGTAACTTTGCCTTCGTCAATGTATTTCTGCAGTTCATGTTCAAGAATATCGCTGGCTTTTATTGTACTTCGTACAAGTAGATCAATATGGCTTGCGTACCGTGTCAGGAAAATAGTTTCCTGAAGTGCAGAATTACCGCCGCCAATCACTGCTAGTTTACGATCACGGTAAAAAGCACCGTCACAAGTAGCGCAGTAATGAACACCACGACCATACGATTCAGCTTCGCCGGGTACGCCAATCTTCTTGTAATCACTCCCCGTCGCAATTAATACTGCTTTAGCTTTAACATCTTGGCCATCAATAGTTACAACCTTATATTTGCCCTCGGTTCGAATAGCTGAAGCTTCGCCGAAATCAACCTGTGCACCGAATCGAACTGCTTGTCGCTCTAATTCACCGGCCAGCTTCATACCTTCTACACCATCAGCAAAACCAGGGTAATTATCGACCTTGTCGGTGATTGCAGCCATGCCACCAATTGTAGCTTTTTCGTACAGAACCGTATCAATATCTTCACGTGTAGTGTAAATTGCCGCTGCTAAGGCACTTGGACCCGCCCCAATCATAATGACGTCACGAATAGTATTATTGTTGTCCATATAATCTCCCGTATAATTCAGTTAATTCAGTTGGTACTTCGGGTTGTGGGATGGTTTCAGGGGTTGGAATAACCATAATAATGAATTTAAGTGGCGTATCGGCCGGAATTGAATCACCCGAACCAGTACTGCCATAAGCTAAATCGGCTGGGATCGTTAATTCTCGAACACCGCCAACTTTCATGCCAACCGCACCATCGGTCCAACCTTTAATGACACCGCCAGGTGTTGCCGTAATAGGCTCCTTTAAAGCACCGTCGGCAATTGAACTATCAAATACCGTACCGTCTGGTTTCCACCCTATATAGTAGGCTGTAAATGTTGACTGACTATTAAGCTCGTCACCTGAACCAACAACAATATCATCTTTTTTAAGTTCCGTTACCGCTGACGCGTCAAACGACGCTGGTCGAGATTGGTATTGGCTGAAGGTCGTGTAATACTGGTCGGAAAGTTCTTTTGATTGGGCATCGACCTTGGCTTGATACTCTTTGGTAGCTGTTTGATATTCACCATATAACTGCGTAAACCGAGCTTGGTCAGATGCGCTATTTTGATTTGCCAAAATAATAATCACAAATGAACCAATTGACCCTATTGCCATAAATACGGCAATAATCCAAATTCCAATCCGTTGTTTTTTCGATGCAGCCATTTATACTACCTTTCCATTTGTTACTGTCAAAACCTGTTCAATAACTGTGTTAATTACTCGTGTCACTTCTTCATTCGTCATAGTCGTATCGTACGAACCAAGTGTCAGACGAATAGTGATATTTTTAGTATTACCGTTCTCAGCTTGGTAAATATCGAGTGGGCTAATGGTATAGAGAAGCCCGGTTGAACTAAGTGATAGCTCTGCGGCATCAACAACCGCTTGGTACTGCGTATCAGCATCTACCTGAAAGCAGATATCCCTTTCAGTGCCTGGGTATTTACTTAGTGGCCGGTAGCTACTACCAACTTTTTCAGCGGCTCGCTGTACAGCACTTGAATCTATTTCAAAACCAGCAGTGTAGCTTGGTAGCTTAAAACTTTTTTGAACGGCTTTTTTATATTCACCTAGTATTCCAAATATCTCACCCGTGACAGCATCAAGAACAGTTGCACTTCGAAGTGGTTCGAATGGTTTCGAAATTGTTGTTTCGGTTGTCAGTGGCGTGTAGATTGCGCTAACACCGACTTGTGCAAGCATATACTCAAGTAATGCCTTAGCCTGATAATATGGGCTTCCCTGCTTTTTGCCGTCAGCCATTACTAACCCAATGCGATCTTCTTCGACTGGAACGTTTTCGCTTGTTAGACCGCTTGATTTTTGATGGACTTTATTACATTCAAACAAAGCAAATGAACTATACCCAGCCTTGTTATTTGCAAACACAGCATTCAAAAGACTTGGTGTTAAGCTTTGTCGATAATACTGTAGCTCTGGGCTTAGGCTATTGACTATTCGGTAAGCATTGTCCGTGTCGAGCCCGGCCTTTTTCAGAACATCACCGTGCACAAAACTGTAAGTGAGTACTTCATTAGCACCGGCCCGAACCAAACTTTTCCGTAAGGCTGAACGTAAAACATCAAAATCAGTAGGTTGAACTGCTACAAAGTCACGGCGCGGCAACGTAAAGCTAATTGTGTCATAACCAGATAAGCGTCCAATTTCTTCAATGATGTCTTCCGGAATATGAATATCTTGTCGCCAGTATGGAACTGTGATGGTAGCTTCAAGCTCGTCAAAACGCACCGAAAAACCAACATTTTCTAACAAATTTGTAATATCGCCTGCCGTAAAGTGGGTGCCAAGTGTTTGGTTAACATGGGCTTCTGTTATATGAACAGTGATCGGTTCATATTGTGCAGGGTAATCTTCAACAATCGGGCTGGCAGCACGGGCACCGGTATATTCATTAAGCATCCTAACCGCCTCAACCGTTACAGGGGTAGCAAGTGGTGCGGGGATACCTTTTGTAAAGCGGGTAACAGCCTCCGAGAAAATTCCGTGGCGCATTTGGCTTGAACGCATGTGATATAAATCAAAGGTAGCAACTTCGAGTACAACGGTTTTGGTGGTGGTATCTACCATGGTACTTTGGCCACCCATAATTCCAGCCAAGCCTACCGCATTATCACCGGCTGCAATGACAATATCAGAAGTATCGAGAGTAACTTCTTTACTATCAAGCAATACAAGTTTTTCACCGACACGGGCTTGGCGAACCTGTATTGTAAAGTCGTCGCCGGCCACCGCTTTGAGCTTATCGTAGTCGTAAGTGTGTGATGGCTGACCCGTAAGTAGCATAAGGTAGTTTGAAACATCAACCGATGCACTAATAGGCCGTACCCCACTTCGGGCCAAGTAGGTTTGCAGCTGCACAGGCGAGCTAGCTTCTTTGTTAATACCCGTTAAAACAATTGCTTGAAAACGATCTGATAGGGATGGGTCTTCAATTTTTATAGAAGGTACTTCGACACTAGTATTAATTTCAACCGTAGCGTAGATATCATCAAGCCACACCGGATTAGCAAATGGCTTACCAAGAATACCCGCAACTTCACGGGCAAAGCCAATCACTCCAAAAGCATCAGGCCGGTGGGTTAATGACTTGTTTTCAATATCTAGTAAGTAATCGTTTAGTTCATATACTTCAGCAAATGACGAACCTGGCGCTGCATCTTTATCAATTTCTAAAATACCACTGTGGTCGTCGTACAAATCAAGCTCGCGAGCACTGGCAAGCATACCATTACTTATAACGCCACGAAGTGGCTTTGCACTCAGTATAAATGGCTCGGCGGTACCGTAGGTTTCAGGTACAGTGCTGGTTGGTGGCAACCAAGCAACCAAAAGCCCTGCCCTAACATTTGGTGCACCACAGACAACTTGAACAAGCCCATTTTCATCACGTTCTACGTCTGGCACAGCCCCACCATCATCTATTTTCGCAACGTTTAGATGGTCCGAACCCTCTAATGGCGCGCATTCAACAACCCGAGCGACATATACGCCCCGGTATTTAACACCAAGATCTTCAACACTTTCAATTTCTACTAACCGCGCACCAATCAGTGTTGCCAATTCGTCAACCGGTAAGTAAATATCAGTAAATTTTTTAAGCCAATTTACAGAGACAATCATGTTACGAACTTCCTTAAAAATGCTAACTTAGCCGACTCAAAATAGCGGAGGTCTTCTATACCATATTTCAACATCACCAGGCGTTCAATTCCCCCGCCCCACGCAAAACCACGATACTTGGTTGGGTCAATACCGGCTTCTTTTAAAACATTTGGGTGAATCATGCCGCAGCCAAGCATTTCTAGCCATTCACCGGGTTTACCACCAATAACTGCTGGTTTTTCAATTGCGAATTCAAGGCCTGGCTCGACAAACGGGAAATACGCCGGTTGAGTTTTAATACGAAGCGCTTGCCCATAATAGGTTTCAAAAAAACTACGAAGTGTGCCTAACATTTCGCCAAGTGTCGCATCCTTACTTACAAATACACCTTCACATTGGTAGAACGTATGCTCATGCGTCGCGTCAATATCCTCATTGCGAAATACGCGACCGTAGCTAACGGCGGCAATTTGACCACCGGCTTCAAGCTTATCTTTACCCTGCTTTAGAATACGATGTTGCATGGTTGAAGTATGAGCTGGTGGAATAAAACCTTCTTCAGTTCGAAATGTATCATAGCCGTCACGCGCTGGATGATCTTCAGGGAAGTTTAAAGCCCCAAACATATGATGGTCGTCATCGATTTGGCGAGATTCAAACGCCTCAAATCCCATACGGGTGAAGATATCGACTACCCGGTCGAGTTCTTTCGTAAGTGGATGTTGGGTACCATTTTCAGTTGGAAGTAATTCGGGTTTTGAAGCGTTTACGTCCCAAGGGGCAGTAATATCAATCGGTGTGATATCGGCCGACTCAAGTTCATTTTCGCGATCTTCAACCGCTGCTTCAATCACTATTTTTACTTCATTTACCTGCTTCCCAAAAAGGCCGCGCTCTTCAGGCGGTAGTTGGCCAATTGCACTATAGAGTTCGCGAATTTCTGGAGCTTTTAAAACATCACGAGGAGTATCACTTGAAGCAATTCTCTCAAGCAAGGATTGTTTTACACCCTCAACATCATATGTCGACATAATTAGCTCTATTATACCACGCTAGAGTGACGCGGCGGTAACAATCAACCAGATAATACTACCGATAAGCGCAACACCAATTACCAGCCATACCCACGCTAAGCTAGTGGTCGATTTTGTATTCTTTAGGTAGGCAGAATCGGTTATACCGTCTGGACGCTCGGCTTCAAGAGCTTTTTTCTTAGCTTTCTCCTGTAGCTCGGTAGCAATGCGATCTTGAAGTTCAGAACGGGTGTCGGTTTGTTTCAAATATAAACTCATTCTTAAAGTATAACACTTCTCAGTCGCTATCTTTCTGTTTATGGTATACTGAAGTCACGTTTACGTAATGGAGGGAAACATATGGCTACTAAGAAAGCCACTACTACAAATAAGAAAGCTCCTGCAAAAAAGCCAGCCTCTGCGCCAGCTGTAGCAGTGACTAAAACGACCGTTAAGACCGTTCCTGCTACTGTCAAGAAGCAAACGCTCGGTGACCACATTGAGACATCTATAACATCAAGTCGACTTTGGCGGGCACTTGGCGCCGAGTTTATTGGTACATTTTTACTTGCAGCTGTTATTGTAAGTGCTCAAGGTCAACCGATCTTTGTACTATTTGCGTTAGCAGGCCTTGTGTTCCTACTGGGCGCTATTTCAGGCGGTCATTTCAACCCTGCAATAACTATTGGCGCTTGGGCAACTCGTCGTATTGGGTGGCTTCGCGCACTTGGGTATATTATTGTTCAATTCTTTGGAGCAGCTATTGCCTTTTTTGCACTCAGTGCATTCATCAGTGGTGCAGCGCAACCAAGTGCTCAAGAGCAACTTTACGGCCAAACTGCAGCAACCCTATTTAAAGCCGCAGATATTACGGCGATTGCTGGTAAAGAATGGTTTGTCTTCTTTGCAGAGTTACTTGGAACTGCAATTCTAGGGTTCGCACTTGCAGCGGCAACGCGTACAAAAGAAATTGTATCAGCAAGCTTCTCGGCTGGTTTTGGTATCTTCATCGCATTGATGGTTGGTGTCACTATTGCTGGGTACGTATCAGCAAGCAGTATTATTAACCCTGCTGTTGCGCTTACTTTACAAGCATATGTGCCAAGTGTATGGGCGTATGTCGTATATGCACTCGCTCCAGTTATTGGTGCAGTTATAGGTTTCTTAGTTTATGATTTCATTCGTGGGAAAAATAACTAGTACTTGTGTTTAAAAAATAAAACCCCGCTTTACGAAGCGGGGTTTTTATGTAACTTAAATCAATTAACGAGATCGAGTTGCTTGCTTTGTATCTTCACTAGCTTGCTGCACTTGACCTTGAATAACTTTAGCGCGGGTAGAAGCTTCTTCTTTCACACGACCAGCTGTACGCTTAAAGTCACCAGATGCATCTTTAGCTATATCTTTAATAGCATCTACACCCTCAGTTACTTCGCCCTTCACAGCTTTGGCGCCTTTTCGTACTTCTTTTAGTCCTGCATCTGCTTTTATTTTGTAGTCATTTGCCTTTGCTTTAAGGTCTTCACGAGTTTCTTTTCCGCTTTTTGGAGCTAGTAGAATCCCCGCAATAAAACTTGATGCTGCTACTACTACGATTGATAATGCTTTATTCATACTAATTTTCTCCTTATCGTTTCTTTATTGATCGTAACGCTTTTGATAGTTCGCCAAACACTTTCACTGGAGACAACCAGTTGGTCACGTTGACAATATTAGCAGCAGTTTGCTGTACGTTACTTGCAATTTTGTTTAGTTTTACTGAAAGTACGATAGCTGCAACTATTAATGTAATAATTACAAGCGACAGTACGATAACGTTTATGGTAAGCAACGTAATTGCTGTTTGAATTTCCATGTATCGTCTCCTTAAGTGCTAGTCGAGCTTGCTGCTCTAGTACAAGTATCTATAAAAAGCTTATAAAAAGCTGTGAAATATTTCACAAAAAAATTTTAAATGTCGTCCTGTGGTTTATCTATAAGGAGTGGTTCGATACTTTTATTACCACCAGCAATTTTCGTTATGTCAGTGTCGACTTTTGCTAGCTCTTTGTGGGCACTATTATAGTGATTAACGGTTGTACCTAGTGATTTTCCAAGTCTTTCCATATAGGAATCAAAACTTGCAATGTGACGCCCTAGCTTTCCAACTTGAACCTGTATATCTTTAGCCTGTTCTTCAATCTGTAAACTGCGAAGCCCCTGTAGTACAGTTTGCAGATAGGCCATAAAACTAGTTGGGCTAACGATCACTACCTTTTTTTCACGGAAAGCATATTCTATAAGGTCACGAGCACTCGACCCAGTTCCAACATCACCAATCAATAAATCGTAATACAGTGATTCGCTAGGAATGAACATAAAGGCAAAATCCATCGTCCCCTCGCTTGGACGAATATATTTACTTGTCTCATCAATACGACCCTTGAGGTCATTACGCACTTTTTTTAGCCATTCTTCGCGCTCTGCTTTTGTCTTTGAGGACACCATTCGGTTATAGTTTTCCAAGCTAAACTTGCTATCAACAGGTAAAAGTTGGCCCTTATCTAAAATTACCACACCATCTGCAATTACCCCATCACGAAACCCATACTGCATTTTATAATTCTTTGTTGGGAGAATATTTGATAACACGGACTCGAGATAATACTCGCCGAATACACCACGTTGCTTTGGATTTTGTAAAACATTCTGCAAAGTCTTTAGTTCATCGGCAACATCAACAACTCGACGGTTAGTTTCATCAAGCTTCGTAAGACGCTGAGATACGTCTCCAACCAGCTTCATACTTTCAGTCAGCTGCTTTTGCATCGAAGTTTGCATGTTCGTCGCATTACGTTCAAGCTTGTCACCTAATGTTGTTTGAAGAGTGGATATAGTACGATTAAGTTCGGTCACATCCGCCTTTAAAAGTTCAACACCACTACCTGACTGATTTACACTTCGTAAACGTTGGCTCATAACAAACAGCGAAACGATTAACACCGCCACCACAAACACAAGAATAATAACTACCACCATCTCCATGCTATTAGTATACCATTACCAGCTATGAACCATCAGGCGCGTAATAATAACCACGATAGCTGCTACCGCTAAAGAGAGCCAAAGCCAACTTATACGAGCAACTAACGAAAACAAACCATACGATCCAGCGTAGAAAAAAATTGCAATTAGTAGTACGAACCACCAATCCAAGCCGTCTGCTAAACTTGCTAAATTCCATAGAATCACTGCGGTTGCAACTGAAACAATAACTGGCCGCGGCTGTAAATAACGGACTAAAAGAAGCGTACCGACGACCGCTACAAGAACAGTCATAATACTGCCTGCGATACCAAACGAATTAACACATGACGCGGCGTTTACGAGATCGCGACAAGCAATTGGTTCAACAACATACTGTCTGAAAATTGATGAGAGAACCCACCAAATAATACCCATTCCAAGGCCGATATATATAATTTTAGCTTTTGCCCACCACGGTTCAACGATAACTTGTTGCTGGCTTTGTATTATTTTTGCCATACCTATGTACCTCCGGTCGTCTGCTGTCTGTGCGGTTACTATACCACAGCGCACCTATAAGAGCTATGCCTACACCACCGATAACATCGAGTGGCGTGTGAACTAACGCTACAACCCGACCAATACAAATAAGAACTACTAACCCTGCTAAAAAAATACTTAATTTTTTCATGCGGGTTTCAAACCATACGGCAAGCGCTATAACAGTTACAAAAAGTGCATGGTCTGAAGGAAAACCAGGGTTATTAAGGTAAGAGGCACCTGGTTCAAGCCCTAGAATCTCGAAAGGTCGGAGAGTGGTCGGTTGATAGATTACTGATACGAACTTCGCAAGCATGTAGGCAGTTAACCCCGCCATTAATACCCGTGAGTAAGCTTTGAAGCGATGACGTTTTGGCACTTTGAATAACAAAGCCCAAGCACCAAGCAAGACGACCGGCATAACGGCAAAATCAGCAATTACTCTGACGATAAATTCACTATCCATACTTTAGTTAGTATACTCCTGAATTACTAATACTAGATACTAAGCATTATTTTCTTGATTTTTTATATTTCGTATCAGGATTTAATAATTATTTAACAAATAAAGCGTAAATTAAGGTATGTACACACACTAATACGAGGAAATAATGAAAATACTGGTCATCGAAGACAATCCAAAGCTTGCAATTCGTATCAAAAATCAGCTACGAAAATGGTATATTGTTGAAACTGCATCCTCGGGCGACGAAGGGCTGCGACTTGCAGCCACTAACACGTTTAATACTGTCTTATTAGATCTCGGATTACCCGATACGTCAGGTCTTGAAGTTTGTAAACAGATACGAATATTATCTAAGAATTTGCCAATTCTCGTAGTGACCGGTATCGATACCACCGAAAGTCGTGTTGAACTATTAGAGTCTGGTGCAGATGATTACATTACAAAACCCTTTGATCTTGCCGAATTAAGGGCTCGAATTAACGCCCTCAATCGTCGTCAGTCACGCAACGAAAATAGCGCCAATATCGTCATTGGAGAGTTAGTTATAGAACCTGAAAGTCGAAAAGTTACGCGAGCAGGTCAGGTCATATCACTCCGTCGAAAAGAATTTGATATTTTAGAATGCCTTGCACTAAATATTGGCCGTGTCATGTCAAGAGAAAATATCATTAATCATGCCTGGTCATCAACGAGCGCTTCATGGGTTGGTTCGGTTGATGTTCATATAAAACAGTTACGCGACAAAGTTGATAAACCCTTTAGCTACCCTTTTATTAAGACTTCGTATGGTGTTGGATATATGGTCGACATACCCAAAGATCTAAAACAAAAGAAAGGAGAATCTTAAGGAAATGAAGACAATATCTATTGATAGTATTGCAACCTTATCCGCAAAAGAAGCCGAAACATTGCAAAATGCAATTATCGAACAAACTTCTGCTGGTACACCTTGGCTCGATGAGGAATAATAAAGCCATGCAAGACAAGAATAAAACTGTGGCACCCAGTTATGTGCCGAAGCGCGTTATCGAGCTTGTCCTCCATGGCTCACTTGGTACTGTCGCACTATTAACACTGCTTCTCATCATTTTCGATATTGCCAATTCATTTTGGTTTCGCGAACGAACCTGGGTTGCATTAGGTGCCATAGTTTTTCTTGTCACAGCTAAAGTAATGTTTCACAGGGGCCATGTTCGTACAGTTAATTGGTTTCTTATTATTTTCTACGAGTTTTTAGCTTTTGTAACGCTTCTCACCTGGGGGCTCAATGCGCCAGTCGGCATATTAACCACCAGTTTTGCAGTTATTCTTCCTAGCGTTCTTATTGGGTCAAAACCAATTTTACCGGTTACCATAGGTACAATTGGAATGCTCCTAACAGTGCAAGCACTTCACACTTTAAAGGTTATAACGCCTCATACAGAAGCATTAAAACTTGAGGCGGACTTCTGGGATGTCATCACCTACTCTACTATTCTTGGCATTTTTGCACTGGTATCCTGGATATCAGGCAAGTATCTTGAGAAAAATATTCAACGCACACAAGAAGTAGAGACTGAGCTTCGGGCTCAAAAAGATTCTTTAAGTATTGAGCTTGAAAAAGAATCGGCCGAACTTCGTTTAACACAGTTAAAACAAATTCGTCAGCTCCATAGGTTCGCATTATTGGGTCAATCGACAGCCGCAACCTTACACGAGTTGTCGAACCATTTAAGTATTCTAAATTTAGATATTGACGACCTTCGACAACAACATAGCAATTCAGAAGCCATTGCTAATGCAAAAGATGGAATTGATCATATTAATAAAATGGTAAGGCAAGCCCGGCAACAGCTTCATTCTTACGACAACAATCAAACGTTCAATGCAATTAGCGCGGTACGGCGAAGTAAAAAAGATCTAAAAGAAAAGTTTCAAAATCAACGCATATCATTTTCGAAGCCTGAAATTATAGGTTCATCCCGGTTCAATATTAAAGGTGATCCACTGGCAATGATGCAAATTTCAACAATACTTATTAATAATGCTATTGATGCATGTTATGAAATGCCAAACCCAGAAGTAAAACTTATTATCGAAAACAAGGTAACTGAGCTTATCATATCGGTAATAGACAATGGTGTAGGTATCGATTCGAAGCGGCGCACATCGCTCTTTAAACCAATAAAAAGTGCAAAACCAGCCGGTCTTGGTGCTGGGTTATATATTGCCCAGCATTTGATCGAGGATCAATTCCAAGGCAAGATTGAGCTTGTCCCAACCGACTATGGAGCACATTTTAAAGTAACCCTACCGAAGAAACATAAAAATGAAGACTCCTAGCCCTTATTTCGAAGCTTCAAATTGGTATGCGCTTTACGAAAAAAGTCTGAATATTTTACCTACAGAAATACACGAAACCCTTAAGCCCCTATATATAAAACTTCATAAAACCGACGCTAATGGTGAGATTAGTCAGTTAAGTTATTATTTTTTACATTCATTAAAAACAGACCTAAAAATATCAAAAAGAAAAATTGCATCACTAGACGAGAGCAATATGCTCACTTGGTTAGCTTACTCGCTTTATGATCATGTCATTGATGAAAAGACAGATATACTTAACGTACCAATCGCTAACATTTTAAGTCGGACCGCACAAGACACATACAGGAAATCAGGGGTAAGACCTGAAGATATCAGCAAGATTTTTACCATCACCGACACAGCAAATATACAAGAAATAATTACGACAATCTATAATAGTACCGACCAAAAGTTATTACTACCCGAACGGTCTATTGCACACATAACCGGACCCCTTCATATCGCCACCCTCATCGACAGGCGTTACTATTCAAAAGTCTACAAAGCCCTGTCATACTACTGCGCCGCTAGGCAGCTTAATGATGATCTTCACGATTGGGTGGAAGATTTACATGCGGGAAGAATTACCTACGTCACAAGTTTACTTATAGAGGAATCTGATATTGACCCTTCTTCACTTACGTTAAATCGGCTGACATTTTTATTAAAAAGACAATTCTTTGAAACAACGCTCTCACGCTGTTTAAATGAAATTATTGAACTTTGTCACAAATCACGTAGCATACTTGAAAGTACAATTTTAAAAGAAGGTTCTGAATTCAACGGAAGGTTTATCAGGCCAATTGAAGACTCTGCTGAAAAAGCTTTAATAGTCCACAAAAAAAATTATGAACTTGTACAACATTTAAAAAAGATTAGTTCTTAAGATTATTAGTACCATTTAAGTCATTTAAATACGTAGCTAATTTCTTTACATATCCACCCACAACTTCGTGCCCGGCATTAAGTCGTGTAGCCGTAATATTAGCACGTTGCTTTACAAGTGCCGTAATGTGCTTCTTCACTACCACAGGATCAAAACCACCATAAAAAATATGGATAGGAAGCCTAAGCCTTGCTACATCGTATAGTGCTGTCTGGTTAATAATACTTGCCTCAAGCGCTGCTATATACGATGACACATTATCCTTTGTAATATTCAATGCCTTATTTGCAATACCAAGCTTAACTGCCAATGGAGAAAAATACTGAATCTGCTCGGGATATTTTCTTGCTACACTGTACATTTTACGTAACATATCATCGGTTGAGCGAACTCCTTTTTCTGATGCTGGCTTGTAAAACGGCGGGCTACACAATACTAGACGGCGAGCCAGCAATGGATATCGTCGAGCCACCTCAACAGCCACAAGGGCACCGAGTGAATGGCCGATAATAATGGGTTGGTGTAGCATTTTTAAACTCAATAAAGTAAGGCCGACCGAGCGAGCCTGAGTCTTTGCGTTGTATACCGCCCAGTCCGGACGAGGCGAGTTTCCAAACCCAAGTAGATCGATCCCGATTATTCGAACATTACGAGGCATTAAATCAATAATCTTATCCCATGAATGAAGTGTGTTTCCAATACCGTGAATAAACACAAGAGTAGCTTTTGGCCTCTTTGGTGACTGGAACTCATGCGTATGTAGCGTATACGGTACACGCAAATAGCGATGTACGAACGTTGAGGTTTTCGTTTGAATTGACATTACATATAAGTATACCCGTATCTCTACCGATGAGTAAATTCTTCAAGTACAATACAAGTATGACGGCGAAAACGTAACTCGGTTCAACCCTATTGTTGACGGCCTGCTGAAATAGAAAATACCGTCTACATGGACGGTATTTTCTATGGCTAGGGTGGAGGGATTCGAACCCCCGAATGCCAGGACCAAAACCTGGTGCCTTACCACTTGGCGACACCCTACTAAGCACTGGAGTAGTATAGCGTATTTGCTTTAGTATCTCAAGACGCGCCGAGAATTTATATGGCAATTCCCTCAAGCATAACTATTTACAAAAAATAGGCGTGATACTATAATTTAGATAAATAATTCACATCGAGTAGAGGGGAATCTAATGGCGTCGAATCCATATGATCGGATATCGAATTCGGCAGACGTTGCTTTAAATAATCCATCTTCTAACGATGTGCTTACCTATAATTCAATTTTAGGCAAGTGGACAAATAGTCCTAGCGCTACTAGTCAAACCAATATTATTACACCAGAGCAATTTGGTGCTGTTGGTGACGGTGTAACCGACGATACCGTAGCCTTAAACGCAGCGCTTGACGCCGCTCAAACTACAAAAGCACAAATTCAACTTACCCGAAAATACCGTGGCAGAATCAACGCCTCAAATAAACACCTGCATCTTATCGGAAACGGCTCGCTCATTCAATATGCCGACGGAAATGGTGTTATTGCCGTAACACATGGTATGGTTAATCCAACATCCGTTACATCTATTGAAAACAATTGTATTGTTGGCCCAATAACAAATAAGGACAACCCTTCTCTTACCATCACTGTATCTGCCGCAACAGTAGCCGCTAATTCGTTGCCGCTATTCAGGGCTGAAGATGTCTGGCGTATTGATTCACAAGATGTATATCCTTGGGCTGGTTCAGGCACACCGGTTGGTGGGAATGTATGGCAAGCTGCTATGTTTCCAATTTTAGGTATCTCATATCAAATAACACCTTCAAATGGTGGCATAAAGGAAAATGACACCGTTACCGGCGCAACAAGTGGTGCGTCTGGGCTTGTTGGTTCCTACGCTCGCGATGCAAACTCTTCAACAGGAAAAATGATCTTAAAATGGTTTAACAACTCAACACCCTTCCAGAATGGTGAAACTATTTTAGTAGGGGGAAGTGCTGTTGGTACCATATCTGGTAATGGGCAAGTTCTTATGAAGGGTATACTCGATGATACTTACACAAACTCCCCTACGCTAAGAAAACTACGCAATGACCTCACTTTCATTATTGACGGGCCAACTATCGAAGCATTTGGGGCTACCGATGGTGTTGTTGGCAATGCAAATCGTGTCAGTGCTGTATCAATAGCTGGCGTTGTTAATGCGCGCATCCGTGCAACAATTGCGGATAGCTGGAAGGGTGCTCTGCTTCTCATATCTTGCTATCAAGCAGATGTGGATGTGCGCGTTACGCATTTACCAAACAACGCAACAACTGGGTCTCCATCGTCAAACCAACCTTCAGAACAAGCCTACGGCTACGGGGTTGAGACGGTTGGTGCCGTTGAACGATCTTATTTTAAAATACACGCCTCTAATTGCCGACACGCCTTTACTACCAATCCAAACACCTATGGATCATGGAATAGTATAGCCACCGACCATAGCCTGTTACGTATAGGTATTCAAAAAGATAATGTCGTATCGGGGGTTGCAACAGGCTGCTGGGGTGCCGGCTGGGATACTCATGAGGGTGCAATGCGTACCCATTTCAAAAACTGTGAAAATATTTCCTCTACTGGTGGATATCGTTTTCAATCTAATCCAAATGGCTTTTTAAACCGTGCGTGGAACACTATGTATACCAACTGCCGAGATTATGGTAGTTTAGTTGGATTTCGTGATGGTACCGGCAGTTACCCAACCACATTTATGACGGTAACCCGCTATACAAATTGTATGTCTGATGATTTTCAGTACCTAGGGTTCTCGGCGAATAACCCAGCCGAAAGTGCTAATCACCGGTTTGTTTATATTAACTGTCACGCACGAGGCAACGGTCAACCAGCAAACCAGCCATACGGTTCAGCTGGCTTTGAAATCAATGGTGTTGATAGTGAACTTATTAACTGTAGCGCCGAACGCTTTTCTCAGGCTCCCCTACAACTTAACAGTGGCTCTTCATCAATTACGAACTACTACCTGGTACGCGATTTTACTGCGAGCTATGTAGAGTCACCTACAAACGCTGCCTCGGGTATTCGAATTTCCGGAACTGACCATATCTTAGCCTTAGATGGTATTAGTATCGTACAAAAAACCAGCGCCTTAAGCATGCCATCTAGCGCCGTTCGTGTTATATCCGGCTCACCAACAATTCGCTGGGGTCGCAGCCCACAGACAATTAATACGAGCACCGTCGTGCCATGGCTTATGGTAAGTAGTGGTAGCCCAACGAACGAAAATCTACCCGGCAGTGCTCCATTTACATTTATTGGTTCGAGTGCACCATCTTTAGCATTCACAAATCTTCTGTGGCTCGATACGAGCGGCGGTGCTGGTGTTCTGAAACGCTACGATGGTAACAGCTGGGTGTAAGCTATTTTTTAGCCTTCACACCTTTGGAACGTTCCACATGTGCAAACTGCCCGTGAATCTGGTATAAAAAGTAGCCGGCTACAGCAATCCAAATTGCACCAAATAATAGACTTAGTACAAAACTGAACGGGTTAAGGCTGAGTATAGCTTCGGTAACTACAGAAACCGCAGTAAGTAGCCATGTGGCAAACAAGAGTACCCATCCTTTTTTCTGCATGTTTTTCAATGGTGTCACTGACAAAGATAGGAAAAGACATTCAAGTATAGTAAATGCAAGGCTTACACTTGTTGTTACAATTGTCCAAGTAATAAACGTTGTTGAAGCATAATAACTTACACTTGAACCGTCTAGTGCAGCGATATTCCCAAGTAATGTAATGACAAGCCACAGGACACTAATACCGCTAAATAGTGCACCGACTACCGCGATCCACCAAGCATTAGCGCCGAGCCATTGTTTTAATGAAGTTGGAAGTTGAGGTATTTCTTTGAACCATGTAAGTAATGTGCGCTCGAGCTTTGATAAAATATTCATAATGTTAACTCTGGCTATGCCCCTGTTCGTATTGTTTCTTAGGCCATAAGCCCCAGCTAGACCAAGCCGCGACAATCGCAAGCGCTAACGAGACCGCTATTGCCCAGTAGCCTGGAGTAAGCTGCCCGAGCGAGCCAACGAATGCGACAGTCGAAGCGGACGTATTTGTACTAACGAGCCATACACTTGTAAATATCCAAAAAGTTGGAACAATCCAACCTAGCACCATACTAAGCCAGCGAAAAGCCACGCTAAGCCGCATACGAAGGAGATATGGAACTGCAAACACCTCGCAGGCAATGACAAGTGGCCCTAGAGCGAAATTAACTGTTTGGCTGAATGGTAAGTTGTAAGATAGAATAATTTGAGTAAACTCTTCAAAAGTGAACAGTTGCGCTAAAGAAAATACCACTAAAATTCCCGCGTATAAGATTGCTACCTGAGCTGACTCTTTTGTTTTTGGGTGGGGTGCTTCCGTTGCTTTTACGAAGAAAATCATATCATCAGTATACGTCCGGCCAAGTAATTTACCAACTTGTTGTTATTTTTGTATATTCACTTGATTATGCTTGTGTTTCAAAGATTTGTTGTGTACAGTACTAGACAAGCGACAGTTACAAAAACAAAAACTCCAAAAAAATCTTGTAGCTACCATCGCTCTGCGATATGTCCACCACAACAGGGAACTTCCGTCTTTTTTGAAAAAGGCGGATTTTCTTTTAAACGCGCTATACTATGAGTGATAAAAGATAAAAAAGGACGCCTTCATGCCGACATCAAAAAAAGCTGCAGTAAAAAAAGTAGACCCTGGCTACGGCTTAGGTATTGCAGGTTTTGTGTTATTCTTTCCAGGCATTTATATTGTAGGTCTCATATTTTCCATAGTTGGGCTAGTAAAATCGAAAAAAGCTGGCTTTCAAAATGTTTTTGCGCTTGTTGGTATTATTCTTAATAGTCTTGGTATTGTACTTGCAACCATTATAGGTGCGGTCATCTTCTATCTTGTTGTAATGCATGGTGATAGTTTTAATGAAAGTATTAATACATCTATCTCAGAAGATGCGGCGTATAGTGTTCTTACGTCAATTGATTCCTATATTTATGACAACAACACCTATCCTCAGTTTGCATCCGATTTAAATACGACGGATATTTATTATTCACATACAGATTTAGAAACTAAACCAGAAAACCCGCAGACGATTGCTTTTTTTAATTGTGGTGAAAATGGTAATAAAGTTGGGTATTGGGACTATGGAATGAATGAGCCAGTGTACCTATACTACGGCGATGTCAACGACGACACTAATTGTAAAATTGCCGCTAGCCAAACTTATTAATCGGCTTTTATAGAATGTGCTTCACGCCAGGCAGCAATTGCGGCGTGATTACCGCTAAGAAGAACTTTAGGAACAGCCATACCGTTGAAATCAGCGGGCTTCGTATATTGTGGGAACTCAAGTGTTTCACCATCTGAAAAGCTTTCAATTTCCGCACTTGTTTCCCCACCAAGTACTCCCGGGATAAGTCGAACAATACTATCAATAATCGTCATAGCTGGAAGCTCACCACCAGTAAGCACGTAATCACCAACACTAAGCTGATAATCGACTAAGCTGACAATTCGCTCGTCGTAGCCTTCATAACGGCCGCAAATAAAGATATAGCCAGATGAGGCTTCAGCGTACGTCCGAGCCGTTACCTGCTTCCAGCGTTGTCCACGCGGGGTCATAAGCAAGACTTTTGCAGTCGGGTCATTTAGCTTGGCGGCTTCAACTGCTGCAAAGAGCGGCTCAGGCTTAAGAAGCATACCATCGCCACCACCATACGGGGTGTCGTCAACCTGTTTGCGAGGGCCAATGCCAAAATCGCGAAGATTTATCAACTCAAATGATACGGCAGTTTGATTTTGGGCTTTCCACATCATTGAACTGTTCAGAACTCCTTCAAACATTTCAGGAAAAAGGGTTATAACTTGAATTTTTTTCATCCTACCCAGTGTAACATAAAAAGACGCACCATAAACGGGGCGTCTCTTATACACATAAGCTCTCAACAAATGTGGTGATTTGTCGCTCGCATGAGCTAATCTCGCAGTTCAAAGATGTTTGTTGAACTGCTTGTGATTATATATCAAGATCGTCGAGTTCCGCAAGTTCCTTGCGAGTCTTTTTTGTATAGTCAGAACTATTGTCCACAGCTTCATCTGTTACGCTATCCACAGGGTCATTGGTTGTGGAAACATTTGCGTCATCACTGCTGTATGTCGCACCGGTTTGACCGTCGTTATTTACAATCTTTAAGTTATAACGCGCATCATTCTTTGTACCAAGTGCACGAAGCAATGTTCGAAGGCTTTGCGCCGTTACGCCACGCTTACCGATAACACGGCCTAGGTCTTCCGGATTAACCGTCAAAGTTAATAGCACGCCTTTCTCGTCGATAATTCGCTCGACAACGACATCGTCAGGGTACCCTACCACTGATTTTACGATATATTCTATGAACTGCTGGTCTATGGTAGACATGAAGCCCTCCTCCGGTCTTTCGTAAAGTATCGTAGTTTTATTGTAGCACGGTATTAGGTAAGCGTAGGCTTATTGACTTTTTTATATTTTGTGATATAATTCCAACAACATCGTCACAATGTCTTGTACGTTCGTGAGATGCTCCTGTCAGTACTACGTTGAAAGGTTTCTGCCTTGTCCCGAACCGAACGTTTCACCAAGTCCATGAACGACAACCACCGGAGGAAGATCAGCCGTATCGCCAATCGCGCCAAGAACATGATTGGCAAGTCGATCGAGAAGGACGAGTCCATCAAGCTGATGGCCCTTCTGTTGATCGACGCCTTCATCGGTCTCACCTTGGCGAACAAGGACACTCCTTCGATGGAGCTCATCTCGAAAGCTCGCTCGGAGGTCATGCCTGCCGGCATCGACCAGCAGAAGTGGTACCACAAAGCCGGCGCCGAGCTCGGCGAGCTCGCGCTCACGCTGTCCTTCAAGGTCGAACTGAACGACATCACCTTCACCGAAGGACGCCGCCAGATCAACCGCAAAGTCCGCGAGCGGTTCAGTGGGCAGCGTCGCGAGCGGGACATGAAGCCCTCGGTCGCCACAAGCACCAACCAGGGTCACGCACGTGGCATCGGTCGTTCCGAGAAGCCGGCATACACCCGCATCAACCCCCAGCAGCGACGCGCGGCGTAGATACACCTGACAGGGAACACCTGACCCACAAGGTCGGATGACCGCCCCCGGATCACCATATCCGGGGGCTTCCCTCTTTTTTAGGCATAAAAAAATCCCGTTGTAATAACGGGATCTCTATCTGCTATTTGCAATTATTCTGCAGCTTCAGTTGTTTCTTCAGCAGGAGCTTCTTCAACCACTTCTTCTTTTGGTTGGTTCTTGCGAAGTTTTTCTGGGTTACGGAGTGCTTTTTGCTTATCGTT
Source organism: Candidatus Microsaccharimonas sp. (assembly GCA_049661485.1). Taxonomy (GTDB): domain Bacteria; phylum Patescibacteriota; class Saccharimonadia; order Saccharimonadales; family Saccharimonadaceae; genus Microsaccharimonas. The sequence goes on from JBATAC010000002.1 coordinate 480,863, forward strand.
TGCAGATTCTTTTACCCACTTAGGAAGTGCGACACCAGCTTCTTTTAAAAGCTTTGCCACACGAGGAGTTGGTTGTGCACCATTATCAAGGTATTTCTGAGCAAGTTCAACTTGAACATTACTATCTTTGGTGTGTGGGTTGTAGTTACCTACATAAGCAACAACACGGCCGCTTGACGGGTGGCGCTGTGACTCTTGAACTGCGAGGCGGTAGGTTGGGTAACCGGCACGACCAACGCGTTGCAAACGGATTGCGAGCATATCTTAAAAATTTCCTTTAACTCTTAAACCTATTGGTGAATAGTTTCTTATTGAATTCTCTGAATATTTTACAGGTTTTATCCCTGTAAGTCAAGCTCCTTCTAGTTTTCACTCATTCATATGTACATTGACAAAATATAAAGCTTGTGTTACAATATATGTACTGGCACGTGTGCTAGTGCCTGGCTTTACGCTAGAACCTTGACTTGCAGTATTCCGCACAACCCCTACTAAAGGAGTAACCGGTGAACGCACCGACACAGAAAACCGTCCTGAAGACCTGGCAGATCTCCGCAATGATCCTGCTGGTCGCCCTGGTGATGACCAACATCTTCTGGGGCAACGCCTACTCGATCCTGATGGGTACGGTAGATCGCCAGAACGCGGCCATCACCGACCTGACCCAGCCCGTGAAGTCGACTCCCGACACGGAGATCGACTCGAGCGGTGCCGTCGACACAATTCGGACCGACCCGGTCCTGATCGACGCCAACGGCAAGTCCATCGCCGACCTCCAGGCCTACCTGACGAGTCCCGAGCGGGCCGCCAAGTACGTCGACATGCCGCAGGCGGGCAAGCTCATCGCCAAGTCACTGAACAACGGCGACTTCGGTGAGCCCTACCGCTACAACAGTATGAAGACCGACCTCCAGCCCGGCTACACCGGCGAAGGTGGTATCAGCCTCGCGTCCGACGACATGCTCCCTCCGGGGCAGATCCGTCAGTCTCCGTGGGCATGGGTCTGGTGGAACAGCGACGGCACTATCAGTGACAAGCCGATCACCCAGCTCGGTATCCCCAACTGTGACACCCCTGAGGACACGTACGTCATGCTCTTCGGACCGAACGAGTACGAGCCCTACTGGCAGTCGCTTCGGATCATCGATGACGAGCAGTTCACCAACACCTCCGCCTACAACCTCGAGTCGTACGGCGGCTGGGGCAGTGAAGTCCTGGGCAACGAGTTCACGCCGTCGACGCTGGTGCGATTCCAGCAGCTCGACGACGAGATCGTCGCCCAGCTCGACGCCAACATGACGTCGTGCTACGGATCGGACTGGCGGAACCTGTAACGCGTACGTGCTAGACGGCACGCTCGCCCCACACCTGTGGGGATGAGCGTGCCGTTTTGCATTTCTGTATAAAATTAAGACTCATAGCTTTTAAGAGCCGCTTTAGCTGCTTCCTGCTGAGCGGCCTGCTTGCTTGGGCCTACACCCTGGGAAACAAGACGGTCACCTGAATATACGCCTAATGTAAACACCTTGTCGTGGTCAGGCCCAACTTCCTCAAGTACTACATAGCGCGGTGTAAAGCCATCAATTCTTTGCATTGTCTCTTGAAGATGCGATTTAGGGTCGCGCCATGAGCCTTCTTTAAGGATATTGTCGAGCTTCGAAACGATATGCTTTTTAATAAAAATTTCGGCATCGGCGTATCCACGCTCAAGGTAGATAGCACCAATAAGCGCCTCGAAGGCATTGGCGAGAATTTGCAAGCGAGCTCGTTCACCGCCCTGCTTTTCACCACGGCTCATCCGCACTAACGGTTCATACCCAATTTTCTGCCCAGCTTCACCAATGCTCTCGGTCCGTACTAATGACGCCCGCCAACTTGTTAAAATACCTTCAGCTTCCTCGTAATTATTGAACAGGAAATCTGTCACAACAAGTTCAAGCACTGCGTCGCCCAAAAATTCAAGTCGCTCGTTATGCTCGGAAACACTTTTACGATGTTCATTAACATAGCTCCGGTGGGTTAAAGCGGTTACTAATAGATCAATGTTTTGAAATTCAAAACCCAAACTTTCACGCGCAAATTGCTGGTATGGTGCCGTTTGCATGCCACTCATTTACAAATTCTCCTGCCTAATACGCTTCATCGCAAGCAACATGAGCTTACCAATGTCTTCATATTCAATTGCATCAAGTGCATCGTGAAATGGAAACCACTGAATACCGTTCATCCACTCTTCTTTTTGGATTGCATTGGTGTCACCCTTGGCACGAACGAGATAGATTTGCGTCGTCATCAGAACAAGTTTGTCGATACGGCGGTAGCGAAAGTGAATTTTACCCAACCAGCCCAATATATCGACATCTTTAAGGCCAGCCTCCTCACCAATTTCGCGACGAGCTGTCTGCTGGGCGGTTTCACCTTCTTCGATATGACCCTTTGGTATAGTCCAGCGATCTTTAGCATCTTGGATAAGAAGAATTTCAATGCCCTTTCCATCTTTGCCATGGCGAAAAACAATCCCACCAGCGGTCGGTTCACGAACAATTTCTTGAATAGATGGTTTTCGCTTCGAAAAGTATTTTTTAAACTTATCGAACTGTGGTGTCGCCATTATCGGCTCCCTCTACAAGTGTGCGGTAGGCGGTACCAAGTACCCCGTTCACAAACTTGCTCGAGTTATCAGAACCAAACGCTTTAGCAAGTTCAACAGCTTCGTTAATTACCACTTTTGGTGGAACAACTTTTGCTTGATGGAGTAGCTCAAAGACTCCAATCCGCAAAATGTTGCGATCAACCCGAGCGATTTGCTCTACTGGCCAATCAGGTGCAATTGGTTGAATTTTTGCATCGATATCTTTTTGTTCTCGTAATACGCCGTTTACAAGGACCGATACAAACTCGGTATCGTCAATTGCTGACTCGTAACGTTCAAGGTTACGGCCAAGAATTTCTTTGATATCCGCAGATTCGTCACCGGACTCTGCGCGAAATTCATATTCGTACAGCGTTTGAAGTGCGACAATGCGACCGAGATGACGATTAGATGCCATAATGCGTTAGTTCTCTTTGATATTTATTGTAAATGTAGCTTGTATGCGAAGAGGTCTGCTACTTAGCAGATTTCTTGTCAGATTGTACGTCGGCTGTTTTTGTAGCCTTACCAGTTTCTTTACGGGTTGTTTTAACCTTAACTGGCGATGTTCCGTTTACACGACGGGCAAGTTCAAGTCGCAGGTGACTACGACGGAGACCCGTCTTTCGCGGGCTACTTTGTTTCTTTGGTTGTGCCATTCAAAGTGCTCCTTTTTTAGGTGTTGTTAACTCTTGAAAGTCATTATACTATTTTTCGCGGTTTCACTCAAGGGGTAAGACTAATTGCTTGGCGCTTGTGTTTAAACTCAAGCTATGGTATTTTAAAGAAAATATAAGCAGGTACCATACACCACTATGACCGCAGCAAATCTTCTAGACAGCGAATTCGCCCAACAGGCGCAAGATAAGTCACGTAACGATACGAACGACCCTTTTAGTGATATTGCTGAAATGCAACGAACCTCCCCGCAAAGAGTAGTCGCCGATGAAGTTAACGACGAGCGAAGTGTTGAGGAAGTTTCGGACAATAAAAATACTTTCTTAAAAGCTGCTGCGGGAGTCGCTGCTGCAAGCATTCTTTCGGCCGGAGTATCGGTTGTAGCAAGTGGCGACGCAATCGAACACGATAAAACAAAGGAAACAGTCGCAAGTACAAGCTTCACACCATCATTAGTCGATGGAAGTCTCTACTCAAGCGCAGACGAAGCGGTGGACAGAATGCTCGACGAAATAGGTCTTGATCAAAACATCATTGATTACGATAAGGTGATGGGTGCAGTCGATGCTGCGCTTGATAATCGAGATCAGGCACGAAGAGGAGAGACATTTAATGTTGATCTAACCGAATCTAGCGGAGTGGTGACGGGTAAAACATACGACATCACCATTTCGTCTAAATTAGATGAAAAATCAGATTTAACTAAATAACAATACTCACCAGCCGCCCGGGTACGTAAATTAGCTTCTTGGGCTCACCTTCAACAAACTTCATAACATTTTCATGTGCTAAAGCCCTGGCTTTAATCTCTTCAGGGTCAGTATCTTTACCAACTTCAATTTCGCCGCGTAGCTTGCCATTTACCTGTACGGCAATAGTGATAACATCTTCAACGGTCAGCGCCTCGTCCCACACTGGCCAATTTGCATTTTGAACAAACCCTTCATTTCCAAGTTGCTGCCAAAGTTCATTAGCAATGTGTGGGGCAAATGGCTCGACCATCTGCACAAGGGCATGTAATGCTTCGTTCCATACTTCACCCGAAAAACCTTCAACCTTGTATTTATAAAGGTCATTAACGTATTCCATAAGAGCTGAAATTGAGGTGTTAAAGCTAAGGCGACGAATACCATCGGTTACTTTACGGATTGTTTTGTGTTGTGCAATCCGAATTGCGTCATCATTCTTAATAACGTCTTTAGGTGCTTCTTCATATTGTTGCACCAGCGTCCAAATACGATTTAAGAAACGATATATGCCAGCAATACCACGTGAGTCCCAGTTGGCATCAAGTTCAATTGGGCCCATAAATAACAAGTAGGTACGAAGTGCATCGGCCCCGTAGCCTTGTTCAATCACTTCAAGTGGGTCAATCACATTGCCAAGGCTTTTACTCATTTTGCGACCATCTTCGGCGTTGATATAGCCGTGGTACACAAGTTTCTTAACCGGCTCGATAAAGTTAACGAGCCCCATATCTTTAAACACATGCGACCAGAAACGAACATATAGTAGGTGGGCAACCGCGTGGTCACCACCAACATAGAAGTCTACTGGGTTCCAGTAATTAATCTTCTCAGGATCCCAAGCACGTTCAGTATTATGGGCGTCGCCGTAGCGAAGCAGGTACCAACTTGAACAGGCATAACCGTCCATCGTGTCAGTCTCGCGTTTTGCGGGTTTGCTACATTCAGGACAGGTTGTATTGACCCACTCGGTAGCGTGCGCCAAAGTAGATTGGCCATCGCCTTTTGGCGCGAAGTCTTCAACAACGGGAAGTACGACGGGAAGTTGATCTTGAGGAACAGGTACAGCACCATGCTCTTCACAGTGAATAATTGGAATTGGCGCGCCCCAATAGCGCTGACGACTAATAAGCCAGTCGCGCATTTTATAGGTAGTTTTCGCGCCGCCAAGGCCTTTTTCTTCAAGCCACGCCACAATCTTTTCACGAGCATCTGAGCTTGAAATACCGTCGAACTCGCCTGAATTTATCAGAACCCCTTCTCCATGGTATATTTCATTACGAATCAAAAATTTAAAGCTTGTAGCATGAAGGTCATCTTTAATTTTTTGAGCTACTTCATCTTCAGTCAACCATTCAAGCGTAAATTTGCCGACTTCATTTGCCTCTAAAGCCTGTCCGACCTGTTCTTCGTCGATAAGATCAAAAAGAAGCGGCGTTGCATGAATACGCCGAGCCACATTCTTACTGTGAGCAAAATAGTTATGGTGAATCGCAGTCGCTTCAGAAACAAACGTAACATTTTTGTAACCAGTTTCTTCGTTGATTTCACGAATAGCCGTCTCGGCAGCCGTCTCATTATCTTCGCGACCACCACCAATAAATAATGATCCGCCTTGAGATCCCCAGTTAATCGATAAGTATTTATTAGTTACAGGATTGCGTACAATCGCAACAATGCTTTGGCGTGATTCTGGATCTTGCTGAGGTGTTCCGGTTTCAGGTTCAACTACTTGAATGACAGGAAGTTTAAACTTATTTGCAAATGCAAAGTCCCGCTCATCATGCGCTGGCACAGCCATAACAGCACCGGTCCCATAACCACCAAGTACATAGTCGGCTACCCATACAGGAACCTTCTCACCGGAAACTGGGTTAATAGCATACGAACCTGTAAAGACACCCGTTTTCTCTTTTGTGTCATTCGTTCGTTCAATTTCAGACTTTTTCACCGCTTCTTTAATATAGCTTTCGGCCGATTCTTTAAAATCACCGACAGCAAGGGTTTTAGCAAGCGGGTGTTCTGGGGCAAGCACTACGAAAGTAGCACCGAAAATGGTGTCTGGTCGGGTTGAGAAAACGGTAATTGTATCAGACACGAATTCGAAGTCGTAGATAGTAAATTCGGTATCAAGGGTTACTTTAGGGCCGTAGTAACCAATATACGCAGCAAGTTTTTCTTTTTCTGATGCAAATGGTTCGTGTCCTTCAAGGTCGTTTGGAATATCACGAAGCGCCAATTGCCGAGCGGTAGTTATTCTTGCACCGCCAAAATGCGTGACAATTTCACCATCGCGAGTAAGAAACTCAGCATAGTCACCAACTACTACGTTTTTTGGCTCTAAGCGTATGGTTGAGGTTTTTTCACCCGCTAGAATCTTTTCAGTAAGTTCAGGTGTAAATTTAATTGTGTCTTTATACTCAATATCGAGTTTAAACTTAATCTCAGCACCAACCGAACGTCCAATCCAATTTGTCTGGGCGGTCTTAATTTTTTGCGGCCAATCGAGACCATCAATTTCTTCAAGCAATGGGTCGGCATAATCGGTAATTTTGAAGAACCATTGCTTCATAGATTTCTTTTCAACCAACGAGCCACAGCGCCAACAGTGGCCACCTTCTACCTGCTCATTAGCAAGGACCGTTTTATCAACCGGACACCACCACTGCAAGGCTTCCTTTTGGTAGGCAAGGCCACGTTTGTAGAATTCGGTAAAAATCCACTGTGTCCATTTGTAGTATTCCGGGTCACTAGTGTTAAGCTCGCGTGACCAGTCGATGCTTGAACCAATCCGCTTAATCTGTCGTTTAAAATTTTCAATAAACATATCAGTTGCTTCAACTGGTGAAACGCCCGTTTTAATTGCATAGTTTTCAGTTGGCAGCCCAAAAGCGTCCCAACCCATTGGGTTTAAGACATTGTGGCCAAGCTGGCGGTGGAAACGAGCAATAGCATCGACTATAGAATGCTCAAAGGCATGACCCGTGTGCATACCTGCACCACTTGGGTATGGAAACATCGGCGAGACGTACGTTTTAGGCCGCGGGTCGTTATCAATTGCAGCACTTGCCTGCCGCTCTTCCCAAATAGCCTGCCATTTCGGTTCAATATCTGATGGATTATAACGCCTCATATCAACAGCTATTGTACCAGATTAACTGTTATTTTCAGATACTGGACTGAGTGACTCAAAAAATGTACGCTTCTTTTCAAGCCAGTCCGGCGATTGTCTTACTAACTTTACTTCATCTTCAGTTGAGTGAAGTACTACTTTTATGGCTTCTTCTAAATAAATACCGCCCTGTGAACCCTTAAATAAAATCGCCGCACCTTCTTCCATGAATTTATGAACATACGCACCGGCATCAAGTGCACTTTTAAAACTCACTACATGGCAACCGTTTGCGCGGGCTGCTGGCGCTAGATACTTCTCGGCATCATCACCAACTGTAATAACATGCGCTAATTGAATTGGGTCGCAAAGCTTACCTACTTCTCCATGTGCTGCCGGTGAAATTTCGCCAAGCTCATTCATGCTACCAAGTATGGCAATTTTTTGAGGAACATTCATCTGGTACAAAGCCCTTAGCGCAGAGGCTACGGCAATTGGACTCGAATTATAACTATCATCAATGAGTATCGTACCACTTTGACCCCGAAGAATGTTCATGCGGCCCTGAACTGGCTTTATTTTTGCTAAACCAGCAATAATAGAGTCGGGTGATACGCCAAGCATATCAGCCACAGCACCAGCCGCGACAGTTGCCCTGATACTGTGCTCACCAACAACATGAACTGTCGCTTCAACCGGCGCAGGCCATTGAGGAGCAATAAACAAACCTTTAAAGCCGTCCTCATATGAATAGTCGTTACTATCAAACCGATATTCAGCCACATCGGTTGTTCCATAAGTAGTAATATTTGGATTGGTTATGTCCGCCGCATACACGCCTGGGATATCGTCGCGGTTAATGAGCGCCCTTTTACTGTAATTGGCAGCCGATAACTCTTCGGCAGCAACCGCATCAAGCGTTTTAAAAAATTCCATGTGTTCCGGTGCAACAGAAGTGACCACAGCAATGTCAGGCGTAAGATAGGTACCAAATGCGGGTATTTGACCTGGTGCATCTGTACCAAGTTCCTGTACAATCACATCGACATCAGTTGGTTGCTTAATACGCAGCCTTACGGCTTTAAAAACTTTACGCCACTCACCCATCTTTCGAATATCGTCAGGAAATTCAACGCCTAATATAGCAAGCGGGGCACTGAGTTCAGAATTATGATTACCTTCGTGAAGCCGTACGCGGAGCGTTTCACTAAGAACAGTACCGATAGCGATTTTCGTACTGGTTTTACCAACACTTCCGGCTACTACTACTAATTTAACTTCGCTATGTTTTTTGAAATATTTTTTTACGGCGCGCTCGAGCTTAGCACGGATGAATGATTTAAACATAAGGTTATTATGACACAGGAGTGTCTAATGTTACAAAGCAATCTGACAGCCAGAGCCGGTTGAGCCCTGGGTGTAGGCGCCAATGCTATTTGTTGAATAATTCCAATATACAATCTGATTTCCAAGTCCACCAGTAGATCCACCCGATGCGTCACATTTTGTTAGAGTCACACTAGCTGGATTAGAAGGAGCGCTTGTAGGAATTGCCGAAAGGAACACCACATTCGGAGTGGCGTACGGCTGACCATTACTGCTCGACCCATTAAGCGCAGCTTGAGTCGACGGATAGGCGCCGATCTGAGAACTATAAATTTCAACAGCTTTTGCAACACTAGCCGCTGCAGAGGCAGCTGAAGATGTCTTTGCCCGTGAAGAAATGCCATTATATGCAACAATTGTTATAGCAGCAAGAATCGCAATTACTACGACTACAATAAGGAGTTCTACTATAGTAAACCCGCTTAGCTGCTTATTTGATGTGCTGCCCATTGATTAAAATTTAGCATAAACGTTATGGTATGTAAATTGTCGAGCCTATTCGTGGTGGAGCATAAGGGATTCGAACCCTTGACCTCTTCCATGCCATGGAAGCGCGCTAGCCAACTGCGCCAATGCCCCGTACAAATGAGTATTTTAGCAAAACATCACCCTTCTGTATAGAAAAACACCTCTCAATTGAGAAGTGTCTTCCTGCTGCTGCGCGCCCACCCGGGGCGGCTTTGCTTTCGGATGATATGTTTGTTTTAGCACGGGTCACCCCATGCGCATCAGCATAGCTACAGTATGCATCCTATTAATACAAAACGCAAGCAGTATGTAATACTATTCTAGTGATCACAAGTACTATAGCTTTTAACTGCTGTTTATGATTAAATAAGCGTGTTCAGAAGCACACGCATAGCAGAAAGCATAGCTTGTAGCGTATCTCTTCACCAAAAAGATACTCTCACGTTCGCCGAAGTAAAGCCAGCAGGTCGATCTGACACATACTAATAAGTAGAACCAAGAGAGTACACATCTAGATGTCACAAAACTTGTTTATCGGAAGCCTTGCCTACGCAACAACCGACGATAGCCTTAAAGCATTCTTTGAGACTATTGGCGAAGTTGTAAGCGCTAAGGTTGTTACCGACCGCGATACTAACCGTTCAAAGGGTTTCGGCTTTGTTGAGTTTGCTGATGAAGCAAACAACCAAAAAGCTGTTGACGAACTTAACGGTAAAGAACTCGACGGTCGTGCAATTAACGTGAGCCTTGCTCGTCCAAAAGAGGACCGTCCTCGTCGTGATTTTAATAACGACCGCGGCGGTAACAATGGCGGCAACGGCGGCGGCTCATTCCGTCAACGTAGCTGGTAGTTTATACCTAGCGTAAAAATAACCCCCTGCTTGGGGGTTATTTTATTTGAATAGTGGCGACTTAAGCCAATCGTAGCCCAGATTAAAGAAATTATTTATTATTCCAAATGCATTAAACAACCAAAGAGTTACGACAATTACTAACCCGGTGGCGCCGAGTACAAGAATACGCACAAAAATGTTTTGACTTTGTAACCATGCCGCCCATTGATCATATTTGCCTTTAGCAAATTCTAACCATCTCGAAGCAAACTCAAACTCGGTTGCTAGAATAGCAAGCCCACCAAACACAATAAGCCAGCCCGGTCCGGGGTATGGCACTAAAATAAGGCCAACCAATGATACGAAACTACCGACAGTGCCAATAAGCACCCTTCTTGTGTGTCGTCGTACATCTATCATCTATAACTCCTTGAAGATGTCTGGCGACTTTCGGTAATAGTCATTCCATTCGTCATCTTCAGTTAATTCAAGTTTTTCAACGAAAAGTCCCTCAGAAAAACCACCTTTCTTTCGAAACTTTTCCTTTTTTATTGTATGAATGTCAGCTGAAGATATACTGAAAGAATGCGCAAGGTCTTCGACAACTTGTAACACATCGGCAAGTTCATTTACTACTGAATCGCGGTTCATTATGTCAATCTCATTTGCCTCTTCAATAAGTTTATTTTTAAGAGCTTTTTTAAATTCATCGTCAGAAAGCGGTCGATAAGTCGGCCTTTGCTTCAGTTCAACGTACACATCTTTTAATTTATCTCGAACTAGTTTATTAAATAAAAACGTTGCCATTAATTTAAAAGCTCCGTTAGTCTATCTTCGTTTATAATTTCAGTTCCATATGCCTTAGCTTTCGCTAATTTACTAGCCCCTACCTTACCACCAGCAACCAAATAATCAGTGTCTTTTGCAACTGCAGTTTGGAAAGTACCACCAAGCGCGCGTATCCTTTCGGCTGCTTCATCGCGCGACATAGACTCAAGTGTGCCAGTCACAACAAAGTTTTTACCACTTAATTTTCCTGTTTTTTCTTCAAAAATTGGACGAACACCCAGCGCTTTAAACTTATCAAGCAGTGCTTTATTATCTTCATCAGCAAACCAAGCAACAATTGATTCAGCTACTACTTTTCCAACCCCTTCAACCTCCTCAAGTTGTTCAAGCGTTGCCGCTTGTAAAGCTTCGATTGATTGAAATTTATTCGCTAAATCAATCGCCGTTTGGCTTCCAACGTGGCGAATACCAAGAGCAAGAATAAATTTTTCAAGGGGTGGTGTTTTCTTAGCTTGAACTGCGTCAACAAGCTTTTTAGCTGAAATAGCGGCAAAACGATCAAGTTTCAATAAGTCCTCGACCGTTAATGTATAAATATCTGCCGTATCTTTAATCAGCCCGGCATCAACCAACGCTACCACGTTCTTTTCGCCCAACGTATCAATATCTAACGCACCCTTGCTTGCATAATATTCAACCGAGCGCTTCAGAATTACGTCACCCGACGCCCCTTTTACTCTATACACGACATCCTCGCCTTGACGAGCGAATTCTAGCTCAGGGTATTGTGATTTTAACGCTTCTTCATAATGAAACTTTTGAGCATTTTTAGGCCTTAGTTCAATGACGACACTCTCAACTTGTGGAATAATATCACCAGCCTTGAAAATAACCACCGTATCACCTATGCGAATATCTTTACGAGCGATTTCATCGGCATTGTGAAGGCTGGCGTGCTGCACGGTTGTGCCGGCAACTTGCACCGGGTCAAATACCGCCACTGGGGTTGCCGCACCAGTTCGACCAATACTAATAACAATGTCTTTTACAATAGTCGTCGCCTGTTCAGCCGCGTATTTATACGCTACCGCTGCTCGTGGCTGCTTACCAACAATACCCAATTTTGCAAATTGCGCCCGGTCGTTTACTTTAATTACCAGCCCATCAGTGTTATAGGGCAAATCGTGTCGTTTTGTATCCCATTCGTGAACAAATGCCATTACTTCATCGAGACTATTAAATATATTGGCCTGTATGTTTCGGCGAATCCCTAATTTCGTTAACGTTTCATAGGCAAACATATTGGTTGGTATTTCCGATGGATTATCACGAATTAAATCGTAAGCTACAAATGTAAGTGGCCGCTTTGCAACAAGCTTAGGGTTTAGCTGACGAATTGTACCGGCCGCTAAATTACGGGGGTTAGCAAAGGTTGGTTTACCCTGAGCTTCTTGCTTTTTATTAAGGGCTTCAAAATCCTTCTTAAGCATCACAATTTCACCACGAATTTCAGTTCGACCCTTTAGAAAAATTTCAGCCGATGGATCGTTCCGTAAACGAAGTGGAACATTAGCAATGGTGCGCACGTTATTCGTTACATCTTCGCCAATAAAACTATCGCCACGAGTAACTGCTTGAATCAGTACACCATCTTCATATAATAATGCACAGGCCAGCCCGTCCATTTTAATATCAGCGAAGAATTCATGTTTCGAGCCTGGTAGTGCTTTATCCATTCGTACCACCCAAGCGGCAACATCTTTTTCATCAAATACATCGTTTAGACTGAGCATTCGGCTACGATGTTCGACTTTCTTAAAACCGCCAATAAGTTCATTGCCCACCCGCTGGGTTGGACTATCCGATGTAATAAGTTCGGGGTGCTTGGCTTCAATCGCTTTTACTTCACTTACTAGACTATCGTAAACCGCATCGTTCACCGAAGGGCTGTCAAGCACATGATACTCGTAGCTATAGGTTGCGAGTAACTTTTTTAGTTCATCAAGTCGTTCTTTAGGATTGTTTTGGTTAAGCATAATCAACCACCTTTCTATATAGTAAGTAAACATACGCAGATACCCATACGGCAGTTATTGCACTTAGAAGCACTGCAACGAATGGCACCAACGGCAGCCAGTCAATTGCAGGCCAAACTGATTTAAGCCAGGTGTCAAATAAAATAGTTGGAATAAGTAGAAGCGCCCATGCCACAAGTAACACCAGGCTCATCCACAACCAGCGAAGCAAAATTGTTACCCGTCGACCTATTACTAAATCACCAGCCGTCTGTATTGCTCGGAATGGATACATACCAGGTAGTGTCACAATAACCATCGCAAACAAACTACTCGTTATCCAATACAGCGATAAGATTGCAAGTAAAGCTGCAGCAATCCAAAACAACATAGCTGCGACACCACTGTCTAATAGCCCCGAAGCTTGTGCTGCACTATAGCCTATTAATGCCAGTGCAACCGGTATAAGCTGAACGGCAATAATAAGTGTGATAATTAGTGTTGAAAAAAGTGGCGCCCCGGAATTATATATACCGTCGCGTAGCTTCACTTTGTGCCCAGCTAATACGTTACGCAATAACCACACAGTCGATAGCCATACCAACAATAAGATGAGTACTGAAAATATTTGCTGGGCTTCAGTCGCCGGTTCGGAAGCACCTGAACTTGCGACCGTTAAAAACAATACGCCCGCTTTACCAAGTGTGCCCCAATTGCCTTCAAAAATGTCACCACCAGTTTGTTGTAATGTGTCGGTAAGGGTAGAATATGTCTCTTGTGACTGCATGCCTACAAGTAGCACATACAGTACTGTATACACGACAATTAATGGTAAGAAAATCTTTTTATACTTTAATAAAGTTATATTCACAGAATGTGTAAAGGGAATGTAACCCGGTAACTCAATCGGCCGAGCATAATCACGGCGCCTCGTACGCCGAAAGCTTCGATGTGGTCGCCTTTCTAGATATGCCTTATTTTTTGTGCGAAGTGACTGGTAGGCTTGCTTTAACCAAGATTGTTTTTTAGAACTTTTCGGCATTTTCTCGTAGCCTCTTGATACGGTCTTCTAGCGGAGGGTGAGAACTAAATAGCTTCGAGAAAAAACTTGGTTGCAGTGGCTCACTAATAAATAGCTGGGCCGTGGCTGATTGCTGCTTCTGCATAGGCCGCCCATAATCTTGTAATTTACCTAATGCACTGGCCATACCTTCGGAATCGCGAGTAGTGAGAGCGCCAGTCGCGTCGGCAAGGTATTCTCGCTGTCGGCTAATCGCCATCTGAATAATCGCTGCGATAATTGGAGCTAAAATAAGGACCACAACGCCAATAATTAACACAAAAACATTATTGCCGCTTTCTCGTCGATCACCACTAAAGAAGAACATGTGCATGACAATGTCTGACAGAATACCAATCGCACTCACTAACCCAAAAGCAATCATACTTACTCGGATATCGTAGTTTTGAACATGACCCATCTCGTGTGCCATTACAGCTTCAAGCTCGCGGTCGTTCATGATATCAAGCAAACCAGTCGTTGCAGCCACAACAGCGTGTTGTGGGTTACGACCGGTCGCAAAAGCGTTTGGAGCTGGATCGTTAATAATGTATACCTTTGGCATTGGCATGCCAAGTGTGATTGATAAATTCTCTACCGTTCTATAAAGCCGCGGGTTATCAGACTTTTGAATTTCCTGTGCGCCTGTCATAGCAACAGCTAACTTAGCAGCGGCAAAATATTGTATTAGCGCATACAGTAATGCACCGGCAAGCACCCACCAAGTTATCGAGGTGTTCCCGAAGAAATAACTTACTACCCAGCCTATAGCGGTAATCATAGCAACGAAAACAACCATTATAAAAACGGTATTACGTTTATTTGCGGCAATTGCTTTATACATATGTTTTAGGTGTAAGTAAAATTAAAATTTAACGTCGACCGGTTTGTTAGCAGCTTCACGTTCAGCTTCGTCAACATCGAAGAAGTCACGGTTAACAAATTTGAAAATTGCCGCTACAACATTGGCTGGGAAAGTTTGAATTTTTGTATTCAAAGCTGATACACCCGAGTTGTAGAAACGACGGGCAGCCTGAATTTTATCTTCAGTATCAACCAGTTCTGCCTGGAGTTCTGAAAAGTTTTGACTCGCCTTTAGATCTGGATACGCTTCAGCAACAGCGAATAGGCTTTTCAATGCATCCTCAAACTGGTTTTCAGCGGCGGCTGTTTCTTTAACACCCTGAGCATTAATAACATTAGCGCGTGCTTCGGTTACCTGTGTAAATACACCGGACTCGTGCTTAGCGTAGCCTTTTACGGTTTCTACTAAGTTTGGAATAAGGTCAAGACGGCGCTTAAGTTGTACGTTAATATCACTCCAGGCTTCGTCAACACGGACCCGTAGTGTTACAAGGCTGTTATACGTTACCCAAACAAAAATACCTACCAGGGCTACGACACCAAGAATAATCCATACTGCAATCATTATTTTTTACTCCTCATTTCTATACTACTAGTATAATACAGCCGAGTGCTATAGTGAAGAGATGATTGAAAACCTTGATGCCATTCGCGCAGAAATTATTGCCGACCCAGCTAACGAGGATTTTACTTCATTAGGTTTAGTACCTATATATACAGCATCAAAAGACGCACGCATCATGATTGTTGGCCAAGCGCCAGGCCGAAAAGCCCAAGCAAGTGAGACGCCATGGAACGATGCAAGCGGTGATACGCTGCGTGGTTGGCTTGGGGTAACCCGCGAGGTATTTTACGACCCAGCCATTTTCGCCTTAGTTCCTATGGATTTTTACTACCCCGGCAAAGGTAAACAAGGTGACCTACCGCCACGTAAAGGTTTTGCTGAAAAATGGCACCCCCGTATTTTGAAACAGATGCCGAATATAGAGTTAATTATTTTAGTTGGCTCGTACGCTCAGAAATATTATTTAGGAAAAAACGTTGGAAAAAGCCTTGCCGAAACACTTCTTCAGCCTGAAAACCACTCTCGACTTTATTTACCTCTTGTTCACCCATCACCCCTAACTATCGGCTGGCGGGCACGAAATCGCTGGTTTGAAGGTGAAATTGTTCCTGCACTGAAAGTACGAATTCAAGAAATTCTGAATCCAAATCACAGCTAAATCCGTAAAATCCACTTTCACTCATACCAGTAATGCTTTATACTCATAATTAATTTAGTAGGTAACAATAAGGGGTGTACCATGGCAAGACTTCCGCAATCAGGTGGAGATGCAGGTAATTGGGGAGATATTCTTAATGACTATCTTCTTCAAGTGCATACGGACGATGGAAAACTAAAGGACAATACAGTTGGGTCTCCACAAATTCTGCCTAGCGCAATTACTGAAAGCAAGCTCGACCCTAACGTTAGAAGTAAGCTGAATGCAACCCAAACCGGCGTCGCCGCTGGGTCAATTACAAATCTTCATATTAGTTCTTCAGCTGCGATCGAACAAACAAAAATCGCAGATCTTCCCGCAAGCCTCGCCTCGAAAGCTAACGATAGCGCGGTTGTTCATAAAACGGGCGACGAGACAATTACTGGCATAAAGAATTTTACTGGTACACTTACCGTTTCTAGTTCACCTGTTGTTACGACGAACGACAATCGCCTTACGAACCAACGAACCCCGATCGATAATTCAGTCAGTACGGCTAAAGTTATTGACGGTGCTATTACGACCGCAAAGATTGCCGATAGTTCTATCTCTCAAGCTAAACTTCAGTCTGTCGGGCAAGCTAACGGCCTCGCCTCACTTGATGGCAATAGTAAAGTAAATGAAACTCAAATTCCTGATCGATTAAGCCAGGCTCAGCTTGAAGCACTTATTTCTTCAATGACAGGCAGCTCAAATAGTCCAGCAAGTGGAGCTATCTACACAGATGCTATTGCTACTTTTCGCGCTGGTTTGTCTCGACGGCTTAGCAGTTCACCAGTCGTTATAGTATTCACCGGTTCATCGTCAACTGCAGGGACGGGCGCATCTGTTGACACACGACGTTACGTCAATAGGTTTATGGATCACGTAAGAAGTATCTATCCTGCGCTCAATGGCACTTATACAACTACTGTTCAAACACTTTCTCAGGCAGTGTCCGCACCACCTTCTGGAGCTGGTATTTTTGCCGTTAATGCTGGTATTGCTGGTACTCGTTCAGATACCTACCTTACCTCTACAACTCGATCACAAATTGGTAATCTTAACCCACGGGCAATTATTCACATGATTGGTGCGAACGATTACGGCAATGGGGTCGCGGTCTCGGCATACAAAGCAAATCTTATTTCTCAAATCAACTCATTAGATGCTTTAATTGGAACTCGACATACACATATTTTTATTCACTCGTATCCTAGATTCGACTCCGCTGCATTAAGTGCAAGGGTTGCTCCTTGGTCAGACTATTTAGCGGCCCTCTACCAAATTCAGGCCCTCTACCCAGACACGGTTGCAGTTATTGATACTAATCGTGATTGGAGCGTTGCAGGTGTTACAGGTGCCGCCTCGACCGACCCTATGGACTTAATTGGAAACGACGAAATTCATATGAATGATTATGGTCATGAATTTTTGGCTGATCTAATCCGTATAAAGCTTCTCGACGCCGTTACGTCGGGAACTGTTATCACCGCACCAGTGGATACGGCCCCACAAATATCAACCACCTCACTTAACACCATGACCGTCAATAGCTCGTTCAGTCAAACCATAGCATACACTGGTTCAACCTCAACATTTACGGTTACTAGCGGTGCCTTTCCAACTGGTATCTCAATGTCGGGAAGTGGGGTTATTTCAGGTACGCCGACCACTGCAGGCTCTTACACAGTCACCATACAAGCGACTAACGGCGTAGGCTCTGACGACCAATTACTTACCGGTTCAGTACTTGCTGCTTCAACGGCATTTACAACTGTTTTCGCTAGTGACTCATTTGATAGAGCTGATGACGTAGACATCACCGGGTCATCGACCGATTCGTTTGTTGGTGGAACTGCACAGACATGGCAAAGCTCTGCCGCTGCCTGGAATATAGTTAGCAATGCATTGGCATCAGCTACAACTGCCGGCGGTTCATTTATACCTATAAATACGTCTGATTACGAAATATCCGCTATCATCAAGACCATGACAAGTGCTACTGGTACAGGTATCTGGACAATCGATGGGCGACGATCGGCTGTTGCAAGTAGTGGTGCCTCGCAATATCGTTTGCGCTACGTTGCAAATGGTACCGTGTATCTTTCTAAATATGTGTCTGGCACGGAAACGGTCTTGTGGACTTCAGCTACTGGACAAGTAACTGTTGGTGATGAATTAGGCCTTCGAATGGATGGAACGGTCATTAGCGTTCGTAAGAACGGCGCAGACCTGCAAGTTATTAGCGATTCATCAATAACTACGTCTGCTTTTGCCGGCTTCTCGCATGTGTCTAACGCGACCGGTTCATGGGAATCAATGAAGATCACAACAAAGTAAATGTACATGAAAAAATCTCAGGGTGAATGAGCTGTTAAGCCCATAATCCTGAGATCTATTCATTGGTGCACCACATCGACCTGTCGTGGAACACCATTGAACCAAGTTTGGTTTTGATGTACGAGAAACTGATAGATCTAGGCTGGGTTTATTATAACGGAGAAATCCATATTGTCGAGCCAGAAACAGAGGAGAGTCAGCACCATGTTCGCTAAAACCTCTCTCTACGATCAAGATACGTTCTATAAACCGTTCATACGCGACTTGCTTGCTAGTAAGCATGAGGTTGTCATTGAAAGCCCTTTCATCACCGAGAAGCGTATGAACGTGCTCCTACCCATTTTTGCCAAAATGTGCAGGAGAAATATAAAGATCATCGTAAATACACGTGACCCGATTGAGCATGATGGTGATTATTACTATCAGGCCATAGATGCTATTGGTGCTATGCAGGAATTAGGCGTTATCGTGCTTTATACGAGTGGACATCACAGAAAACTAGCTATCATCGACCGTAAAGTGATTTATGAGGGTAGCCTCAATATACTATCGTTCAATGACAGTTGTGAGATAATGAGAAAGATAACATCGGACACGGCGGCGAACAAACTTTACAAGTTCATCGCAATCGACCGATATATATAAGGAGTAATTATGGCAGACTATGAACCCTACGAAGCGAGTCAAGAAGATATCGACAAGGTTATTGCATATCTGAAAACAACTGATCCCGAAAATGCGACTCCAGAATACGCGATTGAGTTCTTGAAAAAATATCAGACGATCTTTCACGGACTCGGTACTGTTTTAACTGACGAAGAAATGAAGAAACTCTACGACGAGTTTACCGAAAGTCATCAAAGCAACTAGCCCTTAACGTCCTCTATACCAAGACTGGTATTAGACACTGGACTGAGTGCCGTCACTTTCTCCTCTTTTCTGGCTTTAGCTATCTTAGGTTGAGCTTTCTCTTGCTCGACCTTTTCTTCTTGCTTTTTGGCAAATAGCTTTCTTGAGAGTTTGATGGCCTCTTTAGCTATTACCGAGTTGCCATCATCTTCCAGTAGCAGAGTTTGACCAGATAACGGCTCTTGGGGTTGGATGGCAGAGAGTTTTGCATAGAAATTAAACGCTGGCAGATTGCTAATCTCGCCCTGCTCGATATAGGGGCTAAATAATGGTAACAAGGCTCGTTCATCGTTGGGATTACCAGTCCTAAAGCTAATAACCGTGCCGACGTTAGCCAGAATGATATTGACTATCTGCTGATCTTTTTGTTGTGAGGTAGATTGTTCCGCCATCACCATGAACATCTTGTATTTACGTGACTCTGAGAGCATCTGTACAAATGCTGCCGTTGCGAAGTTCTGAAACTCGTCTACATAGAGATAGAAATGTTTACGGTCTTGCTGTGCGATCCTCGCCCTGCGGAGGCTTGCGAGCTGTAATTTTGCAAGTACTGTAATGCCGAATAGCTCTGATGTATCTTCACCAATCAAGCCTTTTGAGAAGTTGCAAATTAGAATCTTGCCAGAGTTAATAATATCGTCAAAGTCGATGGTTGATTTTGGTTGTTCTAGCACTTGCTTAGCTGATGCAGAGAATAGGAAGCGCCCAATCTTAGCAGTAATACCGGCTGCCATTTTGACTTTCTGCATGTCGCCAGCTTTACCCAGCTCATTCTTCCAAAAGTTAATCAGATTTTTATCTTTCAGGTCTTTTAACACCAACTTACGGTATTTTGTGTCGTTCAGTAGATCAAAAACAGTAAAGAGCGTGGCATTTTCAATCGTCAGGGCTGTTTGTATCGTATTTCGCAGGACGTATTCAATACGGTGGCCGCCAGTATCTTCTTCGCTAAATATCTTACGAAATACCGAGATGACCGACTCAGTGATGAGATCTTTTTCTCGTAGCAACTCGTTACCCTCAAGGTCTGGTGATAGTTCGAGCAGGTTAAGGCCAATCGGGTACTCTAAATCGTCTGGATTGAAATAGACAATATCTTTAATTCGCTCTGGTGGTACGTATTTAAGGATTGTTTCTGCCATATCGCCGTGCGGATCAATGACCGCTAAACCTTTGCCTTTTTGCAAGTCTTGCACAATTGAGTATTGAAGCATAGTCGTTTTACCATTTCCTGTGCCACCGATAATGTATAAATGGCGTTCACGCTCTATTTCCGTCAGCCCGATTGGTGTTATGACGCCATGATGAATGTTTTCGCCAAGTAGGACATCAAGCTTTTTGTTTTGCTTTAGTGAAATTGGTGCGGGTAACGTCCTGCTGAGAGACGTGATGAGGTTGTCTGTTCGACTAATTCGATTCGAGGGGAAGTGGTATAAACTGGCGACCTCATCAGTCGATAGAATCATGGAGCCACGGCGCAAAAAGGACGGTAAGCGTCCACTTGCAAGATTCTTGCGGTATTCCTGCAACATTGGCAAGCGTGGTTTTGCCTTGAGCGCTTGGTACAGAGGTACACTGTAGCCATCGAGTGCTGAACGAAGCCCAGCGACATGTTCTTTAGCCTTGTTGCCACTCACAAGAATGCGCAAATTCGTCTGAAAAAGCGGCTGTGTGACTTTGCGATGCATCGTTTCCATGAGTTCAAGCTCAAAGGCACTGAGTGTTCTTGCTGGTCGTTGACGTTTTGAGACTTGCGCTCTGAACTGCGCGTCTCGATCTTGAGAGTGTGTCGTGTAGTTACCGCTTGTTGTTCCGTGATACACCTCACTCGTCGTGTCAGCGATACCCCAAAGAGTATTACTCAGTACGTTGCTGATGCGTTGCATCCAAATGAAGCCACCGCTACGCACAGTATTTAAGATATCTTCATTACCAAGAATCTTCCGTGCCAGTTTACTTGTTTCTCGTAGCCGGATGGGCTTCAGAATAAGTTGCATCGTAATACGCTCAGATTCGTCGAGTTTCGTCATAGCACTTGTGATATAGCTAAGCGGATCGTGTTGCTCGAAAACGGTAGTCATTGTCAGTGGCAGAACGTAGTGCCCTGTTTCTCTGAATTCAATTACTCTATCGACTAGTTGATCGGGAGCTTCAATTTCTTTCACTTTAGCGTCTGGTACGTAGGCAGTGATGGTCTTTTGCAAACTCTGACTGAGCGCCTTCTCAACCTGGACGAGATAACGTATACCGTCCTTCTTGGTCGAAGTAATCTCAAAGCTAAGTACTGGCGATCTACCAAGTACCTTATCTTTTAGATGCCTTGCTGCATACATGCCATGAATAACCGAGAATAGCTGTTCGGTAGCCTCTGGTGTTTTAGTAACGGAGGCGGGCGGAGTTACTTCTAGCCAAGACATATCACGGTACTTTAGGTGTCGCCGATTTATTAGATGGACAACAAACACCATGACAAGGACAAGAAGTGCAACATCGATAGCAATTGAGACGATCTCTACCCAATAATCTACGACAAATTGCCAGAACCTAGTTTCACTCATGGCGTTACCCCCTTCTTGTCGTGTATAAAGTCGTAGTAAGAAGCCGCCGATGCAGCAAAGGTACGCGTACTGACAACATTAAAGGTCGGTGCATTCATTTCTGAAATTGTCCATTGACCTGTGAGGTTATTGACAAGAGTGACATAGGCCACATGACCGTTATCTCCATCATCACTTTGCATTATCGCACCGACTGAGGGGGTGTTATTAACCTCATATCCGTCTCGGATAGCGTTCTCATCCCACGTATTCGCATTGCCCCACCAAGTTGAGATTGGTCTTTCCGCCCAGAGGCGCATAGCGAATACCCAATAGGTACAGTTACCCCATGCATACGTGTCACCTGGCACCGCGCCACCCATGTAGAATCCCTGCGTTTCTGCGGATTCAGCATTCGGCGTACCGTTTAAGAAATCTACTGCCTCGCTTCCCATAGAAAAGACTGCCAGTACTGGCAAGGCAATAACAACAGCAACTGTTGCAAGAGTGATCGCAATGTACTTTTTAAGGTCTCCGCCTAAGAAGAAGCTAACGAGGATGGCAGGATTCACTGGTTGTATAACTCCGCAGGATTAGTAGTAATGAGCGGGTGCTCTTTCTCACTTGCTACGACCTTCACGGCAACGTGGTTTTGATCGGCAATCAGCAAGGCATCACCACGTTCACAGGTGAGTAGGAAGCTCTCCTCGTATTCGGATAGGTTAAACTCGGCAGCCACGTTCTTAATCGTGGTTGTATCTTGCTTCATCAGAATACGTAGCGCTGATTGCGAGGCGATAGCACGACCGTAGTCGCTTCTGAGGAAGTCATTGGCTTGCTGAGAGATAATCGACACACCCAAGTAGTATTTACGTGCTCGACGGACGAGTCCTGCCACAAACCGTGCGGATTCCTCGTGTTCTAGTAGCATCCAGCCCTCATCAATAATCAGCAGTCGCTTTTCAGGCTTAGCTTTCACTTGATTCTGCACAAAGTTAGAAATGATGAGCATCATAATCTGACGGAGTGATTCAGGCAGGTCTTTGATGTCGAAAATCACTAGGCGATTGCTTAAATCGATATTTGTTTGAGCGTTAAATACATCTGCCAGTGATCCAGAGATGTACTTCTCAAGCCGTTCGCAGAGCTTTAGGTGGCCGAGTTTATGTAGCTCACGGTATAAGTCCTCCAAGAGTGGCTGTTCGCCTTTTTTAGACTTCTTGTATATCTTGAGAATCGTTTTATCAACCGCTGCTTTTTCGCGCGAGTTCAAACCCTCCGCCATCAAGCTGATGACTTCCGTTAAGTCCTGGGCATGCTCGGACAAATCATCAATCGCGTGAAAGGTGGTAGCGAGATCGAACGGATTGATCTTTTCCTTGCTCTTGGCCGACAGCTTAATATACGTACCTCCAACTGACTCAGTGAGACGTTTATACTCCCGTTCGGGGTCAATCACGATTACTTTTGTGCCTTGCATGAGCTGGCGCAGAATTTCTACCTTTGTTGTGTAGCTCTTACCTGACCCAGATTGCGCGAACACGATAGAGTTAGCGTTGTGCAATCCGAAGCGATCGAGAATAACGAGCGAGTTATTGCTCTTATTAACCCCATAGAGAATACCTGACTCCTGTACGAGTTCTGAACTCATAAATGGGAATGTCAGTGCCGCACTGGAGCTGTCGAGGTTTCGTTTCTGACTCAACTGATCTTCACCTCGTGGCAAGATACTCTGCAAGGCTTCTAACTGCTGGTAGCGGGCAATCTTTGAGTAGAATAGCCGCGCCGACATGGTAGCTTCGAGGAGTTTCGTGATCTTATTCAGTTCCTCTAGGCTGTCCGCTCTGAGTGTCACGTAAATAGACATCTGGAATAACTTTTCCTGACCACGTTGGATCTTGTCGCGTAGTTCAATTGCTGACTCAAGAGGATCAGTCACTTCGCTACCGACAATCTTACCAGCGCGGATCATGGCACGCTTCGTGGACTCAAGCTCGGTAATCTTACGGTGGAGCTTTGGCAGTGCCAGGATCGCATTGACTTCGTGAATGTGGTAGCTGATATCCGTGTCGTGATTAAAGTTAATCAGACTATCAAGCCAGCCTGAGTTTGCGACAAATGGATAGCCATTAATATACAGAGTTCGGATGAACACGCCGTCAATGTTGAGGTAATCTGGCGTTTCCTCTAAACCAGAGTAACTCATGACATCAAGTGCGTCTTGTTCACCAAAACTAAGTGACAGTTCTCGTCGCTTTGCTTCTTTAGCTTCACGGTGCTTTTTGAGGGTGGAAATTTTATTCATTATTTTCTCCTTTCTGGATTAAAGCGGTGTGTATGATCTGGAGTGCCCTTTCGCTAAGTGGTTGAATCTTCGCGGCACTTGGATTGTAGAAGCTATAGAATAAGTCGAGCGTTTCAAGGCTGCTGAGTTGCCGGGCGCTCATGCCCAGACGGTTCATACCCTTAGCTACGATATCTACAGTCAGCCCGAGATGTTCTTTTACCATTTCAAAATCTACCTTGCCCTTAGTGGTATGTGTATACGGCACGACAATGAAGAAGTGACGGGTTAGAATCTTGTTGGACTGAATCAGAGATCGAATGAACTCATCGTAATTCACGAGTTGCTCACGATAGATATCTTCCGTTTCATCGTCCAGTCGTGCGCCGAGGTCTTCAAGGTACTTATCCATATCAATCTCACGGGTGCGGATCAGAATTTGAAGCGGTGTACCGACTGAGTTCAGAAAACTCTCGTAAGTATCAATGATCGCATCTTGCTCGTCTTCACTTTTCAGCTCAAAGTTCAGCGATGATACTTCAAGCACTGCCCGATATTGATTGTTGGGCAGTAGCAGAATACCGTCTTTCGCACCCTTGATCGCGATCTGCGTTCTACTCGGTGCTTTATTCTTGGGCTTCTGTAATACGGACATGGAGGCCTCCTTTCTTCGTTGTCTCAAAACGCAACCGGCTGATAGGATCATCAAGGGTAGCGTAGATGTAAGCTTTCTCTTGAACGCCCAGCTTTGGTAAGGCAATAGGTGTGCGTTCTTTGGCGGTAGTTTTTACTGCTACTTCTTTCGGTAGTTCGGGGTAGTCTTCTCGATATGCGGATGTATTTTTATTAAATAGGTACAACCGAGGGCGTGAGTGATATCGTAGCAAGATCAATACCCACATCAGGACGATTTTGCCTTTTATGCGGATGGCGAGTAGTCCGGTGAGGAGTGCTACAATTCCAATAAGAATGAGTTTGTAGAGGTGGAACTCCATTACTGGCGGTAACGCGGCATAAAGGAGCGATCCACCGAAAACTGGTATGGCAAAGAGAACGATCTGCGAAACGCTGAGATTGCCAGTAATGCGATCTTCAACGGTCGTGACTTGAGCTGGTACGACGGTTACTTTCATGCTGCTTTATCCTCCTTCGATACGGTTGTCTTTGCGTTACGTTTGCTGGCTATGTCCGTGACCGGAGCAATGCTAAGCGGCGAGGCATTCGCCGTGCCGACTTTTGGGGCGCGAGATGTTGTGCCAGTAGCGGGAATGCGCGTTACTTTAACTTTAGGTATCGGTTTTGGCTTTGGAGGCGTATAGCTCGCGCCTGTCCCTCGTGATGCTTTCTTTAATCCTCCTGATGAAGCAGTGCTCGCTGACTTACTGCTGCTACTAGTGGTCGCCCAGGTTGCGGCTGCCTTACCACGTCCACCCAAGTAGCTGACACCGTTCATAAACTGTGTACCGAGTTGCCGTGTAGACCTCGCGCCAAGACTGACGTAACTAAACTGCATTAAAAGTCCTTGAGTTTTAAGGAGAGCAATAACCGTTGCAAGCCCGACGACCATCGACATCAGCACGTTTGGTACATCATTACCACTTGTGGCAGACAGTCCTACGAAGAGCGAACCAGCCAGTGTTAGAAGAACGACGTGAACGAACAATACAAATATCGTCGTAAGGTATGTCTTCATAGCTGTTTCGCTAAAATCCCTGAAGCCAGGGATGAGCCAGATGAGAATGACCAATGGCGAGAGAACAGCTCCGATAAACAGCGTGACCAGACGCCCGACGTAGTAAATAAGCAAAATGAACGAGAAGATCAGGAAGACGAGCATAATCAGCAGGGCTGCCACGCTCTGCCCTCCGGCTTCCTTGAATACGGTTGTTAAAGTGTCCCAAACACTCGATGCCCCACCAATATGACCAACGGCAGCAATTAACGCATTAGAGGCTGCAATAAAGCCGTCAATAATGAATATCGAGGTGTTAAGTAGCAGGAAGATGAGCACAATTCTAGGGAGCAAGTGCTTAAAATCAATCTCATCGAGGCCAAAGGTCGCAGCGCTCATCACATGGAAGCCGATTAGAGCAATGACCACCACGAACAGTACATCCGTGATCCCAACCATCGCTAACCAGAAGTTAAAGACACTCGGGTTATCCGCCATGAGCGGTGTACTTTTCGTGAAGAAGTCGAGCGCTCCGAGGAACGGAGTAGCGATGGCCTGAATGATCGTGTTGAGTAGCCCCACGATGGCGTTAATCAAAATATCAATCAAGCCAGTACTCGGGGCTTTAGGTTCAATCGCTTCTAAGTTTGGAAGCACAGCGCTGGACGGCGCTTGCGTGTGGGTCATTGCTCCACTTAAGATAGCGGTCAGCGTGGCGGCTCCGATGACGATCACGACGCCAATCAGCGCGTTCTTGAGAACACGCTTGGCTTGGTCGAGCTTTTCTGGCCGACCAGTGCTTGTCGTGTAGAGGATGCCTCCGTACACGATGAAGAAAACACTCGCTAGAGCCGCTATTGCGGTGAGTGTCGTCATCGTTGGTGCAACGTAATCGCGCATAGCGCTAATTGCACCCGAAGAATCTGCCATGAGGCTGAGGCTCATGGTGAATACATCCATCATCTTGCCTCCTTAACTCCCGAACGAATTGGTAGCGATTGATACGATTATGTTACTAATCACGAACGCGGCTATCACTATAGCGAGTCCGATACCCGACCAGAGAAGCGTTCGCTTCGCTCTATCAAGATGCTCCGGATTGCCTGAACTGGTGATGTAGCCGAAACCACCAACCACAAAGAATGCTGTTGCCACAAGGCCAGCGAGTCCCGCAACGATCTTGATGATGTCGCGGATGAAGTTCTCAACTTGAGTCACGTCCGCCGGTGCAGCAAACGCCGTTTCTGGGAGGACAAACGGTAGACCCACTGCGACGATCGCCAGAGCCGCAAGTAATTGTTTTTTGCTTTTCATATAACCCCCTCGTAAAAGTTAAGAATGCTTTAATAATTCCTCATTGCCACCATAAGCAGTATCCGTAAAATGAAAACGGGTCGCTTTTCACTCTCGGTGATAACGACTCGTGAACCTCACGTCTGATTACACTATTACTGAGAGTTACCTAAAGGACAAGAACCGACTTTTTTGTTCGTTACATACGCTTAAGATAGTTACTATCATCGGAGAAAGTACCTTCATAATAGATTGAAGACATACTAAAAAGCTGAGATTATGACTTAGAATGAAGATACGTCTACTACAAAAAAGAGGCTCTTTTGCGAGCCTCTTTTATATCGGTCAGAACTGGACTAGCTGCCGCTAGTGCATTGGCTGATTTGGCTATCGCAAGTATCTCAGCGCCGAGCGGTGTGAGAGTATATTCAACTTTTGGAGGTACGGATGGATAAATGTGTCGTTTGACCAATCCATCTTTTTCTAATTTCCGAAGTGTCGAGGTGAGCATTTTTTCGGTTGCGGTAGGGAGGTGTTTATGTATCTCGTGATAACGGTGAGTACGATCTTTTAGCGCATACACAACAGGGAGTGTCCATTTACCAGACAGGACGGTGGCGACTAAGTTCAATGAACTAAGCTCATCATTCATGACTGTTTCTCCCTGGCTGGATCGTTCAAACGCAGTGACGGGTCAAGGCGCGTTGAAGACCGATTCCTACCTTGTAAAAAAGACACTTCCAAGAGCTGTTACCCTCTTTGGAAGTGTCCTTGTTTATCACAACGAGACCCTTACACAAAAATAATACTATCTCCACCCCTGAACGTCAAGGTTTAATATACTTCTCCTGTACCACCAGCCGTGAGATCTGCTTATAGGATTTGTTACCAGCCCCAAACAATCGCAAACCATTCACCACTACGAGAATTGCCATCGCTGCGTCAACCGCTACCGCAACGCTTAGACTCGCCAGCCCTAAAGCACCGGCTACCAATATGACACCTTTAACCGCCAAAGATCCGTACACATTCTGTCGTACTACCCTAAAGGTCTGCTGCCCAACATCCATAAGATAGGGAATTGTACCGATTGCATCGTTCATAAGCGTCACATCAGCTGTTTCAATCGCAATATCCGAACCGCCGCCTCCCATTGCTATACCGACATCGGCCCTCGCAAGGCTCGGGGCATCATTGACGCCGTCGCCAACCATAGCAACTTTTCCATATTTCTTCTGAAGCTTCTCGATCAGCCCAGCTTTTTCTTCGGGAAGAAGCGCACCATACACATCCTTGATTCCTACCTGATCGGCGACATACTTCGCAGCAAGCTTATTGTCACCGGTTAACATAACAGGAGTAACTTTGAGGCGCTTCAGGGCCGCGATGATACCCTTTGATTCAGGACGCAGCTCATCGGTGACACCAATCAGACCAATAACAACCTTTCCCTCACTCACGAGGATTGATGTCATCCCTTGTGATTCAAGACGCTCAACTTCTTTAATAACTTCTTTGCTTGCTTTCGCGCTGCTGCCTATGTGCTCTAGGTTACCAATAGCATGATCTTTACCGTCACAGACAAGACAGTTGGCGACGCCTCCACGACCTGCGACGTTTTTATACTTGTCCATAGCATGAGGCTCGACGCCTTCACTTTTAGCGTAGGCTTCGATGGCTGCTGCTAACGGATGGGATGAGAATTTCTCTAGACCTGCCGCATCAGCGAGCACGTCTTCTCTAGATGCGCCGTTGAAAGTAATGACCTCAGCCACTACCGGAGTTCCCACAGTGAGTGTTTTCGTTTTATCGAAGGCGATGGCTTTTGTCTTGCTCAAGACTTCAAGGAAGCGTCCGCCCTTAACGATGACGCCACGCCGAGAGGCACCTCCTATGGCTGCGGCGACCGCAACAGGTGCGGATACAACGAGTGCATCAGGACAAGCCAAGACGAGAAGGATCAACGCTCTAGTGAACCATTCGGCAAAAGGTTGGCCAAAGAATAGTGGGGGTACAACGGCAACCAGTACGGCCAGGATGAGTGCGATAGGAATATAGTAGCTCGCAAACTTATCGAGGAATTGTTGCATTTCGGGACGCGACTTTTGCGCACTTTCGATCAGTTTTACGATTTTATTTAATGTGCTATTAGCAGCGATTTTTGTGACACGAATTTCAAGGAAACCACTTTGATTGAGGGTTCCTGCGTAAACGAGTTCGTCTTTATACTTTTCCTTAGGTGCGCTCTCGCCGGTAATAGTCGCTTCATCGATCGATGATTCTCCGCTTACGACAACACCGTCAAGAGGCACCATATCGCCTGGACGTAATTCGACGATATCGCCGATTTCGACCTTATCAACCGCCACGTCTTTTCCATTTTTTAATCGAGCCATTTTTGGGGTATTTTCAATCAACGCAGCAACTGCTCGTCGTGAGCGTGACTCTCCAAACTCTTCAAAAGCCTCAGCAAGAGCAAAGAAGAACATAACAGCCGCAGCTTCGGCTATCTGACCCAAGTACAGCGCTCCTAGCGCGGCGATCGTCACGAGGAGGCTAATTGATAGCTTTCGCTTCAATACAGAGCGTACGGCGGAAATAGCAACCGGAATACCACCCGCCGCGAGTGCCACGCCGAAAAATATATCAGACAAGTCGTTCTGAAGTACAGCGAAGATTATTCCGGTTACGAATGTAGTTCCAGCAACAAGCGTCAGAAGCTTTGCCCAGCGGCCATTTTCTTCTTCCTCGTGGTGATGTTCGCTCACGAGATCAAACCTTCATCACTCAGCTCACCGTCATGCGGACCTTTTACGAGCTCGATTTCAATAGTGGCATGCTCGATATGGTATGTAGTCGCAAGCATCGTTTTCACCTCTTTCTTGAGTATAATGCTGTCTTTCAGGCTAGAATCTTTTACGATTAAGTGACAACTGAGAGCAGCGGTCGTAGTGGAGAGCGCCCAAATATGTAAATCATCCATGCCCTTAATGCCACGTACAGATAAAATTGCTTTTTGGATGGCTGGAATATCGATGCCTTCTGGGACACCCTCGAATAGTAGATGGAGCGCGGATTTAATAACACTCCAGCCACCGTAAAGCAGTAAGCAGCCGATGAGTACACTAATAAGGGGGTCTACGAATGTATTTCCAGTCAGCACAATGATAATACCTGCTACCAATGCCCCTACCGATGCTAAGGCGTCAAGCGCCATGTTAAGAAATGCACTACGGATATTTAAATCACCGCGGCTTTTAAAGAACAAATACGCGATCGAGCCATTGATAACAATGCCGATGATCGCCACGATAACCACTAGTCCGCCCTCAACTGGTTGCGGATCCTGAAGCCTCTGGAAGGCTTCAATAAAGATGTAGACGGCAAGCCCAAGCAAAATAAGCGAATTGATTAAGGCAGCTAGCACAGTCGCACGCCCGTAACCAAAGGTCTTATTCATGTTAGCGTTCTTCTTGGCAACTTTATTTGCCAAGAAAGAGACTAAAAGGCTAAGAGAATCGGTTAAGTTATGCGCTGCATCTGAAATGAGCGCCAGACTCCCCGAAAAGAAACCGATAAAGAACTCAAAAATGGTAAAACCGGTGTTTAACAAGAACCCTATTTTTAGTTTGGTATCCAAATTAGGGGGAAGATCATGCGAGTCGCTCATATTTCATGCCTCGGGTCAACGTGGAGTACGACGGCTTGAAGATCTTTAAGAGCGTGCTTAATACGCTCATCTGCCAGTTTGTACTGTGACCGACGACCATCCGCGGTAGTGACTACGAGACCGCAGCCACGAAGACATGCCAAGTGATTCGAAATAGACTGGCGTGTCACTTCGAGCGTCTCAGCCATATCTGCTGGATAGTACGGTTTTTCACTTAAAAGAGTAAGAATTTGAACGCGAGTCGAATCGGACAGAGCATGGCCGAAACGAGCGAGTGCACTATGTGAGGTAGTTATTGGTTTTGTTTGCGTAATCATATACTTATAGTACATCACAGGCTGTATCCATAATCTAGTGTATTATTATCTACGCGCTCATAAGAGGGGTATTTGTGTAGAACTACTCACTTTTATATTTTGAAATGATGGGTATTCTTGATAATATAGATAAGCACATTTGAATTCACACTCGCTTTTTGAAGCAGATTGAAATAAAAATGAGCCTACCAAAACTGTCGCACGGGTATCGAAACGTTTAAATAATAGAACTAATATCAATTAATTCGGTCGAAAAAATACCCCGTTCTGTAAAAAGAAGTTAAGACTTAGTAAGGTAGACGCCCTCGTAGTAATATGAGCGGCAGGAGAACGGTAATTCGTAATCAGATCTCGACTGAGATATCTCGTCAAGGATCCGTTGCAGCTAACCAGCCGCAAACGACCAACCGAACCCGATCAGCTAGGGCTAACAAATCTAAGGGCCGGATCAAATCGTCAACCATTGCCGTCTATGCAAGTGTATTTGTACTGCTTGTAGTTCTCATTGCTATTGGCTACCGTGCCCCTCAAGAAGTATCTGGAGTAGCGAACACTGCGCCAATTACTTCCGAAAATGCTATTCATACAGAAAATACGGCAATTAATGAAGTCGTGTCATCAAACATTGCAGCGAGTGTTGCAACGGCAACGAACCTTGCTGTTGCCCCATCAGTCACCAGCCTTGCTATCTCGACACAAATCGAAAGTGAACTACCAAGCAGTGATGACTCTTCGATCTCAAAGCCACAAATCATTCAGGTTTCATCTGCGAGCCGAAAGATTACTAACTATACGGTTGCAGCTGGTGATACTACCGACAGTATTGCTGCCAAGTTTGGTATTTCAAAGACGACGCTGAAATGGGCAAACAATTTGAGCTCGGATAATCTGACGGTCGGCAAAAGCCTCGACATTCTTCCTCGCGACGGTATTGCCTACACGGTAAAATCAGGCGACACCGCACAGGGTATTGCCGACAAGTACAAGTCTGACGCCTCGACGATTGTGACCTTTAACGACCTTGAAATTAGCGGTGTTACTCCTGGCCTAAAGATTATCGTTCCAAACGGCCAACTTCCTAACACTGAACAACCTGGCTACACAGCACCTATCTCTACTTTGTATGCAGGATACAGCTCTGGAAATAATAGCGGTCGCACCTGGAGTATCCGAATTGGAACACCTATGTACGCCGGAAATAATTACGCTGTTGGTAACTGTACTGCATACGTTTTTGATCGTCGTGTCGAACTAGGTAATCCTGTTCGCCCTAGCTGGGGCAATGCGGTCAGCTGGGCCGCCGCCGCGCGCTCAGCAGGTTACGTCGTGAATAATACGCCTTCAGTTGGTTCTGTGATTCAAAACGGTGGTGGAGCTGGTCACGTTGCGATCGTTGAAAAAATCTTAGATAACGGAGATCTCGAACTGAGTGAAATGAATTACGGTGGTGGATGGAACTTAGTTTCTGGTCGCATACTTCCTGCTGCAAATATCAGCCAATACCTGTATATTCATTAACATGCATAGGAGTTTAAAATGGAACTAGACGCAGCCCGGGCACTAATGGCGGACAGTTTAGGTTTTCATATAATTTTTGCGATGCTTGGCGTTGGATTGCCACTTGTCATATTGCTTCTTGAGCAGCTAGGACTGAGGCGCAAGGATCCATTGATTCTCGAGCATGCAAGAAGACTTTCGTATGCGACTATTATTTTAGTGATTGCAGGAGTTGCCTCTGGCACTATAATATCAATACAAATGTCACTAATGTGGGGCGGTCTCATAAAATTTGGTGGACCAATCATGGGACTTGCCTTTGGATGGGAAGGCTACGCTTTTATGCTTGAGGCTGTATTTTTAGCATTTTATGTCACGACGTGGGGAAGAATAAAAGGTTGGAAGCACTGGATAATTGGTATTCCGGTAGCAATTGGCTCATTTGGCTCGGCATTTGCTATAACGCTTGGCAATGCATGGATGCAAAACCCTGGAAAACTTACTATTGTTGACGGTATTGTTCAATCTGCCAATCCCTTAAGTGACCTACTCACAAAAACCGCATTCTTTATGGTTAGTCACTCAGTTGCTGGGTACTACCTTGCAACTGTGCTGTGTGTATTAGGTATTTATGCATTCTATGTGCTTAGATTTAAGCCAAAAGGCAAGGACCAGACAGCAGTAAAGCAAATTATGTTCAGGCTAGCTGCGACCGGAATTTTTTTCCTAGGGCTTGTAGCGGTTCTTGGTCACGCACAAACGCAATATTTAGCTGAATCCCAACCGCGCAAACTCGCTGCTATTGAACTCAACGCTGAAACACGTACACAAGCACCGTATATTATCGGTGGCAAGTGGAAAGATGACGGTACTGTAGAGGGCGGTATTCGTATACCAGCTATGCTGAGCATACTAACTGGTAATAACCCTGCTACTGAGGTGAAAGGGCTCCAGGATTTTCCAAAAGATACGTGGCCAAAGTTGTATATTAATGTTCTCTTTGAGGCAAAAATGCTCATAATAGCGATAGTCTCGGGTGTTCTTTTATTGTTTACGCTTTTGCACTTCAAAAAGTTAAAAACGAAATATCAAAACTGGCGATATTCTAAATTAATACTTCTTGCACTTCTCCCAATTGGGCCACTGACGATTATCATCGTTGAACTTGGTTGGATGGTGGCAGAGTTTGGGCGTCAACCATTTGTTGTAAACGGTTATATGCGTACAAGCGAGGCATTTTCAGGGCAAATAGGCACATGGGGTTATATTTTCCCCATTCTTTTTCTACTCCTATTTATATTTACTGCACTTGCTTTATGGTTACTATTCAAAAAACAGGGTAAAATCACACCAAACAAGGATCTATTTTAGTGCAAACGATTTGGTTTGTACTTTTACCTCTAATCATATACATTCCCATGTTTCTTATTGAAACATACGTAGCATTTCGTCGAATTGGAAAACCCTTAGATAAAGGCGGCGAGTACCTACATGCTACATGGGAAGTAACCCATACGTTTCTCATACTCGCTTTGAATTACTTTATGTGGCTATATAGCGCAGCTGTTATAGACGTATCACGTGAGATCTTTCTTCCTCTGATTATATTTGGCGGCGTATTTATTATTAGAGCGATTCTTTATCTCTATCTGTTCCATATTAAAGGTTCAGATAGGCCAAGCCTGATAGCTGATTGGGTATTTGCGATTACACACGCCGTAATGCTTCTCACTATCAGCTGGGTAGCGATTGCTGCTACGCACGTGTTAATTACCGGAAACTATATTTCAAACCATGTACTTCTTCCATTATTGTACCCAGGATTGTTCCTTATGATTCCACTCATTGCAGTACCTGTGTATTTTTTATATAAAACCAAATTAAAGTAGCGATAGCTTTTTGACTTTTTGCCTTGAAAGTTTTTTGTTTTTATCTCGACGCTAATCAAACTTGATATACTAAATAGAGTAATGCAAAAACACACTGATTATGATGAAGAGCTGGATGTAGAGAAGAATACGGATATTAAACGCAGCCGGAGCCTACGTGTTTGGCATAAAATTATTATAGTTATACTCTCTGCCACAGCTATAGGTTTTGGGTTATATGTCGTCTACGTACTTGTCGTTTCACCAGATGTTATTCGTAACCCAAAACTTGAACACTATCACTTCCGTATGCAAATACTCGTAGACGGAAAGGCCGAAGACTTTAGTAATAAGTCATACCAAACAGGTTACGCGAAAGACCAGTGTAATGCCAACCTTCCTGAACAACCGATTCACTTTCATGATAATAAGGATCAATTCACCCACATTCACTGGGAAGGTATGACTGGCGGTATGGTGATGAAGTACTATGGTTGGAATTACATCGGTGGTATTG
This sequence comes from Candidatus Microsaccharimonas sp., assembly GCA_049661485.1. Taxonomy (GTDB): domain Bacteria; phylum Patescibacteriota; class Saccharimonadia; order Saccharimonadales; family Saccharimonadaceae; genus Microsaccharimonas. Next base: position 515,594 of record JBATAC010000002.1, read on the forward strand.
ACGGAGCTCTTGGCTACAAGCTAAACGATCTATCCGATATTCAAAAAGTAACCACGCACGGTAATTACCTACCAGATGTTCCAAAAGATGATACGTTTTACATTTATACAGGTGATGTAAACAGCTACAAAAAACAAAGTTTTGAAGACTGGAAGAACAAAGACCTTGAAGATTTCTTTGGTAAGACAAGTAATTCGCCCGCTCATGAGTTGAATAAGTCAGGGGATGTAAGCATACTTGATTTACTTTTCCCGAAAGCATATGCACACGGTACGGCTGATGACGCTGATGGAGATGATGGTGCAACAGCAGAGACAGATCAAGAGAAACTGACCCGAATTAATAATTTGCTAGGTAATGTTGTTCTATTCGTCCAGAAAGATGAGCCTACCGACCAGCAAGTCAAAGCGAGGTTCAATGACCTTGAACCGCTAACCGATAGTACATGTGGTGGTTGATATGACACGATTACGATCCATTTTAATACGGTTACTGATTATTCTGTTGGTTCTCTTTACGAGTATGTATGCACATAATGGTGCAGTATTTAGTAAAAGTTCCGTACAGGGCTGTCAAACCAGCTGTACGTCGCATGCACAGCTCCTTGCTGTTAATAGTCAGACAAAAAATGATGAAGATGATGAGAAAGAACCAACTCCTCCATTATTTTCATGGGTTAAACAAGCTCTCGACCTCTCATTGCTATATGGAGCATTTATTTTTACTGCTTACTGGATATTTATCAAATTACAAAAAATTCACTTGACCACACAACTCCGATTCTAGAATAGACGTTATTTGGAATAATAATATCTACTCAGAAAAGGAGCCCCTCATGAACAAGCGTTTTATTATCGTCTTAGCTGCGATCATCGTCGGCTTCGTGGCAATTGTCTTGCTATCGAGAAGTGCTGGTACAGACGACGTCACCACAACTGGATCAAGTAACGTCTACGGCAACCTAAACAGCAAAGTAACACTCACCGAGTATGTCGACTTCCAGTGTGAGGCTTGCTACGCTTTCTACCCTACGGTTAAAGAAGTAAAAGAAAAATACAAAGACACAGTTAAGTTTGAGATTAAATATTTCCCCATCTCGTCAAGCCATTCAAATGCACTTGCCGCAGCTGCCACCGCACAGGCCGCAGCAAAACAAGGTAAGTTCTTCGAGATGCATGATATGTTGTTTGAGCGCCAAAAGTCTTGGGAGAATAGTACAACTGATCGTACCGCCATCTTTGCATCATACGCTGAAGAGATAGGTCTGGATATCGAAAAATACAACGAGGACTTGGCAAGTGCCGAAACAAAGTCAATCATTAACGCCGACCTTGCTGAAGTGAAGAAACTCGGTGGCGATGGCACGCCAACCTTTGCTTTAAATGGCAAGAAGATTGAGAATCCAGCCAATACCGTCGAAGCAATGTCAAAAGTTCTTGACGATGCGCTAGCTAGCAGCAACTAACGAAGAGGTTCTCTGTGGGTTGGAACTCCGGGTTAGAAAACGGCTCAAATAGTAGTTTGGACAGCTTCTCAAGCTGGTCTTTTGGAAGACCTAGTCGATACGATACATAGATTCCGCCATACTCCTTACTATCCACATGTTCACGACCGTTGTCGCTTTGCTCAATACCTGGACGTGGCGGTTCTGGAGGACTTCAACAATGCTCCATGATGACGAATGTCTCCACTTGCATCAATCACATAATCCTGAATACCCTCTTTTTCGAGCAAGTTCGCAATGATGTCCACCATATAACCTTTACCCGCAGCACCAAAGTCAAGCATGATAGGTTCTCTATTCTCCAAAGTATGATCTATCCGAGTAACCACTTGGGGCCACAGAGTCAGCTTTTTATGAGGCTTCCGCGTAAAAGAGTACCCTGCATCGTACCCCGCTTCCTCAAGGATAGAGCCTATCGTGGGCGTCACCTTGCCATTGGTCATCTCGTACAGTTGATCATAAAAATCCATCAAATAGGGAGCATCGTTTGGAAAAATGTACGTGCCTTTTTCCTTTGATATTTTCATAATGAGAGAGTCAGTTCTAAATCGCGAATATGTCTTATCAAATAACTCTATCCTGGCATAAATACTACTAAGCAACCGAGAAGGTATTTCGTGCATAGTTTCAATATGCCACTCTGTACCTAATGCTTCAAAAGTCACACTACTTGATGGCATCTGATTTTATCTGCGTGAGCGCCTTATTGAATCCAATCGAGGTCAAAGATGAACCAGCAACTCTTGAAAGAGATACTTCATCAATTCTCTTACCGATCACGGACTCTTTATATGCCGAAGCAAAACGCCCCTGATACTCTTTTGCTTGAGGCGTGATAGCATTTTGTACGATCGACGTGTCCTGTATGATTTCATTACTGATAGTTATGGTGACATCTATAGATTCTCGACCACCCTGAGTGGGGTATGTCCCAACAGCACTATAAGAACCATTTTTATAATTTACTGTTGCGCTACTATTTTGGCTCTGGGATGTGCTATCCTGTGGAGAATTCTCAGATTCATTCCTGCCAGTGAGCACAATAATCCCGGTAGTACTAAGTCCTGCAAGAGCGATAATAGCTAGGAAAGTGATCGTAGAGGTTGATTTTTTTGTTCGCTTCATTTAGTCTCCTTCCTTTTCCATCTTACTTTAAAGTATCTTACCGAGTGGCATAGTGTGTTAATTTGGAGATACTTGATTGATTGGCTCATTCTTTGGTCCCGCCAAGCCTTCTGGCGCTTTACCCGCGTGCTGGTCAAAGAATTTTATAATCATCGCTTCATCATAGTTTTTAAGATTAAGGGTATACGTCCATGAAGCAAGTTGAATTGCTGACGTATTTTTCGATCTTGGCATCAGAACAAACTTTTTAGGCAAAAAATCTTTATTAGAAAACGGCTGAGTGAATAGTGCCCGTAATTTCACAAGATCTGTATCAGATAATATATCGGGATTATATGCAATGATAACACCTCCGTGCTCTTCGTTATGTATAAAAACTTCATCAGCTATTTCTTCGATGTATACACCCCACTCAGTAGGTGCGCTCGCATCTGCATAATGCGGGCCTGAGCTAGGAAGATCTGAATTGTAAGCAACATGTTGTTCATTCATTGCAATATGCTTTTCGCCCTGACTTTCGTGACGAGTACCTAAAATTTCTTCTTGAGATTTCGTAACCCTGTTAACTGTAATAATCGTGGCAATTGCGACGATTAGAACGGTAATTGATATCCAAAATATTTTTGACATATTACGCCTTTCTGATTTAAGATAATGTCTTGTTTAATTCTCTTGGCATAAAATTTACTGATCAACAAAGCCCCACTCAATCTGCCACGCTTTCATCTGATCAATCTCTTGTTGTTGATTAGATATGATACTTCGTGCTAAGTCTTTTACTTCCTGTGACCGAGCATTTGTCTGGGCGGATCGTGACATGTCTATAGCATCCTTATGATGAATAACCATGGATTCAAGAAACTTCTTATCAAATGCTTCACCAGTGAGACCCTGTAACTCTTCGCTCATGGTCATCATAGCATCCATGGAAGCACCAGCGTTTCCCATATTACTCATGTCATGACCATTCGTTATCGGAAAGCCAAATTTTGTTTGCAAAGCTATCATTTCCATCATATCTTTACTCTGAGCATCATTTATTTCAGTTGTGAGGTTGAGAATCTCTTCACGCTCCGTTGAAGCACCTGCTTGCTCGGACATAGTTATTGCAACACTATGATGAACGATCATACCTGAGAGAAAAGCTTTGTCGTACGATTCGCCTTTAAGTGCGGCGTATTCTTTATACGTAGCTGATTCCGGCTCTGTGTCCTGAATTGACTGTGAGTTAGCATCGCTAAAAGGCGTCGTTTTGGGCTTACTTTGTATAAATATATAGGCCATCACGCTGACGACAACGGCGATGATGATGGCTATAGAGATGATTATTTTTTGCTTACGTTTCATAGATTCTCCTATTCATTTAACTACTTGGAAAGTGGACAAAAACAACACCGCTCGCACGAATATCCATGGTGCTGTATTCACCAGTGCCACCAAAATTATACTGACTGACTCTTAGCCAACCATCACTTAGAATAGCTTCTACATTCATTGAATGACCGATTGGCGCAAACCCAGGGGTTATAGGTAAAATTGCCACAGCACCTACGGCAGGCGAGCTATCGACGACCGCCCCCATCCACCCTGATGTGCTTGATGGCCATTCATATGCATTCCCTTTACCACTAAAGCTTCCTACTTTTTTGCCCATTTGAGTGGCCCGCCAAGCCGAATAACTGACACATTCTCGATTATAGAGGGCCCAAGGATCACTCATAGTGTCCTGGGCAGCACAATATGGATATCCACCCCCACAACCTTGATTACCACTAAAGCTACGGAACTGAAAAGAACCAACTGTAGCTGCATTATTTGAACCACCATTAGTTACCCTCTGGAGCGCTGCTCGTTGCTCGGCATGAACTTGTTCTAGTTGGTTTGTTGTTGAGGCAACCAATGCACTATATGCTGCTTCTTCACCCTGAGTTTGAGCGAGTATCGATTGTTGTTCATTTTCCTTCGCAACAAGTGTTTGCTGCTGAATTTTTTGTTCGCTAAGTACCTTCTCAACCAAAACTTTCTGCTCGTTGAGTGTATTTTTTAGAATCTTTATATCCTTAATCATACCTGTTAATTCATCTCTAACTGAATTGCGGTATTCTTGTTTATCAATATACTCACTAACATTCTTGCTACTCGCTAGCATCTCGATAGGCGAAATACCGCCATCAACGTATAAATCTGCCAATACATTGCCTAGGACATCCTGCTGGTTCTTGATTTTCCGTTCATTCGATTTTATGTCGCTAATCAACTTATCGTATTTCACTTGACTCAGATCAATCTGCGTCTGTATCACGGCCTTTTCTGCCGATAACTTTGCTAATTCAGATTGCAGTGATCGAGCTTCACCTTGAAGGCGAGTCACTTCAGCATTATAGGTATTAACATTTTGTTCTAGAGCCTTGATTTGATCATCATATTTTTCAGCATAAAGATTACTAGCAAAGCCGATCGGGACGGCTAATGCTATTAATAAACTAAAGAATAGTATATATAGTCTTGAGACTACTGCTCTATATTTCGATCTAATTTGTTTGATTACCATAATTTTCTACTCTCTTAGCAAGTAAATCTGACGAGGCTGCTCTACCTCGTCAGATTAGAGACTACTAGCTAGTGTAGCCCCAGTCTTTTTGCCATTGTTGCATTTGTGTTATTTCGCCCGATTGAGCCGCGACTATTGCTTTCGTTAGGTCTTTTACTTCCTGATGTTGGGCGTTCTGCTCGCCTGGTGCAGCCATATCAATAGCCGATTGGTGATGCATGATCATCTGCTCTATAAAGGCTTTGTCAAATTCATCGCCCGTCTTGCCCTCAAGCTCAGTAGTCATGTTAGCCATATCATCCATCATCCCCATCGCACCATGATCCATCATATTGTCAGCACTGGTTGATGGGTAGCCCCAGTCTTTTTGCCATGATGTCATTTCTGAAATTTCTTTTTCTTGGGCAGAGATGATGTTGTTCGCCATATCTTTGAGTTCCTGATGCTTGGCGCTCGTGAGAGCCTTCTTTGCCATATCGACCGCACCCTGGTGGTGTGCAATCATATTGGCAATAAAGTTACGGTCGTAAGCTTCGCCGCTCAAGGCTGCGTATTGTTTATATGTGTCACTATTGGTGTCAACAAGCGAGTTATTGTTTGTAGAACCCCTCGTATCCGTATCGTCACCACGCAGGCCATAGTACAGTGCACTACCAGCTATTGCCAGCACGAGCACAATGGCAATGATTGTAAATAATTTCTTATTGTTCATAGATACTCCTAATTAGCTATTTAACTTATATTCGTAAGTAGCTAATCTCAAGCGCGAAAGACACCCAGGCTGATATAGGCGGGCGTTGTCTCAGGAGGCGGTTCTTTTTCGATAGCAGCCCTGGCTTCTTGATCATGAGTCTCCTTGAGAGCTAACAGGGAAGAGGCCTGAGATTGGACATAAAACGGAGGTCGAGGCTTGTCGTCCTCGTCTTTGTTAGTATCTTTAAGGAATTCATCTTTATGAATAGTTGCCGTCGTACAGGCAGTAAAACAACTTGAGGAACTCGTCTGATGAGAGGCGCCGCTCATTGAGTGCCCCATGCTCATGGTCTGCACAGCAGCCGCATGTATGCCTAATGACAGTACGCTGAGTACCGAAAGCATAAACACAGAAAAAACTCCATGGAACATTCGTTTCATACCTCTATTTTACCGTAATTTGTCCCAGGAGTCATATTTCTAGTAGTTCTCTTCGCTGTAATGAGGGAAGAAATCTTGATGAAGGTTGTCACTGGCTAATCCCTTATCTTTTAATTGTTTCCCGAGTGCTTCTGTCATCGGTTCTGGGCCTGAAATATAAACCTGTGACGAGTTGATATCTGGTACAAGCTGGGTAAGTTTATCAGCGGTAATCGGCTCGCCAATGACATACTGCACCGTAAACTCTGGGTGACGCCTACTTGCTTCTTCGAACTCTGCCTTAAACGGCAAATCATTAGTTCGGCCACTATAGATAAGTGCCGCCGATACGGGCTGTCCACTATGACCTCGTGCCCTTAACATGCTATAGAACGGGGTGATACCGATACCACCCGCAACGAATACAAGAGGTTTATCGCTTTCATGCCAAACAAAGTCGCCATCAGGCTGTTCGATGAGCTGAGCTTTTTCGCCAACTTTGAGCGCGCCGAGCGCCTGCTTGAATGTCGTATCAGTGACACGAGTGGTTATTTGAATGAAGCCATCATGCGGCGTTGATGAGATCGTAAACCATCGTTTCATACCCTCCTTGTCGGGATTATCGTGAGGGATTTCAATGCGGATAAATTGCCCAGGTGTCCATGATAACGGTTGGCTAGGAGTGAAACGGAACGCCCAAATATTATCAGCTAAGTGTTCTTTCTCTTTCAGGCGTAGTATCCCCGTTGTCGGAATGTGATGGTGATGCTCATGACCAAGATGATCGTGATCTTCGTGTTCGTCGTGACTATGCATAATACCTCCTTATAATTTTATTCGTCGTAGAAATTGTGCATTAATTGCAACGATAATTGTCGAAAGCGACATCAATACCGCTCCTAGTGCTGGCGAAAGAACGAAGCCGAGCGCGGAGGTGACACCAGCAGCGAGGGGGATGGCCAGAGCATTATAGCCGGTAGCCCATGAAAGGTTTTGAAGCATTTTTCGGTAGGTGGCCTTTGAGAGTGTTACGATTTTTGCCACACCTCGTGGGTCACTGCTGGCTAATACAATCCCGGCAGACTCAATCGCAACATCAGTACCTGCACCAATCGCAATACCAATATCAGCCTGTGTCAGTGCTGGGGCGTCATTCACGCCATCGCCAACCATTGCCACTCGACTGCCGTCTCGCTGTAGCTTCTTGACCGTCTCAGCTTTATTTTCGGGTAAAACTTCTGCGAAGTATTCTTTGATGCCAAGTTCGCCAGCCACCCATGCGGCTACACCCTTGCTATCACCTGTCAGCATAGCAACGCGTTTGCCCATCTTATGAAGTGTAGCAACCGCCTCCTTTGATTCTTCACGGATAACGTCAGCGAGCATAATAGCTCCGATTATTACCTTGCCTTCAATAACGTAGACAACCGTTTTGCCGTCATTTGCTGATTTGTCGGTCGCGGTTTGCAATCCAACATCGAGCTTGATTTTCAACTCTTCAAGTAATCGCGGTCCACCGACATAGATCGTCTTGCCGTCAGTTTTAGCACGTACACCACGGCCAGAAAGTGCCGAAAAGTCAGTTGCGTGAGTTTCCGGCGCATTTTGATCGTGTGCATACTGGAAGATCGCTTTTGCGATCGGGTGCTCTGATTCACGCTCAAGAGCAGCAGCAAGGCTTAGGGTATGGGTTTTGTCTTTAGCGATAACCTCAACCACACCCTGTTCACCTTTTGTTAGCGTACCTGTCTTATCAAACAGTACGACATCGATATTGCGCGCTGATTCGAGTGCCATGCGTTCGCGTACCAATAAACCATTCTTTGCTGCCAGTGTCGTAGAGATGGCTGTAACAAGCGGGATAGCCAGACCCAGAGCATGAGGACAAGCAATCACGAGTACCGTGACGACTCGTTCAAAGATAAAGCCAGCCGACGCACCTGCAAGCCACCAACCTATCCAAGTTAGTAAAGCCGCACCAAGAGCAATAAACGTAAGGTAAAATGCTGCCCTGTCCGCAAGTATCTGCGTTTTTGATTTACTCGTCTGGGCATCTTCAACCAGCTTCATAATACCAGCGAGTGCAGTGTCGTTTCCGACTTTCGTCACCTTGATAGTGAGCGCCCCATTGGTGCTAATAGTGCCGCCTATTACATCGGCTCCGACCACTTTCTTAACTGGCCTTGATTCACCCGTGAGCATCGACTCATTAACTTCAGACTCACCCTTAACAACGGTGCCATCGATAGGTACTCCAGCTCCAGGGCGAACGAGCACTATATCACCCTGTTTTAATTCACTAACAGGAACCATCCGACTTTTACCGTCTTTGATTAACTCTGCCTCATCGGGTAGTAGTTTAGCAAGTTCATTCAGCGCACCTTGTGCATTTTCTACTGACGCCATTTCCAGCCAGTGTCCGAGCAGCATAATCGTCACTAATGTCGCAAGCTCCCACCAAAAATCCATACCACTAATGAGTTTGAGTGTCACGAGGGCACTATAGATAAACGCAACGGTAATCGCCATCGAAATTAATGTCATCATGCCTGGCTGCTTAGCCGCAAGCTCTGCCTTTGCACCTTTTAGAAATATCAGCCCACCGTAGAAGAATATAATCGCACCAAAGATAGCGGGGATATACTCACTACCAGGGAACATCAGTTCAAAGCCAAGCCAACCCTGAACGGTATGTGAAAATAGAAGCGTCGGAATAGTTAGCAGAAGACTGAGCCAAAATTTTTGCTTGAACATATTAGGACTATGCCCAGCATGTTTGTCATGTCCATGTTCGCGCTGTGAATTAAGCTTCGTTTTTTCTAAAGCCATGTGGCATCTCGGACACATACCGGGTTTATCAGATGTGATATCCGAGTGCATCGGACAAGCGTAAACAGAAGTGCGTGCAGTACCCGACGAACTACTATGATCATGATGGTCGCTAGTTTCGTCTTCCATATCGCCGTCTGATACCAGCTTCATATTGCACTTCGGACATACCCCCGGTTTATCACTGGTAATATCCGGGTGCATTGGACATGTGTATTTTGTCATAGTTTATACCCCTATAATCCTTATGTTATTTCTTGCGCTTTAGTTTGTAGACTTTTAGTATCTCTTCGGTTGCTAGTTGCTCATGGCCGTTTTTTATTTGGTGAATGACATGAGTGCTGAGGTGGTTCTCAAGTAATAAGTCTTCCACACTTGACAATGCCTCTTTTATCGCCGAGGCCTGGGTGATGATGTCAATACAGTATTTGTCTTCTTCGACCATTTTCTGTAAGCCACGAATCTGACCTTCGATAATCTTTAAGCGACGCACTGCCCGAGGTTTTATATCTTTTCTCATATTCAAATAATACCCCTTGGGGGTATACTCGTCAAGCAAATTTATAAAAAGAAGACTCCTGTTTTCTCGCAGAGCGTGAAACATAAGTCTTCTCACATTTAATTATATACGAATCCGGTATATTTATTAACTCAGTAAACGCTACGGTGAAGTGCTTCACTCTGAGTCCTTGGTTATAATGAGCATTCCTCCTCAGCTTTTTGTCCTGTGTATGACTGAGGCTCACATATCAGTTAAAGCAACAGGTTCCTCGTCATCAAACCCTGTCCAGATAAAAGCTTCTCGGTCCATACGCTCTAAAGCTTTTTGAGTTGTCGTGAAGACTTCCGGCTCATCATCTGGCTCGATGTGGCTGATTGCACCTTTAACTATGCGGCGGATCATGTGCTCGGCACGTGCGGTTTCCGCTATGAATAAAAGTTTTGGTTGTTCAGTGTTTGTTTCATCCCAGCCGCCTTTATCGAAGAATGCGATATAGGCGGACACTCTCTGGAAAAGTGGTTTACGTTCCTGTGTGTCTGGTATCACGTCAAGGAAGAATCTTGTCGTACTGTCCTCGACGGAGAGTGATAAAAATGCGTCGGGCAGGGTTTCAGGGAAGTAAGTATAGCGGTTCATATCACGGCGAAGATATGCCTTTAATTCTTGGTAGCGGTGCTTGAGGCGTAAGATGTGTGAAAAGACCTGTATGGAATGAGCTATGGTGGCTTCGGCAAGGGATTTATCGCGGTAGCTGGCTTTGATAACTTTCTCGGTAATGTAATCGTGATTTTCTAACTCGGCAAGAAACCTTAGTCCTTTGGGGGTTAGGAAATAAGCGACAGGCTTACCTTGTATCCGAGCGTTGCCGTCATACCTACTTGCTATCAATCCGTGTTTTATTAACACCAGTAATTTTTTATGTAATGTAACAGGACTGATATTTAACGCATTTGCAATTAACACACGACTACCAAACCTGTATTTGTATAGTACTTCTAGTATGTCTATTTGACCTTGTTTTACTACTGACCGACCATCAACCATATCACCACACTTCTCTCTTATTCATTTCTATATATTTATATATAAGAAAGAGGGAAAAAGAGCAATAGATAACAGGGGTAAATAAGGGTAGATATATGATATTACGGAATATCATACTTCTTAGTAAGAATATAGGTAAAAAGTATTGCTAATTACTTTAATTAGTATTACTATTTATATAGAGGTTGTACGTTAATAATTCGGCTAGAGTCAAACGCTTTAATAAGTATTACGTGTTAAAATAGGGGCAAATGTCCAGAAAGATAGTCAGCATGCAGATACGAGTAACCGATGATGTGCGGAAACGTGCTAAGGTGGTTGCAAAAAAGCAAGGAGTTAGCCTAAGCGAACTCGTGCTTACATTGCTCGCAAACACTGGCGACGCAGAACTGAAAAGTTTAGTCAAAAAAGAACTTCAGGAACGTCCAAAACCCGGACGACCTTGGGACAAATAATCTAGCCGAATTATTAGCGTGACAACCTCATAACGGAGGGTATATGTCACGTCCAAAGGGTAGTAAAAATCAGCAGGCAATCGCAACGCCCGATACGGTGTTATTGAGTACCGAGGAGCGCATTTTGTTTATTGCTGGTTTAATTGCTGACCGCATCGCCGAAGATGAAGCTGACGGCTTTCCTCTCTTAAAGGAAATACAGGAGACGGGCGGTGTACCCGAACAACAAATTGCGTAACGGTGTTCTAGCCGTCCGTGTATCAACTGTCGGACAAGGTATTGATGGTGACTCGCCAGAGGCTCAAATAGAGCAAGGTAAGCGCTACGCCCCTACTCACGGAATTAACATTACGAAAGTCCTCACTTACTTAGAGTCTGCGGCCGGAGACAAACAGCCGATGCAGCACGTGATCGACTACGCTATTGATCCAAAGAATAAGATTGATGTAGTACTCGTAAAGTCGATCGACCGCTTTACTCGTGGCGGTTCTACCGCCTACGACCTATTAAAACGCCAGCTTGAGCCGCGAGGTATAGACCTTGAAGACATGTACGGTGTCATTAGTAATATCAAAGTGAACACGCTTGAGCACTTGGGCATGGAGTATAAGTGGAGCGTTCACGCGCCATCACGAAAAAGCGAGTTACTTGAGGCTGAACGTGCCAAAGATGAGGTACGTGACATTCTGACACGCATGATCGGCTCAGAAATCCGTTACACCCAAATCGGCTACTGGTCACGCGCTGCACTCTACGGCTACGAAACAAGTAAGGTTGAGACAATTAACGGTAAACGTGCCATTCTTATACCTCATGACGACCAGGCTCCGATTATTCGTAAGATGTACGACATGCGCGCCTCTAGTTTATATAGTGACGACCAAATCGCTGATGAGATGAACCGTTTAGGCTTTCAGACACCCATAAAGGTCGTTCGAGATAAAGTAGACCGCACCAAGATCGTAAAACGTACAGGCGGTAAGAAAATGACAGGTAAGCTCCTACGTGTATATGTCGCTAAGACTATTTATGCTGGGGTAAATACGGAAAAATGGACTGGTGATCTGCCAGTTCTGTGTAAGTTTGACGGCCTTATAGATATTGAGCTATGGAATAAGGCCAACCGAGGCAAAATAAGTATTGCGCTTAATCCCGACGATACAGAGCACCCGATTGTTACTCGTGCCGCAAAGCAAGAGAAATTCGCTAAAAAGAACGTCTACAATGAGGAGTTTCCATACCGCAAGGTAGTAACGTGTCCAGAGTGTCACAATCCGCTATTAGGCAGTGCCTCACGAGGCAAGCTGGGTAAATACTATCCTGCATACCACTGTAGCCATCACGGACACTATTTCCGTGTTCCCAAAGGTGAGTTTGATGAGAAGATAAACCAGTTCATTGAACGCCTTATCGTTGATCCTGCGCGCTTTGATGAGGTGCTACAAGCCGTTCAGACAGTATGGGAGCAACGCCAAGTGCAAGTACAGGACGCAAGCGATATGCGTGATAAGAAACGCGTGGAGCTTGAGGCTCAGGCACGTGTGATTGTAGACAAGATGAAGTTGGTTACATCACCAACAGCGATTAAATACATGGAGGAGGACTTACTGAAAGTAGAGCAACATATTAACGATTTAGACACTCGCAAAGACGAGCAAGAAACGCAGGGAGGCGTTGATATGCCGACAATCTTGACATACATCAAATACTTTGTGGAACACCTCAAAGATTTGCTTATTGACCACAGTAATCCGATACTGCGAGCATGCTATTTTGGCGTATTATTCGACAAAACGCCAAGCTACGCAGAAATAAATGGTGGAACACCAGAGAATGAAAAAGTTCCAGAGGTCAACGAGCTATTTCAGCTAGTATTGTCTGGAACGTCTTCATTGGTGCGCAGAGCGGGACTTGAACCCGCACGACCGTGAAGTCAAGAGATTTTAAGTCTCTCGTGTCTACCAATTCCACCATCCGCGCATTTGATTGTTAATATTGGAGGCACCTACGGGTAACGCTCCCGTCTACACGGTTTTGCAGACCGTTGCCTAACTTCTCGGCCAAGGCGCCATACGTTGAACCATTATAGCAGACTGCTTGGGCATATGGATACCAAGTGATACGATTATTGTAGTTATGAAAAAATTTCTTCAGGTTCTTATTAATACCCTCATCGCCAACGTGACCACCAGCTTCCTTTGGTTCTCTCTTACCTTCTGGGCATATCTTGAAACTCGCTCGGTATTGGCAACCGCAGTTGTAGGTGGTGTGTACATGCTGCTCGTTGCTATTTCGAGCTTATTCTTTGGAACACTTGTCGATCAACATCGTAAGAAAAACGTCATGCTAGCATCGGGAATTTTTACACTTGCAACCTACCTTATTGCCGGTGCTATTTATTTGGCTTCGCCTCAAGAACTTATTACCAATTTAGGCCATATCTCATTTTGGCTTTTCGCTACTGTTATTCTGATTGGATCGGTGGTTGAAAATATGCGTAACATTGCTTTATCAACGACGGTTACTATTTTAGTCCCTAAAGAGAAGCATGCTAATGCTAACGGATTAGTTGGAAGTGTCGCTGGTGTTGGGTTTTTAGTAACCTCTGTATTCAGTGGCCTAGCTATAGGATTTCTTGGAATGGGTTGGACACTTGCAATTGCACTTGTTATGACAGCCCTCGCAACACTTCACCTCATCTTCTTCGTTGATATCCCAGAAAAAGAACTTGTGCACGACCCAGAGCTTGAAAATAAGAAAGTCGATATTAAGGGCAGTATTGCCGCTATTAAAGTTGTACCCGGTTTAATGGCACTGATATTTTTCTCTACTTTTAATAACTTTATAGGTGGTGTCTATATGGCCCTTATGGACCCCTATGGTCTTACTTTGTTTTCCGTCCAGGTTTGGGGCGTAATTCTAGGTATTACAAGTACTGGCTTTATTATCGGGGGATTAGTTATTGCCAAGAAAGGTTTAGGCAAAAAGCCTTTAAAAACATTACTGATAGCTAACGTTGTGATGGCTATTATTGGTATGCTATTCACGATCCGTGAATTCTGGCTGCTCTACTTAATTGGTATTTGGATATACATGTGTTTAATTCCAATTATAGAAGCGACTGAACAAACCATTATTCAGCGCGTCGTACCGCTAGCGCGACAGGGTCGAGTTTTCGGCTTCGCCCAAAGTATTGAATCGGCTGCTGCTCCAATTACAGCCTTACTTATTGGCCCGATTGCGCAATTTCTCATTATTCCTTATATGGGAAGTAAGGCCGGCAAAGAACAGCTAGGTTGGCTTCTTGGAAGTGGTGATGCGCGTGGCATTGCACTTATCTTCTTTATCGCCGGTTTTGTTATGTTATGTATTGCACTGCTTGCCTTCCGAACAAAGTCATACCAAATTCTCAGCAAATTCTATGCAAAATCATGATATAAAGTAAGAAGAATTTAGAGAATTACAAAAACAAGGATACTGCACGTATGAATGAAATCAACACACCAACAGAACCGCAAAACACACCACAACTCCCTAAGAAAAAATCAAAAGCACTCATCATTACTCTCGTTTCTGTATTTAGTGCGATTATTTTACTATCGGCCGGAGTTATTGGTGGCGCACTGGCGTATCGCGCCTTCTCACCTAACGCATCGCCGGCATTTACCGCTGTGAACGACGGGAACGCCACGATTACTGAATCGGAAAGTTCAATTGCCGCCGTGGCCGAAAAAGTAGCCCCGAGTGTGGTATCTATTGTTACAGAGACCCAGTCACAGCGATTCAGTGACAGTTCAAGCCAAGCTGCCGGAACGGGTATCGTCGTAAGCGCAAATGGTTATATTATGACAAACAATCACGTAATTGATGGGGCTTCAAAAGTTTCTGTTGTCGATAATTCAGGTGAGCGCTATGAAGATGTAAGCGTGGTTGGAAGAGATCCGTTAAATGATATCGCATTTCTAAAAGTTACGAGCAATAATCAATTCAGCCCCGCTGAACTCGGTAACAGCTCGAGTGTACGTATTGGCCAGCAAGTCGTCGCGATTGGCAACGCGCTTGGCCAGTATAATAATACCGTCACAAGTGGCATTATCTCTGGGACGGGTCGTCCTGTTACGGCAAGCACTACTGACGGTCAAACCGAAACCTTGACCGATCTTATTCAAACTGACGCTTCAATTAACCCAGGAAATTCCGGCGGCCCACTTCTTAACATGTCGGGGCAAGTTATCGGTGTCAATACGGCTATCGCCGAAGATGCTAATGGCATAGGTTTTTCTATTCCTATTAACTCGACAAAAGGTGTATTAAGCAGTGTTCTTGAAACAGGCAAAGTAAATCGTGCCTATATGGGCGTAAACTACATTACTATCACGCCCGATGTTGCTCGCGAATATAATCTTTCAGTGAATGATGGCGCCTACGTGTACGTGAACAGTGGCAACCCTGTCGTATCGGGTAGCCCAGCTGACGGAGCAGGAATGAAACAAGGTGATATTATTACTAAAATAAACAATGAAACAGTAGGGTCACAAGGTAATTTATCAAGTATCATTGGTCAGTATAAAGCCGGTGATAAAGTGACTGTTACATTCCTACGCGATGGAAAAGAACAGACAACATCACTGACGTTTAGCTCATATACCCAATAACTACTGTTTACCTTCAATTGAAATTTTTGGTAGAATTTTGCTTAACCATTTAGGAAGCCACCAAGCAGATTTTCCTAAATATGACATTACAATGGGTACAATAATCAGCCGTACAATAAAAGCATCGACTAAAATACCGACCGCCAAAGCAAAGCCCATCGACTGAATCGAAGCATCATGGTTCCCTATAAAACCAGCAAAAACCGAAACCATAATTAAGCCCGCCGCCACTACGACTCGGCTGCCAATTGCAAAACCATCAACAACGGCTTTCTTAGCTTTACCGGTATAGTGAAAAGCTTCTTGCATACCGGATACCAGGAAGAACTCATAATCCATCGCTAACCCGAACAATATACCAATTGTAATAATTGGAATAAAACTCACAAGTGGACCTGGAGTGTCGGTAATACCCAGCCAGCCCCATTGGAACACCGCAACAACCGCCCCGAACATGGCCGCTACTGATAATAAGAATCCAAGTGTTGCCTTAATTGGGATAAGGATTGATCGAAAGGCCACCATCAAAATAACGAACGACAGCCCAACTACGACCGCTAAGTATAACGGCAAGGCATCAGATAGTTTTTTATTAATATCAATTTGAATAGCAGTCAAACCGGTTACCCCAATGGTGACAGCGTTACTTTTCGTAAGCTCGGTTTGATTATCTTTATCTCTAAGATATCCTACAAGATCTTTGGTTGCTTCGTCAGACGGCCCAGTAGTTGGCGTTACCTGAATGACCCCTTTTGTACCATTATCCGTAACAAGTGCTGCCTGGGCTTGATCAACACCCGCCACATCATTTATACGCTCAGCGATACGCTGCAGTTGGTAGTATGGCGCGTACTGCTGAACTTGCGCAGCGATTTGCGCCTGAGCTTCAGCTTGCTGAGCAGGTGTAAGACTCATTTGAAGCTGTTGTGGCGTAACGCCAAGTTCATTCGCTTTCGCTGACAGTTGTTGTTGGGCTTGGGCAATAATAAGCTGTTGTACCGCCGCCCTATCCGCATCTGAAGTTTCAGGAACACCCTCGACAACTAGTAATAATGGGCCATTGTAACCATCACCAAAACCTTTTGCCAGCAATTCATAGGCTTGGCGTTGAGAAGTGTCCTTAGCGGCCGTTTCATCGGTTGGTAAACCGAGTTGCAAATGACTTAGTGGCCATGCAAGAGCTGCAACAACAATAAACGCACCAATTAAAGCAGTTTTTCTGTACGTAACAATTTTCTCACCTAGGCGGTACCAAACCGTTTGCTGGCTAACATCCTCGTGGTGAACAATGCCTTTTTTCTGCTGTTTCAAAATTGCTTTTTGGGTTTTACGTCGAAATAGGTGCAGTTTGAAAATACCCAATAAGGCTGGGATGAGCGTAATAGCAACTAGGGCGGCAATTGCCACTGTTGCAGCCGCAGCTAAGCCCATCACTGTCATAAATGGAATCTGCACAACCGATAGCGCAGCCAGCGCAATCACAACTGTAGCCGCCGCAAAAATAACTGCATTCCCTGCTGTCGCAATTGCCCGACCGGCCGCCGCTTGAATTTCATACCCATCAATCACATAGGTGCGATAGCGGTTAATAATGAATAATGAATAATCAATACCCACCGCCAGCCCAAGCATAACCGCGAGCACTGGCGCGGTATTGGAAAGGTCAATCGTCTGACTTAATGAAAAGAGCCCCAACATACTTACCCCAACTGCAACGAGTGCAGTAATAAGTGGCATCCCAGCAGCGATCAGCGAACCAAGTGTAACTAGCAAAACGACTGCAGCAAGCACTAACCCCGCTACCTCGCCAACACCTAGAATTTCACCAACCTCTTGCTTTACAAGGTCGCCCCCAGCTTCAATCGTTAGGTCATTCGACCGATTATCACTTATAGCTTTTTGCACGCCAGCGATTGTTTCATCACTTAAACGACCACTATCACCTTCACCCTTCATCTGCACTGTAATAAACCCAATTGTCCCGTCTTTCGAAACGGCAGCGTTGTTTGTAAATGGAGTAATCGCATTTGTGACACCGTTAACCTTAGCAATTGTATCTGCTAAGTGAGTAATCTCAGTTTGGTACTGACTAATCGTTTCGCCTTCGGGTACTGCAATAACTACTTTTGCCGATTGAGCACCAGCATCTGGGAATAATTCATTAAAACGAGTTAAGGCTTGTTGAGCCTGAGTGCCGGGGATAGAAATGTCACTTGTCGTCGTAAACCCAACTCGGGTCGCTACCACACCCAAAACTACTAAAATAAGCAGCCAGGCAAGTAGTACCCACCATTTAAACTTGAACATTGTAACGCCAAGACTATGTAAAAAATTTCCCATCATTCCCTATTTCCAAACCGTTAAAATAATTGATGCTATGGTCATAACTACAAAGAAGTACGCGCTATTTAGCCACAAAAATTTCCAGCTTCTTTTTGAATATAGCGTTACCCCTACTGTCGATGCAGTTGTAAATGCAAACCAAATAAGTAATCCGACCGAAAGCCCCTCGGTTACACTTTTAACACCAACAGAATTGAGTATCACCGCAAGTGCAAACGATTGAAGAAGTGAGGAGACGATAACTGATACAATTGCTTGGTTAACGTCTTTCTTTGGCAATTTGAGAAGATCAATACCTGTATATGTTTTCCAACGTTTTGCGAATCCAGCTGGTGAATACCACCATGCGCCCACCGCAATGTAAACAAGCCAAACTACAGTTACGGCCCAATAATTAATTCCCGTAAACTCCAACATACACTACCCCCAGCAGTTTAATTGTCTATTTTTATACTAGCAAAGGCTAGCGTTTTTCGATACCATCTAACCGAAGAGTATCGCTCTCATCGGCATGCGAACCGCTAGTTCCAACGTGCTTAGTACTTATTTTGGCACCATTTTTGATAACATGCACTAACGCCATCGCATGGCCGTGGCCAAGTTCAAAGTCTAACTTGAGCCAGGCGACAATTTCACCAGCTTTCGTATCAGGCCCAAAACCCTTCTGTTTTGCCAATTGAATAAATTCATTCGGTGTTTTGCCGGTTTTTAATTCGATGTTGTCTAGGTAGGCTTGGAAGGACATGGTTTTACTATAGCATGGTGATTATTTAATAATTCTTGGAAACAAATTCCTCAAGCTGCCTTCCAATAGACTCTTTCCAAAAAGCCGCCGTTTCATCTTTTGACATCTCAGATATATACTTGCCCGTTGCTGGGTCAATTTGAATTGATTCAAGTGGGTAGCCTTCGATAACCGTACTACTTGGCACACTAACAAAAGTACGCGGCGTGTCAAAGTGGGTTGAAACACATTCGCCATCCGGCTGTGATAGTGCAAAGGCGTAGCGCCAATAGGCGTCAATTTTCTCACCCATTTTTTTAGCTAAGCTTGTATAGTGGCTAAGAAGCTCATCGTCACTCGCCCTTTCAACTTTGTTAATACGGCGGACATGTAAACCGGGTTGCTGTTCTTCAGACAAGTCATTGAAATAAAGCGCTGCATCCATTGACAAAACTTTTGCATTGAGCGCTTTTGCATACTCGATTGATTTCTTTCGGGCATTTTCTTCAGCCGTTTTACCATCTTCTTCGACTGAGATTGTTATGTCAAAATCAGCAAGGCTTTTTACTTCGAATCCTAATGGCTCTAAAACGGATTTGATCTGGCTCACCTTAGCTGGGTTAGTTGTACCGTAGATAATTTCTTTCATGGTGTTAGTATAGCAGTAACTATATTAACGTTAAGTGAAGTTTTACCTATGAATGTATGGAGCTTGCTTTAAAAACGTCTTATCTTCCAATTGATCCACCAGTGCCTTCGCAACAGCAGTGCGGTTAATCGTTCGCCACGGCGCGGGGTATTTCAAGCCAAGTACATATTTTTTGTTACCAGAATCATTCATCACTAACGATCGAATAACCGTCCAATCCAATGTACTTTTTTCAAGGATAGCTATATGTTTCTCGCCGTCTTGCACTATTTTTGATGCAATTGTTGAAAATAACTTATGACTCAGTTTTTGCAGTAAAGATGCTTCGTGTCGCGTTTCTGGTGCCCAAGCATCAGCACCAGTCAGTGATATAATACGCCGTATACTATACTTTTCCATAACCGGAACAATCTGTTTCATACCAGAACTAAGAATATTTTTACTTTTTGTACCCCAGCTTCCAAGTGTGGAAATAACCGCATCCGCATCTTTTAACGCATTCTCAACATCGCGCTTTTTTGTCACATCACCTTCAATATATTCAACTAACCCACTAGACTTCAAACCATTCGCATGATGAACAAAAGCCTTCACTTTGTAGCCATGCTTCACAAGTCGGCGCACAACAATTGAACCGACCCGGCCGTTCGCACCGAAGACAATGATTGTCTTGAAAGTCTTAGTATTTTTTTTAGCCATAATCGTATTCTTAGTTATAGGGCTAAACCGTTTCTTTTACAATATCCAACACCACCGCGTTTGGCAGCGAAGCTAAAGTATTTCCAGATACCAATAACTTCGACTTCCTCAGGCCACTTCCAATCAATACATCGTCCAACTCCTTTACTCGAGTGTCGACAATAATTGGCCAATCGGCCGGTAAACCAATCGGGTTGATCCCACCATATTCCATTCCGGTTAGGTTAACCGCTACATCCATTGGGGCAAACGAAGTTTTACGGGCGTCTAGATATTTACGAATCACCCCATTAACATCGGCTCGTTTTGTCGCCAACACCATGCAGGCGGCATACCAAATTTTATCGCCCCTTTTAGCTTCGATAATGACACAGTTAGCCGATTCATCCGGACTAATATCGTAAGCTTCACAAAATGCTGCTGTGTCAGAAAAATTTGGGTTAATTTCAGATACGGAGGCATCTAAATTATTCGCTTTAATTGCATCTAGAACTACCGTAGGAAGTAGCTCAGGTTTTTCGTATGCTTTTGTAAAGGTTAGTTTTCCGAATTTCATATCTCGTCCTTTCGACTGTAATGTTTTACCATCTCCTCACTTTGCTTCCACAAAGACTTAGCAACATCTTCGTCATAAGCAAGGGCGTGGGCTTTAGTAATTTTTCGTCGTACGTAATATTCACCTGGTTTCCAATCTACGTTTGGTTGTGAATTAACAAGCCACAGCATTGTATCGGCGCCTTGCTCGGGCGATATTAATCGTGCTAAACGCTTGAGTGGCGTTTGGTACATGAACCGCAAAACACTGGTGGTATTACTAGCAAAATTTGTCGCGACGTTTCCTGGGTGAAATGCGACCGCATGGATACCTTTTTTACCGTATCGACGCTCTAATTCTTTAGTAAAAAGTATATTTTCAAGTTTCGCATTCCCGTATGCACTATTTGGGGTATGCTTCTTTTTCATATTCAGGTCTGCTATATCAAGTTTGCTTAGTATTTCATTGGCGATACTTGATGTATTTATAATAGTGGCTTTACTGGCAATTAAAGTATCCATCAAAAGCTCGGTAAGGAGGAAGTGTGCCAAGTGGTTTACCTGCATGGTTTTTTCATAGCCATCAATGGTTACTTGGTGTTTGCCAAAAATCCCACCAGCATTATTTATAAGTACATCAATCTTTGGATAAGCTTTTTGTAACTTCTTGGCGAGTTTCTTTACATCATCAAGCTTTGCAAAATCGCTGACGTAATAATCGACACCAAGTTCTTTTGCAATGGCCTTCGTTTTTTCCGGTGAACGGCCAACGATGACGACAGTCTCACCCTGTTCATGAAACGCCTCGGCTGCAACCTTTCCTATTCCATCGCTTGCACCAGTAATAATAATTGTTTTATTCATGCGGGTCGAACTCTACTGTCCATTCGATGCCGTATTTATCTCGAAACATTGCAAAGTCGGTTCCCCATGGGCTTATATCCATCGGCATTTCAACAGTTCCGCCAACCGACAAACCAGTGAATATGCGTTCAGCCTCCTGCTTGGTTTCTACAACGACTGCTATTTTCGACCTATTTTCATTCTCACTTACCTTGCCCATAAATTCAGGTACATCATTCGCAAGTAACGTATTGCCGCCAATCGGTAAAGCAATGTGCATGATTTTATCTGCTTCACTTTCCGATACTTCAAACCCAGGGTTATCTAGGTCTTTGAAACGAATAACTTTTTCGAATTCGCCACCAAAAACAGATTTGTAAAAATGAAAAGCTTCTTCAGCATTTCCATTGAAATTAATGTACGGATTGATAGTTGGCATATAAATTAATCTTTCTAAAGAATTACTTCTACATTCTATTTAACAACAAATAACCCCTACCGTGGATTTTTTGTTAGATTTTTATGAGAATTCTTACAGTGCAAAGGGTATGTGAAGCACAGACTGAGAGGGTAAGCCAAAGGAGGTGAACGATGAAAGCAGTTGTATATAACGGCCCTCGCGACGTTAGTGTCGAAGAAGTGCCCGATCCTAAGATCGAAAAACCAACAGATGTAATCGTCAAAGTAACTACTACCAACATTTGTGGCTCTGACCTTCACATGTATGAAGGCCGCACCGATTTTGAAGAAGGACGAACATTCGGCCATGAAAATCTAGGTGAGGTTATCGAGATAGGCGCGGGCGTCGACAAAATTAAAGTTGGCGACATGGTAGTAATACCCTTCAATGTGGCCTGTGGGCACTGTAAAAACTGTGAGCAAGGTCTCACAAACTACTGCCTAACAATGCAGCCTGAAAAGGAATTAGCCGGTGCAGCCTATGGGTTTGCTGACATGGGCCCCTATCAAGGTGGACAAGCAGAACTTTTACGGGTACCGTACGCTGATTTTAACTGTTTACGTCTTGGTGAAGATGCCCGAGATAGTGAGAAACAGAATGACTATGTTATGTTAGCCGACATCTTCCCTACTGGCTACCATGCAACCGAACTGGCTGGCGTGAAGCCTGGTGACCAAACAGTAATTTTTGGGGCCGGACCAGTTGGCCTTATGGCGGCTTATTCAGCGATCATCAAAGGTGCAAGCCGCGTATGGGTCGTTGACCGACACCCAGACCGTCTTCAACTGGCTGAATCAATTGGCGCAATACCTGTCGATGATTCAAAAGTTGACCCAGTTGAATTTATTAAAGAGCAAACCATGGGACTCGGCGCTGATAATGGCTGTGAATGTGTCGGCTACCAAGCGCATGACCCAAATGGTAATGAAGATATGAACTTGACGTTAAATCAGCTAGTGCAGGCTGTTCGATTTACTGGCAAGATAGGCGTAGTGGGCGTATTTGTCCCGCAAGACCCAGGAGCGAACGACGAACTTGCTAAACAAGGAAAGTCGGTATTTGACTACGGTCTATTTTGGTTCAAAGGTCAAACAATGGCAACCGGCCAATGTCCGGTTAAAAAGTACAACCGACTACTACGAGACCTTATCGTTAGCGGTAAAGCAAAACCTTCGTTCATTGTTTCGCACGAGCTTCCCCTCGACCAAGCACCTGAAGCCTACAAACATTTCGATAGTCGAGATGAAGGCTGGACAAAGGTTGTTTTAAAGCCTGGGTTAGCTAGTTAAGTGTCTTCAGTACTTTAGTAATAATAGCCTCTTTTCACAGGGGCTATTATTTACTTCCTCTCGCTTATGCTTTATATTTAAATGACTATGGTGAATGTGTGTGACATGTCTTCAAAAATAATTTCATTACGTGAGATATCGCTGTAATGGCACGGCTTCCTCGCGTCGGTGCCGATAATGGTAACTGGGGTGATATTCTTAATGAGTTCCTTGAACAGTCCCACTCTACCGACGGAACGCTAAAAACTGACAGCGTTGGTGCTGCTCAGATAAAATCAAATTCAGTCACCAATGCTTCGATAGCAAATAACAGTGTTAGTGGTGAAAAAATCATCGATGGTACCCTTGCGGAATCGAAGCTTTCAAGCGATGTTATCGCAAAACTAAACACTATTGGAAGCGGCTCAATCGCGGACGGCACTATCACAAATGCAAAGATCGCTACAAATGCTGCTATAGACCAAACTAAAATTTCCGGCTTAGCCACTTCTCTATCGGCAAAAGCTGATACTACAACTGTTAATACCGGGCTAGCAAATAAGGCCGACTTAGTTCACACTCATACCCCTGCTCAAGTGGGGCTTGGTAATGTAAACAATACTTCAGATGCAGATAAGCCTATCTCGACTGCACAGGCTACCGCTATTAATGCGAAGCTCGATATTTCCGCCGCACCTGACCTTATTCGTAGTACAACGATTGAGCAGAGCAATGTTAATGGGTTAACAACAGCCTTGGCGGCGAAGGCTGATTCAAGTACCGTTACAACAACGCTGTCTGGTAAAGCTGATGTTGCTCATACACATACCCCATCTCAAGTTGGGCTTGGTAACGTTGATAATACATCCGATGCTAACAAACCTATCTCAACAGCTCAAGCCACTGCGCTTGGTAATAAATTAGATTCTTCAGTAGCACCAGAACTGATTCGAGATACAATTGCAGCAGCACTTGTAGCCGGGCCAAATATTACCATTACACCAAATGATTCAGCCGACACTATTACAATTGCATCTACAGCATCTGGCTCGACAAATGGCTATGCAGTAAATGTCCCAAGCGGATCAACGTCACCAGCAATAACTCACAACCTTGGAACTCGAGATGTCCACGTAACAGTCTATGACATATCCAGTGACCCTTGGGTGCGTGTTACTGTCGATGTACTTATTCCAACTGATGGCAATACAATTACCCTCGGCTTTTTGACCGCGCCAACGGTTAATCAATACCGAGTGGTTGTGGTTCGCGTCTAATGCCGATATATAAACGAATTAAACAATCGCCGGCTGTTAACTCTGGCACAAGCCTGACACTTACCTTTGATGAAGGAACGCCCCTCGATACCACTCACACACTTCTTGTGGCAATATCAGCCTCTGGCGGTGCTGCGCCTACAACACCATCGGGCTGGACATTAATAAGCCCGGGGTCCGCAAGCTATGGTTCAACACTTTGGCTTGGGTTTTATATTAAGCAAGGCGACGGCACGACAAATAGTGTCACGCTTACTTTTAGTGCCAGTCAAACACAAATGTCTGCAACATTGTTTGGTTTCGAAGGGTTTGTATCGACAACCGTAGATAGCGCAATTGTTGCAACCAATAACGCGTCTGCAACAAGCGCGCTGGCAGGTCCGGCAAACGCATCTGTTGCAGCGAATACGATCGCGATTGCCGCTGTTGGCCTGCAATCAAGTGGCGGTGGAACCTGGGGCACGTGGGATAGCGGTTTTGAAACTGTCCCGATATCACAATCTCGCTTACATATAGGTCTTAAAGCATTCACAACTTCAGGGCAAACACCCTCTACTAATATCTCTTGGTCAGTTGCCCGTGGTTCCCGTGATGTTATTTTCATGATCCAGGGTACCGTGCCAGCTCCAAACAATGCACCGTTAGTTACCATTGATTCGATACCCGATGCGTATGCTGGCGACACCGTTTCAGCTGTTGCACATGCCACAGATACTGACGGCACTATTGCATCATATTTATGGTCTGTAGCCCAATGTGATGTTACACCACCGACACTTCTTAACGCCACATCACCTACGGTTTCTTTTGTGCCGGACAAACCAATGACCGTCACGCTTCGTTGCACAGTCCTTGATAATGCGGGGGCTTCTGGTTCGGCAACAAGTGCTGCAACCGTTACAATCGATCGCCAGCTGCCTAGCAACAGGTCAGCGTCACGCTGGAGTAAAACCAATCGTAGTCAAACAAGCCAAATCGCTCAATACCGCGGTGCGTCAACTAACCTTGGCTTAATAGCGGAATGGAAATTTTCCGAGTCAGCGGCACCATTTTATACAACTGACGGGTCATTCCCATTGGCACAGGTGGGGAGCGTCCCGCGTATTACAACACCATGGGGATACGGGGTAAATATCACAGGTTCCCCAAACTACCTCGTTGCAGCAGCCGCAAACTTGGGTGGTCTTAATATGGGGCGGTCCACCAATAAGGTTACAGTAGCTGCCTGGGTCTATCGAACAGATGCGAATACCGGCTTTATTGCTGGTGCATGGCAAGAAGATAATAATGACCCGCGCCGTCAATACGGTCTTTTCATCGACCTAGGAACCTATGGTGGTTCCCAAATGTCGTGCTTTCATGTATCAAAACTTGGCAGTGCAACTCCAGGGTATCCTTTTTCAATTGACTACTCTGCTTCAAAAACACTTGTTCAAAATAGCCGGTGGGAATTTCATGTTGGAACATACGATGGTACCTACGTACGCTCATACTTAAACGGTACATTTACACCTTACACGAATTATACTGATAACCAGTCAAACACGTATGATAAGAACCCGTATTATTTTCCAAACGGTCTTAACACAACGCTGTGCGACTTCACAGTTGGGGCGGTGAAACTAACATCTGGTATGAGTAACTTTTTCGAAGGAAGCGTCGCCAAGCTTCGGGTTTGGAATAGGGCCCTATCTGCAGCCGAGATAACACGACTATACGCAGATGAGTCGAGCGTTCTTTAAGATACATCATACTACTTTTTAACCGACCTTCGTTTGGGAGTTAGCTTTAGTAATTTCTACAAAAGTATGACCTCAAGATGATCGATGTCAATTATTAGTATAGTATTGACTTTTTTACAATTTTATGATAACATAAAAAAGCCGAAATATCGGTGTTCTTCGCACCACCCAACCCATATCTTCCCGGAAGGAAGTAGAAACTGTGAGCACCACAATGGTTTTCAACCCCACCTGCACCCAGGTCACCTGGGACGACGACAGGTTTCTGAGCGAGGTCAAGGATTTCTGCGACCTCGTCTGGCCCGGGAACAAATTCGAACTCAGCCTCGAGCTGATCATCGGTCAGAAGTGGGACTACTTCTACACGAACCGCAAGTTCGACTTCTCGCGACGACTCATGAAGGCGCCCCTGCCTCCGCTCGACTACGACAAGCTGGCCAGCTGCACCCTGGGCGGCCAGATGACGGATGACGACACCCTCGTGGCACTGGTGCTGCGAGCAAAGCGGATGATGATCATCGTGCAGATCTTCCATCGGCAGAAGTACGGCAAAGTCCCGATGACGGACGCGCACTACGCCGAGCACGTGAAGCACTTCAACGCTCTGTCCTCGAGAGAGGCACAGACAATCTGGTGATCCAAGGGATGGGGTAAAGAACGAGACCGAACAACCCCCACCTCTATCGCAAGTTAAAGTTGACTTGCAGGAAGAGAGCCGGACGTTGTTCGGTCTCTTTTTCTTTTGTGATGAAATTAAAATAGCTATAGAAATAAAGAAAAAGAGCCTAATGGCTCTAAATTCAAACATTTGGTGCGGGTACAGGGACTCTAACCCTGGGCCTCTTCCTTGGCAAGGAAGCGCTCTAACAGCTGAGCTACACCCGCATACTCACGGTATTATAGCGGGTGGACGATATTATTTCAAGACGAACCTACAGAACGGTAGGTATTTACTTTTTTATATTTCATGGTACTATTACAAAGTCATCGTTACTGAACTCCAAGTAAGTAACACGAGTACATAGGAGACCATGTGTCCACCACCACAAAGCAACTCGATGTGTCTGTCTTCCCGCAGGAGCAGCACTACGTCCTCGCGGATGGAACAGTCCTCGAGATGAAGCAGACGCTGGAAACCTACTACGAGGTCTTCCAGCAGCTCGTCGCCCAAGGGCTCCTGAACGGCAACGACAACTTCGGCTTCGCCATGGCCAAGCCGGTGGAGGAGCTGGACTTCAAGCTCCACAAGCACCACAATAAGCCGGACAAGTTCGTCTGGTTCGTCGGTGGCTGGGGGCCGAATCGTGACCGCTACATCGCCAACGCCATCCGCAAGATGCGCCCGCTGCTGCGTCCCGAACCCGACATGCCCATCGTCGATACGTCGACGCTGGACTTCCGGTTCAACGACCCGAAGCACTTCCGCAAGGTCGTGGATTCAGAGCAGGAGGAGGGTGTCTACCAGTGGGGTGACTTCCCCTACGGTGGGGCGGTGTTGGCCCAGTACGGTCCGCTGATCCTGATCGGCGCGACCAGCGGCTTCACCGAGATGCAGGACGACATGGTCACCCGCATGATCCTCGGCGGGCTCGGCGAGCAGATCGTCAGCACGCACGGATGGCTACAATAGCCCTCTTCCGTCGCCTCTCGAAGGCGCCCTCGGAAGAGGGCGTCTTCATTGGGAATCATTTTTTTAGTTCATTGTACGTATATGGCGCAGATGCACCAGAAATGTAATGGGGAATATTAATCTGTGACAAAAAATCCGGCAGTATAAATACTTCTTTCGGATTCACAAACGCTACACGCGATAATTCTTCATATCCATGGCTCGTTTCTTCAAGATTAATCGAGTCAAAAAGTGGTGAATCTTTTATAACCATGAAAAACTCAAGCTCCTCATCAAAGTCTTCGCGGCTAGACAAAAATTGTTGAATACACGCAACGGTATCGGTCGACGTAGCTTGAACGCCTAGTTCTTCAAACACTTCGCGTTCAACACCCTCTTGTAATGTTTCATGTGGGTCAAGGCCGCCTCCTGGAAGCGCCCAATATTGAGATTCGCTACCATCTTGGTTTTTATGTTTGACAGCTAAAATAGTGTCGCCGCGCACAATCAGTGCACGAACGTTAATTCGTCGTTTTTCCATATGCTTCTCCTTATAAGTTTTGTACGTATTGGTTAGAAGCGTGAGTGGTTCGGCCGTCCGAACATTCAGCGCATAGAGGAACCGGTGGTTCGTAGTGTCACCAGTGTAGCATTAAATAAACTATTTGCAAAAACAAATAAATATGCTAATATCCGTTTATGATTACTATTAATCAACAGAATGCTATGACTTGGTTTAACCATTACCGTCGCGTCGCGGCTTCTGTTGGTTTTGTTCATAATTCGTAAAAATAGAGAAACATTAATCCATCGGAAGTCGCCAATACTGGCGACTTTTTTTGTGAGAAAGGACAGGATATGGAAAAACTAGAAATACAACCTAATGATAGCGTATCAATTAACGATCTTACAGGCCTTCAAAAACAGGGCTTCAGTGTCATGCGTTCAGCTCACGTGGGGAACTTATCACCGTACAACTTGACGCTTGCAGCCAGTGGTATCCGCATGTTACTTGTTGACCACAATGTAACTGGTGTCGATAAAAATTACTTTCCAGAAAAACAGCTTTCACAAGGCTCGATCGTCGAATTAGCCGATGATGGTTTAGTAGTAAGCCGCGCCGTAACGAGCAATGGCTTTCTTGATGAAGTGCACATCAATGCGATAAAACAAGCCCTGCCTGAAGCAAATGTCTTTACGAACACCGAATACCTTCAAACAAACGCCGCCATAGCCAGTGAAATTACGGCCTTAGCACTTGCCTACAAACCAGAACTTTTCGAAAGAATCGTAAAAGCTGACGGAACTACGGCGCAAGTACCAAATGGCGCTGACCTAGTTGATAAGTTCGGCGTGCTTCAACTTGCAAACAACCCTCGTGCAGAAAAAACAGCGGTTATTATGCCGAACCTTCTCGATATTCTTATTAACTTTGTAGTTGAAGCTTTAGAGTCAGAACAAGAAACCCAATACCACATATCCGGACCCGATATGATTCGCTACATTAACAGTTTACAAAAGGACCTTCAGGATTTATATCAGATTGTCCGAAACAACGCATCGTTCGGTAGCCTGCTTCCTTCCCAGCTGAATGTGCAGTTAGTACCCGCTTCAGATGCGCGCTTTGCAACAACTCTTTCCTACGAAAAAGAATTACAGGCTGTCTTTGACGAATTAGATGCGGCTGTAATTGCCCAAAGCGCACTAAACGCTCGACGAAAAAACTTTTTCAGTCAACAAAGTCAGACAGACGATGCACGCCAACGATTCATAGCAACAAGTAATACAGATAAACTCACTATTGAACGAAAGCTTGTACAACAAACCGAGCGAGTTCCTGGCTTGTTCACTCCACCACGGCAGCCCGGCTTTATTACCCAATATGACGTTGTTAATGACGGCTTAGCAATTGCTCCAGCTAACATTACCAAGCCACTTGGTGAACTATCGACTATAACCAAAGAACTAACAGCCCTTAGGAAAAGAGTTACACCATGAAGACTGTAGGTATTTTAGGTGGTATGGGCCCACGGGCAACCGTTCAATTTGAACAAATGCTCGTCGAACGTTTTGAAGGCAGCGACCAAACTATCGCGCCAATTATCAGTATTAACGATGGCAGAATACCCGATCGGAGTACTTTTCTAATGGGTAAGGGGCCAGACCCCGTGCCGGCCTTGCAGCATAATCTCGATAAACTTATACTTATTGGTGCTGAAATTATAGCCCTGCCCTGCAATTCAGCATGTATGCCGCGTATTTTCAATCGGCTTACAAGCACGGCTACACTATTGTCGCTTCCGCAGCTTGTTGTCAGCTACATAGAAAAGGCGAGGTTTAAAAAAGTATGTCTTTTAGCAACAGATGGTACTACTCAAAGTCACTATTATCAAAAACTGTGCCGTGAAGTAGGCAGTCGCTGCGTGACGCTGCCGTTTTCGACACAAACAACACTCTCTTCACTTATAGCAACTATTAAAGACGGCAGAATTAATGATGCACGCCGTATGGCAATTACTATAAAAGAAGAGATCGCCATACTTGGATGCGATGGAGTTATACTAGGGTGCACCGAATTATCATTAGTTGCCAACGACATTACGCCAAGCGCAGCCCAAGCTATTGATAGCTTAGCCATATTAGCAAATGCCTGTGTAGAATATAGTAAAGGAGAAGACTATGCAAAAAGATTCATATACTCTTAAAGAAAGAATGATTGATGTTGGTGATAATCACCAACTATACACCCAACTTTGGGGGTCACCGACTGCAAAAGAAACTATCATATTTTTGCATGGTGGGCCGGGGAGCGGCTGTAATGATGGTCATAAGTTATTATTTGACCCTAATGCACATAAGGTTCTTTTTTTCGACCAACGCGGTGCTGGCAAAAGTCTTCCAAAGGGCTCTCTTTTAAACAACACTACCGAAGCACTTGTTAATGATATTACGACAATTGCTTCACACTATGGAATTACTTCATTTGCTTTGACGGGTGGTTCATGGGGCTCTTGCCTTGCTCTTGCGTATGGTCTGAAACACCCCAAAAAAGTAACCCGAATGGTACTACGTGGTATTTTCACTGGGCGACAATCTGAAATTGACTTTATCGATAAGGGACAGTTTAGAACTTTCTTCCCTGAAGTTTGGGAACGCTTTGCAGCTAGCGTACCCACCGAGGCTGCAAGCGAACCGGCCGCCTACCACCAAGCTCGAATCTTTAACAATGACGAGTCAGCCCGTAAGGCAAGTTTTGCCTACAGCGAACTTGAGGGTTCGATTTCAACATTAGACGATCGAGCCGCCCTACCTAATCGAATTGACCCAGCTAGTTTTGACCCAACCGGCAGCACTATCGAGACTCACTATTTGGTCAATACCTGCTTCTTGGAAGAGGGCTATATTATGAAGAATGCCAGCAAGCTTACTATGCCAATTGCGCTTGTTCAGGGTAGGTACGACATGGTATGCCCTCCTTGCACGGCTTATGAACTTCATAAAGCATTACCCAACAGCTCACTCACTTGGACTATTGCGGGGCACTCGGGGAATGACCGTGCGAACTTCGATGCGGTGAAGCTGCTTTTAACGACTAAATCTTATTAAGTAAATAAAGAACCACCAAGATTTAGCTTAGTGGTTACAATACATTTCTGGTGGCTCCTCCCAGACTCGAACTGGGGACACAAGGCTCTTCAGGCCTCTGCTCTACCAACTGAGCTAAAGAGCCACACAATCTGTGGCAGGCCTTCAGGCCTCTGCTCTACTATAGTTCATGATGCTTCTTCGAAGCAATGAGCTAAAGAGCCACATTTGATACTTGTCTATTGTACTGAAACAGGGGTAATTTTTCAAGCCGTTTGTTTATAGGCTCAACAATGCATTAAGTAAATCTATCGCTTATTTAACCCGTCACCTATTTTCTGCACTGCATCAATCAGTTCAATTGGGAATAATAGGGTTGTCTTTTGGCTTGGTTCGGTACTAATGCGCTCGATTGTATTAAGGGTTCGTAGATTTAAGGCGCCTGGTGTGCTTGATATAATACGTGCAGCTTCCGCTAAGGTAGCGGCGGCGGCTTTTTCACCTTCGGCATTAATAATGTTACTTCGTCGTTCACGCTCAGCCTCGGCTT
Source organism: Candidatus Microsaccharimonas sp. (assembly GCA_049661485.1). Classification (GTDB taxonomy): domain Bacteria; phylum Patescibacteriota; class Saccharimonadia; order Saccharimonadales; family Saccharimonadaceae; genus Microsaccharimonas. The sequence goes on from JBATAC010000002.1 coordinate 547,655, forward strand.
GTTTAGCCATGGCACGCTTCATATCTTGTGGCAATTCAATGTTTTGAATTTTCACGTTCTCAACATCAATTCCCCACTGTGAGGTTTGGGTATCGACAATCTCTTTTATCTTTTCACTAATTTCTTCGCGTTTTGAAAGTAATTCATCAAGCTCAAAATTACCGGTAATGTCGCGAAGCGCAGCTTGGGCAAACTGGCTAGTGGCATAGACATAATTAGTTGTTTCAAGTACTGCCTTGGCTGGGTCAAGTACACGGAAATAGACAACCGCATCAACCCCTGCTGTTACGTTGTCACGGGTAATAACTTCTTGCTTTGGTACATCTATCGGAGTTGAACGGACATCAACCCGAGTAAGTTGCTGGAAGATAGGAATGACAATGCGTAGGCCAGGTTGGCGAACGCCAGTAAACCTACCTAATGTCAACACAACACCTCGTTGATATTGGTTAATAACTTTAAGGCCACTCAAAATAAAAATAGCTACGATAATAATAATTATCCAAAACAGTATATCCATACAACCTCCTCTTTGGTTCTGTTTCCAGTATACCAAGCTTACACGTATAATAAAGGTATATGGATGGTGAAGCACGTATCCCTCTTGCCGAACGAATGCGGCCAACAACACTTGATGAAGTGATCGGTCAAACGCATCTTCTTGGTAATAAGGAGATTCTTCGCCAAATTGTAAAAAATCGCGAACCGGTCAGCCTTATTTTATGGGGGCCACCCGGTAGCGGTAAAACCACTTTAGCCCGGGTTATTGCCCGAGAAGTTGATGCTGAATTCATCGAACTTTCCGCCGTTACAAGTGGCAAGAAAGATGTTGAAAAAGTAGTCGAGCACGCCCGACAAAACTGGAACTTAAAGCTTCGTACTATTTTGTTTGTTGACGAGATTCACCGTTTCAATAAAGCCCAGCAAGATGCTTTTTTACCTCACGTTGAGTCGGGGCTCATTACGCTTATTGGCGCTACCACTGAAAACCCCAGTTTTGAAGTCATTACTCCCCTTTTAAGTCGTAGTCGAGTGTTGGTACTTGAGCCACTTACAAAACCTGATATTCTCACTATTCTTACTCGTGCGGTTAGAGAGGAAAAAGCTATAAAACGTGTTACACCTGATGCACTCGATTATATCGCAGAGCTTTCCGGTGGTGATGCCCGTGTTGCTTTAGGTAATTTAGAGCTTGCTCTAAATTTTAGCAAAAAAGTGACCGTTGAAACTGTAAAGACAGCCGCCCAAAAACGCGTACCGGGCTACGATAAAAAAGGCGACATGCATTATAACGTCATTTCGGCTTTTATTAAAAGTATGCGCGGCAGTAATGTTGATGCAACACTGTATTACTTGGCTCGCATGATCGATGCTGGCGAAGACCCGAAGTTCATCGCCAGGCGCATGGTTATTTTTGCTTCTGAAGATATTGGACTTGCTGGCAACGGCGCCCTTGGTTTGGCGTTAAATGCTTTTCAAGCCGTTGAACGGGTTGGAATGCCGGAGTCGAACTATATCCTTTTTCATGTAGCAACCGCGTTAGCAAAATCTGAAAAATCTCGCCAAACGACGAATGCAATGCACCGCGCCCAGCAACTTGCCAAACAATACCCCGATGCGCCAATGCCATTACACTTACGTAATGCACCGACTAAACTAATGAAAGACTTAGGTTACAACAAGGACTACAAATGGGAAGCGGATTTCAAACACCAAAAAGGCTTTTTACCAGATGATTTAAGCGGTGAAAAGATATTTTAAGCTTATGTTTGTAAATTCCTTACATTTACTGTTTAATTTCAGCAATGACATCCCCTACTGAAAAACTTCAACATACTATTAGCCGACTCCCACTTACGGATAGCGGTGAAATTTTTTCCGTACTCCACTCCTCATTTACAGAATGGCAAATTGAACAAGAATTAAACCCAGCTAACATTTTACTTGCCCTTCACAAAGCCGCCGATGCTCGTGGTCACGCCGCTTCTCATCGTAATTTTAACGTCGGTGCAAGTGTGCTAGCCTTAAAACCGAATCTCGCCCGAAAACAATTTTTCAAAGGGGTTAACGTAAAACCTGAAGCACTAACCGATGTCAATATCCACGCGGAACAACTTGCTATTCAAAAAGCTCGGGATAGGGGGTTTAGTCTGATACGTATTGTTGCGGTTGTAGGTGAAACTCAGAATGATACGCAAAGTGGCCACCAGATGTGCACACTCCACCCATGTGGATTATGCCGAGATGCAATGGAGAGTGCTCCTTTAATTGATAACGATCAAACCTTAATAGTTACCGCCACACCGAACCTTCGTACTATTGAATTTTCAAATGTTCGATCGTTAAAAGAATATCACGAACAGCAAGATTTCAATGTCGTCCGAAGAGTGGACTTGCCGGACTTAAACATACTGAGACCCGTCGCGACAGGCGCTCCAATATTTCTTAATGATAACGCCGAGAGTAGGGACGAAGATCGAATTTGGGATTCAATAATATCTGGTGCAATAAAGGATTTTAATGCATCTTAAACTAGATTTTGAAATCTCGCTTTAAAGCCTCATACACCCCATTCGTCCATCCAAATCCATCTTGTAAAACATATTCACCGCCGCCACCAAGCCCATCATCACTTTCAACGTTATATTTCTCGACAAACTTACGTGTGCTTGCATATACTTTTTCGTTTAGCTCAAGCCATCGTTTTGAGATTTCGTCTGCTAAATCATCGTGTCCATAATTTCGAAGCCCTTGAATAGCGGCCCACTGTAATGGCGCCCAACCATTTGGAGAATCCCACTGTTGGCCATTATCAATAAGTGTTGTCACTAACCCGCCTGGTTGCAAAAAGTCTTTTCGAAGTATGTCAGCAACCCTGTCAGCCTGCTCTTGGGTTGCAATACCAACATATAACGGGAACACTCCGGCAAGGCTACTTACCGACGTCTGCATTCCATGATGAAAATTATAATCTTTATAAAAACCCTCATCTTCGTTCCACAAATAATCCTGGATTGCTTGGACGCGTGCCTTAGCACGTTTCCTGAAATGCCTTGACTGTACTAAATTAAACGATGACTTAAAGGAATCGGCAATAGTCATTTCTAAATGATATAACAAACTGTTTAAATCAACTGGAACAATATCGGCGGTATGAATTGTTTTAATATCAAGTGGGTCAGAAAACCAACGTGAGCTAAAATCCCAGCCCGATTCGGCTGCAGCGCGAAGATGAAGGTAAAGCCGATTTGGGTCCTTACGTCCGGAAAGCTCGGCCGTTTCAATATCTTCACGAAGCGATTCTGGGCGTGGCGTTTTCTTATTGTCATAATAGCGATTCAAAAACGTACCACCTGGCATTTGCACCACCCGGCGAATAGCGTGGTGGTCAGTTGAAGCTACTTTTGAACGACCCCGCATCCAAAACCGATATTCAACTAATAAATATGGTAGGTATTCACGCAGTACTTTATTACCTTTTTTTGAAGCAAGTAAGCGAACCATATGCGAAAAGAATGGTGGCTGCGAGCGACTTAATAAGTACGTGCGGTTAGCCGTAGGGATATAGCCAAACTTGCGAATCATGTGGGTATAGTTTTTCATCATGCCATCAATTTGCTTCCATCGACCACTCGAAGCCAGACCGAGCATAATGAAATACGAGTCCCAATAGAACTGTTCGTTAAATCGCCCTCCGGGCACAATATATTTGTACGGAAGTGCAAGAAGAGAGCCGCGATTTTTACGATTTCGGCGTTCAAGAAACGTCCAAAGTTCATCAATGTGCTCAAGCGGTGTATGGTCGGGACTACTTTCATAGGCACGTTGATAGACACCTTCAGTTGCGTCGTAAAAATGGCGCGTCACAAAATCACGCAGGTCAAAGTCTGGGTCTTGCTTAAGCAGGGCGTACTCTTCTTTAATCGAACGTAATCTTCGGCCAGGCACTAAATCAACAAATGTCTTGCCATCGCCGTAGACATTCATCTTTTGGACATCAAGAAGTAACTCACCAAGCAATTCATCGACATCTTTATCGGACTTCAGAAGAATGCCAGTGGTTTTAACCAAAGCAGATTTAATTGGATCGGTGTTTATTTTTGGACGAACCATAGTAGTTTTAGTATACGTCCCTGCGACGTATGTGTGAACCTAAATTTAAGATTTACTATTTATTTCGCTTGCGCTGGTTAGGCTCAAGATAGCGTTTTCGAAGGCGAAGGTTTTGTGGGGTTACTTCCAGCAGTTCATCATCTTCAATGAAATCGATACATTGCTCAAGGCTGAGGTCGGTAAATGGTGTCAGCTGAATAGTGCCATCACTTGATGAGCTTCGCATGTTGGTAAGTTGCTTACCCTTACAAACATTAATATCAAGATCACCTGAACGGTTATAAAGCCCGACAATCATACCCTGGTAAACAGTTGTACCTGGGCCAACAAACAATTCACCGCGGGCCGCTGCAGTATCAAGTGCATAGGCAGTGGTTTGGCCAGCTTCGAAAGCAACTAAGGCACCGTTACGCATTTGTTGAAGTTTCGGACCAAGTGGTTGATAGCCGTATGGCAAGCTGTTCATAATAACCGTACCCTTAGTAGCGGTAAGAAGTAAGTTACGAAGGCCAATCATAGCACGGGTTGGAATAATATACGTTACTCGGGTTGTACCGCTACTGGTTTGCTCTTGCTTTAAAGTAGTTGCACGGCGGGCACCAAGCTCTTGGCTAACAGCGCCTAAGAATTCGGCTGAGACTTCAATTAAAAGTTCTTCAACTGGCTCTTTCGTAACGCCATCTTCTTCGATCGTGACTACTTGCGGGCGGCCAACTTCGAATTCAAAATCTTCACGACGCAGCGTTTCAATAAGCACTGACAAGTGAAGCTCGCCACGGCCTGAAACCACAAAGCCAATTCCTTCTTCTGTGACACGAAGTGACACATTGGTCTCAAGTTCTTGCTTTAAACGGTCACCAATTTGACGGCTCGTGTTGTATTTAGCTTCCTTCCCCTTCAGTGGGCTGGTGTTTGGGCCAAGATACATACTAATTGTTGGCGCTTCGATGTCGATGACAGGAAGGGCTTCTGGTTGGTCTTTATCGGCCAAGGTTTCACCAATATGCGCTTCGGCAATACCAGTGACGGCGATAATATCACCCGCACCAGCTTCATCAATTTCTTCACGTTGCAGCCCACGATAGCCAAATAGTTTATCAACTTTGGCATTTACAATAGTACCGTCACGTTTGATCAAAACAATTTGTTGTGCACGCTTTAATGTACCGCGAGAAATACGACCAATGGCATATTTACCTAAGAATGAGTCGTATGAAAGTGACGTAACCAGCATTTGGAATGGCTTTTCAATCTCAACGGTCGGGGCGGGAATATCGTTAATAATTGCCTCAAAAATTGGTGTGAGATCAGTGTGCTCAGATGGGTTCTCGGGAAGTTCTGTCCAGGCTTTACCGTCACGGCCAATTGCATAGTAAACCGGGTAGTGAAGCTGGCTATCATCAATTGCAAGTTCAAGGAAAAGTTCAGACACTTCATCCAGCACTTCATCTATACGGCGAGAAGGTTTGTCAATTTTGTTAATGACAACAACTGGCTTCAGGCCAAGTTCAAGTGCTTTTGAAAGTACGAACTTTGTTTGTGGCATCGGGCCTTCTTGGGCGTCAACAATAAGTAGCACACCATCAGCCATATTAAGGGTGCGTTCTACTTCACCTGAAAAGTCGGCGTGCCCTGGGGTGTCAATAATATTAATTTTGTAGTCACCATAGTACACAGAGGTTTGCTTAGCGGTAATAGTAATGCCACGCTCGTGTTCTTGGTCGCCGCTGTCCATAATAAGCGACTGCTCCATTTCGGCTTGGTTGGCACGAAACGTGTTACTTTGCTTTAAAAGTCCGTCGACCAATGTTGTTTTACCGTGGTCAACGTGGGCAATGATAGCGACATTGCGAATTTGTTGTGGGTCTTTCATTAAAAATGCGCCCTAAGACGATTAGTTGAAGTAATCTCAGGGCTTCCTTAGGCCTAATTATAGCATATTTACACCGTAAATCAAAAGGTTAACTCTGTGTATTAATGGTAGAATAGAAACAATCTAAATAAGGAAATATCATGGCCGAAACAACTACTAATAACTCAGCAACTACCGACCAAACACTTCGCCTCATCGCTTTTATTTTTAATATCGTTTCTTGTGTTACGTTTGGGCCACTTCTCATACCACTAGCCTGGATGGTCCCAATGACTGTTATTTCTTGGGGTATCTATCAAGGTACAAAAAGTAATACTACTGCCTTCGGAGTTTGCACCCTCATCTTCGTAAACCCTGTTAGCGGTATCCTACTTCTCGTGTCTAAAAAAGACCGATAATTTGCTAGTTACACTTCTTGTTGCTATAGTAATGCTAACGCTAACAGCTATATATAGGGGATCTCGTGGCTTTTGCAACTAATGGAATAGGACAAAATGGAATCTCTTCGTCTTACGATGCTGCATTAAGTAACCCGGCCGAGGCTGACATCCTTAGTTTTGATGCAATTACCGGAAAGTGGGTAAACCGACCGGCGGTGACAGGCGCTAAGGGTGACGCTGGTGATATTGCCCCTACAAATGGTACGAGTTCGGTAACGACATGGAACGGTTCGACCTCCTACGATTTAAGTGCATGGACAGTACCAAGTACCTATCATCGGACTGTCACAAACAATATCACAATAGCTACTCTTCCAGTACCATCAAGTGCTATATCAGGTACACTTACTCTCGTTTTGCGCCACACCACTAGTAACTCGAATACCTTCACTGTTACTTGGCCGGCTACCGTCTATGTCGATGCCGATCAAGATAATGCATTCGTATCAACAGCAGGCTACTACACTATCTATCACCTTTTTTGGACGGGTCTTAAATGGGCACTTTCAAAACAAGGTGATTTTAACTTCAGCGATTTGTAAAAGGTTTTTTCATGGCAGTTCGACAACTCATGAAAAAAAAGTCAGGGGCACCATCGCAGGGTCCGGTAGAAAATCCAAGCGGTGACTTAGTATTCGAGTATCCCTATACAAACCAGGGTGTAAGCGGCTATCAAAAAGCTTATGCAACCTCACCTACCGCAACTGATGTACAGTTTTACCTTGATAACACCCCTATTTCATCAAACTATAGCTACCGGCCTAATAGTCCAGACCTGGCTACCGACCAAAGCACATACTGGGTTAATGATGGGATTAACACCGGAAATGTTTCCAATGGTACTCACACATTAAAGGCAGTTGCATCGTATAGCGACGGTACAATTACTACCCGAACACGTTCGATTGCTGTTAATAATTCAGTTATCGCACTTCCAGCTTTGCCAGAGGCTAATGTCATTAGTACGTCCGACCTAATTACAGAATCTATTAGCTACCCCGTTGCAAAAACGGGGCCTAGCTCATACACAAATACCTCTACGAATATCCGCTATTACCGTCAAATTATTAAGCTTGCAGCTGATACAGCATACGAGGACACTATCCAGGTTCTCATTCCCGAAGATGTATACAATGCTGGCTTAGCAGGATCATCGACACCCGTACTGTGGTTTGTACACGGTGCTGGAAGTAGCCATGCCACCCTTAACGCAACGGGCTCGGGCCACATCCACCATGGTCGTATAGCACTGGCACATGGCTGTATTGCGATTTCCTGTGACTACGGTGGAACATTGTATTCCCACCCAACCGCTCAACGGACTTTACGTAACGCCTATAAGTATCTAACGAGTCGCTTTAATATTTCTAAAAGCTTCTTCCGTGGCACTTCCCACGGTGGTGCGCTTTCGACGCTGGCGGTTGGCCGTGACCTTATCCCAAACATACGTGGAATGATGCTTGGTGTCGGAGTATACGATATCGAAGAAAGGACAGGTAATAGTCTTGGTGTTGGCGTGTGGGCAGACCCAGATGATGTGTCGACAAGCGATAGATATGCAATGCAAGCTGCCGGTAGGTGGAATGATTTTCTAACCAGAAGTGTTTACTACGCTTTTGACGGAGATCGTAATTTGGCAGCTCGACATAATCCAGCACGGCTTAGTAGGTTCAATTTTGTCGATAAAAATATTCAACTATTTGCTGATGATAACCCGACTCCTTCTAAATCAACCTACATGAATAACTTAGCAAACGGCCAAGAAACAAAGCCAGGTGATACGACCGTTGACTTCCAGCTTCACGGCTACATGTTTAGACAAAACATTACTCAGCATGGCGCACCATTGCCCGCAAGTTTTGGCTTTGGGAGTAGCGATGAGGGCCACACCGAAAGTAACATCCCCGACTTCAACTACGTCTATGTTCAAATGTTAAAAAATTTTGTTGATACTCCTTAATACAAAGAATCCTGCAATCAGATTGCAGGATTCAATATAATTTCAACTGGTGCGCGCGAGAGGACTTGAACCTCCACGTCCTTGCGAACACTAGCACCTCAAGCTAGCCTGGCTACCAATTACAGCACGCGCGCATACAAACCAGTATCTTTTAAACAAATAAACTACCGGCAAGGGTAGTTTACACATCGTGGTGGGCGCTGAGGGATTCGAACCCCCGACCCTCTCGGTGTAAACGAGATGCTCTAGCCAACTGAGCTAAGCGCCCGACATCTGGTAATTATACAGATAATACTTCGATATTGCAATAATAAGCCGTGGATGGCCTTCGTTATGGGGTAAGGAATACAGTCTGGCTTCCTACCGACCAGTACAAGACCTCGCCGTAACGGTCAACGGCTGAAATGAGTGTACTATTTTTTGGTATCGTATGAACACTTTCTGTATGAACATACTGGGCGGTTGCTTGGTAAAGGCCGATTGCCGGTACATCACTAAGCCACTGCCGTGCAAATGTGGCATACTTAGCGTCGCGAAGTTGTGGTTCAATGCGCGAACGAGCACTTGATAAGGCATCGTCAGAGACGGCATTTTTATAATTTGAAAGATTAAAACTGCTAGCCGCCGCCTGAGAACCGTGCCAATACGCGTATACATCGGCGTCACCCCCAATGGCTAACTGGTAAAGTAAGACATCGTAGCGTCGTGGTTGCAAAATTTTCTGGGCAACATTTTGTGACTGATCACCCGGGTCAACGATATTCGTGGTTATTGTCACACCTAAAGTACGCCACTGCTTAGATAGCTCATCAAGTGCCCTTTCAAAGTCGGGGTTCTTCGTTGTTACCACCGTAAGGGTAAGTGGCTGACCATCTTTTTTACGGATTTGACCATCTAATTTCCAGCCGGCCTCATCGAGTAGCGCATTTGCCTTACCGACGTCATAGACCGGTGCGGCCGGGAGTTGCCCAGTCACTTGACTGGCAATAAATGGAAGGTAAAGCTCAGATAAATTCGAAGACACTGAAGTACGGACCGCTTCAGTATTCGTTCCAGATTGTAAAGCTTGCCGTACTTTAGCATCCTGAAGAACAGGACTTGATGTATTAAAAATTGCGTACACGCCACTGTTAATCGATTTATTTTCAACAATGTAACGCTGCTTATTTACCTCATTTGCTGTAATGACCGGCAAATCGCTCGCTGCGTTTACTTCGGACGTAGAAAGTGCCCGCTTAATTGACTCGGTATCTTTATACACATGTAATTGAATTCGATTTAGTTTAGGTTTACCGCCGTAGTAACTTTCATTACCCGCTAAGTACACGATCTTCCTTCCATTTGAATGATCGACATCTTGTAGTAGCCGTACTGTAAATGGACCACTTCCTATAGGATTAGTACTAAAACTGTTTTCACGTAATTGTGATGGCTCTATGTCTCTTAATATGTGTTCCGGCAAGATAGGCAGGAAGCGAAGCGCGTGAGGAAAGGCTGCATAAACAGCCGGTAGGGTGAAGCTCACTGTCCGATCATCAACTGCTTGAACTTTAACGTCATTCCAGCCAGTAAGTGTCGAGCGAGTTGCTGCATTCTGCAGAAGACCCACTGTAAATACCACATCACGCGCCCTTACATAAAGACCGTCACTCCAGCGTGCATCGGGACGCAAGGTAATAGTATACGTTTTTTGATCGCCACTTACAGCTAAGTTTTCTGCTAAGTCATAGTTTAAATGACCTGTTTCATCGTAAGTAACTAACCGCGAGAAAAGTAGCTCTCCGGCCGATTCTTCGGCACTTGATTTTGCAAAAATTGGATTAAGCGTATCAATTGGACCCAACACTGCCTCGGCATAGGTACCACCATCGGCGTTTGCTGTTGTTTGGTAGTTGTCTTGATACCACCAAAACTGCAATCCGGCTGCACCAATGACAATCCCGATTGCTAAAACCCACAAAGCAATTCGACGCCGTACTTCACGGAAGTTATCCCAGCGCTTGAATACAAAACGGCGGGCATGCTTTACCGTTGCCCCTTCCACCCTTTTCATACGACGGGCTAAATCTTTTGAGTTAAAACTCATCTTAGGAATGCGTCGCCACTTACCTGGTTCGTTATCAGCCACGCGTCCCCCGTTTCTTAACTAGGTATTAAAAGACCCGCTAAAATAGAGAGCACGAAAATAACAGCAAGCACAACGGTTGCTTCAAAAAGATTCTTATCCACACCTCGACGGGTAGTAAATAGCTCGCCAGAACTGCCGAAGCCTGCACCAAGTGTCGCACCACGTTGCTGAAGTAAAATAGCAATACCCATCAAAATAGCAGACCCAAACATTACAATCTGAAGAACGGTATCAATAGTCATTTAGTTACTCCTGGTTCTTTCAACTGCGCGAATTTCCATCGCAGCACTTACTATATAGTTTATCAGACTTAGGATAATTCCGGTAATAATCGAATTGCCAAACGACATCGCGATGCCCGGCGCAAGCATGAGTGAAATATATACTAAAACACCATTTACTACAATTGTAAATAATCCAAGTGTGAGAAGAATTGCTGGTAGCGAAACAATAACAAGCAGTGGTTTAAACAAGCTGTTTACAATTGAAAAAATAAGTCCGGCGAACAAAAAGCCCCAGAATCCAGCCGTAACATCGACATTGTCGTAGCCGGTCCCAAGTAGGCGAACCGCCAGCCAAAGCCCTAGCGCACTTAAGATCCATCGAATAACAAATACAAGAAACTGTTGTCGCATGATTACCATAAGTATATCACAATGCAGTAGATAGGCTTACACTGAGGTTTTCATGGCCAGTTTTGGTAACAAGAATATCATCCTCAATTCGAACACCAATAGCTTCCTCAGGAATATATATACCTGGCTCCACTGTTAGTACCATCCCGACTTGAAATGTTTCAAAACCGCCAAGTGATTCATGAACATCAATGCCTAAGCCATGACCTACTGCATGCGGAAAATAGTGACGATACGTTTTATCATCGCTTTTAGACTTTAAAAGTCCAACCGAAATAAGTGCATTTTTCATGATAACGTCTACTTTGTTTTGGTACTCCCGTAAACTTACTCCTGGCATTATTAGCTTTATTATTTGACGATGTGCTTTTTCAACCGCACTGTGTATTTCCATTTCTCTGGCCGTAACAGAATTAAGGCTGTATGTTCGTGTTATATCCGCTACGTACCCGTCGGACGTTTTCGCGCCGCTATCAATTAATATGAGGCCTTTCCCCGAAAGTGAGTGGTTGTTGCGAATATAATGAAGTGTACAGGCATTCTCGCCACTTGCAACAATTGGTTCGTATGCGTGGCCTTCAAGACCTCCGAAGCGATACGCACGACTTAAGTCCGCTTCTATTTCGTATTCATAATTATATTGGGTTAGTTGTCGTCGCACCATTTCGAATGCCGCAGAGGTCATGGCTACTGCTTGTTTTATTTCGTCAATTTCAGATTGTGATTTAATGGCCCGCTGACGATTTACTTCAGGCCGACAATCATAAACAGATTGAAATATGCGCTTCAAACTTGTTTCGAGTTTCTTACGGGCTGGATTGATTGTAAAATTATAGTATTTTTCATAAGGCGGTGTACAAAGCGTCGCAATTTCAGGAGACTGTTTTGCTATCTCTGTAACTAGTTTTGTATAGTCCAATTGTGAAATGATAGCATCAATACCACTAGTCGAACGTATGTCCTCTAAACTTAATGACCCGTTAAAAATTTCATGCACATCTGAAATTTTAGGTTGGGCAAGTTTCCAGTCTTTACCATCAAAAATAAGTTTCCAATTTGGCTCATTTATACCAGTGTAGTAGAAAAAAGTTGCATCCTGAACGAAACGATATTCAGTATCCGACCGTGCCTGCATTTCAGTTTGGGCACTTAAGATGATTGGACGGGCAACAACTGCCACTAAACTATTTCGACGCTGGGTGTACTCTTCTGCATTAATCATTCGCACTTACTATATCGAAGAGTTTATCTTATGGATAGAGTGCCGGCCCGCTTGAAGTTGATCCATTTGCAGTACCGCTCCAAGTCCATCCCGAGCTTGTGCCATCGGCAAATTTTATAGCACCATAGCTGTTGTCTTTATACACCATCAATTTCGAAGCTTGAATATACTCACCGCTATTTCCGGCCGACCATAATATCCTTAAGAATAATGGCTGCCCATCAAAGCCAGAGGGCACGGTGAAACTATACTCTAAAGCTCTTGGCGTGTTTGCAGTCAGGTTTATGTTTTGAGTAGTTGTACCGCCCAGGTTGGTCATACTTGTTGTTCCGCCGTAGCCTATCTGGACGTTAAGCGTTGCACTTGCATTTGATTCAAGCGTTATCTTTACACCATATACGTCACCGGCCAGGGCGGTCATCATACCACCGTTTGCCCTTTCAATGTACATAGCGACCGCCGAAGTATTATTGCGAGTTATCCTGTATGATGATTCACTTAAACTATTATTGAAGATACCATGGCTTAGTGCTGAAGTGCTACTCCTAGCATAATACGTTGTATAGTTCGTACTAGACGGCTGGGGGCTATGCGCCAGGTTTGTAATTGTAGGCGGAGTGACTACAGGCGGAGTGACTGGTGGAGTAATAATCGCATCACCACATGCACCTGAAATTGGATTATTTGTTTGGCGAGAGTCAAAATAAAAGCGAACTGTTGGTTGTATAGTACTGCTTGCATTAACACAGTAATACGAACCGTCACCACTAGCAAATGTTACAGTGGTATTACTGCTTGGTTGAAATGTTGACGGTAAAGATATCGGATAGGCGTCATTAAAATTACGTGCATTTTCCATTGATGTCGATACTTGTGTCAAGTCACTCTTTACGACATTCTCCGCAGTCTTCGTGCGCCAAGCACCATATCCAACTACACCAACCACGGCTAGAATTCCGATAACGGCAATAACAACAATAAGCTCTACAATCGTAAATCCTTTGCTGCCCACGCGTTGTATGTTCATATGCTCAATAGTAGCATAAGCGCTTTATGCAAGGTAGCGCTTTACAAGCTCTGCTCTACTTTTTCCTATAACTTGTTCTATTTCAGAGAGTTCAGTTGCTTTCAGTTTTGTAATACTACCAAACTTTTTAATAAGTGCCCGACGAGTGACGGGGCCAATCCCAGGAATTTCATCTAAACTGCTTGCCGTTTGTTTTGAACGTTTCAAAACGGTATGGTAGCTTACCGCAAAGCGGTGTGATTCATCGCGGATGCGTTGAAATAACTTCGTAAGATGGGCGTATTTTGCTGGCCCCGTATCGGCGCCGCGTAAATTTTTTGAGTGACCCGAGGCGTTCGTTTGACCGGCGTGAAGGTTAACGATAAAATAGCGACCACTTCTTTCAACATAGACACCACTTTCCATTAACTCGCCTTTCACATACCGCTCGAGCCTATCGGTCGAAATATTCGAATCTAAACTATCAACAATTACCTCTTCTTCACGCTTGGCGATACTAATAACAGGAATGGTTAATTGTCGTTCTTTCAAAGCTTTTATAGCAGCTTCGAGCTGGCCTTTTCCACCATCGATGAGAAGTAAATCCGGTGTTCCCCAATCTTTAAGATTTTTTTCACTTAAGCGGCGAAGTAACACCTCGTTCATATTGCCATAATCATCATTACGCTCTATACGGGTTTTAAATTTACGATAATTTGCTCGGTCGCTTACCCCATTCGTAAACGTTACCATGCTAGCAACTACGTTCGTACCACCCATGTGGCTAATATCATAGCCTTCAATACGGGCTGGAATTTTTGGAAGGTTGAATAATTCAACTAAGTCCCCTAGCGCCTTGTCTTTACTAATATCTAAAAATTCTCGGTCACCAAACATAATCCGCTGCTGAAGTGCCTTTAAATCATTAAGCTTATTACGATAAAGTGCTGCATTCTCGAAATCGTGTAACTTGGCTGCTAACTGCATGTTTTTTTCAATATCGCGGATGATTGCCTTGCGGCCACCTTCAAAATAGCGAATGAGTTGCTTTAAAGTCGCTTTATATTCTTGTGAAGATGTACCAGGACGAGGGCTTAAGCCAATGTGTGAGTCAAGGTCGGGCCTGTTTCCATCTTTAGGGGGTTTCGTATAATATGGAAAAACTTTTCTTAAATAGCGAAGTGCTTTTTTAATTGCAAAGCCATTATAGTACGGACCGAAATAGTCCGCCCCATCATCAATTGGGTTACGAGTAAACGAAACGGTTGGCCATTCACTTTTCATGTCAATTCGTACAAAGGTTTGCGATTTATCATCTCGAAGTAAAATATTGTAGCGTGGCATGTAACGCTTGACCATTTCAGATTCTAAGAACAAGGCATCAAGCTCACTTTCAGTTTCAACCCAGTCGGTGTCATAAATTTCTTCAACCAATGCCCTAGTTTTAATATCCATGTCGCGAGTACTTTGAAAATACTGACGCACACGGTTTTTAAGAATTGCAGCCTTACCCACGTAAATAATTTCACCGCTTTTCGACTTATGAAAATACACTCCAGCTGAGCGCGGGAGGCTTTTTAGTTTTGCTTCAAGCGTGGTATTCATAGCCCACCGTCTTATGCCGCGACCGCAAGTGCTTTTTGACGGCAAATTTCAGTGTGAAAAAGCAGATCTGGGTTTGTTTTACAGTTTTCGCAAATCAACACAAGGTCGTTACAGTTTGCAAAGGCGCAGTTTTCAAAATTACTGGTTTTACTTGCACAATGGGTACACGCACCAATGGTTTTTGCATGGTCTGAAAATTCGACGGTCATTCGGTTATCAAAAACTCGCAGCGAGCCTTCCCATAAGCCATCGTCACCATAGGCTTCACCATACTTAACAATCCCACCATCAATTTGATACACATCTTTAAAGCCACGCTTTTTCATCATGGCCGAAATAACCTCACATCGAATTCCACCGGTACAGTACGTAACAACTTTCTTGTCTTTAATGTCGTTATATTTATCGCTTTCAAGCTCGGCAATAAAATCGCGGGAAGTATTAGTATTTGGTACAATGGCATTCTTGAATTTACCAATTTTAGCCTCGTGTTCGTTTCGGCCATCGAAAAACACAACTTCATCACCATACTTTTCAATCAGTTCATGGACTTGTTTTGGTTTTAAATGAGTACCGCCACCAACAACGCCCTGTTCATCAACGTCAAATTCAGTCTCACTATTTTGGAAGCCAACCAGTTCACGACGATGCTTCACACTCATACGCGGAAAATCTTCGCGCCCACCATCACTCCATTTGAAAACGACATCTTTAAAACCAGGGTACTGCTTTGTCGCCTTTATGTAAGCTTTTAAATCTTCTACCCCACCACCAACCGTGCCGTTTAATCCATGGCGACTGACAAGAATACGGCCACGCAAATTAAGGCTATCAGTCAGTGTTTTTTGCCATAGCTTGACGGCTTCGGGGTCACCGATAGGGACAAATTTATAGTAAAGAAGAATTTTCTGCATCGACACTATTATAGCGGTATGCACCTCTGTTGTCTAGGCACCAACAAGGGCGTATACTAAAACTATGAAGTACACATCAAACCCACTAGTTGATACGTACATCGCTCAATTCAATGAGGCTACTCAAAAACGGCTCATCTGGCTTCGCGCCGCCGTGCAAGCTACCTTCCCTACAACTATTGAAGATATCAGCTACGGCATTCCCACCTATCGGCCCGAACCGGGAAAGCGCGGCATCATTCACTTTGGAGCTACAAAAGGACATATTGGAATTTATGGTGTGTTCGAGCCAAAAACCGACGCTTACATACATGACATAATGAAGCCTCATCGTAGTGGCCGTGGTACTCTCCAATTTAAAAATGATGAGCCACTTCCAAAGCATGTGATTCGTGAGATATTAGCTTTTCATGCCGGTAAGATATAACTCTTAGTTATCCTTCACAGCTACTTTATAACAGCGTATAATCAGGTGATGCAAAACTGCGAAAGGTAGTATGAAGAAGACAAAAAAAGAATCTGTTGAGATTGGGCTAACGCTTAAACTTTACTGGGAAAGCATCCGTCACTACAAACGGTATTTTATACCTGTTGTAGTGCTCCAGCCTGCAGCCATTTTCCTTACCGGATATGCTGGCTTGTTCATTATCTCACTTATTGTAAACCGGCTTACGACGGAAACCATACCGCCAGATCAACTTCTTTCAACCTTCATGCCGTATATTGTTGCGTTTGTTGTTTGCGTTGGAACGGGCGAACTCGTTTTATGGCGGCTTCTAATGTTTTTACAATGGACGATGGATGATAAAGTTATCTACGATTTAAACCGGCGTGTTTTCGATTCTTTAGCAGAGCAGTCCATGGAATTTCACTCAAACCATTTTGGCGGCTCGCTTGTATCGCAGTCGAATAAATTTACCGGTGCTTACGGTGGTTTATCAAGTTTAACAATGTTCACAATAGCACCGCTTGTTTATTCTTTTATATTTACCTTTGCCATTCTCACTCCTGTACTACCTTGGTTTGCGCTATCTCTTGCTATTTTTGCTAGCATCTTTATGACTGTGGCCTGGTTTAGCTTTAAGTCAATTCGAGACCTCAGCGTACGTCGGTCAAAAGCACAAAATAAAGTTAGCGGTCAAATTGCCGATAGTATTACAAACATTCTAGTTGTGAAAAGTTTCAGCCGTGAGTCGCACGAAAAAAAACGTTTTCAAAGCTATGCAGGTGATGTCCAAAAGGCAGCTTTTGACGTACGGACGGCCGTAATAGCACGTGACTTTTGGTTTGGTCTTCTAATTACACTTATTATGGTTACAACTCTTTTTATTTTAATATTTGGAAATGTATGGTTTGGCGTAGCTATTGGTACCCTCATGCTTGCTGTTTCATATTCAATGGGGATACTTGGAAACCTGTGGGGATTCAATGCTATGCTTCGTCAATTCAATCAAATCTTTGGCGATGCCCGCGATATGAGTTTAATTCTTAAAACGCATCAAACAATTACGGATAAAGCGAATGCAGAAAAACTTCGCGCTACAGTGGGTCAAATAGATATTAAAGATATTACGTTTAGGCACGCCGAAACCAAAGAAGAAGAAACCATTTTTAAAAACATGTCCGTTACCTTCAAACCGGGCAAGCGAGTTGGCTTGGTTGGTCATTCTGGCTCTGGGAAAACAACGCTCACAAAACTCATTCTCCGTTTTGCAGATGTTCAGGAAGGTTTGATTCTTATTGATGGCCAATCAATTAGTGAAGTAGGCCAAAAAAGCCTTCGAGAAGCAGTCGCATATGTGCCGCAAGAACCAATGCTTTTCCATCGTTCGCTTAAAGAAAATATTCTATATGGTAGGCCAGATGCAAGCGATGAAGATGTTATCGAAGCAGCAAAACGCGCCAACGCCTACGAGTTTATTCAAAAACTACCAGACGGCTTTGATACGTTGGTTGGCGAACGTGGTATCAAACTTTCCGGCGGGCAGCGGCAGCGTATTGCTATTGCCAGGGCAATACTTAAAGACGCACCTATTCTTATTCTTGATGAAGCCACTAGCGCGCTTGATAGTGAAAGCGAGAAATTAATTCAAGATGCACTGCAAAAGCTCATGAAAGGCCGTACAAGTATCGTGATCGCCCACCGCCTATCAACTATCGCTAACCTCGACCGTATTCTTGTCATGCAAGACGGTGAGATCATCGAAGACGGTTCACATGAAGAGCTGCTTGCAAAAAAAGACGGTCAGTACGCCAAACTTTGGGGTCATCAATCGGGCGGGTTTATTGAAGAGTAAAACGCTTACTTTAAAATACCTGCTTCAATCAGCATGTCATAGTGGCGAGGGTTCTCAACCTGTATAAATGCGGCAATCTTACCTAGGATAAAGTCGTTGGTTGAAAGACTATGTTGCTTTGCAAATGCAATAATTTCTGCATCAGCCTCATCGGCTTCTTCTTCACTATTTACAAGTTTCTCAATTTCAGCGATTGAGAACGTAAATTCTGAATCATCATATGTAGCTGTATCGATGTCAATTGTAAACCCATCTTTTTTATAGGTTCTACGGGTTGTATGACAAGTTACAAAGGCTTTAATACCGGCTTTTTCTAGTGACTCTTCAAAACTGCTTCGCGGTTTTAAATTAAGTTCTTTTAATATAAGGTCATAGTCTGTGATTTCCCGAAAGCGAATGACGCCCGATTCAGAAACCGCACCAACAGCAAATGGTGCCTTCAATTCGAAGGCACCATCACGAAGGCGCAGCCAATTTCCATTAAGCGTTAATGAAAACGAATCGTCATCAAAGTAAGAATCGACAATTACTTTTTCACCAACAAATGTTGCATTATCTAGTAATATTTGTTGCTGTGTTTCCGTTAAACGAAACTTCTTTTCAACTTCAAATGTTGCCACGCCATACCTCCCCTAGTACTTTTACTAAGAGTACTCTAGGTTACTTGTTTGCGTCAACGTTTGACTGCTTCGGCTCGTCTTGTTGCTTACCGCCTGGGCGGGTTTCCTCTGCTTGGCTGTCTTGAGGAGTATCGCTACCATGTTCAGCTTCAACATCAGCGGCACTTGGATCTTCAGCGTCACCGGCAGCAGCCTCATTGGCAGCTTCAAGCGCAGCTGGCTCGTAGACATTAGCCACGACAAGGTCAAGATCTTGCTCAATATCAGCGTACTCAACACCTTCTGGTAATGTAATGTCGGCGAGAGAAATTTTATCTTCATCAGTTGCAAGCTCTGCAATTGAAACTTCAAGTGCTTCAGGAAGGTCACCTGGCTTGGCTTTAATTTCAACCGTTTCAATGGCTTGAAGAATAATAAGACCAGCTTTTTCGGCAACGCTTTCACCCTCACCAATAAGGTGGATTGGCACTTCAGCTTGAACTACTTCATTAGCATTAACTGCGTGGAATGATACGTGGCGAACACGAGCTTTTACCGGGTCGCGGTCAATGTCTTTAATAAGAGTAATTTTTTTCTTACCGCTGACTGTAATATTTACAGGTGTATGCTTTCCAGCTTCGCGAACTACTTTATCGATAACGCCATAGTCTGCTTGTACAAGAATCGGGTCGAAACCATGACCATATACAACACCTGGTACTATTCCTTCTTTACGAAGGCGAACTACCTTTTTACCCTGCTGATCACGTACATCAAGGTTTAAGTTAATTTTATCTCCCATCTCTCTCCTCCTTTTGGTGGATACCTTTACGGAAATTGATATTGTGTCTACTATTATACAGAATTTTCTGATAATAATCTTAAAGCTCATTTTTTACTTTATTTATTGTCGCACGTGCTATAATTGGCTGTAATGATTCCTGGCGTTGATCTTCTTGAGTTTATTAAGTTCGTAAGCATCTTGGGTGTTGCGGCTGTAGTTTTTGCCGAGTCTGGCCTTTTAATTGGTTTTTTCCTGCCAGGCGATAGCTTACTTTTTGCAACCGGCTTCCTTATTCATTCAGGTATACTTAATTTCAATATTCATTTAGCCGTACTTATTATCTTTATCGCTGCTGTACTCGGTGACAGTGTCGGTTATAGTTTCGGACGCAGTGTCGGCCCGCGTATTTTTAATAAACCAGACGCCCGTCTATTTAAGCAAGAATACATTCGTCGCGCTCAGGAATTTTACGAGAAGCACGGTGGTAAAACTATTATTATTGCCCGTTTCGTACCAATTGTACGAACGTTTGCTCCAGTTGTAGCTGGTGCAAGTAGAATGGATTACAAACGATTCCTCGCTTTTAACATCATCGGAGGTGTTTTGTGGGCAGCCGGTGTAACGTATGCAGGGTATGCACTTGGGGGCTTCTTCCACAGTATAGGTGTTGAAATTGATCACATCCTTCTTCCACTCATCTTTATTATTATTCTTATTTCGGTACTACCACCTGCAATTCATATTTTTAAAGACAAAAAAACTCGTGTTGCCTTTTGGGAGGGTACCAAACGCGAGCTAAAATCTATTTTTACTAAGCGTAAAAAATAATACGCGCCATATTGCTAAATACCACTCCTAGCCTCATACTGTAGCCAGGTATGGGGCATCGTCAAAACAAACATCTCGGTTCTATTGCACATGATAATGGTGTCGACTTTTCGGTTTGGGCACCATTCGCCAAAAACGTGTCACTCATGCTAGCTGTTGAATTTGACTCTAAGGAAATTCCCATGACAAGCGACGGCAAAGGGTATTGGTTTGTACTGGATGTTGAAGCAGAGCCTGGACAGTCATATAAGTATAAAATTTTTTCTGAAAATGGAGAGTTGCTTCGAAATGACCCTCACGCTCGCCAGCTTACTGACTCTGATAGTGGTTCATCCATTATTGTTTCGAATGAATTTGACTGGGGTGACTCGGATAATTTCTCTGCAGTAAATAAAGATCAAGCTATTATTTACGAGCTTCACATCGGTACTTTTAATCGTCCCGACCCTTCAACCAACGGCACCTTCGCAACGGCAATCGAAAAACTCGGCTACTTAAAAGACCTCGGCGTAAATTATATTGAACTTATGCCCGTCACTAGCATGGCAATGAGTCATGGATGGGGGTACGCACCAAACTATATATTTTCAATTGAGAACAGCTACGGTGGAAGACACGGCTTACTTCAATTTGTAAAAGCCTGCCACGAACATGGTATTGGTGTTATTGTTGATGTAGTTTATAACCATTTTTATACCGATACCGACCTATGGCAATTTGATGGCTGGAGCGAGAACAATCGGGGTGGCATCTATTTCTATAACGATGAACGCGGTGATACACCTTGGGGTGGGCGGCCCGATTACGGGCGACCTGAAGTACGACGATTTTTACTTGATAATGTTGCCATGTGGTTTCATGAATTTAAAGTTGATGGCTTACGCGTCGATTCTACTATATTTATGCGAACCAAGAACGGTAACGACGAAGATCCCGCGCAAGCGATCCCTGACGCCTGGAGCTTACTAGGCGAGATGAATGAGTTGGCGCATAAAATAAACCCGCACGCACTTATGATTGCTGAAGATAGCTCGTGTAATGCCGGCCTCGTAACATCCGTCAGCAGCGGTGGTGCTGGATTTGATTCTCAATGGGAGGTTGGTTTTCCGCATGTTATTCGTGATAGTTTAGGAATTACCCAAAACGGCCAGCAGGCACCACTACAAGGTATTGAATACGAGCTTTCCCATACCTACACAAGTAACGCCTTTGACAAAGTAATTTTCAGCGATTCACATGACACAGCCGCAAATGGTTCTGTACGCTTAAATGAAGCCGTATCACCAGGAAACGCCGAAAGCTTATCTGCTCGCCAGCGGGTATTAATAGCAAGTACACTTGCCCTTACTGCTCCGGGAATTCCTATGCTTTTACAGGGTCAAGAGTTTATGCAAGAAGGCGCCTTTAATGACTGGAAAATGCTTGAATGGGAAAAAACTGAACAATTCTCAGGTATTGTACTTGCCCACCAGCATCTTATTAAGCTTAGGTTAAACGCCTATGACAATACTCGTGGATTACTTGGCCAATACACCAAACTTATTCATCGCGATGATACGAACAATGTCATTGCTTACCATCGAAAAAAAGACGGCGGATCCCATGATGACACAATCGTTATTATTAATTTTGGCGCCTCTAGTTTCAACAATTACGAGCTATCTCTTCCCTATGAAGCCACATGGCGAACGCGTTTTAATACCAGCTGGAAAGGTTATAACATTGATTTTCATGAAGTGCCCGTAGCGAGTATTGTAGCTAAGTCTAATGGTCTTGGAAGTGTGAATCTTTCAGCATATAGCGCTCTCATTCTGTCGGTTGATGAGTAACGATGATTTACACTTGCTTGTGGTTTTCTTGAGACTAAAGTATACTTTGGACACATAATCGGAGAACTCTATGGAACCTAAAACATCACCAACAATACAGACACAACCATCACTACCTACGAATCAAGAATCAGAGCCGCGAAACCTACTGGCAGCTTTCGCTCTCGTTATATTATTAGGATACACTGGTGTTCATCAACTTTATCTTGGAAATAAAACACAAGGCTGGGTACGCATTGGTATTTTCTTAGCAAGCATTCCACTTTTATTTGTGTTCGTTGGTTTCCTATCATTCATCGTTTTATATGTTTGGGCAATCGTCGACTTCTTCCTTATCTACCTAAAGCGAGTTGACAGTGAAGGAAAACCCCTTGTCGGAACTAATCGTGACATCAAAGCAACGAAAGCCCTATTTATAGGAACGATCATCTTTGTAGCTATCTATGCCTTACTACTCGTTGCGAGTATTGTTATCAGCTTAGCATTAGGTCAATCTTACGGCGCACCAACCGGTACTTTTGAAAGCTCACTTTACAACAGCTACTAATAAACCTAGAGGAGTGGCTTTAAGTATTTACCTGTAAATGAATCGGCTACTTTGACAATTTGTTCAGGGGTGCCGGTTGCAACAACCATACCACCACCAAGGCCACCCTCTGGACCCATATCAATCAAGTGGTCAGCCGTTTTAATAACATCGAGGTTATGCTCAATAATAACCATGCTGTTTCCGCCTTCAACTAATTTTTGTAAAATACCAAGCAAACGTTTAACATCTGCGCTGTGCAACCCAGTGGTTGGCTCGTCGAGAATATACAATGTTTTACCAGTTGATCGGCGCGAAAGCTCTGACGCAAGTTTAATACGTTGGGCTTCACCACCACTAAATGTCGTAGCTGGCTGACCCAAGCGAATATATCCCAGCCCAACATCTACTAAAGTATTCAGTTTTCGGGCAATTGCAGGAATGTTTTCGAAGAATTTTGCACCCTGATCAACGGTCATTTCAAGGACGTCACTAATAGTGGCGTCTTTATATTTAATTTCTAAAGCTTCGCGGTTGTACCGTTTACCGTTACAGACATCACACGTCACATACACATCAGGCAAGAAGTGCATCTCGATTTTAATGACACCATCACCTTGACAGTTTTCACAGCGTCCACCTTTTACATTAAAGCTAAAGCGACCAGCTTTGTAGCCCCGAATGTTTGCTTCAGGTGTACCGGCAAACAACTCACGAATGGCAGTGAATACACCCGTATAGGTTGCAGGGTTTGAACGAGGTGTACGACCAATTGCCGACTGATCGATGACAATAACTTTGTCGAGTTGTTCAATCCCCTCAACATTGTCGTGCGAACCTGGTACTTCATGAGCACGATGCAAACGAGCCGAGAGTTCTTTAGCGAGAATATCATTTACAAGCGTCGACTTGCCACTTCCACTTACTCCGCTTACAACAGTCATAACACCCAGCGGTATAGTGACATCGATATTTTTGAGGTTATTTTCGCGAGCACCTTTAATAACCAGTGCACGATCCTTTTGAATTGCTCGACGCTTTTTTGGTACGTCAATTTTTTCTGTACCACTTAAATAACGGCCCGTCACACTGTTGGGATCATTAGCAACTTCAGCTGGTGTACCGTGGGCAACAACTTCGCCGCCATTAACGCCAGCCCCAGGCCCGATATCAAGCAAGTAATCGGCTTCACGAATCGTATCCTCGTCGTGTTCAACTACTAGTACGGTATTGCCTAAATCACGAAGATGTTTAAGGGTTGCGATAAGGCGGTCGTTATCACGCTGATGGAGCCCAATTGACGGTTCGTCTAGAACATACAATACACCTTGAAGGCCCGACCCAATTTGGGTAGCTAAGCGAATACGCTGCGCTTCACCACCAGACAAGGTATTGGCTGCCCGAGTCAGCTCAAGATAGCTTAGCCCAACATTATTCATAAAGCCAAGCCGAGACTTGATTTCTTTCATAATCTGACTAGCAATAAAGGCTTCTTGGTCGGTAAGCTTTAATTTGTTATTGAATAAATCAAGTGCATCTTCAACACCCAGTGTACAAATATCCATAATGTTTAGGTCGTGAATAGTTACCGCTAATACAACCGGCTTTAAACGAGCACCGTGACAGGCGTGGCATTCACGCTCGCGCATAAAGCGCTCGATATCTTTTCGCATAAAGTCACTGTCTGTTTCTTTGTAGCGACGCTCAAGATTTGGAATAACACCCTCGTATGTTGAATCATACGCCCGACCATCACCAAGAGAAATACGGTATTTTTGTTCACCAGTTCCGTAAAGAACCTTTTGGATGGCCTCTTCGGTCATTTCTTTGACCGGAACTTTCAAGTTAAAGTTATGGGCAATTGCTACAGCCTGAAGGCGTTTCATATACCAAGCATCGCTATTCACGCGGTTGTACGGACGAATAGCGCCCTCTGCAATCGTAAGATTTGGGTTGAATACAAGCTCGGGATCAACTTCTAAGCGGCTTCCTAAACCGGTACAAACTGGACAAGCCCCTTGTGGCGCATTAAAGCTAAATAAGCGCGGCTCAAGTTCAGGAATTTCTTCATTTGGATGGTCGACGCAGGCGTAACGCTGGCTGTAAATATGCGATTCTTCAGCGTCAACGTCTAGCACCTCAACCACCCCGTCGGCAATTTCAAGTGCCTGCTCGACGGACTGAGCGACACGTGGCCGGAGTTCATCTGAAATTGCGATACGATCTACTACAATTTCTATATCGTGTTTATACTTTTTATCAAGCTCAGGGTATTCATCAAGGGCATACACTACGCCATCAACACGGGCACGGGCAAAACCAAGTCGACGGTATTGTTCAGGGATATGGGCGAATTCACCTTTTTTACCTTTCGCAATCGGTGCAAGAATCATAAGCCGTGAACCAGCCGGAAGCTTGAGTACTTCATCAATAATATCTTGTGGGGTTCGGCGACTTACCGGCTTACCACAAACCGGACAGTGCGGAACACCGATACGTGCATAGAGAAGACGAAGGTAATCATAAATTTCAGTGACTGTTGCGACGGTTGAACGCGGGTTTCGACTGGTCGATTTTTGATCGATACTAATCGCCGGACTAAGGCCGTCGATTTGGTCGACATCTGGTTTCTCCATTAATCCTAAGAACTGACGAGCATAGCTCGAAAGGCTTTCAACATAGCGGCGTTGGCCTTCGGCATAAATAGTATCAAAAGCTAAGCTCGACTTACCCGAGCCGCTTAACCCTGTAATAACAACCAGCTTGTCGCGCGGAATTTCAACACTAATATTCTTTAGGTTGTGCTCGCGCGCACCTGAAACACGAATTACCTCTGACATCTAAGCTATTATACGCTTTTCTTGATGGCTTTTCCAGTATGTAGCATTGTTCCTCTTATGCTTGCAAAATCGTGTCACAAAGACTACTATACAAGTCACTTAAAGAGTTAAATTATGAAGAAGACATTTGCAATTATTTTCACTATTATGTCGGCTGTTTTAATACTAGATAGCGTAAACGCCAGCCATGCTATTGCTATGTTTTTACTTGCAGGAATTATACCAGGAACAGACGCAACAATAAGTGCATCTCAAATGCTTGAACTGTTTGCTTTTCTTCTTGGTTTCACACTCTCGCGTATTGCCATATGGGTAACTAGCCTTCTACTGTCTACAAAAACGCGCCAACTCGAACTGATATCATCCCAGACCTAATCTTGAAACGGAACAATACTTTCAGCCCAAAGCTGTAGTTCTTGAAAAATAAAACTCTTTGAGTCGTCGGCTCCATGTATAGCAGCAAGCTCTTGCAGACGGCTTACGAAACCTGGTAGCTGTTTCTGAATTCGTGCTGCCCGCCATTGTTCCCACTCACCAACCTCATCTTCAGCTAGGCTTTGTGGGTAGTTACGAGCTTTGTAGTGAAGTAGTAAACCGTTAAGGCGCTCGTCGGTAAATTCAGGATGTAGGTCAGCTAAAGTGTTTGTATTAGCTTGACGCACTTTTTCAATTCGAAGCTTATCGATATCAGGAACAAAACCATCGTACAGTTGACCTTCCGGATCGGTAACTCTTTCGAATTCAGGGCGGCTTTCATAAAGCGACCGAATATTTTCAGCAAAAGACGGCGAAGATAATAATGTATTTCGATGCTTTTCGATAATTTCCTGGGTTAGCGCAATTTTTTCCCAGCCGGCCTCTTTTTCAAGTACACCAACTGGTGCGACTGCTGGGGCGCGGTTATACTGCAATTCTTTCACGGGTAATTTTACAAAGTCGTCTTTTTGACGCTCTTCCCAGGTTGCAAACATGCTTTTTGCTAGCTCTTTAACTGATAAATTCAGAAGCGGCGCTGGGTCATAACGCAAATCATACACAACTACATTACCGTTACGCCCAGAGGTGAGCGGAAACGCGACGGTTGCTTTATGGTACGAGGGGTCGTAGCGGCCACTTACATAAACAAACGGCTTCTTATCGTCTAAATTAACGAGTTCAGCTACTTTTTTCTTGTCTTTCATCGCAAAAAGGTGTGCGTAAATTTGTGGCTGCTTTTCTTTGACTAATTTTGTAACAGCAATTAAAGCTTCAACATCACTAAGAGCATCGTGGGCTTTAAAATGGTCAATACCATTTTCTTTGGTAATAAGTTCTAGTTTATTTACTTCCTTACCGTCAACAACCGGCCACTGAATACCTTCTGGCCTAAGTGCACGAGTCATCCGAACAACATCAAGCATATCCCAACGGCCACGACCATCACGCCACGCCCACTCGTACGGGTCGTTAAAGGTTCGCCAAAACAACGCACGGATAAATTCATCATCGAAGCGAATACTATTAAAACCGATTGTGATAGTGTCTTTGGTAAAAATTTCATCGATGAGTAGCTTAGCAAACTCAGCTTCAGTAAGCCCGTCTGACTGAGTTTGTTGCGGACTTATGCCGGTCACAAGAATAGCATCTGGATTTGGTAAGGTGTCATCGTTTAATTTAACGAGGATGTTATATGGTTCACCAATTGGCTCAAAATTAAGTGTGGTACGCTGACCGGCAAACTGCATTATACGATCTTCCCGTGGGTTAAGCCCAGAAGTTTCAAGGTCATAGAAGAAAAATGTTTGTGACATACCCTTATTATAGATGAGAACTATGAAGTTGTTCTTTAATGGCTTTAGAAAAACAAAAAAACACCTAGTTGGTGCTTGGTACGAAGGTGTCGGTAACCCGACAGTGTAGTGCTAAAGCAGTAAATCAAGACGAGCCAACGGCCCGGATGCGCGCGCGTTGGCGCATCCGGGCCGCCTTTGCAGCTCATCGGCCAGAGAAGCCGCACCGACTTCTTGGCTGAGGAATGCGTGATGAACTGCAGCTTGATGTCGCGCCGACGTCGGTCAGGCGGCGACGAGCTCGCGGGTCACGACGTCGATCGCCTGGACCACATCGGGGTGGAGCGGATCGCTGCCGGTGGCCTGGAGATCGAAGCCGCGACCGCGGGTCTCGATGATCTCGATGGCCTCGGCCTTGGTCGGCACCTGGCCGGCGTAGTCGACGATGTCGGACTCGACGCCCTTGCAGCCCTCGGTGCCGTCGGGCTTGAGGAGGGTGTCGATCATGTGGTCGCCGAGGCCGTCGCCGAAGCCCGAGCACGTGGAGTCGAGGATGAGGTTGTTGTCGATGCCGTCGTCCACGGGCTTGGTCGTGTGGTGCATGGTCATGGTGTCTCCTTGGTTCGGTGTTGCCAGGATCCTGCGCACGTTTGCTAACAGGTCACTACCTAAGAATGATCTTATATAGAGACCTGTCAGCAAATTTTATACACTGTCGGATTATTAATGATCTAATGAGAACAAAAGCTCAATCATTAGCTTAAAATGTATTTTATCACTAAAGTACGTTTTTGTCAATAATATCTTTATTGTTCTAACAAAGTAAATTCATCCAACCCAATCCTAATAATCGATGGACCTTCAGCCCCTTCGCGGGTCAATGCATGGGTAATACCCATTTTTTTCATAATATCACGAAGACGATTGACACCTTCGTAATTATCAAATTGTGTACGGCGGGCAAACTTTTCGATTTTATGGCCTTTTACTACAAAAACAGCCTGACCTTGTTCTTCAATTTTTTTAATATGCCACGCAAGTGCTTTTGTATCATCATCGAGAGAAATAACAGCTAAGCCGCCTTCGTCATTCTCTTCCAGGGCTTCTTTTTCAGCTTCACGAATTGTTATGACCTCTTTACGAAGTTCACGTAATACGTCTACTAAGCCGATGCGAGCTGGTGATGAAATTGCAAAGGTAGGCGTATCACCTACTACTTCTTTTAGTGCTGAAATTTGCATATCAACAAGTTCTGTATCAAGGCCTTCAATTTTTGTAAGTGCTACGATTTCTGGGCGCCTTATAAGCTCTTCACTGTAAGCAGCAAGTTCATGACGAATCGTTTTGTAGGCTTTTGCAACATCGTCAGTATATGCATCGATGAGATGTAAAATAACGGCCGTACGTTCAACGTGGCGAAGAAAGGCATCACCAAGGCCTTTACCCTCACTGGCACCCTCAATCAGACCTGGAATGTCCGCAATGAGTAAGCTACCATCATCAATATCAGCAACGCCTAGGTTTGGCGTTAAAGTCGTAAAGGCGTAGTCGGCAATTTCAGGGCGAGCATTTGATACGACACTTAGAAACGTAGACTTACCGGCATTCGGGAACCCAACTAGTCCAACATCAGCGAGCAGCTTTAGTTCAAGTTCAGCCTCGAAAGTGTCACCCATTTCACCTTTCTCAGCAACGCGCGGAGCTTGACGAACAGACGATTTAAAGTGGGCATTACCGTAACCGCCGTCACCCCCCTTAGCGATAACCACTTGCTGGCCATCCTCCGTAAAGTCAGCAATAACCTCGCCATCCCTTTTTACGACAGTTCCAACCGGTACCTTTACATAGTTTACAGTACCAGATTTACCGTTACGATCACGCTTCGCACCAGACTGGCCAGGTTCACCCTTTAACTCGGGTTTATAGCGAAAATCTATGAGAGTATTTAGGTTCTCTGTAGCAACAAAAACGACATCACCACCCCTGCCGCCATTACCGCCATCTGGACCACCCTTATCAACATAGATTTCATGCCTAAAACTGACGGCCCCATCACCGCCCCGTCCAGCCTGCACAAAAACTTTGGCGGTATCTACAAACATAGTTATTTTTATTATAACAGAATCGCCCCTGTTTTACCAGGGGCGATAACTGAAATGTATTACTAGATTTAATGTATGTAGTAGTACTGGCCGACTTGACTTGCCGATAGAATACGGCCAGAAACAATGTTGTAACCACCACCTGATACAGAGGCATTCATTTCACTAAGCTGTAGGTCACCATTCGGTAGTACCGCTTCAACAACAGCCACGTGACCCCAGTCTTGAATGATTGCACCAGCCGAAGGTGAACGGTCAACTTGATAGCCAGCAGCACGAGCATTTGCCGCCCAAGCACCAGCGTTACCCCACATAGAACCAATTGGTGCGCCCATTTGAGCACGACGCCAGTGAACATAGGAAGTACAGTTACCATAAGCGTACCCACCAGAAGCACCGATACCTTTACTAATAAACCATGTGCTAGTACCGCTAAACCCAGAACTGTAGCCGGTAATAAACGTTGCAGTGTTAGTAGCTGACGCCGCAGCACGTGGCGCAACGTAGCCAGGACGCTCAGTCTCGGGAAGTTGTGCATTTGGAACAACAATCTTTAAACCGGTCGAGAGGCCATTAATTTCAAGGTCATTATAAGTAGTAATAAGTGAAGCATCCGCTTTATACTTATCAGCAAGACCCTGAATCGTATCACCTTCCTTAACGGTATAGACAACACCATCACGTGGTAGGATTTCAAGGCTTGAACCAGCAGCCACAGTGTCACCTGTAAGGTTGTTAGCCCATTTAATGGTATCAACAGATAGGCCGTACTTAGCAGCTACACTTGTAACAGTATCACCTGGCTGAACAGCGTAGGTTGTAATGTTACGGCTCGCTGATGACAACTGTACAATTGCCGGCTTACTAATAGTTGAGCTAACACTACCAGCACTTTGTTGGTATTCACTTTGTACACGAGTTGAAACGGCTAGCTCGGCGACGTTAGGCGCAACAGCTAAAGAAGCTGCCTGAGCAACTGAAGCCGCAATACCAGTAGCAACGACATCATTAACTGCAGGTTGATCGGCAGCTGATGGTGTATTTGCAACAGCAGTAGATGCAGCCGTTGCAGACTGCTGCGGTGCACGGTAGCCAACGCCAATAACTGCAACAAGCAGTACGAAAACGCTGGCATAAATAGCGACGGTTGACGATTTAATGCGACCTTTTTGAGATCGCTTTTTTGTAATATGTGCTGGTACATTGCTTGAACGTACTACAGCTACCCCACCCTGGGTAGTGTGAACACTACCGCCCGTAATGTCATTACGAATTATCGTTCTCCTGCCGCTCGGATTTCTCTCGAGGGCGTCTACCGTAATAAGTCTTTGCTTCTTGCTTTTAAAACAAGAAAAGGATACATGTCGACCAGTGTTATTATATTATAGTTTCTGGTACCCGTACGACTGTTCAGATAGGCGCATTAAGCTTCATACATCTTACTCGCAGGTGCTTTCGGCTAAATCGGCCGGAGGAAACACTAGTAGATATGAAATACTCAATGTGCTTACCCTATTGTAGCAACTATGGCTTTTTAAGTCAATTTATTTTATAACTATGCTATTTTGTCAAGTTTAGAGGATTTGGCACTTGCTTTGGCAGTGGTCATGAATATTAGCCTCGTGCTCCTCGAAGGTGCGGCCATAATACGTAATATCGTCATCACCACTTAAGAAATAGAGGTAATCGCCTTCCGCCGGATTAGCAACCGCCATAAGTGATTTTTTACCGGGTACGGCGATAGGACCCGGTGGAAGGCCTGGGTAACGCCGCGTATTATATGGCGAATCGAGGTTAGGATCCCTTGCTACCCCAGTTTTGTCAGCAATATATTGATAAGTGACATCTGAACCAAGCGGCATGCCAAGCGCGATACGGCTATAGAAAACCTGGGCGATTTGGGGCATATCGTCACCACCCCGGCTCGCTTCACGCTGAATAATCGAAGCAAGGGTGATGCCTTGATAAAGATTAAGTCCCCTTGCTTGGTATGCTGATACTAGATTATTAACTTCAATAACATCGTAATAAATTTCGAAAACATGCTCTAGAACCTCTTCGGCGGTTGCGTTCGAACCAAAACTATAGGTTTCACCGTAGATATAGCCTTCTAAATCACTTCCGGCTGGCTTATCTTGAAACAGTGGTGAGCTGTAGGATTTAGCGAAAGCCGCATCAGTTTCTTGTTCAGTGTAGCCGGCTTCAATAAATTTTTTGCGATTTTCCGCCAATGTTGC
Organism: Candidatus Microsaccharimonas sp.; assembly: GCA_049661485.1. GTDB lineage: Bacteria > Patescibacteriota > Saccharimonadia > Saccharimonadales > Saccharimonadaceae > Microsaccharimonas. Next base: position 579,362 of record JBATAC010000002.1, read on the forward strand.
CCCTGGTAAAAATGTGATACTAAACGTATCGACATTGCCTTTTACAATGTGCTCTACGATTTCAGGTGTTGATTCAGAAGCCGATAATCGGTATGTACCAGCTTGCAAACTGTTTTGAACGCCTTCGAGCCGTGTGTACCAAAGGAATGCCTCGGCGCTTCGTATGACGCCGTCTTTAGAAAGTTGGTTCGCTATAGTTGTCGGTGAGCTTCCAGAGGTAATCTCGATCATCTTTTTGGTTGTATCCGAAGTGTTAACAGGGTTTAACTGCGCCTGATACCATAAAAATAGCCCGACTATACTTGTAACCACCATTACTACAACCGCAATACAAATGGTAAGAATAATTTTCTTTACTGGTCGTTTAGGCGGCGTAGGTTGCGGCTGTTCAACCGGTGCCGGCATTTGTTGAGGAGGAATAGGCGGTGGAGTTGGCCGCGGAAGGGGTCGGCGAAAATCATCCACGCTGCTGCTCCAGGTAATCTTGCAAAATAATTGTCGCGGCCTGGGCGTCGATATCGGATTTTGCGTACGGTTTATTGTAGCTTTTTAACCGTTGTTCGGCCAGAACGCTCGTTAATGATTCGTCTTGAAAAACAATTCTCGCATCAATTAATTCTAGTTTTTCAACAAATTTTTCGACAAAATCAGTTTGGCTGGTTGCTTCGCCCTGCTGATTGCGTGGATAGCCAACCACAATCGTGTCCGCCCCTTCTTTTAAAACTATTTCTGTAATAGTTTGAATTTCTTTACCGTCAACTTCTACGGTCGTAAACGGTACTGCAATACGAACGCTAGCGTCGGCAACGGCAACACCTATTCGCTTTTCGCCTACATCGAGGCCAACAAGCGCGTTACTGCTCATCAACTTTAAATTCAATGGTTATTTTATCAGTGTTATTTGGAACGGTACGAACCCAGAAGTACGAGAACCGAACATCGACGTCTTTAATACCGTCAATTGTTTGTAAGATTTGTTGAACTTCGCCGTATCGCTTCCCCTTTACTTGCTCTTTAATATCTGTTTCGTTAATTTCTGGGCCAACACTCCCTGTCGCGTTAATGGTTGCAAGTGATGCATCACCCTCTTTTCGGAAATTACTCAATGTAGAACCATCTATTCCCGTCCTGTACACTTTTTGCGTAGCAGGGTCAATCTTTGCTTCAAGTACGGCTTTGAGGTATGAATCTAGGTCATCTCTCGGAACCGCTTGGATAGTGTACGTTACTGGAATTGTTAACTTAGCTTTACCCGAAGAAGCCTCTTGATCAACCGCAGGTGATGACACGGGCGAGCCACGCTCAACTGTAAAGCTACTTTCTATAGTCACCTCATCATTTGTGAACTTAGCGATCAGTGCTTTCTTTTCATCATCAGTTGATTCGCCAACTAACTGGCCTTGAGCTCTTTCAACATCAGCTGCTGATACTACTTTTACAACCTGGGACGTCCCGCCCGAAGTTGCATTAACCAGATTCGCAGAAACCCCTGACGGTGCACCAGACATAGAGCCACTTGCCCCGTTGTAGTTTGTCCCGGAATCGGCAGCTGTAATACCTGTCGTTGCTCCACTTCTCGCATTTGCAATTGTAAGTGTCACCGACTCGTCGGTTGTAAAGACGACACCAGATGTACTTCTTAGCTGCGTTCCAGCCGGTATAGTGCCAAGTGAACTGATTGAATCAGTCGTAAAACGTACTGTACCAGTGGCCTTCTCACCAACATCTTTTTGCCCAGTTGCATCAAACTCAATCGTTTCATCCTTTTTGTCTTGCTGGCTAACTGAGCTTATTACTCCGGCCTTATAGTCAGTAGCCGCGGTACCCCCAAGTCTTACAGCAACATTCATTGGTTCCGGTGCAGTACTAGCAGTAATAATAACTGTCGCCGCCGGTGCAAATACAAACATCCAAATCAATAGCGCGATAAGGGCGATACCCCCACCGATACCTAAGAAAAGTTTTTTTCGGAATGAATCGAAGTTTGGAATTTTAGCACGGCTTTTAGGTTTTTTTATCACACCTCTGGCTGCCGCTACAGTAGCGGTACTAGCGAGTGCGTCTTCGCCATCAATATCAATATCGGTTGAATCAATCGCTTTGTTGCGAGCATCAGCTAAAGCAGGTTTAGTACCATCTTTTACTTTAATGCTATTAGCATGGTCGCCAACGGGTAGTTCAGAGCCATCAATAATATCATCACCATCATCAATAATTAGTGCTGGTATTTGAGCTAATTCTGGTTTACTTTGTAAGTTTTTCGCTACAGGAATTTGAGCATTCGCTGCTAGTGCCACTAACGCGGCGTTATTCGTAATAAGAACCAACTTTTTATTGTCGATTTTTGCCATTCGCTCAAGAAGGCGTAAATTAACAGCACTTTGAAGCGCCCCGGTTCGTTTAGGGGGTACTAACGCGACGATTTTTTCTTTAGCGCTTTTGATTTTGCCGATAATGGCGGTAATATCGTCGTCAACATCGATGTAGATAACGTCTTTATTCATAGTTAAATTTTTAGAAGGCGATTAAATTTATCTTTAATTGAATCTCCCTCACCACTCCCTACTAGTGTATCATATCCAACCCTTAAAAGGCCCATGGCGGTGATAAAGGTGTGGTCCTTTACATCACCGGTTGTATCAATTACCCCAAGCACTTCGTTCGGATTGATGTGTTGTACAGTCGGCTTACGAGTAAAGGGTAATTCTTTATGCCAAGCAGCCCCTTCCAGTGTGTCGACGAGCTTTTCAAGGCTTGAGCCACCACCACACAGCAAGATACGGTTAGGGAGATGGTCGACTGAATCAAATTCACTTAAAGCTAGCTCGACACCAGCAATCCAAACTTCTAAAGTCTTATCGATTGCTTCGGTAACTTCTTTTTTTACTGACGGTTTAATTTGCTCATGCCCTATATTTACCTTGAGCTTTTCGGCATCTTTATAGGGTAAGTTCATATCGCTGGCAATTGTTTGAGTAAAACTTCGCCCACCAATACCAAACATCTTCGTGCCTTCAACGCCACCGTCATTTACAACCGCAATATCTGTCGTACCACCACCAACGTCGGCTAAAATTGCAGTAAAATTACTATTTCCGTCGTTACCAAGAACACTTCGGCTGACCGCAAATGGCTCGGCGGCAACAGCCAAAAGCTCTAGGGAAAGCTCATCGGCTACTCGTTCAAGGGCACCAATATGCACCATCGGTGCAAAAGCGGTGTAAATTTGAACCGCTACATCACGACCCTGAAACCCTATTGGGTTACTTACCTTGTAGCCATCGATATGAATACCGACAAGTGCACTGTTAACAAGCTTTACTTCTACTTCACTGTTCCCAGTTTCAAGCGCAATTTGTGTTTGTGCCTTAGCCTGGGCTCGTTCTTGAACTTTCTCGATGATAAATTCCATTTCAGAATCATCGAGTGGACGGTCGGGCTGAGGGCGCCGATAACGAATTGTGTCAGTCACACCTTTTACAAGCTCGCCTGCGATACCAATAACAACCCGCTTAGCCTGTAGGCCAGCTTGATCTTCTGCTTGAGCTAAGGCCTCTTCACAATTACGAACCACCCCTGCTATATCTGCTATCGCACCGGAATGCATATCACTCACATCCTGCCGGGCGCGCCCGACGCCTATAATCTGCAGCTCATCACCCTCTAATTTTGATATTAATGCTTTAATAAATTCCGTACCAATGTCGAGGGCTACAATGTAATCGTCGTCATCGGTTTTTCGTGATAATTTGAATTTTTTTAATACCATAGTTATTGTCCATTATACCATTACTGATGAGTAAAATAAGTTGTGTAGCATAACCTTTTTCTACTAGTTGAATATTATTAAAATATATGATATAAATATAAAAATATGGACCAGGTTTATCCAGATGATTCATTCGATAATGAGGTAGACTTTGAGGCTATCAATTTTACAGAGTCTCTTGCTAACCAGGTAGCTTTTGAAAACTACTTATTTGACAATATGACTCAACGCAAAGTAACCCATAAGATGGACGTCGAAGATACTGAGCCACTACCAATCAGGATTACTAAAGAAAATATTGAAAAATTACTTCCGATCGAAGTTCGCGCTATTTTTGGAGACGAAGATTGTCTGGTTGAGCACTTGTCAGTTTTTCAAGAAGAGAGGCCTGAACTTGCGTTTTTCTTTATGCGCTTTACTGTTAACGACGAGGTACATTCTATTACAACGCAATCTAACGAGAGCAACGCTGTTTATACAAGACCTAATGCTTATGGAGATAAGGTTGAGTACCATCTACACCCTTCAGTCGCTCAATCTTTATTAGCAAGTTTTTTGTATGTACGAGAGTATAGCGCCGTAAAACCACTCGATGAAAACAAAACTGCTGCAATAGAAGAAGGTCAAGCTGATGAGTGGTTTTCAACGGCAAGTATGTTTACGATTGATGAATCGGCCATTGTATCGACTCGCATTGGTGATTGTGACTTAATAGAAAGACTAGTCATGACACTGGGTCATTTCGATGGAGTATCGCAAACAACCACTTCAGGCCTATTAGTTGCCAACGGTCAACTAATGCTTGCAGAATTAAGTCACACCGAAAGCCCTCATATCACTCACGCTTCAAACGAACTTGAGCTCTCATCCTATGAAAACCCGATCGGAACAAATAAATTTGAACGCGTAAGCCTTGCGCAACATCTTGCTGATATTAAGGTATTCCAAGGAGAGAATTTTAATGATCAAGTTGGTGAAATTGCTTACAAAGACGGATCTAAAACCGTTACATCGCAGACTGATTTAAAAGCTTGGAGTAAACTGTGCTCAGAGTTTGCAAAAACGATGAAAACCGCGCTTCAACCTTACAGATACTTAGACTAGTTGTGCCTTAACCCGCCGTATACCAGCACTTGATGCTTCTTCTTTAGTAATCTTAAACTTCTTTCCATCCTCACCAAGTTGTCCAGTATGGTCAACATGTGGGCCGCCACAAATTTCAAGGCTGACAATATGGTCGCCTTCGCCCATTTGGTAAACTTTCACTTCTTCATTGTATCGCTCACCAAATGGCCCAATTGCGCCCATATCAAGGGCTTTTTGTGTTGGGTACATCGAGTAGCTTACTGGAAGATCTTCAGCAATCCACTGGTTTACAAGTGCTTCAGCTTGGTCGAGTTCTTCACGGGTAACTTTGCGATCAAAATTGAAGTCAAATCGTAATCGCTCTTCAGTAATATTACTACCGTGCTGCTGGAAACTTGTTCCAATAACTTCACGAAGTGCAGACTGAAGTAGGTGCGTTGCTGTGTGGTATTTAAGATGGATAAGTTCTTGGCCACCAAGACCACCTTTAAACTCACCTTTTGTTGCCGTGCGAGATCGGTTACGTTGTTCTTCCATACGTGCATCAAACTCTTCACGCCAACTATCAGATACTGTAATACCTTGCTTAAAGGCTTCTTCGGTAGATAATTCGACAGGGAACCCATAAGTGTCATAAAGGGTGAATAATTCAACACCAGTAAGGCCCTGGTCTGCGAGTTTAGCAAGTTGCTGTAGACCTTTTCGCAGGGTTTGACGAAACACTTTTTCTTCTTTTACTAGCACTGAAATGATTGTTTCGCGATTTTCAGCAACTTCTGGATAGTCTTCTGCATAAAGGTCAGCAATAACCGGAACGATCTGCTCGAAGAAGTTTTGCTCAATACCTAAATCAAAAGCAAACCGAATAGCCCGGCGTAGTAGCCGGCGCATAACGTAGCCCTGCTCTTTGTTGGCTGGCACGCACCCATCAACCGCTAGGAAAGTTGCAGCGCGCAGGTGGTCGGCAATTACCCGCATGCTTGTGGTGTTGCTTTCATAACTTTTACCACTTAGTTTTTGAAGTTTCTCTATAATTGGCCAAAGCAAACTAATTCGAAATGCATCGGGGCTATCGATAGCAGCAGCAGCAATACGTTCTAAACCAGAACCATGGTCAATATTCGGTTTTTCAAGGGGCTCAAACACACCCTCGGCAACTTTTCGATAGGCCATAAAGACATTGTTACCAATTTCCATAAAGCGGCCACAATCACAGTTGGGGTGACAGAATTCACCAAAAGAGGTGTCGTGAGGTGTACCGAAATCATAGAACATTTCACTGTCCGGGCCACAGGGGTCACCAACAGGCGTCGTTTCAGGTCCACCATTACGGCTCCACCAGTTTTTACTACTATCATAATAAAAAATACGCTCGCCTTCTTTAATACCTCGGGAATAGCCTTCTTCTTCGGAACCAATCTCAGCTTCACCACTTGATAAACTGCGAGCTTCAAAAAGTCGTTTCCACATACTGGCTGCTTCGGTATCTTTTTCGATACCATATTCAGGCGCACCAATAAAACAGGTAACGTAGAGGCGGCTCATATCAAGGCCGACAACTTCAGAGAGCCATTCAAACATCCACTCAATTTGTTGTTCCTTAAAGTAATCACCCATACTCCAATTTCCAAGCATTTCAAAGAAAGTCGTGTGGCGGTTATCACCAATATCATCGATATCCTGAGCACGTAGACAAGTTTGGCTATCAGTAATGCGTACGCCCTCGGGGTGCGGCTGCCCTAAAAGATACGGAATCATAGGTTGCATTCCCGAACCAGTAAATAATGTTGATGGATCGTCTTTTAAAATAAGCGGTGCCCGTTTTACAACAGCGTGGCCACGTTCTTTAAAAAACTCCAAGTATGAGTTACGAATTTCTTGAGCGTTCATTAGGGGTATTATAGCAGGATATTCGCTACCTCGCCACCGTAGAGATGATAGACGAAAAGCCACCTCTGGGTGGGCGAGAGGTGGCCTGTTTAAATATAATAGAATGGTTTGCTGAAAATAATCTTAAGCAACAATGCCACCACCAAGGCACTGTTGTTCACTGTAGATGACAATTGACTGCCCCGGCGCGACTGCGCGCTCGGGGTTTGTAAGTACTAGCCGTATTCTACCGTCATCTTCATACGATAGCTCTGCGGAAATAAGCGGTGCCCGATGGCGTACACGAACTTGGTATATAGCTTGCTGTGGTGCCTCGTTAATCCAATGCATATTAGTTACCGATAATTCTGGTTTCCATAGACTGTCATCATTTAGGTTGGTTGTAACATACACTTCATTCTTTTCCATATCTTTCCCAACAACATAATATGGAAGACCTCCACCGACATCTAAACCATGGCGCTGTCCAATTGTGTAAAATATAGCCCCGTCGTGCTGACCTAATACTTTTCCAGTTTGTCGATCAATAATAGCGCCGGCTTTTTGTTCAACATACTGGCTTAAAAACTCACGAATACCAATTTGCCCTACAAAACAAATACCCTGGCTGTCTTTTTTTGCAGCTGTGTAGAGGCCACGCTCTTTAGCCATTTCCCTCACCTGCGGTTTTGTAAATTCACCTAGTGGAAAAAGGGTTTTTCGCAATGCATGCTCTGTAACACGATATAAAAAGTACGTTTGGTCTTTGTTAGTATCAACAGCCTGCAGTAGCTTACCGTCGCTTACCCTCGCATAGTGGCCAGTAGCAATAAGGTCGGCACCGTCATCAAGGGCAGCTTCTAGGAAAAGCTTAAACTTCACTTCTTGGTTACACATAATGTCAGGGTTTGGTGTTCGGCCATGTTTATATTCATCAATCATGTAGTCTACAACTTTTTGACGATAGTCATTTTCAAAATCGAACACTTTAAAATCAATACCTAATTGTACCGCTACTCGCTTTGCATCGGCTAAATCATCAGCCCATGGGCAGCGCATACCGGGTAGATCCTGCGTCCAGTTTTTCATATACACACCGGTGACGTCGTAACCTTGCTCGACTAATAATGCGGCTGTTAAAGACGAGTCGACCCCACCACTCATTCCTACATACACTTTTGTCATGAACGCACTCCAAGATAGAAAGCAATAATTTTTACAATTTCCCCGCCAACTAACCACCAACCGCGAGGGGTGAGCCACCAGAAAAATCCCCAATCTTTATCGTTAGTAACTGGGTAGTTACGAATTGTACCGTCGCTTGCTAAAGTGTGGAACTCGAGACTAACCCGTCGTTGATGATACCCAGATGTTACAAGAATAACGTCTTTTAAATGTTCTGCTTCAAAAATAGTTTGCGAATTTACAGCATTTTGCTGGGTGTTGACTGATTCTTCATCAATAATAATTGCCGATATTGGCACCCCAGCTTGTAATGCCTGTAGCTTCATTGTGGCGGCATTACTTGGACCAGTTTTATCAAAAGCGGCACCAGATAGTACTAAGTAGTTCGCCCAGCCGTTTTGGTACAAATTAATTCCGGCAGCAGTGCGTGCTTCAGTATCACCCCCACTAACAACGACAATCGCATCAGCCTTATCACATTGAGTTTGGGATACTGGCTTCGTGTCACAGCCAATAAAGCTGTTTGGCTGCAAATAGATACTAAGACCTAAAATACTTACAATCAACACAATAGGGGTAATGATAAGCCACTTCATTACTTAGCACTCCGTTGGTATTCTTTCCGGATCTCTTCAATAATAACGTCACCAGCCTTAGAGATATTCTCCTCATTCGATAAATGACCAAGCGTAATACGCAAACTTCCGTCTGCAACTTCAGGTGCTAAGCCAATTGCAGTAAGTACATGTGAACGAGTTCCCTTATTAGCAGCGCAGGCACTGCCGGTTGCAACAAGCACCCCCCGCATTTCTAGCGCAAACAATACCCTCTCGGCATCAAGGTTAGGAAACGAAATATGAAGGTGCCCCGCTAACCGACGTTTTAAATCACCCGACAGAATGGCGTTAGGAAATGTGGCGGTAAGTTTTCGTTGCAAACTATCACGAAGTTTAGATAGACGGTCTGATTCGAATTTACGATGGTTACTTGAAAGCTCTATAGCTTTAGCAAAACCAATCACACCAGCCACGTTCTCAGTTCCGCTTCGAAGGCCACGTTCTTGCCCGCCCCCAACAATTGTTGGGGTAAGTGTTACAGCCGGTGATGCCCATAATAAGCCAACTTGCTTTGGACCATAGACTTTTGCCGCATTGAGAGTCAGGAGGTCAATGCCTAAACGTGCTACATTAACATCAAGCTGACCAACACCTTGTGATGCATCTGTGTGTAAAAATAGAGGCGTGTGATCACCGCTAGCCAAGCGGGCTTCTCGAGTTTTACGAATAACTTCTGCGATATCTCGAAGTGGCTGGATAGTACCAAGCTCGTTGTTGGCAAGACCAACGCTTACTAGCTGAGTGTCCGGGTGTAAAGCTGCTTTTATTTTTTCAGCCGAAACCACACCTTTAGCGTCAGCTTCAACCAACGTGTAATCGTGGCGTTTTACGGCGGCTAGTACCGCATGATGTTCAATGTTTGCACTTACAACATGTCCAGTAACACTTGAGAAGGCTAGGTTTATCGACTCGGTTGCACCAGCAGTCATAACAAGGTCGTCTGCTTTCGCACCAATTGCCCGAGCAATGGTTTGTTTAGCCGCTTCGTATTCACGACGAACTTTTACAGCCGGTGCATAAGGCGCCGAAGGGTTATAAAAGTCTTCAGAAAAAAACGGCATCATCGCCGTTAGGACTTTCGGATCAAGCGGTGTCGCAGCCGCATGGTCAAGATAAATAAGATCGCCATTCACTTTACTTATTATACCGTAAGTCACTCTAAGCTGCGCGACGTTCTTCGGCTGGAGGTGTGTACTGTAGATCTTGAGAAATCTCAGCTTTCAAACCTTCGATATCTGCATCTATTGGATAAAGCTTTTCAAGGATGACAGAACGATATTCACGAACCACTGAAAGAAAATTTTTCAGTTCGTCAACAGAAAGTGAATAAGAGTGGCCATTATAAATTTTCTGAACTGATGTAGGTGTCACCCGGTAGATCAGCGCGTAATTTGGTTGTTTTGTTTTCGGATCTAGATTGGCATATACAAAATCGAGAACTTTTTCACCACCATAGGCTTTCTCGATAAGAGGGTTCCTATCATCCAATACAAAAAGGTGCTGTGAGCCATCTTGAGCAAATAGTAATCCGGCTTCTTCAGCTTCGTTATTTTTTAAGTCTTCATTAGTAACAAGCGCTGGTTTTTCTTTTCCAGTTAAACGGTCAAACCAAGATTGTCTTTCGATTTCATTTTTACGTTCAATTACCGCTTCCGCAATTGCGGTTTCACGAAAAGAAAAAATCTCTTCACCCATATCAACAATTGAATGATACGTCTCTGGCGGTTGACGAAAACGATCAGCCGCGTAAATAACATTACTCATAGACTTATCAGTGATCTGATTTTCTACGATATGTAAGTTTGGAAGCGCGTATTCGTCTTTTGGCTGTATTGAATTGTACATAGAAATAATACTCTCGTCATTAGAGTGTTTTTTTATGTGTTGGTGTAAGAATGTCTATTCCGCTAAACGAAATAAAGCGCGGGCATTTCGTGTGGTAGCATCGGCAATCTCTTTGAGTGAAATTCCTCGGCGTTGGGCATGATACTCAGCCACTGTCCTCACATATGCGGGCTCGTTTACTTTACCACGATATGGTGCAGGCGTCAAGAAGGGCGCATCTGTTTCAAAGACAATGCGATGAAGCGGAATGGCGTCAAACATTTCTTTTTGGCTTTCATCCTTCGTAAATGTACTGATACCGTTTACACCTATATATAAACCTTTTGCAATTGCCCTGTCCATATTATCCTTCGAATCAGTAAAACTATGAAGGACACCACGGATCCCTTCGTAGCCATCAAAAATTGGCCAAAAATCGTCAAAAGCTTCGCGTACATGGAAAATAATAGGAAGATCGTGCTTCAAGGCTACCTCAATTTGAAATTTAAGAGCTTCAATCTGGACCTCTTTCGGGCTGTTTGTATAAAAATAATCAAGCCCAATTTCACCAACGGCAATGATCTTTTTATCCGTATTGGCAAGCTCAGCAATTTTAACATAGCCATCTTTTGTATCATGCGGATGAACACCAATTGCAGCGTAGGCGTTGGTGTGTTGCTGAGCAAAATTAATTGCTTGCTCCGAGCTCTGTTGACTTGTCCCTACGGTGATAACCCTGTTCACACCAGCCTCGTCAGCACGAGCAAGTGCGTCATTAATTGAAAGTTCGTAGGGTTCGTGAAGGTGACAGTGGGTATCAATAAGTGAGATAGATCGGTCGGTTACCATATTCAAGATTGTACTGCCTCTTCAGCGTTAATAATATAATCTTTAGACATAATTTGTGCGTCCGGCAACGAGAGGGCAACTAGGCCAGCGCTAAGAAATTCTTTACGACGAAGCCTAGCATCGATTTTTCGCGCATTACCGTATGTATCGCTTCTTAACTTATCACCGTAATTAGTACCGGTCTGAGTTCGCACTACATCGAGGGCACATACTGCCATAGCAGCAGCCAATAAACTATTGGGCCTGCTTGGTTTCATTAATCCGAGCCTCTCATTACTCGGAAATAAGAGCCTATTTCCATCCCACGATAATTGAGGTCTCGCTTCTAGTCCTGCTGATTGAGAAAAAAGTGTTACGTTGTAAGTTTCAGCTTCTAAAACATCATCCATGCCAGCAAGCCCACCTACGGATACTTCGTATAAGGAGCTAGCATTCCTAGCTTTAAGTGGAAATTGAACTTTAGGAATATACACAGTGTGCCCACTGTTTAGGCGTAACTCGTGAGAAGAAGCGAACGATTGTCTTAATGGCACTTCTACAAACAGGGCATTTCTTATTTCATACTGTACCTCAACTTGCTCGACTGTTGTTGGCTCGATCTTTAGTGTATCCAGAAACTCATTTAGATAGCCATTACGTATAGCGTCTTCAAATTTCTCCCCAGCGTATAACATAGATTGCTCGTCCGATAACACAGCAGATTGAAACACTTTTAGCTTTTCGCTTTGATCGTTCGTCATAATATCTACAAGCTCACCTGAAGCTTGAGCAACTCTTTTTAATGATGGGCTAGCAAGCAACTCGCTTTTACCGCCCCTTGCACCTGATACTATTTGTTTTAGTCCATCAAGCACTTCGGGTGGACTAACATTATTCCTACCCACCAAACTACCAAACACATCACTAATAAAATCCTTACCAACCGAAAGCTCGCTTGTAACTTGATACTGCAAACCCGTCACACTATCCTGAGAGGCGGCAATCATCACCTTTGGCCTTGAATGGTTTGCCAACACAAAAGAACTGTCACCTGTCAGTTCTCGCTCGTCAATAAACACTTTTCGATTGGGTTGGTGCATAGATATCCCCCACCCCTTAGAATTAGTTGGTAGTATTTTTTTCGTGTGGGTCGGGTGTATGAATATACAACTTAGGGAATAACACCCCGTCAAGTGGTTGTACGACGCCAGATTCAAAAGTATGGTGAATTGCAGCTGCGGTTGTTGGCATAAATGGAAGCAGTAAGTCGCCAATTTGAATGAGGGCACCGGCGCAGTGAGCCAAAACCTCAGACAAATGCGATTCAGCCTCGGCGTCTTTTCCAACTTGCTTGGCAATTTCCCATGGTTTCACGTTATCGATGTATTGGTTAAGGCTACGAACCATATTCCACACTTCATCAATACCCTTGTTAAATTCAAGGTTGTCCATTGCTTGGTGGTAAGCGGTCATATCATGCTCGGTTTGTTCAGACTCGCCAATAACGCCAGCTTGGTAACGGCTGATCATGCCAGCGACGCGTGAAATTAGGTTACCTAGGTCATTACCCAACTCGCCGTTATAGGCGTTTTCGAATTTTTCCCAGGTAAAGTCACCGTCATCAAGGGTTGGGATATGACGTGAGAAGAAGTAGCGAAAAGCATCAAGGCCGTATTGGTCGATAATTTCATTTGGATCAATGACATTTCCGACTGTTTTACTGATTTTTGCACCACCAATGTTGATAAAGCCATGAACCAGTAACTTTTTAGGAAGTGCTAACCCAATACCCATAAGCATAGCTGGCCAAATACCAGCATGGAAACGTAAAATGTCCTTACCAATAACTTCTACGTCAGCTGGCCAAAAAGCATTATATTCATCTGGTCGATCCGGGTAGCCGATAACGGTAATGTAGTTAGCCAACGCATCAAGCCAAACATACATTACTTGGTCTGGGTCGTCCGGTACAGGAATACCCCATGTAAGACTTTTCTTTGGGCGCGATACACTTACATCCGCTAGTCCATCTTTAATAAGCTCTAGGAATTCATTCTTACGAAACTCTGGCACAATTTCCATTGTTCCGTTATTAATTGCTTCACGAATTTTTTCAGTGAATGCGCTTGTTTTAAAGAAATAATTTTCTTCACTTACCTGTTGATATTGGGTTTGGTGGTCTGGGCAAACACCACCGGTTGCCTGAACTTCCTTGTCAGTGAAAAATGCTTCATGCCCCATGCAATACCAGCCACTATAACTTCCTTTATAAATATACGGCAGAAGCTGCTTCCAAATATATTGAACCGCTGAAACGTGATGGTCATCTGTTGTACGGACAAAATCAGTGTATTCGGCACCAACTTTTTTCATTAGTGCTTCAAAATTGACATAAGTTTTGTCGGTGTATGTCTTAGGGTCAATACCAAGTTCAGCCGCTTTAGCGGCAATCTTGTTACCGTGTTCGTCAGTACCTACTTGAAAACGAACCTCGTGGCCGTTTTGTTTTTGATACCGCGTCCAAATGTCACCTAGTAAGTAATCGAGGGCGTTACCAATATGTGGCGTACCGTTAACATAGGGAATAGCTGTTGTAATATAAAGCTTCTTTTGTATTTGTTCCATTAACCTCTATTGTATCAGAGTATGGAATTATTTATATGCCGTCTGCCCTTGACCAATCGGTTGCGATATCGAAGCCGTCAGGATATCGCTGAGCAAACCCACCGGTATCATATACTTTACCTGGGCCAACGCTCGTTTCGACAACCGAACAACGTGGGTAACGCCCATAATTCGCAGCAATAATTGCATAGCCATCACGGTCTACCTTTACCCCGTCAGCCCGCACCTCATAGTAGCCACCTTGTCCACAGGCGCTCATAACCACACTCATATTAAGATCGTAATAGGTTTCCCGGTGGGCAACACCATTGCTATCAACAAAAACCTGAGCACCTTTAGATTTTGTCAAAGCATTTGGATTACTTTTAATACCAATTACTTCTACTTGGGGTTGCGGTTGTTTTGTAATAATACTGTTAATTTCGTTTCGAGCTATCTCAACACCATCACGTACTTCAATCTCGTACGTTACCATACGAACACCATCGGCACCTTGAGTACTAATCGATTTATATCCAACCAGGCGGTCAGCATCAAATACTTGCTCTTTACCAAATGCGATTGGCTGGTCAATACTTACAGTTTGTTTACCTTCACGCCATACCCGAAGCTGCATGCCAGCCGTAATTGGCGTATTTAAAGCGGTAGACACCCGATCCTTATCACGAAGCTCGATGCCTTTTTCCTTAAGCATTTCACCAACCGTGGTTGCCTGGGTGCGAATTTCTGTCTTTTTAGTGTAAAGGTCAAGCGTCAGTGGTATTGCACGATCAATTGTCATTTGAAGGCCAGCTCCATCACTAATAAAATCAGTTGAAGGGCTTAGTTTTGTGACATCTTCATCATATAGCGACATGCCGACATCGCGGGCTATTTGACTACCAACCTGGTAAGGTGTCATTACCTTTGTTCTTACGGCACCGTCAATAACAATAACCGGACGAGCCCGGTATATATTCACTTTGTATTCTGGGGCAACTAATTCCTCATCACGCGACGGCTCAACCGTGTCACGGGAATCAAGCTCGAACCCCTTATCCTTCAGCGCATCTATTAATATTTTCTTATCACTTAAAAATGAGATTGTTTCACCCCGGTCATACACCGTAATAAGCCGCTTTGTTTCATTTTGAGCCCAAGCAATATAACTATTAACATTCGACATACAAGCAAGACCGACAAGAAAAATGACTCCGAAAATCAATACTTTTTTTGAAACTATTTTTGCCCACATACGCATTGAAAAGGGTCACACCTCTGTTATTCTCTTTATTATACCATCGACACACTAGCTGTCTTGGTGGATAATTTCAACTAATCGTTGCCAGTCTTGAATAGAGAGATGTTCAGCCCGATCATCAGGGCTTATACCGGCTCTTTTTAATAAATCTTCAGCCTGTTGCTTTGGTACATGAAGGCCACTTGCAATGCTAGTTCGAAGCTTTTTGCGTTTCGCTGAAAAGCCAGCTTTCACTACTCGAAAAAATGCTTTTTCATCATTTGAATCTACAAGTGCCATAGGTCGCATCGTGAGTATAACAACTTGGCTGTCCACTTTGGGTGGGGGTGTGAAAAGCTCGGCTGGTACCACTTCGCCCAGTTTAACTTCGGCATATACCTGAGCACTGACTGCTAAAATACTCATGTCACCCGGCTCAGCCGCTAAACGCTCGGCTACTTCTTTTTGAATAAGCAGTACAATAGTTTTCGGTTTATTAACTGAGGTAGTTAATAGTTGAATAATTTTTGAAGTAATGTAGTACGGAACGTTTGCGACCACTACATAATTTAAAGGAAGTTTAGTCAGATCAAACGTAAGAATGTCCTGGTTGACAACTTCGAGCGACGTGCCTGGGAATTGACCTGGAAGTTTTTCAGCCAGCTTTTCATCAAGTTCGACGGCGATGACCTTTTTAGCCCGTCGAAGTAACGCGCTTGTAAGGGTTCCGAGGCCAGGACCAATTTCAAGCACGGTATCGTCCGGTGCAATACGGGCTGCATTGGCAATCGAAGCAAGCACCTCACGGTCTTTTAGCCAGTGCTGCCCAAGTGATTTTTTTGGCCCTGCCATTCGCCCCCTAGTACCAATGATTTTTCTGCCAGAAGTTGTATGCGCCTTCCCAGCCACCATAGCGTCCAACGTATTGGTTCATCCAGTTCAAAGCCACCACTGGATTACTCCAATTTGTACCTAGCTTACTACATGGCAAAGCTTGGGCTAACCCACAAGCACCAGAAGATTTATTAACAGCGTTAGGGTTCCAGCCACTTTCTTTTTGTACCATAAAATCGGCGTAGCCCCAGAATTCTTGAGGAATATTTGATGCCGCGAGCCATTCTGATTTTGTGCCACCACCGGTGTAAGGAAGAGTATTCGGTTTACTGCCTACTATTTCAACTTGTTTGACTGGCTGAACGGTAGTAATAGCTGCAATTTTAGTACGAGTAACTTCTACACCATTTTGGATATCAATTTCATAGGTAACGGTTTGCTTACCAGCCTGACCGGCAGTTTGCACTTCCTTGTAGCCAATTGGTCGGTCGGCGTCTTTAATTTGTTCTGTATCGAAAGCAACCGGCTCTTCTGCGCTAACGGTTTGTTTACCTTCACGCCAGATACGAATTTCCATACCTTGGGATATAGGAGTTTCAGATGAAGCCGATGCTCGACCGTCTACACCAAGGTCAATGTTTTTTTCCTTCAGCATTTCACCAACTGTTTCGGCTTGGGTACGAACCTCAGTTTTTGTACCATAAAGATCTATAACAAGCGGTACGGCCCGATCAATCGTTAACTGAAGCCCGGCACCGTCACCAACAATATCAGCTGAACGTTTTAATGCTACTGTGTCTTCGCTATGAAGTTGAATATTTGCATCACTGACGATTCGTTCAGCCGACTGGTAAGGAGTGACGACTTTCGTACGGGTTGCGCCGTCAATCACCGTTACCGGACGGGCACGATAAATATTTACCTGGTAATCTGGTGCAACCAATTTTTCATCAAGTGACGGTTCGACGGCGTCTTTATCATCAAGCTGAATGTCATGCTCAATAAGCGCTTCTTTTAATGTCGCCTTCGTTGTAATAAAGGCTTTTTCTGCACCGCGATCATGAACGGTAATTAAACGGCCAGACTGGCTTTGTGCAGTAGCTGAATTCGTAAAGAACGCAGGCAGCATTGAAACTACTAAAAGTCCCAACGAAACAAAACATGCGCTAACAATAGTGGTGGATTTTTTTAGATGTAGCCTCATATAGCTATGAAGAATTTACTCCCTAAAGTATCTTAGTAAGTATAGCATATTTAATACTGCTAAAGCTTTTGAAGGTGTGCGTACTCGGCATTTAGTTTCTTGGTCTGGCCATTTAAAAACGCCACCGTTACGGCCATACCGTCAACTTCCAAAATCTCACCATCACCAAAAGCCGTTGAGCGCACTTTATCACCTTCTTCAAACCCAAGTTCGTCCGTGTAAAATGGCTCTTCTTCTTTGTACCCCATGATATTCGGCTCAGGAGTTACCATCGCTATTTGATCACCCATATCACTAATGAAACGCGAAACAGGGTTATACCCGCGACTGCCAAACTGTAGACGGCTATAAGCATAACTAAGATGAAGCTCTTGGCGAGCCCGGGTCATTCCAACGTAACAAAGCCGCCGCTCTTCTTCGAGCTCTGATGGTGATTCAAATACGCGAGAGTGCGGAAGAATACCCTCTTCCATACCCACCATAAATACAACTGGAAACTCGAGCCCTTTAGCAGCATGAAGTGTCATGAGGGTTACTTTGTTGCCTCCACTTTCACTATCAACACTCGACATCAAGGCAACTTCTTCCAAAAAATCGGGTAAAGTCGCAAAATTCTGTGCATCTGATAGAAGTGAACCCAGGTTTTCTTCCCTATCCTCAGCTTGAGGTGTACCGTCTAAAATATAATCGCGATACCCAACTACTTTAATCACATCTTCAATTAATTCAGCTGGAGTCGCTTCTTCCAAGCGTCCACGAAGAGTTTGTAATTTTTCACCCAGCGTGGCCATCGCAGACTTAGCTTTGCCAGTAACAACACCGTTATTTCCAACTGCAACAAGCGCTGCAATAATATCTAACCCACTATCAGCTTGCCATGTCAGGAAACGCTCTAGGCTGGTCGCCCCCACACCTCTTGTAGGAATGTTCGCAATTCGACTAAAACTCATGCGGTCATTCGGCTGATACAGGAGTTTTAAATACGCAACCACATCCTTTATTTCCTTACGATCATAAAAACGTACACCACCAACAATTTGATACGGAACACGCATTTGTAGAAATGCCCGTTCTAGGGTATAACTTTGAGCATTTGTGCGGTATAGCACTGCAAAATCATCATAGCGTCGCGCACCAATTGTTGTCTGCGCCGAAATACGGTCGGCAACCTGGCGCGCTTCCTCGGCCTCATCGTAGACACCGTGCGCCTGAACTGGTGCGCCGGCACCTTCCGAGGTCCATAATTTCTTATCGGTACGGTTAGTGTTTTTTGTAATAACCGAATGAGCGGCTTGCAAAATATTGCCAGTACTTCGATAGTTTTGCTCAAGCTTTACAACTTTCGCTCCGGGAAAATCACGTTCAAAATTAAGAATATTTGTAAAGTCAGCCCCCCGCCAACTATAAATCGATTGCCAATCGTCACCAACTACGCAAATATTCTGACTATCGTTCACAAGTAACTTAACTAGTTGATACTGTGCCGCATTAGTATCTTGGTACTCATCGATAAGAATGTACTCAAACTGCGAACGCCATTTCTCGCGAACTTCCTTTGATTCGCGAAGCATACGGACAGCTTCGATAAGTAAATCGTCGAAATCAAGCGCCTGGGCTGACCTACGCCGTTCTTCATATTCACGGTACACTTTAGCGACACTTTTTTGAAATGGATACTGCGCCGAGGCTTCATATTCATCTGGGTCTTGGAGTGCGTTTTTAGCAGAAGAAATTGCCCCGCTCACCGCAGTTGGTTTTATATCTCTATCGGAGATTGATAGAGATTTCATTATTTGTTTAACGAGGCCTCGCCTATCATCCTCATCATAAATAACAAAGTTTTGAGGGATATTAATACTGCGGCCATCCATTTTCAGAAGCCTTACACATATACTGTGAAATGTTCCCATCCAAGGCATAAACGAACGATCGTTTGGCTGCCGTACTAGATGCGATAAACGCTCACGCATTTCTTTGGCGGCTTTATTGGTAAACGTTACTGCCAGTATATGGCTTGGCCAGATTTTCTGCTCGGCAACAAGCAATGCAATCCGATGCGTCAGAGTTTTTGTTTTACCACTACCAGCACCAGCCAAAATCAAAAGCGGACCCTCCGTAGTAAGGGCCGCTTCTTTTTGCGGCTCGTTTAAATCCCCCAATAAATCCATTACTTCTATTATAGCATTGGAAGCACAAAGAAATAGAATGCAGCACCGGCACCGGCGCCCAGAATAATCAATAAAAATATCCAAAGGATTGTTAGGCCACCTGACTTCTTTTTGACAGGGGATGAGAATGGTTGGTGATAATTTTCGGTATCGTAAATCGCACCCGACGCCTCTTCAAGGCTTGGCTGTTCAGTGTATTGCTGGGTAATTGATACTGGGCCAACTGGCTGCTCTTCAATAACCAGCTCTTGCGGTTTGACCGCTAGTTGTTCTTGCTCGGCTTCAAAACGAGTAAACGTTTGGAGGTCAAATAGCTCTTCTTCATCATTTGTCTTTTTTTGCGTCTCAGTATCTTCTTTTTCTGAAGGTAGAATATCATTTTGGGCGGCGAAATCAATTGGGTCAGGCATAGTATGGGCTTCTAGAAGCGGATCATCAGGGGCTTCAATGAGCTTGATTTCTGACTCTTTGGCAATTGGCTGTTCGACAATTGACTCTTTGATGTTCGGACCTACCCAAGGCTCACCACCAAGCGGTCGCTTTTCGACTTTTGTACCAGCTAAGAATGGTGATTCCAGCGGGTCTTGCCAATCGAACTGCGCTACTTCCTCTAAAGGCTCTTCTTCAAAATGAAGGGTGGGTTCTACTACCACAGGCTCAGGTGGAGTGGGTTGAGCAACAGGAGGGATCTCGGCTGTACGAGGCCGCATATCAGAAGAAGGATGAACAACATCCATAAAGCGACCAGCACTTCGGCGAATTGCCGGAGCCGAGCTTACTGCTGGCTTTGCAGGTACGGGCTGAGGCTGCTCGACCGGCTGTGCTACCGATTCTTCGTAGGTAAGGTCTGGGGTAGTACTAGCATTTGTCTTTTTGTTTAAAGCGCCAGTTACTGCTTTATCTATTTCATCAAAATCAAAGTCTGCCATCACCCTACCCTATACTCGCTTCTTCGTGCTTTTATGAGCTTTTTCAATAATTGACATAAAAGCATGCTCATCAAGGCTAGCCCCGCCAACAAGAAGGCCATCTACTTCATGAAGTGCCAAGTAGTCTGAAGCGCTATCAACTGTGACACTTCCACCATATAATACCTGCACTTCCGCAGCGGCCTTTGCACCGTATAAATGTTTGAGTTGGCCACGAATAGATATAACTGCTTTACTCACATCAATAGGAGAAGCATTATTACCCGTACCAATCGCCCAAACTGGTTCGTAAGCGATAATTACCCTGGAAAGCTCTTCGCTCGTAATATTTGCTAGCCCGCCAAGAAGCTGGTCATGAATTATGTCTTTGGTTTCACCCGCTGTTCGTTCGCTAGCCGTTTCGCCAACACAAAGCACCGGTCGAATGTCATTACGAATCGCAGCTTGCACTTTAGCTCGAGTATCTTTATCGCTTTCGTTAAAAACATGGCGACGCTCTGAATGACCAACAAGCCCGTAAGATACAATACCCCTTAGCTGTGTTGCTGATACCTCTCCGGTGTAGGCACCGTGGTCGCGCCAATAAAAGTTCTGGGCTGCTAATTTAAATTGGCGGTGATTAACTTGTAAGCTTAATGTCTGTAAAGCAAGCATCGTTGGCGCTAATACCACCTCGACGTTACGGTGCATTTTGACACGCTTGGCTATTTTATGAAGATACAAACTTGAATCATGAACATTCAAGTTCATTTTCCAGTTTGCGATGATGAGTTTTTTATCCCGTGCCATTTTTTTGCTTATGCTTTTCTTGCCTTTAGTGTAGCCTATCTTGGGGCGTCGAGCAAACTTTCTACCCCAGGTAATTTTTTACCGGACATAAGCTCGAGCGAAGCCCCGCCGCCGGTCGAAACGTGCGTAAAACTCTCACCCCCGTTACCATCCCATTTCAACACGAAGTCAGCCGTATCACCACCGCCAATAATCGAAGTTATTTTTGGATTGGAAGCAAGCTCAAGTGCCAGCCGGGCTGAACCGTGGGCAAATTCAGGGAGTTCCGCGTAGCCTAATGTTCCATTCCAAATAACCGTCTTAGCGCTGTCAATTTCTTTAACAAGCTGTTCAATAGAACTATCGCCAATATCAAGTGCCTTATCACCATCAGCCACATCGCCAAGCTTCACATTACGGCGCTTTTCGTTGTCATTTGTATTGTGCGCAACCGCAACATCAGTAGGCAGAATAATAAAATCTTCGACACTGCCCTCTAACTTATGATGTGCGGCGCTATAGATTTTATCAAGAACAGACTCCTGGCCTTCTTCGACCATACTCGAGCCCATGTGGTGACCTTTGTATTTCAAGAAAGTATTCGCCATTGCGCCGCCAATAATAATTTTGTCGGCAATATCGACAAACCGTTCAATAACAGTAATTTTGTCGCTTACTTTTGCCCCGCCCATTACGGCTATAAGTGGCCGCTTCGGCTTTTCCATAGTGTTCGTGATTGTGTCGTACTCACGTTCTAGCAAAAGCCCGGCTACACTTGGAATAAAGTGGGTAATCGCATCGGTACTGGCATGTGCACGATGCACCACACCGAAGCCATCCTGTACAAAATAACGAGCGTTAGTGCTTTTTGCTATTTTTTCGGCAAATTTGTCATCATTTGCCTCTTCCTCAGGGTAGTAGCGTAGATTCTCAAGTACAATGACTGCGTTGGCTGGTGACTTTTTAACAATCTGTGCAACCCTGTCGCCAAAGACACCATCAGCAAAAATGACCTTCCTATTAAGGATAGTGGCTAAACGCTGGGCAATTGGCTTCAAGCTTAGTTTAGGGTCGTGACCTTCGGGGCGGCCAAAATGACTCATAATAACCACCTTGCAGTGATGGTTGAGTAAATATTCAATTGTAGGAATACTCGCTCGAATACGTAGGTCGTCACTAATAGTACCGTCTTTATTAAGGGGTACGTTATAGTCAGCCCGTACTAAAACGGTTTTATGATGAATTGGAACATCTTTGACTGTGCGCTTAAAGAAAGCCATACCCCACCCTACTTGTTACTTGCTTCTATTGTACTATGGAATACTATGGAACGTACAAAAACGTTTATGCTAATACACGAACTTTAATGGTATCAGTAGTACCAACGACACCAGGTTGTTGACCACTAACGATAATTACTCGTGCTTCA
This sequence comes from Candidatus Microsaccharimonas sp., assembly GCA_049661485.1. GTDB lineage: Bacteria > Patescibacteriota > Saccharimonadia > Saccharimonadales > Saccharimonadaceae > Microsaccharimonas. Next base: position 601,716 of record JBATAC010000002.1, read on the forward strand.
CCTTCACCAAATAGACCTTCGGCTTTTAATTCTTTGAATAAGTCAAAGCCAGCTTCAGATGAGTCATCACGAATGTATGTTCGGTTCGCGTAGCTAAGACCAAGCTGTTGTGCGGCTCGTTGGTCACTAGTAACAGTGATGATTGGCAAGTTAGGGCGGTGTGCAGCAATTGTCGCAGCTGTCGCGCCAGATTTTGTTTCGGCAATAATCGCATCAACTTTAAGTTGTTCTGCAAGGTCAACAGCAGCCGTACTAATAGCATCAAGCTGAACGTTCTTCGCGATAATATCGTGCATTCGAGAAACTTGTGCGTTGTCTTGGGTGTAAAGGATTACTTTTTTCATTGCTTTAACAGTTTGAAGCGGATATTTACCGTTGGCCGTTTCATCTGAAAGCATCACGGTATCAGCGCCTTGAATAACTGCGTTTGCTACGTCACTTACTTCTGCACGAGTTGGTTCTGGGTTATCTACCATGCTCGCCATCATTTGAGTTGCAACAATGCTTAATTTGGCGTGCTTTCGGCAAAGGGCAAGAAGTTTACGTTGTACGATAGGAACAATTTCAGCACCAGCTTCAACGGCGAGGTCACCACGAGCAACCATAATACCATCAGTCGCCTTAACAATCTCTTCCATAACATCGTCTTTAACAGCGGCTTTGGTTTCAATCTTGGCAATAATTTGGGCTTGTGACCCACCAGCTACCAAAATTTGGCGTAGGTTGTGAATATCTTCGGCACTTTGCACAAAGCTTAGGGCAACGTAGTCGATGTCCTGCGTAAGTCCGTACTCGATATCTTTAAGGTCTTTAGGTGTAAGGATGTCACCACCAAAGTCAGTATCTGGAAGATTGATACCCTTCTTACTCATAAGTGTTCCGTCATTTTCAACCCGAAGCTTGATGGCGGTTTCAGATGGAATTTCAATTACAGTCGTACGAACCCTACCGTCAAAGATATAGATTGGCTCACCAACTTTTACTTTTTCCGCCAGATTGTACTGTACAGGGAAAGTGAGGCCGTTGTGCTCGGCTGCGTAGTCAAGAACAATTTCGTCGCCAGTTTTTACGTCGGTGTTTTCATTAAGCATACCAAGACGGATCTTAGGACCTTGTAGGTCTTGAAGAATTGCAACCGGCTTGCCTACCTTTGCACTCGCTTCACGAATCCAGCGGATTTGATCGGTTCGCTCATCATAATCACCGTGGCTAAAGTTAAGGCGCATGCCATTAACACCAGCCCGAATAAGGTCTTCGATCATTTCTGGGGTACTTGTAATTGGCCCTAGTGTTGCAAGAATTTTAGTTCGTTTGAAAATGATTGACATAATAAATAGCCCTGTTTAGATTGTTGGATTTGAATTTTGCCTTTGGTTCGTTCTTTGGTGACCTCACGGAGAATCGAACTCCGATTGCCAGGATGAAAACCTGGTGTCCTAACCGTTAGACGATGAGGCCACAAAAGAACAAATCAAAGGAACAAAAAAGTTTTTACCCGAAGTATTGTAACAAAAAAACCCCTGTTTGACTAGTGCCTATCGGGGTTTAAAATGCATTTTTTAAGTGCCCGCCGTCGAGCCTCGCAGCGAAGTGCCACGAGGCCCGACGGGGGTATACCCCGGGGGTGGAGATTCAGGCGACAGCCGTCACGACCGGTCGGCCGTAGACGGTAGTGGCAGAAACCACCACGGTCGTCTTGCCACCCGAGGGCTGCTGACGGCGTGCCCGTTCCTCTTCGCAGTAGACTGTCATCCACCTCTTACCAGAGGGGTAGACCGACGACTTCGCGCAGTAGGCGCGGGTAACCATCAGGAAGGCGTGCGCAAGGGCAGCCTCCCACCCTTCCAGGTCACCGGCGATAGCCTCGAGCTTGGCCTGAAGGCCGGACTTGGGCTGACGACGATGATCATCCAGAAGCTTGGCAGCACGTTCCTGGCAGGCGGTGTACGAGAGGTTCTTGATCTCATATTCCGGCACATTACGTGCAACCCAGTTCGCGAGCTCCCAGTCCGCGTCGCTCATCGTCTTTTCAAGCAGTTCAGTACTCAATCTGACTCCATCAATCTCGACCCCAACTTATGGGGTGTATAGCCACGATTGGCTTCACAACTCCGATTACGAAGCAGTGAAAGCTGAATAAACAGCCCATACTTAGTCGGAAAATATACGCTTTTTGACAAAAAATGTCAAATAGTATCTAATTTAGTGTATTTGCGGCTACAGAGACCCCATATATAGCGGATTATAGGCTGAAATGTGCTCCTTCGACTAAGCTCTCATAAAAAAGCTTGTGCTTTTACTATCTATATTGTATAAAGCATTGACATTTTGAACATTATGTGATAAATTAAGTACATCATTCACGGGTGCGGTGCGAGAGACCACGCCAGGGTGAGGAGGTCGTTAACAAGTCAGATCATTACAGTGCATCAATTAGTGCACTGATTTGCTTTAGGAAAAGCTGAGTACTTATTGGAAGCAGCGCGCCAGTTCGTTTATACGAATTGACGCGCTGCTCCCAACCACCCTCTCAGGGAGCTAGCTGCGGTAAACGCATTCAACATGCGCGAACCCGCGCAACCGATCCCACGAGAGGGAGAAACGAGTACATCATGTCCACTTCCACCGCCCCCACGACGCCCAGAGTTCCCAATGTTCTCGTGCTCAAGCGAGCAGACATCTTCGTCGGTTCGTTCGTCATCGGCCTGGTCGCCAACCTGGTTCTGATCATCGCGGTCTTCACGTCTGGCGTGTCGACCGGGGTGGCCGGGACCTTCGGTTTCGACTGGTCTCAGTTCCAGAACACCCTGACCTTCCTCTTCGGAGGGATCGGGTCGGCTCTGTGGCTCATCGGCGGTATCGTCGTCCTGGCCGCGACCGGCTACGCTTTCTACTGGCTTTCGAGCCATGGTCATCACAAGTGGGTCGTCGTCGCATCCTTGATCGGCATGTTCGTCGGAGGGTTCATCCTCTGGCGACTGGTCGATTGGTCCAACTTCGGGTTCGGCTTCGTGCCGCTCCTCATCCTGATTGCCTACACCGCCTTCTGGGCGGGAGTGGCATCGTTCATCATCCCGCTTCGCCCCAAGCTGTCGCGCAAGCGCGGCACCAACTGAAAGGAGGTGCGCTATGCAGCGCATCGTAGCGGCTCTGTCCGCATCCATGGTGGCCGTGCTCCTGCTCGCAGGCTGTTCATCCACTAACGTCAACTGGGCGGGCGGTTCGTCCGACCTCCCCGACGTCAACCTGAAGGACACCGCTTCCGTGCAGGCACTGTGCGGTGGGGAAGCCGAGACGGTTCTCAACACCGTCTCAGAGGCAACTACCACAGAGGAGAGCTCGGGCCAGCGCAATGCGCTGACTTCCCTGGGTCTCTCCGCTGAAGAGGTGAACGACAACAACATGCTGACGGAGATCATCGGCGCGCTCAAGGTTCGCGCTGCGGACAACGAGTGCGCGGCCGACGAGCAGACCTCGAACCAGTCCGGACAAGTGGGTGTCGAAGAAAACGACGGCACCCAGTTCACGCTTCCGCTGGTTTCGGGGTCCGATTCGACCCTCATCGTCGACAGCACAACACAGGCGGCAACCCCGCCGCTGCTGGATGGTTCGCTTCGCTTCACCGCGCAGACCCTCACATGGGAAGGCCTGGTGCAGCGTGTGGGCAACCAGCAATGGTATATCGATGGCATCAACGCACGTGCGGCCCAGACGGGCTTCACGTGGGACGATGTTCTGAGGTTCGCTTCGGTGAACCGCATGAAGGACGGTAAGGTCGACAACAGCGGCGTCAACGCGCTGGCAATTCAGATCTTCAACCGTCCCGATCTCACCGACGACCAGGCTCGCGCCGAAGTCGCCAAGTACATCACTCCCGAGGTCGAGAAGGTCATCAACGTCACGGTCTACCCCGTTCTCGACCAGAGCGGAAACATCGTGAGGGCGGGCCTTCCGATCCAACGGATCAACAACGGCTTCATCAACACGATGAATGTCGGCTCGAAGGCCGAGCCGAGCATGGGTAACTACTTCGACACGCAGCGCATGGTTCGCGTGTCGCTGATGCCCATCACGTTCGACGATGCAGGCAAGGCGGTCAGCCTCGACGGAAGTCGAGGTGCGGGTATCTTCATCGACTGCGGCAACCTTCACTGGGTGCCGAAGGCGGTGTGGTACTGCAAGTCCGACTCCTGCGAGAAACCGCAGTGTCCCATGGGCACTATCGGTACTCCGCCGAACTGTTCGGTTCCCACGCCCCCGACGCCGACTTCGCCGCCCTCGCATCACGAGGAGTGCGTTTCGGACTGCCTCGAAGACAAGGACTGGGATAAGAGTCCCCAAGAAGACGGCTGGGTACCACTGGATGTGGGACCCCTGACCGATGGAAGGGGGTCTCAAGCTCAGCTGGAATCCGGCGAGACCAGCGGGAACGTCATCGACAATCCCGTGGCGGAAGACACCAAGACGGGCGACACCACGACGGATCTGCCGAGCGGTACAATCACCGCGCCGGGAGCTACGGATGGAGGTGACGACCCGTCACAAGGTGAAGTCGACGAAGAGAACACGAACGGCGACGAAGGTGGCACCGATGGTGACACCTGCGTTCCGGATGTGATCGCAGGCATCACCTGCTAGCTCTGGTGAGCGGGTGGGGTCCTACGCCCCGCCCGCTCACCACCTAGTGATTTGCGTTTCCTTTAGCATTTCCAAGGAGTTGTTAAAATTGCTGAGTTTCTAGCGAACTCGCTTTCATACAACTCCTTGTGAGTTACTTTTGTAAATCGCGCAATTAGTTGATGCACATTGTAATGATCTGATTTGATGACTATTAACAACCTGGCAACAATGTTCAAACTTTTATTAAATAATATTAATTTTTGATCTTAATCTGCGAGATAGATCAATAGAAGGAGTATAGATATGAGTAAACTTATGTCTCTCATTCGTCGAGCCCCTAAGCGCTTTAGCGCAGGTGTGATAATGGCTGCAGCTGCAATCATTATCCCTGCCGCTGCATATGCTTGGGGTCCTAGTCGACCAACTTTTACAGGAGCTAACCCAGCCCCTTACGTAACATTTAACTCAATTACAGATAATGCACAGGTTGGAGACGAACGAAACTTTGTTCGAATCCGTGAATCTGGCGTTAGCGCTAATTATGGCGATAATGTATCCCTCACCCCAGGTAAGGTCTATGATGTGTCTGTGTATTATCACAACAACGCCGCATCTAACCTTAACGATAGTGGAAAAGGTATCGCTAAAGATGCAAAACTTAAGATGGAAGTTCCTGGTATAGTAAATGCCGGCGTTAACGCTGTGTTTACCGGTACCGTATCCGCTTCAAATGCTAATCCTGGTTCAGTCTGGGATGAAGCATATGGTAAGAACTCGACAAATGGCCAAGTTGCGCTTCGTTATGTTTCAAACTCTGCAAAGTTTACCAGTAATGGCGCAATTAACGGACAAAAGCTTCCAGATACATTGTTTACAACAGGCGCAAACCTCGGTTTCAACGCACAAGACGGTACAGTACCTGGTTGTAACGAATATTCTGGCTTTGTTACATTCCAGATTCGTGTTGATCAACCGGACTTTAATGTTGTGAAGAAAGTAAGTGTTGACGGTGGTAAGACATGGGCGGATAGCGCAAAAGCAGAAGCCGGTGCAACCGTACAATATTACATATCGTACCAAAATACAGGTACTACACAACAAGACAATGTACTTGTTCGTGACATGCTCCCTCAGGGTGTTTCATACACCGCTAACAGTACAGAGATTATGAACTCAACCACAGGTGGTCAGTTCAAGAAAACTGTAGAGGGAATTACTACTAATGGTCTCAACGCTGGATCATACCAGCCAAAAGGCAACGTCGGGTACAAGTTTAGCGCTAAACTTCCTAATGAAGATGCACTCAAGTGTGGAACAAACACACTTACAAATACTGCTCGCGTTACTACAAATGCAGGCTACAAGGAAGATACTGCCACTGTTACAATTGACCGTGAATGTAAGCCAACCGTTAAGTACACCTGTGACGCCCTCTCAATCAAGACTATTAGCCGTACTGAATTCCAATTCACCACTGCTTATACTATTGAAAACGCCACATTCAAAAATGTTACCTACGTGATTCGCAACGCTCAGGGCCAAGAAATTGACCGTAAGACTGCGACATCAAACACACTTAACTACACCCAAACAACTCCTGGTGCATACTCTGTTCAAGCTATCGTAACAGTTACCGTTGATGGCCAAGACAAGACTATAACCAGTAACGGTTGTAAGGCTGCCTTCGAAGTTCCTAAGACACCTGGTGATATCACCGTATGTGAACTAGCTACTAAGAAGATTGTTACTATTAAGGAAAACCAATACGACGAGTCTAAGTACTCTAAGGACCTTAGTAAGTGTGCAGAAACACCTACACCTCCAGTCACTCCACCAGAACTTCCAACTACTGGTGCGACTGAAAACATTGTTGCCGTTGTTGGCCTTGGTGCATTGATTGCAAGCGCTGCTTATTACATCGCAAGCCGTCGTGCTCTAAACCAATAGAGTCTGACCGCTCATCTTGCCTTTGGCAAGCGAAGCAGTCAAGGCTTCAAAACTACAAAACCCCGTTCGTAAGAGCGGGGTTTTTGGTATACTGATGTATATATGGCAAATAAACCAAAGAAGAAACGCAATAAGCAGTATCAAGGTGCTGACGCGGCAATTACTAGGCCCGTCGTCACGCGCATCTCGGCAGCGAATCGTTCAAAGCCGGGTCAGTGGTGGTTTGAACGCAAACGAATTTTAAAACCAGTTCTTATTGCACTGCTCGTTATCGCTTTGGTTATTTGGCTTATCTTCGAGATTGTTCGTATTACCAACCAATAACGCTACTTTTCAGTAATTGGTAAACGGAATCCAAAAGTACTTCCTTTGCCTTCTGTCGATTCGAATAAAATAGTACCACCATGTTCATCAATTACCTTTTTCGCTAAGAAAAGGCCGACACCGGTGCCATCTGGCCGCGCTCTTCGTGCATTAGTAGCGCGAAAGAACTTACTAAATAAGTTCTCTTGTTCCTGTACCGGTACGCCGATCCCAGAGTCAATCACCTTGAACTCTACAAACCCAGGGATCTTCTTTAATACCACCTTTATAGTGGCGTTTTCTCTTGAATAATAAATTGCGTTATCAGAGAAATTCATAACTACCTGCTGGATTTTATTCTCATCTAAACTTAGCATTGGTATATTTTTTGGTTTTTTATAAGTAAACTTCATACCACGAGCTGCCGCATTCGCTTCTAAACCTTCAATCTCGCGTTGGACCAAAAGCGCCAAGTCAACAGGGTGCTTATCAATCACAAACTTACCAGTTTGTAACCGTGAAACATTTAAGAAGTCACCAATTAAGCGAACCATGCGCTCGCTACTAATGAATGCCTCGTTAAGTACATGCTTTTGGTCCTTCGTCACCTCTCCAACATCACCCTCCATAAGCATCGAAAGGTAGCCCTTAATACTCGTTAACGGTGTGCGAAGCTGGTGACTGGCCATACTGATAAACTCATCCTTTGTCTCATCAAGGCGATGAAGTTGAGCGTTACTGGCGCGAAGCTCACCGGTCGCTTCCTGTATTCTCTGCTCAAGATTAGTATTAAGGTCGCGAATCTCTTCAATTGAGAGTGCATTTTGGATAGATACCACAAGCTCGTTAGCAATTGTCTCTAACGTACGTAGCTCAATTTGGCTATAATCCCCCCTCGGGTGCGGACTAAGTAAGAAATAACCAACCTCTACGCCAGATTGCAATAAAGGCAATACCAGCCCAATCCTATGACTTACTAACAATCTGTAAATATGCGGGTTTTTATCATGAACTAGACCCGTAACAATAACGCCCCCACCATTCTGTCTGATATATTCATCAAGTATTTGAGCATCTTTTATGGGAACATCTACTGCTTTTGGATAGCCGATACTTGCAACCCTGCGCCTATCGTCACGATAAATCACAAACGATGCATTTTCTACTCTAATATTCTCAGCAATAAATTTTGCAATACTACTAAGTAACACCCGTAGATTACTTGTTGATGTAAGCAATTTGTTAAATCGAGATAAGAAAAGACCACTATCTAAACTATCTCTAAAAAAGATCCTGTTTGTGACCCTATCAAAGAACTGTTTGGTTGGTTGGAAAATAAATGCAATTGTAAGAGCTAAGGCTATATTAATAGTGGTCTGTAGTGTTGAATCTGTGTAACCAAGCAATTTTTGAGAAACAATAAAAGCAATAAACCCGTACAACACGGCAAGTGTTATTAGTGTTAATATGTATACCACAGAACGAATCGCATATAGCTTAATGTCAAGCAGTCGGCCCTTTGCAATACTCAATGACAACCCAATAGCAAAAATAGCTATAACTAACATTCCCCACTTAATTAAGCTTTGGCTGTTTGTTATAACCGGCAACACAATATTAAACATAACCCCGTATCCAGTAGCAAGAATGACAGTAATTAGAACTGTGTTAATGGCATATCGCTCTGTCGATCTAATTCTGCTTCGGTGTCTTTGAATAAGGATTTCAGTTACTAATAGTCCCATAGAAACCACAATACCAACCAAATAAATAGCATACCCGTATGCACGTTCAAGGTTCAGCACCCCATCCTCAAAATAGACTTTAGAAAATATAGTAAACGTGAAGATTGGTATAAACTGCAGTAACAATGCAACACAAAATAAAACAGATATCCATTCGTTATGATTTTTTTGTGAAACATTTTTTTTGAGTAATCGTATAAACCAAAAACAGCTCGCAATGGCTGCAGTTGGCCACAAAAATACTAAAGTATTAAGAATTAAAGCATTATTAGGTGTTGAATCGGCGATAAAGATACTATTTTGCCAGACTAGCAAACTGATAATTGTCGCTACTAATGTTACCCTTAATCGAAAAGCTACGGTGCGAGACACTAAAATAATAAGCACCATAATAATGGCTATAGCGTTCGATACAATCAAAGGTACCGTTTCAATAAGCATAAGCATAGTATAGCGCGGTGTTGTTTATTCTTCTATAGGTTGCCCGTTTGGTTCTGAGCCTAGAACTGGCACATCGGAATGCTTAAGTATGTTTTTTCTTTTTGAATCTGATAATGAGCTTTTCGTTTCAAGTACAGCTCCTAACGCAACTGCTCCTCCAGCTACGACATTTGCATACCAGGGGTAATCTTGGCCATTAGCGTAAAAGTACATATACGGCGCCGCAAAACTTGCAGCCGTACCCGCTACGCCCAAAAGTCTTATCGGCCTTGTCTTGCCTTTTAAGTACATCTCCATACTGCCGACTTGAGTGAAGGCGGTGGCTATATCGATAGCCGCAAACGCTGGCACGGACCCCTCGAATTCTTCAAGCGAACCTGCACCTGTAAATCGAAGTGCAGAGTACCCTAGTATAAATCCATAAAACGTAGCTGCTTTATTTCTCATAAGCCGATTAAACTGTGTTCGATGTGGGTGTTCAGTTGTAGTTTCAATATCATTTTCGTGAAGAAGCTTCACTGTACTTGCTTTAAGATTTAAGGTATCAATACCTTGAAATGCTTTTTTAATATCTTCTTTGTTCATATTGGTAAACCGCGAAGCACCCGGTGCATTCGCATCCGCCCGAAGAACTGCTGTTGTTACTTCGAGCGGATCTAGAGCAACAGGAGTGGTATCGTCACCAATGTACTTCTGTTTTTCACCAATGACACTATAGCTTTGAGGCCCAAGAACTCTAGTAAGGAACTTCTGCATATCATCATCGATATTCATGACCCATAATCGATGACCCTGTTCAACAGAATGTCTTAGGGCCTGCGAGTAAAGTTGCCTCGTGGCATCAAACGATTCTAATGCTTCAGAAGCTGATACATTACCTTTTCGTGCCACCGCGCCAAGGCCAGATATTTCTACAATACTATCTTTTTTGATTTGTGAGAGGCGTGATACTTTGGCAGCATCACGAAGCGAAATGGGATCAATCGTAAAATGTCGCAACGTTGGTAAATCAAATATATCATTACTTTTAGGGTCACCATGAAGAATACGAAGTGCCGACTCTTTTTCTGGTGTAGACACAACAATACGGTGAGTCCTATCACCTTTTTCATTAACATCATAATCATCAACGTACAAGCCTTGATTGTTTAAATCGCCGGTAGTTATGATTTTTTTTCGAGCAAAAGCATCGGTTCTAATTTCTACACCCTTACGCACTAAAGGATCGCCACTCAACGGTATTTCAGATGGATTTATCACACTGGTAATAATACACTACGAGTATTAAATCTTTGCAAACTTTTGCTAATTGTTATAACTTAAGTGTAACCATGACCAAAATAGCCATCATAGAAGACGACCCAGTAATCAGCCAGATGTATCGCATGAAATTCGAAGCTGACGGCTTTGACGTTGAGCTTGCGAACGACGGCATAAAAGGGGTTGCTCTTGTCGAGCATCTCTCGCCTGACATTATTTTGCTCGACCTTCAGATGCCAGAAATGAATGGCGCCGAAGCTCTTGAAGAAATTCGTAAAAATGATTGGGGTAAAGATATTCCCGTTATTGTGTTAACAAACCTTGGCGAAGAAGAAGCTCCTAAAAATATTCGTGGCCTGGGTATTCACAGCTACATCGTAAAAGCCGAACTAACACCACGACAAGTTGTGCAGCGCGTTAAAGAAGCTTTAGGCCTCTAACCTTCAGCTGTTTTTCGAGCAGCCGTAATAACGTTATCGAATAACGCCGTAATTGTCAGCGGTCCTACCCCACCCTTTTCGGGTGTAATTGTTATATCTTGGCGCTCACGAACCTCAGCCGAAATATCACCAACAATCACGCCGTCTTCTGAAGCTGTGCCAGCATCAACTACAACTTTTCCGGGTGATATCATCGAAGATTGAATTAAACCAGGCGTACCTGTTGCGGTCACGATGATATCAGCATTTCGCAGGGCGGTTTTTAAATCAGGTGTTGAGCTATCATATACTGATACATTTAACCCACCATTAAGCCATAACTTCGCCAAAGGTGCACCAACAAGCCGGCCATTCCCGACAATTGCAATAATCCGGTCGCGCAGTGTGACATTATATCCGGCAAGTAGCCAATCGATTGAAGTAGCAGTAGCTGAAACATAATGAGAATTTGCCCCAAGTCCATCGACGTCCTTATGTGGAGCAATTAAATTAACGAGCTTATCCGTTTCAGCCGTGTTAATAAGTGGAAGTTGCAAAACAATTGCATGAACCGAATCATCGCCATTAAGCTCTTGGATTAATTCTGGTACTACTGATTGCTCGACTTTATGAACAGTAACCTCAACTAAGATATCTTCGCCATACGAGTGTTTTAAACGTACAAAAGTATCAATAACTTGGCTGTCGTTTGCAACGACTAATGCCAGCTTAGGAAATACATTCCAAGCCTGACGCAAAGCACGTACCTGCTTAGCTTGGCGCTCTTTTATATAATCGGCTAGCTCACGCCCGTCAAGAATCTTCATCTCTCTAGCCTATCAGATGGCGTGATACAATGAAACCACCATGAATACACTTTTCTACCTAGCACACGCAGGCCATAACCACGCTGAACAGCACACGGCTTCAAGCTCAAACCTTAGTGATGCCGAAATTGCAGCTTTCAGCGCATTTATATTTTTATTTTACGGCATAGTTTTCATCACTAGTGTTGTTGTATATGTAGTTGTTGCGCTCAGCCTTATGCGTATCTTTAAAAAAGCGGGTGTTAAACCATGGGTAGCTTGGGTGCCATTTTATAACAAATGGAAACTTCTCGAAATTGGTGGTCAAAGAGGTTTCTGGGCAGTTCTTTCCATTATCCCAATAGTAAACATTGCTTCAGCTGTATTTATATATATAGCTCAGTATCACGTTGGTAAAAAGCTAAATAAAAACGGCGAATTCGTCCTCTGGGCAATTTTCATACCACTAGTTTGGTATATTTGGCTGGCCGTTGATGCGTCGAAATGGAACGACAAAGCGAGCGCCGCACCATCACTTCATAAGCCAGTTTCTAAAAAATAATCAATATAAAGAAAATACCGCTTTAAACAAGCGGTATTTTCTTTGGAGGGTCAGGTGGGACTTGAACCCACGACATTCTGCTTAAGAGGCAGACGCTCTAACCAGCTGAGCTACTGACCCACAATTCATCTTGGTACACCCGGCAAGATTCGAACTTGCGACACCTGGTTCCGAAGACCAGTGCTCTAATCCACTGAGCTACGGGTGCTCATTTCGTCTCTTGAGAGAAAAGTACAGGGGTAATTGTAGCATAAAGCTTTCAAAAAAGCTATAACCTAGGCTATACTCTAAACTAGTTTATGGAAATCAAAACGGACATATCATTAAAAAGCCTTACCACAATGCGACTTGGTGGTGTGACGCAATATTTTGCCGAAGCACGCAGCGTTTATGAATTACGCGAACTATACGCAGATGCAGTAGCCAAAAACGTACCCGTGTTCATTATTGGTGGCGGAAGCAATATTGTCGCCCACGACGAAGGCTACAAAGGCCTTGTTATTCGTATACGTATACCTGGTTTTGAAATTATAGCGGATGATCTTTATTCAACTACGATAAAAGTAGGTGCTGGTGAAATATGGGATGAAATCGTAAAGCGTACTGTCGATATGAAACTTACCGGTATTGAGGCAATGTCTGCCATACCGGGCACAACCGGGGCAGCACCGGTTCAAAATATCGGCGCCTACGGCCAAGAAATCTCGGGAACATTAGTTTCACTTGAGGCCTTCGATACGCTCGAAAATACTATGGTCACATTACAAAATGTCGACTGCGAATTTTCGTATCGCCACAGCATGTTTAGGGGTAGTCAATCGGGGCGCTATATTATTACAAGTACCACCTTTAAACTTTCAAAAAATCTGCCAATACCCCCATTCTATGACTCACTTCAAGCCTACTTTGATCAACACAACATCACAACGTACAGTGCTCAAATTGTCCGCGATGCAGTTATTGCAATTCGTACCGATAAGCTTCCTGATCCAGCCATTAAGCCTAGTGCCGGATCATTCTTTAAAAATGCCATTATTGAAGAATGGCAACTAAGGGATTTACAAACTCAGTACCCAGACATTAAAGCCTATGACATGGCTAATGGTACTTTCAAAATTTACACTGGTTGGCTTATTGAAAAACTTGGCTTTAAAAACCAGCTACTGCACGGTATTCGCATTAACGAAAAAAATTGTCTCGTACTTATTAACGAATCCGCCGCAAGCTCTGCCGACCTTCAGGCCGCTGTTGATGAAATTAAAAGTAAAATACGCGATACGTTCCGCATAGAAATCGAGCAAGAACCGCTTGAAATCCCACCAAAGCCCCCAGTTGCGATTTCTGCCTAAACCGCTTATGCTTAGAACTATGCATAGAATGGGCTTCACTATTGTTGAGTTAATCGTAACGATTACTATTATGGGTATCCTCCTCACCCTGGGTGTAGTTGGACTTGATGCATCACAGGTAAACGCACGTGACGCTGAAAGAAAAGCTGACGTTGAGATCATTCGACTCGCTTTAGAATCATTTTATGATACACCTAATAGTTCTCATCTAAATACAGCTGGTGGCTCATACCCGGGAAGACTTGATATTGCTAATAACTTTTCAAGTGTCTTTCCGGCAATTGATCAGAAAGCAACTCACGCCCCTAATGTCGATATTGCTATCCCTGCGCCGGCAAGTATCGTTCTCACAAATTCGTTGGCTCCGCAGTATCCAACCACTAGTCAGTACATTTATCAGCCCATTACAAAAAGCGGCATCATATGCGACAACGCAAACACAACCAAAGATTGTCGAAAATATGTTCTTTATTATCGCCTAGAGTCTGATAATACTGTTTATACCATTACAAGTAGACATCAGTAAAAAATCACGAAAAAAGCTTGTGTTTAAATTGTAAAAAGGGTAAAGTATCACTAGAACTATAAATGTTTATAAAAATAGGGGGCAGCTCATAATGAGTCTCACAAATACCAAAAATAAAAGCCAAGGTTTCACAATTGTCGAACTTTTGATCGTTGTGGTTGTTATCGCTATCTTGGCTGCTATCACCATTGTTGCATACAACGGTATTACGCAACGTGCTAACACATCAAGCGCACAAAGCACGGCAGCGAACTTCGCTAAGAAGATTGAAGCTTACAATGCAGACCAAGGTTCATACCCTGCTAACGGAGCTGCTTTAACTTCCGCCGCTGCTAGTAACACTTATGCGGTAACCGGTGTTACCATCAACAATAACTCAGGTAGCCCTGTAGCACTTACTGCCGCACCAAGCTCACCAAGTACCATAGCCCTATTCCTATGTGGAACTAACACATCAGCAGCTGCAACAAACCTTGCGACTGTTACGGTTCGTACGGGATATCGTGTTGACTTCTGGAACTATCAGACAGGTGCATCAAGCTCTGCAGCTTCAGGTACAGACCCTAAATCTCCTACAGCTGGTCAAACTTCAGGTACAGCGCCAAACACTTACAACGTTACTTGTTACCCATCACTATAGTAAGTAGCTACTATATAAAAAATCCCTCACTATCGAGGGATTTTTTATTGATTGAAAAATACACGCTTAGCCGCTGTGTTCAGCGGCTAATAATCTCGATAATACGACGAGCAATTTCTACCATATCTTCTTCTTTAAGCCCCATGGTTGTCATCGCAGGTGTACCTAAACGGATACCACTTGGCCTGTATGGTGGTAACGAATCATCAGGCACCGAGTTAGCATTAAGGATAATACCCTCGGCTTCTAGGCGCTCCTGAGCCTCCTTTCCATCAATACCGAAGCTTTCATAGACATTGGCCAGAATAAGATGGTTTTTTGTACCACCTCCAATAAGCTTAAGCCCGCCCTTCTTCAACTCTTCAGCTAAAACAGCAGCATTTTTCACTACCTGTTGAACATATTCTTTGAATTCAGGCTGAAGGGCCTCATGAAACGCAACAGCCTTAGCAGCAATTACGTGCATGTGCGGCCCACCCTGCATTCCTGGGAATACTGCACGATCAATAAGTGTAGGAATGTTTTCAATTGTTTTTTCAGGCGCTTGTAATGGATTACCCACCTTACCCTTTGACAAAATCATTCCACCTCTTGGGCCTCGTAACGTTTTATGTGTGGTCGTTGTAATAACATGGAAACCATAGTCAAATGGATTTTTCGCTACACCACCGGCAATAAGTCCAGCAATATGCGCCATATCTGCCATAAGTAATGCCCCTACTTCGTTACCAATTGCAGCGAACTTCTCGTAATCAAGCTCACCAGAATAGGCACTAAAACCAGCCAGGATAATTTTTGGCTTATGTTCTAGTGCAAGCCGACGAAGCTCTTCATAGTCAATTTCACCGGTGTCAATGTTTTTCATTTTATACCGAACAAAATTATAAAGATGCGCACTTCGGGTGACAGGCGCACCGTGAGTTAAGTGACCACCGTGGCTTAGATCCATCGCAAGGACAGTATCACCAGGTTCGAGCCACGCGCTATAGACAGCTTCGTTAGCTGGCGCACCAGAGTGAGGTTGCACGTTGGCGTGGTCAGCCTTGAATAGCTCTTTGGCGCGATCGATCGCTAATTGTTCGAGCTGGTCGGTATACTTTTGGCCGCCATAATAACGCCTGCCAGGATACCCCTCTGAATATTTATTTGTAAAAACACTTCCTAATGCATTAAGAACATCTTCACTCACGTAATTCTCACTTGGAATTAATTCAATAACATCATGTTGTCGCTCTGTTTCACCTGCGATTAACTGCGCAACGGCATCATCATGTTGCACCGTAGGACGATTTGTATCAGCCATAGTTTTCTCCCCTTATTGTCACTATTGTACTGCAATTCACAGCACCAAGCAAAGCCTCAAGACATTACTAAATAATTTTAATAGCCAGTGAAATAATCTGTTTTTATACGAGTTAGACCAAGATTTCGGACTGCATTCTTGGCATTAGCTACAAATGGGGTTGGCCCCGATATGTAGGCTACCCGGCCTTCAATTAGTGATGTGAGTGCGCCAAAATCAACACGTGAACCTTGTTGATAGATCCAGTTCCTTGGCATGTCGCTTGGTTGAGTCGGTGCAACAATAACTACTTGAATAGCAGATTGTACTAGTAAGTCTTTGTAAGCAATTTCATCGACACTTTTTACCGCATATATTAACGCAACATCACGAGTTTGTCCTACTTTTTGAAGCCATCGTAACTGGCTGATAAATGGCGTAATCCCAATACCCCCAGCAATCATAACAATAGGGGTCTCTACATTTTTAGGTAATACAAAATCGCCACTTACGTTTGTTATCCGAAGCGTTGAATCTTTCACTAAGGCTTTTAAAGCTTTTTTAAACGAACTAGAGGGTTCATAAAACTTTACACCTAACGAAATTTCATTTTTTCCCGGTGCAGACGTAAGACTAAACATACGCCGCTCACCCCTTAAGTCAGCTTTTTTGTGGGGTAACTCGATTTCAACATACTGTCCCGATATGTATCGGAGTGGTTTATTTGTTTCAAATATAAACTCATCCGATGTAGGGGTTAAAGCATGGCGTTTTTTAAGTGAAATCAGTACCGCCGATCGCCGGGCAAACACAGCCGCAATCACATTACCAACAACTATTGCTAATGCGGGGGTCATTTCAGTGACACCTAGGTTTACCGGCCATGCTACAAATACACCTACGACGGCTGCCACAATATACATTTGCCACTTTCGCGGCGGTAACGTTAATGGTTCGGTGAGCATAATACCGGCTATAAAAATAAGCGGCCATGAAAGCAGTAGTAATAAACTCTCGCCAAATGTGACACCGAAAGCCAGGAACTGTATAACCAGAATTGGAACCGAAATGGCCAAGAAAACACCAGCTACGGTTAGTCGCTTTGTTTGATACAGCGATACGAAAGCAACAAGTGCTACTATTGGTGTCAGTAACGGCGAAGCAACCCACCAGTGGGCCGAAGCTAACCCAGTAAAGGCAATAACAACAGCGGCAAAGGCAGCTGGATTGAAGATATGCCTACCTGATAGTACAATGATATATTTAGAAACCCCAGCAATAAGTCCAATAAAGGCGTATACAACCAACATAGCCGGCACGAGCGTTGGATTAAAAATAAGAGCTAAAATACCGCCAGTTATATACGATGATTCTGCGTGAGTTCCGACACCAAAAAGCCTGCCACATATAATGCTCGCAATGTAGGTCGAAAAACCAAACACTAATAAACTAGCAAGCATCGCCCATGGGTTAAAACTTAGCACGCCAAAAAGGGCAAGGACAAATGCATTCAACCAAATAGCCGTCAAGCCAAATGAGATACCTTTATACATCGAAATAGGCCGAAGTATGTTGTTAAATCGTTCCACTAAGGTCACCCGCTACTCCTTTTCTAAAAAAATCCGAATACTCTACTTCGCCGTTTTTGCGGATAAGCATATATTCATAAGTATACCGCTTAGCAAGCTGTTTTTGATCACAAAAGAACAAGGCTGTCGCTAACCCATCGGCAATCATGGCCGTGTCGGCAATTACCCATGTTGCAATGACACCATCTACTGGTTTGCTCGTCTTAGGGTCAATTATATGATGTAGGCCTTGCCAGGCTCGACGGTTCGTAGCCGAAGCAGCTAAGGCTTTATTTTGTAGTGGAACAACACCAAGAACCTCATTCGTGTTTAACGGGTTTTCTAGCCCAACTCTTTCGAGCTTTTTGCCTACACAACGCATATCACCACTAGCATCTACCACGAAATCTTTGTGCCCATATGAAATGAGCTGCTCAACAACCAAATCAACCAGGTACCCTTTCCCGGCGGCACCAATATCAATCACTACAGGTTGATTTACTGTAATGGTGTTTGCTCGCCTATCAAGAACGGATAGCTTAGGCGTTATGCGAATTGAACTATTCGGCCTTAAAGAGTAGCTGCTATCATACCCCATATCCTCAAGCGTCGCACCAATAAGCGGCGTGACATAGCCATTACTTATTTCGTAAAGGTCTTCATAAAAATCAAATACATCCCGGGCGTTTTCAGGAAAAATATACTCACCCTCTGCCTTCGATATTGCATACACCAATGAATCTTTTCTGAACCTTGAATAGGTTTTATCAAAATTCTCAATGGTTTTAACTACGCTTGCCTTAGCGGTTTCTAGTAATGGAGTGTCCGTGACAATCTCCCACTCTGTTCCTAAAGCCGCGAAACGCCAGTTAAGCTTTGGCGTCGTTTTTAATTTGGTCGAGGGCATCATTAAATCCATTTGTTGTTAGTGACGACCCAGCCACGCGAGTTAACGATACTTCATTTACAGACTTACCGATAACAAGGTCTTTGTAATTGTTGGCAAAAAGCGTTTGGTATTCTTCAGCATCACGGTCAGTCGCATTCTTCACGACACTTGTGTCGGTAATGACACCATCTTTAATTGTTACCGTTAAATCAATCGACTCTCGCCCACCCGGTGAAACATAACTACCAGTTGCACTGTACGTGCCATCCTTATAAGTAGAGGTGTCTGTCGACTGGGTTTGAGTGGTAGATGACGATGACGAGCTTGTCTGCTGACTGGTGTTCGTTGCCGTATCTGTTTGTTGATTCTGGCTAACAACAATAGCAGCACTCGCCACAATACCAATAAGTACTATAACGATGAGTGCCGCGAGGGCAGGGTGTAATTTTTTGGGTTGATTCATATATTTCTCCGAATAATAGTATTAGTATAATTTAGATTACTGAGAGATTCTTTAGAAACTCGTACTAATACGTAATGTGCACTTCGTTAAGCCATAGCTTTTGAGGGCGTGTCAGTATGAAGACAATCACCTGAGCCAAATCATCGGGTTCTGTATATTTCTCAAGCGGCATCGCTTCACCACCCTTTTCAAACATTTGAGTATTCGTACCGCCCTGAAAAACAGCGCCTATTCTTATTGGGTTTGCGAATGTCTCATCCCTTAAAGCTTCAGTAAAGCCACGTAATCCGAATTTACTAGCCGCATAGGCTGTACGACCGGCTTTACCTTGTAGACCTGCACTTGATACTATGTTTAAAATAGCCGTCTCCCGATCTTTCATGTCTTCAATAAATAAACGAGTTAAAAGCATGTGTGAAACTAGGTTCGTACTTATAACACTTTCGATCAAATCCGGCGCTAGTTCTTCTAACGGTGTCGCTTTATGCCAAATGCCAGCATTATTAATTATAATATCTAACGAAGACTTTTCCTTAATAGCACTTGCGGCCTCCTCAAGCGCATGTCGATCGGTAATATCGAACGCATAATACTCTACATTTACCCCATGATTTTCACAGATAGATTTGACCCCTTCAAGTTTTGAGGCATCTCTACCTAAAAGAACAAGGTTTGCTCCGTCTTGAGCTAAGGCAACGGCGATACTCTTACCAATGCCATCACTCGCTCCGCTTACTAATATTGTTTTGTTTACTATATTCATTACTTTAATATAACAAATAAAAATACTCCGAAATACACGATGCTATAATCTAATCATGAAAGTATACTTCGTCCGCCATGGCCACATGGATGCGACAACAGACACGCCCGTCGATCCAATTAACGGTCAAATTGATAAATCTCTTTGTAACAAAGGCGTTCAGCAAGCTAATCATGTTGCAAATGAGCTCAAGAGCGTAAAATTTGATGCAATCTTTAGTTCGAATTTAAAACGCGCTAGTCAAACTGCGGAAACTATAAACCAGTACCATAGACTTACCGTAAATGTAAGCGAGGTATGGCGTGAACGTGATACGGGTGGATATGTAACCGCCGAAGTTTGGAAAGATTTATTTGATTTCAATAAAAATTTAAAAGCTGAAAATATAGAAGATTTATTAACCTTCTTCGAACGTATATATTTAGCTTTGGATGATTTAAAGAAAGACTATATGGGTAAAACAGTAGCTATTGTCTCTCATGGCGGCGTACATCAAGCACTATATGCGTATGCAAATAAATTAAAACTTAGCGGGAATGTCCGAAACAGCCCTTTAGGAAACTGTGAATATAGGGTTTACGATTTATAACTAGCATCAACGTAAATTAGGGCTAGTCATTTATTCCGTAAGTGCGCTCAAGCGTCTCAAGCATAGACTCGTCAGCAATTCCCTTTTGAAGGAAAAACCTGAACGCCTTATTACCTGTAGCATGAAGTGACTTATGCGAGAGTTCGGCGATATAGCCCTGTAACTCTTCCGGATATTTCTTTGCAAGTGCCGTCATTTTCTCTTGAGAAGTAGTACGATAGTTTTCATAAATTTGAAGCGTATCCTCGTAGACTTTTGGAATGAAAACATCAATGTCATACTGTGTTTGCATTTGTGTTAATACCTTTGTCACCTTGCGGGCAATAATTGATTGCGCTCGGTAATATTGATACTGCTCTTCTAATGGGGTCTCTTTTTTTCGGCTAAAAGCATTTTGGCTAAAATGTACGAGGCCTTCAAAGATATCTTTTCGATCTCGATAAGAAGAGGGATTTATAGCTTCATGCTGTGCATACTCAATTTTTTCTTGCTGCAATGTTAATTTACCGATAATCTTTCGGTACACCGCTTCATTTACCTCTTCGTTGCTATATAGATCTTTAAGGTACCGTGTTTCGATTGTGATAGCCATATGGTGCAGCGAACGGAACAAAAGTTTTTCACCATGTTGTGAAACAAGTTCCTTACGATCAAGTCGTGACTGCGATAATTTACTCTCAAGCGAATCATACAGTACCTTTGCTTGTACCGAATCAACATATTCACGCGCGGCAAGTTGGGCAGTTCGGGCTTTTTCGGTGCTTAGGTAGTAGATACCTGTATCTAAAATGGTTGCTTGTTGTAATGCACTTGGTTTATTTAATCCCAGCCTTTTAATAAGGCCGCCAATGGTAGTTGCCTTAAACAAGAGTGTTGCCAAAATACACCCAATAGTCAAAGCAAGCAGTAACTCCTTAGGCGTAAATTCGTATACCCAACCACTAAATGTAAAATCTTCTGGAATCAACAGCACAATGATAATTGCTAACGCACCGCGCAGGCTTCCCCAAGCAAGCATAATTTGCCATGAACGAGGAATCGCAGAGACAGGCCGCAACCGGTTTAAGGGAAGTGTAATTGCGTATACAGAAATAATTCGTGCAATAACCACCACGGCGACGGTAATAAGAATTGGAACCCATAGCGCACGGAGGTCTACGTTTGTAGATGCGAATAACAAACCGGCAAGCAAAAATACTAACGAGTTAGCGACAAATGCCAAATGTTCAATTGATTTTTGTAAATATTCGTCCGATCGGGGTGAAAGAATATGACGGGCGTAGGTTCCAAGAAATAACGATGCAACCGTTGTCGCGATAATCGAAGAGACATGAAATTGTATACCAAAAATTGGATGCTGGTTTATTAATTCGCAGAAAATAAACACGAGGTGCGCAGACGTTAAGAGCAAAGTAATTGCTACAAAGTCATTTTTTCGAGTAAACCGAACAATCTTCGAAAATAATGTTGCCATTATAATACCGAAAACAATGCCTAAGCTCACCATCATAACGAACATCCCAATACCGTGGATCACCGTCTCTGCACCGTGGAACCCGTCAGTTGCAATAGCCAGAATAACGAGAAACAATGCAACAGCCGTTCCATCATTAAATAAACTTTCACCCTCAAAAATAAGAGTGAGACGTTTTGGGGCGTTATATTCTTTGAACAATGCCAAAACCGCAACCGGGTCGGTTGAAGATATAATTGCCCCAAATAGTAATGCTAGGATGAACGGTATAGGCAGCCCAATAAGTGCGAAGAGTGCAAATAACCCGATGGCTATAATAATGGTCGATAGTAACAACCCAAGAACCGACAATAGGCTAATGTGCCAGGCATTCTCTACTAACTTTCTTACATTCATATTAAATGCTGACTCAAAAATGAGTATTGGTAAAAATACGTAAAACAGTAGTTCAGGTGTTAAGGCGATGTCTTTTAAAAATCCGAGTCCAGTTGAAAGCCCCGGTACATTCACTAATGGCACCAAAATTAACCCGACAATAACAAGTAAAACTGTGTACGGCAATTTAAGTCGCTTCGCGGCAAAAAAGGTCACCGAAGCGATGATTAAAAGTATGAATAAGGCTAGGATAGCAGTAATACTTAACATAGTTACGTATTATACGCTCATGGTGGCGTATGTGTTGACAATTAACTAGTTAAAATAAATGTTAACCATTACGCACCACCGTCGGAATAGTTAGCGATATATAACCAAAAATGGTGGGGACCCAAAGGCTGGGAAACAACAACAAAAGAATTTAGTTTTACAACTGGTAGTAAAATCCATTACGGTATGAAATGTGTTGATAAAGATCAAGGTGAGTGGTATGGCCAGACTTCATGGGAAGTTATGGATATCGTAGAAGTCATTCTTAGAGATAATTTTAGCTACATAGATTACTTTTCAGATGAGGCGGGCGCATTAAATAAAGAAATGCCCGCATTAAAAGTGACGAATGAGTTTATTGAAGAAAACGGTAAAACTAAAATAATCAGTACAAGCTTTGCAGATTCTGCTGAACAAATTGAACAACTTCTAAGCATGGGGATGATCGAAGGGTTTACCAGTCAGCTTAACAAACTTGATAATCTTTTCTTTTAAGTTAAATACATTCTCAATTAACATCAAATAGTATTATCGACATAACCAGCCCTTTGTTTATCTCTCTAACAATTGGCTGTAATCATCTTATATGGTAAAAAATTCAAAAATATTTAGTACAACGTTATTGCGATAGCTAGAACGAAGCTAGCGGGTATGCCATACTATAATTAATGAAAATTATTGTTGGTACAAAAAATCAGAAAAAGGTTGCCGTTGTAACTGCTATATTCCAAGACTTTTATGTCAATGAAGTAATTGAAGCAGTTAGTCACGACGCAGATTCAAAAGTGCCAGAAGCCCCACATGATAGTGAAACTTACAAAGGTGCCTTGAATCGTGCGCAAGAATGCTATAAATTAGGTGGCGCCGATTATTACGTAGGCCTAGAGAGCGGACTTGTAAAAAGATACGGTCATTTTTTTGAAGAAGCTTGGGCGGTCATCATAGCATCTAATAGCAAAAAGCAAGTCGGCTACTCTAGCGGCCTTATGCTTCCATCCATTGTAGTGAAACGGATGAAATTAGGAGAGATGCATAATGATATCATGGCTAACTTCGATAAGGAGTTTAACTTGCCCGATGATAATAGGGATACTTGGTCACGATATACTGGTGGACATATCAGCCGACAAGTGAGCCTTAAAGAGTCGTTGCGAAACGCTCTGATTCAAAGCGCACCGTCCGAACGAAACCTATATAATCATTCATAGTTTCTGTTTATAACGAAACCAGTACGACGTTATGCGTTAGCTAGAACGAGATTAACTGCTTAAAAATGCTTTCAAGCCTTTGCTATCACGCAACATGTTATACGTTTCAACGTCTTGTTCAGTAGACAGCTCTGCTCTCGTTAAACCATCATAGCCCCGTGGCTTAAAAATCCTATCCCAACCATATCCACCACCTCCTACTGGATGCATTACAATTTCGTCGTTGAGTCGTCCCTCGAAAAATCTCAAAACTTCACCATCATAATGACCGTATGTAACTGAGCCGTACGCGAATTGATCTTCAAAGCCGTCAAGCATTCGACACATTTTCTCAGGCCCATCTTGGGCATCTACAAAAAACTTCACAAAGGGTCCAGGCAGACCGTTTAGTGCATTGAAGCCGAGAGATGTATCAAATTAATTCCAAGGGTCTTAGACAGATATTCAATTTTATTCTGGTTGCCTTAAATGAACACTGGGCTCTTCATATTTTAACTATACCAAAATAACTTTTATGTATAACTAAAATTGGTACAGCGTTGTCGCTGAGGTTAAAATATTAGCGAGACATTAATGCGTCTTGCCTGATAATTTCTTTCCTCAGCCAGAGTTTGCCAGCATATGCTAGCTTGTCATCAAATCGTACGGCCAAAGTCTGTTCCGCCCATTCCTTAATTTTTTCATTTGAAGCTAAGAAGAAACTTTGGCCATCACTAATACTTACTATGTTAACAAACCAGTTTATAGATTTCGACGTCATTGTTTCTTCGATTTTATCTCGATATGTATTGATTGCGCGCTCTGCGTTCCAAATGACTAATTGACCAAATGCAATTGCATCAGAATCAAGGTTCTTGAACTTTACTATTTTTGTATCATTGGTAAGTGCGTCAGAGATATCTGCAAAAATAGATTCTTCACATTCCTGAAAATAACGAGCAGTCCAATCTTCAGAAAAATCAGCAATTACAAGTAGCGCGTCATATGCTCGACGATCTCGTTCCGTTGCTACTCCAGCTTTAAAATTGAGAGTATTATCAAGAATACCCGACACCAGCAGTCTTGCGCTTGTTTGACTCATTTTGTTCAACAGGCCTGCCTTCATCCAGCTTTCGTATACCTGCGTACACGCTGCCCCAATAAATTCAATGTTAGATTTTAGTCCAACCTTTTCTGCCCAGAATTTTTCATGTCCGACGTGGTGGTCAATAACTTCCTCTACCCTATCTAGGATGACCTGCTTCTCTAGGTACTCAGGTTCGGATACATCAATCAGTACAAAGGTATCCACTGCCCTCACTTGATAATCGGTAAATAGTGGCGCATTCCAAGATTTGATAGTTTTTGTAACACTTTCATTGATGGTCGCAGAGCTGAACGCTATAGCCTCAATACCTTGAAGATTCAATAATTCAGCGTATGCAACACAGCCTGCGTATGCATCAATATCAAGAAAACTCAGTCCAGAAGTAACAACTTTCATTTCTAATATCATAACAAAATAAAAAGACTTCGAGCGAAGTCTTCCATTGTGCTTATGTTATGGTACAGCGTTTTGGTCGAAGTTAGAACGAAACTAACTGTTATGTCTTACTGAAAGTGCCTCACTAAACACTTTAAATCCACCACGCCAATAAGTATCGAAGAATGTCTTATCGTCGATAACCCCTTTGAAGTAGTAAGGAGTTAAGTATAAAAGCCTATTTCTAAAAGCACTGTCTTCACCATCTTTAATATCAGCCATTAAAGAATTGAAGAGTTCAATCGCCCGTAGTTCTTTGTCGGCAATAATATCGTTATTTGATAACTCGTCATCCAAAAATTCGAAGCTGTATTTTAAATCATTTGCAAAAATTCTTTTAGAAACTATCGTTGCTCTTTCTTTATTTATGTCAGAAGTGTAAATGATAATCACATCAGGTTTCGTTACCGTCAGCAATGGTTTTGAGAACGCATAATTGCCGATCAACTCAACACTAATATCTTCTTTTAAAACACGTGCTCCAGGTATCCTTTCTTGAATGTATCTTTTTCCCACTTCGGCTTCGGTCAATAGGAAACTATCTTCGGATCTTCCCCACCTACCTGATACGAAGAAAGTGATGTCATCATTCTGATGGTTTTTGTAATATTCTATTGCCTTATCAAGTCTTAGGGCAAATCTATTACTAGGCAAATTATCTACAACCTTGGCTCCATGTACGAATAAGGTGATCTTCATTCATATATCATAACAGATCAAAAAACATCATTAAGCTTATTCGTTGTGTTTATGCTTTGGTACCCCGGACAGGATTTGAACCTGTGACCTTAGGCTTAGAAGACCTTTTTCGTCAACTTAATCATATTCAATTACCAGTGTGTATGCGATTGCACAATATAGATATGGGCGGCATATAGTCGGGTGTATAGCCGTCAACAATAGACGTCAAAACCTATGATTCCCCAAACCTTCCTTTGTGCAATACTTTAGTAAAATAGGTTGAATTTGCTAATAAAGTCATTTTATCGAATATCTCAATGTTTGATTTATATTTTATGGAGGCCATTAAGCAAAGCTTCCTAACCATTTCGCCAGAATAATACAAAGCATGTAATGATTCATCGGGACCAACTTTACCTTCGATATATAGGTGAGTTAACTTATTTCTGGTACTACGGCAATATTTCCGCCACTCACCATAACCAATTTGTTTCTCGAAACTTGTTTTTGATACCTCGAAAATGCTAGATAAAGCTGATATCAACTCCCCGATTTTCGCAAAGGTTTGATACCGATTAACCGCTTCTTCCTCGTTTTCGCCTCGTGCTATTAATATTTGACAATATATATAACCCATAACTAATTCTGCAAAGTTGTCGATAAGTACAATTGACTCAGTATCATGACCAAAACATCTTGTATTTACTGCTTCATTAAATTTTCCGACTAAATCAAAAATACGGTCGCCCCTAAACGACTTGTTAACATGCGCAAGCCTGAACTCGTTTAGTTCACCAATTTCAAGCGGACGTGACTGGTAAATTTCGCTCATTACATTACCGTTTGGCTTAAAAGTTTCAATCGGGGTCTTCTCGCCACTGCGACGGTCAAATGTCAGCATGTCTATTTGGCTAGGTCCCGAAAGAGTCGTTATTATATGAACATAATGGTTGTGTCTTGAGACTATCGTTTGAAAACCAGCGATTACGTTATTTGCCTCCTGAATAGCCTTTTCGTATACATTACTAATAAGTTTATTCTTCGCATCATTTACTTCAGAAAAATCGTCCATGCAAATACCTACAATAAGATACGAGGTTTTTACTGCCGACTCCCCTACCTTTATGATTTCGGAGACTACCGTCACACAATTTGCTCTATTTATATTTTCACCGTCCACAGATAGTAACATTGCATTGTACGGCTCTGGTAAGGCTAGATAAAAATCTAACGGTATAATAAACGTAATTACTTTATTGGGGATTTTGACACCCAACTTGAATTCGACTGAAGACTTCTGGATATATTGCTCAAAATATTCTGTTTGTGATTTTATACCTGCCTGAATTGTTTCGTTTTTGTCGAAGTTTATATTTGATAATGCATCAACTAATGTTGGCATCGGCATCACATCTGATCCATTTGAATAAGCTTCAATAACACCACTCCAAAGTCTCGCTTTGGATTCGGCTTTGAGACGTGCTCTACGGTTTACAACAGCTTTCTTGTGATTTCGTTTTTTTATCAAAGTGTTAACTTCCCATTATTTGGTGGTTAGCGGCCTAGTAACGTGGCGGCGACTTTATTACCGACTTACAGTCCGAGCTTATCCATGAATATCTGATTACGTAGTTGTGAATCCTGCAGTACTTTGTCCCAACTTAATACCTCCACATATAGGTTGGTATTCGTGAAAAACTTGAAATAGCCCAGTCCATCTGGCATAGGAGTGAAATCTTCATCTAACCTCAACCACTTTTTTACTTTCTCAGTAAAGTCGACGACAACGTATCCGTAGAACTGAGTCTCGTCGTCCGTATGTATCGGTCGTCCACCTGGTGCTAAATACTTGCCTTCACGTATGTCGTTTCGGTATCTAGTTATCTGTCTAATCGGATTTTCACTACTGCTTGCACTGGCAAACTCGTCCCTACCTGGACGCTTGAATTCCACTATTGATATGGGATTTTGTTTTTTGTCGCCCGCTCGAAATGCAACTTGTTGATGAAATAGGAGAAGGTCTGGGCGACTTGCGTTTTGTGGTGAAAGCCTTTTATCTGATGCTACAAACTCTGTGAAATTAAGTCTCTCGTCAAGCATCCATAGATTTTGAAATTCAGGGTCTAATGTGTCAGAATCAGTATTCGTAGGATAAATGATATCGTGAATTACTTTCTCGGTACTGTATCTACCTGTTTCGGCGCTAGTTTTCATGCTTTTATCAAGGATATCCAAAACGGCCTTGCGTTTAGCAACGTATCGAGCCAAGTCTTCTTTATTTGATTCAGATACATGCGATATTATCTTTTCAACATGTTCATCTGCTAACTTCTGAATATCGGATTTTATAAGCGTTTCAATGTCTACCGATAGCTGCTGGTCTTCTTTTATTCTAGCTACTTCCAACGCAATCTCGTAATCATCTTCTGACATACCAACTTTCAACGAAGCTAAATCAACCTTACTCTCATACTTTTTGAGCCACTTTTTCTGTGTTGTAATTTCAGTCAGTCGTTCGGTTTTCTTTTTTCGCTCTGTTTGAAATTGTTTACCAAATTTATTACGGATAATGTCAGCGGCCGCACTTTCAATTTCCTTTTTGCCGATTAGATAAATACTGTCTGATTTATTTCCAAAGTCGAAATCTACTCTCTCAGTATTTACGTGCTTATCTAAATACGCACCCGTGACGTAAGATTTAATAATAAACCTATTACTACTCTGGCCACTACTATTTGCAAATTTACCAACGAACCCAGATTCGAATTCGTTAATATAATCCGACAAGTCAGTTTTTGTTACTTCCAAGCTATGTGATGCTAAGCTTATTTTGCTTTTTTGATTATTTGGAAACCATACCTTAAACAGGTGAACTTGAAATTCATACGTCTCACCAGCTTCTATTGCAAACTTCTCAGTCTCAAGCCTCTGTATCTCGGCATATTTTGAATCACCTAATAGGTCATTCAGTATGACCTCATTACCAGTGTAATCATCAGTTACTTTTATTTCAGGTAATATAACACCTTCCCTTGTGAAATGAATTAATATTTTTTCAAGCAGCTTCCTAGCGACTGTACCTACTTGTTTATCAAGTCCTAATTCTTTTTCACGCTGGTTTGAGAGATTGACAGTTGTCCATGTATCTATAGAATTCTTTGCGTCAGAATCTTTTAAATCTTCTACAATGTCATGTATACTCCCCAACTTAAAGGCTCTCTTCTTATAACCCTCGTCGGTTTTATATACACTTTCAATATCGACAGATTTAAAATGTTTCAAGTAAACAAATCTACCAAAACCCTTTCCACCAATCTCAACCTTATTCCTCGTATATGCTTCATCAAAACTCTTTACGTTTTTATCTGTAAAACCTTGTCCGTTATCTGAAATGCGCACCGAAGTTATGCTTGGTAAGGATGTTTCATCGTTCTCCCCATCAAACTTCAGCCCAAGTGTTGGCTTGGAACGATTCAATTCTATCAATACCTTGCCATCACTGCGCTCGGTTGCCTCAATTGATTGCATAGCATTATTAACTGCTTCAACTAAAGCCGTGTACACGCTAGTTTCTTTTATAGTTGCGACTAAGCCACTTATATTTAATTCACTCATAATTGCTCCTTACATATTAGCACTTATTCTTAGCGCTTATTCCACGTTAAGCCCTTTTTAGTAGTAACTCAAAGTACTGCGTACCACCGAAAGGTATCTTTTGCTTGATAACTTTCTTACCCTCCAAAGTTGTTGCAGCATGTACGGTGAATGCCCCGTAGAAATCGTTTATCTCGTCCACTGCTTTCGTAAGCCAGTCCTTCTTAGCAATGTCTTCAAACAAATCTAGCTGACTCCGCTTAGAAGGCTCAACTGCATAGCAAAAGATGCCCATTGTTTGGATGTCAGCTCCACTGGGTCTTTCGTTTAATAGTTCGAGTGCCCTGCGGTATATTTCCTGATTAGTATAAAAACTCGACTTGTGCATGCGGCGCAAAAAGAATCGTTCACCATTCCGTAGCGTTGCCCAAACAGCGATGCCTCGTGCCTCTACGTTCCTGTACCTGACTTTCATTCCTGTTGTTTCACACAAGAAGCTGAGATACGAACGAAGCTTTTCATCGTTACTTGTAGGGTCACGTAGTACCCATTGCCTGCCTATCATGCCCACCTTCGTGTCGTTATCGTCCATCTCGTAGCCACGCAGACGGCGATACCAGTAAGTTCCAGTTATGCTGTGGAACACTCTCTTCTTTAACATGTATTCATCGGCGGCAAGGAACTGCAGCGGGTTCATAATGCCGTACGAGTTTAGCCTCGCCTGATTGCGTTCTGCGATCCCCGTTAAATCCGTTAGTCCCTTGTCTCGATAGTATTCAATCAAGTTGTGATGGTCGATCGTGTCCAACCCGTCTGGTTTATGCCAACCAGCGGCTTGTTTAGCGAGAAAGATATTTGGAGCAATACCGATGTTAATCCGCATCCAATCACCAATTTCATCCTTTACTCGCTGTTTGATTTCATAGCCAATTTCTTGTAATGTTCGACCGTTCAAGACAGGCTCCATACCGTGAAAATCAATCACCCCTTCATCAATACTTTTCATTCTGATTTTCGGTGAGTAATCGAGCATAATCTTAACCAGCTTTTGATACACTTGGTGATATTTTGGTGCATCGGTTTCAAGCATTATGAACTCGGGACAAATTGCTTTAGCGTCGCTTAATCTGTCACCCACCTTGATACCGAGAGCTTTCGCTTCATAAGAGGCGGCGATAACACAGCACTCCTTAGATATTCGATTTGTTACACCCATTGGCTTCCCTCGAAGACTCGGGTGCGCTTGTTGTTCCGCCGTTGCAAATGCTGAGTTCAAATCAATGAACATCATCATTGGTTTCTCTTTGTTGAGATCGTTATACATAGTTCCCCTCCAAAATATAAACAAGTGTCCAAGTAAGCCGCTCTGCATCGAACTCAATACGATAATCGTTCACGCCGTCACTTACATTAAAAGCATGAATCATTCTCCTACCTTTCTCAGTTGGGTGGCGCATGCCTAGTTTAGTGAAGATAATCTCTTCGCCTCTGTACCTCATTTTCCACGGCACACACAGCATTTGCTCGCTTGCATGGGCTTTGAATATGGGGACGATATCCACCATTACATTTATTTCTTCCAAAGGATTCATGGCATTACCGATTCAACGTAAACCGACGAACACGACGTGCTCGCTGGTACACTTTTAGACGTTGCTCAAGGATAGTGTCGAGCCTCGCTGGTGTAGCTGGTCGAGTTGTATTCACGGTGAAGTTGAAGAATGGTTGGTGAAGGTGTGTCATATACATAAGCTCCTTAGGGGTTTAAAAACAAAAAACAACTAACACTACTGTTTAGCTGTAACGGGTTTTAGGGGTTGGAGCTGCCTGATGGAGGTAATTCACCGTATTAGAATTGACTCACGACAGGAAACTGAATTATGCATATGACTTTCAGGGACGCTTTGCAGCGGAGCTGCTAGTGTGTATGTCGTCTATATTTCATTATATGCCTATCACTAACGTCTGCATAGCGTAAGCAGTACTGAAACACCCCGAGATTCGGCAACTCGGGGTGTAATCAGGTTTCGTTTGTGCGATTGCACATTTATATAATATGCAAGAATTATTAAGAACTTATTAACTTCCAATACGTTCTCATACAAAGCTGAATAAAAGCCGAATCAAACAGTATTTATCTGAGCATTGTTAAGTGATTGTTGAATTGGATGACAGTGTCAGCTAACTCTTCCGACAAGAACGAAAGTCCATTACTGAGTAATTCGTTACCGTCATCGTAAAAAGCCTCTGCAATGCTACCAGTGATCGCTGCCAGTGTATCACTATCTCCTCCTATAGAAATGGCGTTGCGAATTGAGTCCTCAAAGTTGATACTTTCGAGAAAGGCGACAATAGCGGGAGGTACAGTACCTGCGCATGATTCGTCAAAGTCGTAGCTGGATCGGATTTCACTTAAGTTGAAATCTAGCAAATACTCGTATTTATTTTGTATGTACTTTTTTATCTCTTGCTTACTACTTCCGCTACGAGCCATGAAGATGGCGGCTGCTGTAGCTTGTGCTCCTTTAATGCCTTCGGGATGATTATGGGTTACCGATGCGGAAATTTTGGCAGCTTCTTCAACTTCAGCGAGAGTACTATAGAACCACGCAACTGGACTTACTCTCATGGCGCTTCCGTTACCGAATGAACCGTAAGGACGTGGCTCATCTGAAACTATCCAGTCGCTAAAACGAAAGCCATAGCTTGACGGATGCGTCTTGCCGTATTGTTGGTAGCTTGCGATAAAATCACTAGCTGTGCCGCCCATAATCAAAGCTTCCATTGTTGCGATCGTCAGTATAGAGTCATCCGTATACTCCGATTCAAGACTAAAAAGTGGAAAGTCCTTAGTCTTTATATTATCGAATTCGTAGACCGATCCGACAATATCACCAGTGATTGCGCCTATGCATTTAAGGTTCATGTGTTTAATGATCGAATCTTTATTTACGCTTGTATTCGTATTTATCTGCGTAGCTCGAAAGTTCTTGGACGGACGTAACGTTCACACTAGATATTGGGAGCTCTGCTCCTTGGAAGCAGTCTTTTTCATCAAACGAGTATGACAATAGTTCGGTTCGCTCTAAATTGAATGTGTACGTTGCTATAGGCGTATCACAGTTTATAAGTGAGCTAGAGACGGAGCTTGGGTACAATGAAACTATAGTTGACTGGGCGGTATCATCACTCTTTGCTATAAATCCAGCTGTACCTGGTTCACAGACATCGTTGCCATAAAAATTACCTTCGTTACGAGTTGCAAGATCACTAAGTAATTTGCAGTCGAAGTTTGTAATCTCTCCACTGCCATCAGCAGCTGATCTTGAGATACCAGAAATGACGCCAGCAATGCTCAACTGCTCGCCCGCATCGACGTTAAGTAGTTTAGGGTTAACTGCATTTGGGCTGAGCAACCATATCACGAATAAAAGCACGAATCCAATAGCAGTCCAAAACCACCATCGCTTATAAATCTTCTTCTTGCTTTTCATTGAATCGGTTATTTGCTCTGACATATACGCTCCTGATTACCGTTACGCTCGCCCACTTTAGAGGCAAGCATAACTACATTAAATATAGTTTCAGCGGCAAACAAAAAAGCTCGCCGCCAGCGATGACATAAATGTCACCTACGAACCTTTCGGATCGCAACTATCAGGAAATAGGCTCTGACGACGAGCTTTAATTTCCTGATAGATTTTGGTGATCATACCTGTCCTTGCGGCGGCTCTAGATCGACGTAGCCGAGACTACTTGACGTTAAGTATAAGGGTATGAAGTGAAATAGGAAAGCCTGTAATCATGCTATTTATGCTTGAAGTACACAAACCCATTTGAGCTCTTCAAAGGGTCTTAGAGGGGCTTAGAATGCGTCAAAAAAAGAAAGTACTACCAGATGCATAAAACATATACGATAATAGATATACACATGGAAGAAAACACTCGTCAATACCTAAACCTAGTTGCCTTAAAGCTTTATAAGCAGTTCATGGCTGGCATGGACTTTGAGCGTAATGAGCATCGCTGGGTATTCGACTGGAACGATAATCTTACCCTTGAAGAGAATTTGAATAACGTTGCAAAAGAAGAAAAAGCATTAGTTGTCTTTAAGAATATAGGCTGTATTGAAAGTGGCGCAAAGCCAAATTACTTCCGTGATCAGCAGCACGAAAAATGGGAACTCTTCGGGAAAAATGATGGCGGTATGTGGGGTGATGCATGGGAAAAGGCTGACCCAGCGCAACGTGAATATGACTACATAAGATTTGTCGATAGCCTAGACTGGAATAAATTCAAGGCCTTTTGCGAAGAAAACAGCATCAACTATATTAGTTCTGAAATACATGCGACCCTGGAAATAAACAATCAGATACCAACCATAAGAGTCGAAGGCGGAGTTTATCGCCTCAAAACCCTACAAGATGGGCTACCTTTAGAAATCATTGAGCATGCATTATCTCATCCAGGTGAGATTGTAACTTTTGACAAATTACGTCAATGGACAGGTAGGGAAAACGCCTTTAAAAGCCAAACCAACTTCAAACAGCTATTTCGTAAAAACGAATTTGGTGCAAATAATGTCTTACAGGCATTTGCAAAAATTGGAACGAAAACATTTATGCTTTATGGACAAGCAAAGCTAACTCAAAAAGAAGTATCTGCTATACAGATGAACAGTACCAGTTAGTACCAGCCTTCCGTATCTTTAGTCCCCCATTAGTCCATGCATTTAATGCATGGACTTTATTACTTACACTATCCAAGTAATGCAGCGAAGGTTCAGTAGAGTATATAGCATTACACTTTACTGGCCTTTAAGGAGATTTATACGTCCATAACAAACTGGGCAATAAAAGATGATTTCATAAACTTGAATGTTTACTTTGGTGCTATTAAAAATAAATGGAGTAATACAAAAATATGGAAAACGAATTTGAAGTTGAAGCAGAAGTTCATATGTATATTGGCCCAGCATATAGAGTAAAAGCTTTAGTGCATGACATAGGTATATACATCAATGGCATGATGGTCTTTCCGCCTAACGATGAGCATGACTGGTCGGTATATCCGCCTTTGCTAGGCAGAGCAGGTCGTGGGAAGTACAGGTATACGATAGAGTTTAATAAGCAATATCCACTATGGAAAGAAATACAGGATGCATGCATCACTGCCGTCAAATCACATATGAAAGAGTCAGGGGTTTCAGACTTTTCCGTTCCCGCATATCGCACATTAGAAGAAGATAACAGCCCATCCGGTCTAATAAGCTATCACAAGCCTGGTGAATCAAAGTTCATGTAACCCTTATAGAAGAAGACCCTTATATATAAAGATAACCTCTAGATTCAAAGGTTACTCTTACGGTTAGCTTGTTTCTTACTAGGAATAAGCTAACCAACAAAATGGTTTCGTTTAACGATAGATTATTATATAATAAAAGTTAAGTTATGTCCACTGCATGAAAAAGCGTAGATGCGCGTAGTTGAATAACTTTGCTGCAAAACAGAAAGGTCCTTAAGTATGTATAGCTTACGGCAAAACAATGACACAACCTTATTTACGGTTGATGAAGCAGCCAAAAAACTGCGTGTAAGTAGATGGATGATTTACAGAATGATGAGAAGTGATGAATTGAAGTCTTTGACAATAGCAAGTCGTAGGCTAATCGCTTCGGATGACTTGATCGAGTTCATTAACAAACACAAAGGAGGATTTTATGAGTAGACGAGGCCGTGGCAATGGGACAGTTTACAGACGTAAAGAAGGTCGCTACGAAGCGGCGTGTTGGGTAAGCACACCACAAGGAAATAAACGTGTTCGGCGATACGCAAAAACTCTTAAAGAGGCTGAATCGATACTAGTTGAATTGAGGCAAAAGAATGACAATGGGATTCTAACAAGCAGTCGAGAAGAGAAGCTGGCAGATTATATGGACTACTGGCTTCTATCTGTTAAATCCTCTATTCGCAGTCGCACTTTTGTGAGCTACGAAACGACGATTAGATTGTATCTGAAACCAGGTCTGGGAAATAAACGCCTCACTAAGCTGTCTGTTGCAGATGCGCAATTGTTTATAAATAATCAACTTAGATTAGGTCAGTCACACCGAAATATACAAAAAATGCGAATAGTTTTATCAGCTGTTTTGAGCCATGCTCTATTTGAAGAACGGGTAGTTCGTAATGTTGCACACTACTTGAAAATACCTAGCTATAAACCAAAGGAAGTACAGCCATGGACACTAAATCAGTTAACCGACTTCTTGAGTGCTTCATCTAAAAGTCCATATTATCCAATTTTCTTGTTGATGGGGTTTTATGGTCTTCGCAGTGGAGAGGCATTAGGGATTTCATGGTCAGACATAGATATTACAAACAAAGTGATCCACGTTCGTAAACAGGTCGAATATGCAGACCATACATATAAATATGCAGATTTGAAAACACAAGCTGGACGAAGAGACTTACCTATTGTTAAAAGCGTTCTGCAAGTCTTTGAAAGCCTATACCCAACGAAGGAAGGTCCCCTGCCTGACCTGGTATTTAAAACACCCAGTGGTTTACCAATAGATGCTGGCAATATGCGTCGTAGGTTTAAACGATTAAGCTTAGATGCTGGACTACCTATCATTAACCCACATCATTTGCGTCACACTGCCGCAACCAATTTGAAGAATCTTCAGATAGCCCCAAAGGATGTCCAAATGATACTCGGTCATGCTCATATCTCTACTACGATGCAAATTTATCAACATTCAGACATGGCAGGTAGGTCGGAAGCATTTGAGAAATATGAGCTTCATATAGCCTTAAAAACAGACTCTAGCCGTCAAATTAAGCCGTCAACTAAAAAAGCCATTGTATAAAACAATGACATTTACAGTGGTACCCCGGACTGGATTTGAACCAGTGACCTTAGGCTTAGAAGTCCTCTGCTCTATCCAGCTGAGCTACCGGGGCATATGCAGCGCAACGATGCGCTTGTGTCATTATAGCAAAAAGTATTGACTCTATTTTGCTTATGCTCCATAGTTTTTAAGTAATAGATGTTATTTACTATTTCTCATCGTCAATCTGATAATACACATAGTTCTCATACATTCCCGTCAACTTCTAAAGTTAGGGTAGGCTTCACTGTTGTCGAATTAGTCGTTGTTATTACAGTAATTGCTATTCTTGCGGTAGTTGTGACAGTCTCTTATGGTAGTATTACGGCTCGTTCGAAAAAAGAAGCCGTGAAGGGTGATCTTCAGGCGACCTCGGTAATATTAAAAGACTATAAGTCCGACAACGGTACCTACCCCGCTAGTCTTAGCTCTATTACCCCACAGAACAAATCTACCCAAACAACCTATACTTATCAATACAAGTCTGCTCAAGATAGCTACTGTCTTAGTGCCTCCGGCTACGACACAGTAGTAAATATAGAAAGCAACAGCACGACCGTTAAAGATGGTGCCTGCGCGGCTTTGTCGGGTGTTACAATTACAAACTTAGTAAAAAACCCTAGTTTAACCGGCGTGCCGACTGGGCTAACGACAACAGGTGCTTCAAATTCAGCCGCCATCTCAACAAGTGGCGGTGGTGATAGTGGTGCTGGGTTCTTACGAATTTCTATGACAGGATCTGGACCTTCTATTACTACCTATCCCCTTACAACCTCAAACCTTTCATCGGGACTTACGGCAAACACCCTTTATACACTTTCTGGCGTACTTAAGTCTTCAAAACCAATGACATTCAAGGTTATTTACAAGTGGGTCGATGCAAGTAGCACTTCTCGAAGTTCAGAAAGTGTCATCGTAGCGGCATCATCAACTAGCTGGACACGTTTTTCGGTAACAGGGCAGTTCGCCAATGTTTCTAACGTTTCGCTAGAAATAAGTACTACAAGCAGCTCAACGTGGAGCAATGGTGATTGGTATAATATTGATAGCCTTATTCTAACAACCGGACAAACCGCCTTCGACTATGGTGACGGAACATCCACAGGTTGGAGCTGGAGTGGAACAGCCAACAACTCTGCATCAAGCGGCCCCGCAAGAGTGGGTGGCTCAACCTACAATCCTTAGGTATACTATGAATACCTATGCAAAAACTTATTCTGAACCGCTGGCTTATTGATGCTATTCGCAGTATTTGTGAAGCTCGCAATATAGCTTTCACCTCGTACTCAGATGACTGGCTTCTGGAACTGACGTATAAGGCTACTACTAAACGAATACTCGGCTATAAGTTCCCATTGAATTTAGGTATTGCTTCGCAGATTGCCGAAGATAAGGTTGCTACCTACACGTTATTAAATGCATACAATGTACCGGCTGTCCCCCACGTACTTTTACGCCCAGGCATGCCTATTAAAGGTGTTGACTGGAGCAAGGTCGTACTCAAGCCACTCGCTGGAACAGGTGGGCAGGATATACATAAATTTGACACCCCAAAAGCTGCAAATGATTGGGTGCAGCAACAACCTGTCAACTCATGGGCCCTTTCGCCATATTTAAAGATAAAAAAAGAAGTTCGATTTGTGATTTTAAATGGCGAAATATTATTAACTTACGAGAAAATACCTGTAAATATTAATGGACTATTAATGTTTAATTTAGGTTTTGGGGCTGTTCCCAAGAAAATTACCGCTTCGACAGCTATGCAAAACCTTGCCTTAGAAGCACAACAAGTTATAGGTCTTAGCCTTACTGCAATCGATATTGTAGAACTAGATAGTGGTGTAATAAAAGTACTTGAATGTAACGATGGTATTATGCTTGAACATTTTAGCCGAACATCTGACGAGTATCGCAAGGATGCTTACAAAATTTACGAAGATATAGTGTCGACAATATTCCCCGAAGCCGTCTAGGCTTTTCACAAGGGGTTGTTTTTGCTATAATAACCCGAGTCGCGGGCGTCGTATAATGGCTAATATACGTGCCTTCCAAGCATGTGATGAGAGTTCGATTCTCTCCGCCCGCACCATAGATGAACCGTTGGAGACGTCAGAACTTTCTGGCGTTTTTTAATTAATCTTGTTTACTCGACGTAGTCGAGCTTCATTTTCAGCAATAGGGTCTAGTCCAAGGCTTGCACGTCGTTCATCTACATGTCCCATATCATCTACCGGCCATAGCTGCATATCGTCACCAGTTCCTTGATATTGCGTACCGTACACCTGCGGTTTTCCGTTCATCATTAAAACCCGGTCTTTCAAATAAGCTATGTTTGCAGGATCGATCTCTTCTGCTGGCAAAGCCTCCATAAGTTCTAGGCAATGTTCCATAAACTCAAGGCTTGGAGCGTGCTGTACAATTAACCATGCCGCTCGTGAGGCTTCAGGGCCTACTCTTGAGATGATTGGCCAGCCCGCCTCTCTCACTATTTCCATAAGCTTTGCTTGGTTATCTTCATCGACTGAACTATCCCAGGCTTTATTACTATCGATGAAATTTCTACGCATAGAGCCATCAGTCTCGGCCATCTCCAAGAGCTTATCAACAAATGAGTGATCGATTCTGTCCATATCGATAATAGTATCTTGATTTAATTGATTGTGCCAGTAGTTCGGTTCGGACTGCGTCTACTATAGTGCACTAAGAAAAAACATATACGGAACAGATGTAATTAACATAAAGCTTATGCTATGATAAGCATATATAAATTTCTGCAAGGACACAGTAATAAATGGCTCGATTACCAAAACCAGGCTCAGACAATGGTGTCTGGGGAAATCTTCTTAACGAGTTTTTACATGTCGAGCATAACGATGACGGCTCACTTAAAGCAGATGGTAGTTTAAGTACTAAGGCCGACGATACGCTAGTCGTTCATAAGCAGGGATTAGAATCTATTGGAGGGACAAAGACATTTCTCGCCTCCCCTTCTATACCAGCCCCAACTCAGATTAGCCATGCCGCTACTAAAGGCTATGTAGATAGTGTTATTATCAGTTCTGCACCCGAAGCGACAGGTACAACAAAAGGCCTGCTCCGTCTTGATGGTGATCTAGCCGGGACGGCCGATGCTCCAACAGTCCCCGGACTAAGTCTTAAAGCAAATAGTAGCGATGTATACACAAAGAGCCAGGTTGATTCAGTATTGAGTGCCAAAGCGGCTACAAACCATGCGCACACTATTACTGATATCACAAACTTACAAAGTAGTCTTGGTGGTAAAGAGCCATCAGTGATAGCGGGAACTACAACAGATTTCTATCGTGGTGATAAAACGTGGCAGCCTTTGAACAAAGCGGCGGTCGGGTTAAGTAATGTAGACAATACGAGTGATAATAATAAGCCAATATCAACCGCAGTTCAATCCGCGTTAAATACTAAGGTTGATGCGAATTCGCTTTCAGTAGTTGCGACGAGCGGCTCATACAGTGATCTTTCGAACAAGCCAGTGATTCCAGCCGTAAGTGACGCATCGACAACAGCTAAAGGTGTTATTCAACTGGCAGGCGATCTGGGCGGGACAGCTTCAGCACCGACCGTTCCAGGACTAAGCGCTAAAGAACCTTCAGTAGCGTCGGGAACGACAACTGATTTCTATCGTGGTGATAAAACGTGGCAGCCACTTAACAAAGCGGCGGTTGGACTTGGTAATGTTGACAACACAAGTGATCTTAATAAGCCTATTTCAAACAGTGTCCAAACTGCATTAAACGCTAAAGCTAGCAGTACCATTGCTATAACTGGTACAAACTCTATCACCGGTGGCGGTGACTTAACGACAAATCGTAGCATTTCATTAGTAAACGATGCAAACACCCCTGGTGCGACTAAATATTATGGTACAGACTCGGTGGGGACAAAAGGCTTCTTTGACCTTCCTGCTTCGGGAAGTGGAACGTATGCTGCACTTGGAAACAAAACGATTGGTTTTAATGGCTCTGGTGCAGACTATATTTGTGATGGGGTGAATGACCAAGTGGAAATTCAGCAAGCTATTAACGCTGTTACGACTGCGGGTGGTGGTATCATTCGATTCCAAGCCGGAGTATATGACATTCGTGCAACAATCACACTACCAAAAAACCCAAAGTTAAAGCTACAAGGAGCCTACGTTACAAAGACCGGCTTTGGCGGGACGACCTTAAAGGTGAATACCAGTGTTTCGCCAAATTTGAGTGCGATTATAAGCGAATCAGGTACTGCCCCAGCACTTACCTCAAATGCCGACTTATCCCACGTTAGTCATTATGATCAGCTTATTTTTGACGGTAATGACAAGGCAGATGTAGGGTTATTACTTCTTAATACCGATCACACA
Organism: Candidatus Microsaccharimonas sp.; assembly: GCA_049661485.1. Classification (GTDB taxonomy): domain Bacteria; phylum Patescibacteriota; class Saccharimonadia; order Saccharimonadales; family Saccharimonadaceae; genus Microsaccharimonas. Next base: position 642,279 of record JBATAC010000002.1, read on the forward strand.
ATTACGAGCGAATGTAAATTTGTGGGCACCTTAATAGGTATTGACGGCCAGTATTCTGGGGATGTAGCTCAGTCGGATTACGCTGGTGGTCTCCGCGTGGAAGACTGTTCATTCATGGCGACGAATAAAAACATTAGACTCAATAGCCATACGCAAAACTGGATTACTAACAGTTGGTTTCTTGGTGGACCGAATACACATGTAGAGCTTATAAGTTGTAACAAAATACACTTTTCAAATAATGAGTTTAATAGCGTCAGCGGACAAATTTTTACATTTTCTGATACCGCTTCGCTGTACTGTGGTGATATAAATATCACAGGCGGTTTTATGAACGCTGGAACTGGAAAACTTTTCTGGAATGATACTCGCACCAACACTTCTTCAAAGGGAATAATTGTTTCAGGTGTTCGAATGGTACAGGGCTTAAAGTCACGATTGTTCCAACAGGCAAAAGAGTATCAAGGGGCTACGTATACAAATGCTAATATGTCAGGTGGCTTCGTCACGCCAGATTTTAATGATCAAGTTATCTTGCTTAACGCCAGTGCCGGTGCAGTGAACTTACAGCTTCCTGCGCTTTCAAACGCCGTTCAAAACATTTGGATAAAAGCCATCAGTGTTGCGAGTACAGTGACATTGACGCCAAACGGATCAGAATCTATAGAAGCCGGAACAACGTTTACATTCTCTGAAGTGAACGAGTCAGTATTACTTAGCCCCGATTCTACTCGTTGGCGAATACTGGAAAATTATAAGCCGTCCGGTGGATCTTCGGCGTCGGCTGAATCTGTTGTAGAGATAAGTTCGGCAACATACACAGTAGGCACAACGACCGATACGTTACTCGTGAATGCGTCTTCAAATGCTGTTGTCGTCACATTGCCATCAAAAGCGACAAAAAGTACCGCAACCAAAAAAACCCTTGTTATAAAAGTAATTAATGCAACTAATACTGTTACTATCAATGCAGCAGGATCTGATCAAATCGATAACAGTGGTCAAACAAGTATTGTCGTTAACGATACGCGCGCAATTAGCTTTGTAGCTAATACGGGTACAAGGTGGAGAACGTATGCATCATATGATACCGCAATCCAGCAACGATACCATGACGGTACAAGCGGACGGCTATTCATGACTAAAACGGCAGTTATAGCTACGGCGCAGACTATCATAGCTGATGGAACTGGTGATATCGTGTATGGTATTACAGGGACACTCATTCTGAATAATAGCGGGACTTTGGTTATGCAAAGTTTCTCACTGCTTCCCGATGGATCAAATTTGGATATCACTGTAGGAACAAGCACGTGGCGCTTCTCTGTGAGTACATTGGGAGCATTCACCGTAATAAGAAGTGCCGGTACTGGATCGGCAACAATCACTATTAACGCAGTTTGGCAATAATAGACACTCAAATTAGTTTTAGTTTTATCTCACGTTTTGCAATAAAACGTCAGAACTTTCTGACGTTTTATTATTCAAAGTCGTATTGGCTCGGAGAGAAGGGCTCGAACCTTCAAACTCTTGGTTCAAAACCAAGTGACTTTACCAATTTGTCTATCTCCGATTATATGGCTACCTCGCATGGACTCGAACCATGGTTACTTGCTCCAGAAGCAAGTGTCCTACCAATTAGACGACAAGGTAATAAAAAACACCGCTTTATGCGGTGCTAACGAACTATTTCGGATAAATTTAAGCAGCCGCAAATTGCGATGAAACGGTTTGTTGCTTTTGGTTGAAAAGTATCACGAAAATATTATATCATTTTAGTGAAAATTTGCATATACAAGTCCGGGTCTTTCTAGCTTATTTTGCTATAGTGGTATTATGATCGATTTCACTCACCCAGCGCTTGATGTTAAAGCAAACAAGCCGCTTGTTTATACAGCAATGTCAAAACATCTCTTCTATTTTCGAATGTTTATTTCAATGTTTGTTCTTGAGAAAGGCGGGGTTCCATTAAATCCATTTATGGTTTTTGATTACTTCATGCTTGATGTAGTCGATCGCGATATTATTCGTGAAGGCAATAATAATTTAGTAATGCGATGTGACGAAATATGGGTTTTCGGAGCAGTAAGTAACGGTGTCTTGGTGGAAATTAAAATTGCGAACGAGCAAGGCAAACCCGTCAGGTATTTTAATGTTATAGAGTCGAAGAAGATAGTCGAATCAAGTAAAGAAAAAGTTGAGATGGAAGCAGAAGTTGCTGATTTACGTCACCTGCTATAATTTCACTCAAAAATCTTGTGTCATTTTTTGTTACAATTAGTTTATGGCCGAACGAATTACTCTTCAACCACCCGAAATCGTGGAAGCAACAGAACCGGTTATTTTTTTAGCAGGGCCTATACAGGGGGCACCTGACTGGCAAACAACCGCAGCAAGACTAATTCACGACATAGATCCGGCAATTACGGTAGCGTCACCCCGCAGAAACTATCCAGACGGGACTTTTGTATATGAGAAGCAGGTAGATTGGGAGACCCATTTTTTGCGAACAGCAGGTCGAAGTGGAGTAGTCGCTTTCTGGCTTGCAGCACAAGCAGAAGAGACCCCAGGCCGTTCGTATGCTCAAACAACAAGGTTTGAGCTAGCTGAATGGAAAATAAAACATGAACGCGATGGTGCGAAACTCACAATTGGTATAGAGGAAGGATTTGGTAATGCCCGGTACATCCGTCGTCGATTCGCACAAGACGCGCCCAGTGTAGAAATAGTCGACACTTTAGAAGAGATGACTCGGAATGCTGTCGACTTAGCAAGATCTAGAAATTAAAAATTCTATTTTATAATTGCGATATACTAGGATACTTATCGTAAAACCCCGATGATGTATACTTTCGAGCTCGAAGCTAATATTGCCTCATAACACCTTAAATGATAGAATACTTTGGTAGTATATGGCGGATATAGCTCAGTTGGTTAGAGCGCCTGATTGTGGTCCAGGAGGCCGTGGGTTCAATTCCCATTATTCGCCCCAAACTTATGCATAAAACTCCACGCAATGTGGAGTTTTATTATTACACGGTTTCTGCAGGGTCGTCGTTACTTTTCATCGCTTGGGCAATAATATCATCAGCTTGTTGCTTTTTACCAAGCACACCTTCAAGGTGGTGTTTATCAATTTGAATAATTTTTCCTGGCATAGCGCCGTTGGCAAGTAGTAATTTAGCCACCATATTCTCTACTGTGCGCTGCACAATACGGCGCATTGGTCGGGCGCCAAGCCGGGGGTCATAGCCGGCTTCTACAAGGTATTCTTTACCATCTTGGGTTACTTCAACAACTAACTTTTGACCTTCTAAGTTTTTGTTGACATCAGCTAAAATAAGATCGACCACCTGAAGAAGTTGCGGTTTATCAAGCGGTCCAAACATCACAATCTCATCGAAGCGGTTTAGGAACTCAGGATGGAATAGATGACTACTAATTAATTCGTTTAGAAAGGTCTCTTCAAACTGTTGTAAGCTATAGCCCCTATGGAGATATTCTTGAATTCGATCCGCACCAGCGTTGCTAGTTGCAATCACTACCGTATCACGAAAACTGACTTCACGGTTGCGAACATCACGGAGTATACCTTCGTCAAGAAGTTGTAAAAGCGTTGTGAGCACGCTTGAATGGGCTTTCTCAATTTCGTCAAGTAATACAACACTGAAAGGTTGCTTCATAACCTGCGCCGTTAAACTACTTGGGTCATCAGCACCATCGGCAATAAGCCTCGATACATCGTTGGGCAAGACGAACTCATTCATATCAAGTCGAATAATATTCTTCTCACCACCAAAATACACAGCCGCGAGCGATTTGGCGAGTTCAGTCTTACCAACACCAGTAGGTCCAAGGAAAAGAAATGTTCCAACAGGGCGATTTTGGTTACGTACCCCCGAGCGAGCACGGCGCAATGCGTCAGATACAACGCTTACGGCGCGTTCTTGACCAATCATGCGCTTATGAATAAGTTGCTCTAAGTTTAAAAGTGTCTCACGTTCAGCGACATCGTTTGCGACTGCCGTTTTTACACCAGTTCGTTGCTCAATTGCCGTGTTAACCGATTGAGCCGAAACAAGACCTTTTTCTGCGAACTCGGCTGCCTGGTCTAAAAGACTTATTGCTTGACCCGGCATCGCTACGTCATAGACATATCGCTGACTTAATTTATAAGCCTCTTTCAATGCCTGGTACATATAAACGACATTTCGTTTGTATTCGAAAACAGGAATATGGTCCTCGAGGACCTTGAGCGTGTCAGTTTCGTTTGTTGGTTGTACGCTAATACGTGTCATTGCTCCGGCTAGTGCTGGAGTTCTTTTACTTATTTTCAAGAACTTTTGCTCATCAAGGGTCATAATTATGCGCAGGCGACCCGCTTCGATAATAGGTAAGAGTAGCGGGCTAATATCAACCGAACCAACACCCTCTTCAAAAAACAGCTCTGCATTATCAAAACATACAATAATATTTTTTGCAGCATACGCTTCACCAAGCAAGGTTCCTACTAAATTTTCTAGTTGGCCCCTTCCGCTCGCTGCTGATAATAATCGCGAAGCATCAAACATAAATATCTGCTGATACCATAGTTCTTTTGGAACCGCCGCGCTAGGACGCATAAGCTTTGATGCCACTTCATAGACAAGTTCGGTTTTCCCAACACCATCCTTCCCTACTAACGCAATTGTTCCACCGCGACCGCTTAAAGAGTGAATAAGCTGATCCATAATGTCTGTACGTACACCGTTTCGTGCCATCGTACCACTTTGTGAGATATTTGTTCCAAACCGCGATAAATGTGGAATCCAGCCAAACGACCAATCACGCCCAATGCCACCCGGCTGTTTTGACTGATGATCTTGTTTTTTCACCAATTCGCCAATATGATGATGCCACTCTATACCCTTTAATAAATCGTCTTCAGTGAGTTGAAGGTGACCAAGAATAGTTTCCCGAGCAGGGAATTGGCGAATCATAGCTAAAATAAATACTCCAGGGCTTATTCTTCCGCCAACTCCATCAGAAATTAGAAGAGCCTCTTCGTAAACAGCTTCACTATCATCGGCATTATCAGATACTACTTCTTTCAGGAAGCTTCCCCCTAAACCAAACCTAACTTCAAAAAATAGTCCGCCGTTTATCTTCATTAAAGCTAAGGCTAATTCTTTTGGTGAAGGCTGAGGTGACAGTAGCGCTAGAAGCTCGCTGTCAGCCCTCGCATCGATTGAGCGCCTTGATGTATCAATAGGTACTTCCCGTAGCTCGTGCTTGTACCATTGGACTACCATAACTGGTAGTACTGAAACGCCATTCAGCGCCCAACCTAGCGCAAAACCTAAAATAAGCAAGCTAATTCCACCACCAAGAAGAATGAGAAAACCGATCTCAAGTGTAAATATCCATGGCGACAATACCCTGCCATATCGAGATAGTTGAGCACGGCGGCTATACCAGTTGAATAACTTTATTTCCATACCGGCACCCATCCGATTGCAAGTAAAATAAAGCCGAGCACAGGCATTACTGGCAGTATCAACCAAAAAACCATTTTCACGCCTTCGTATAGCGCTTGGGCAACAATGACGAGCAATCCAAACACTATTGTGAAAAAGCGTACAAAGGCGCCAATAACCCTTGAGATGAGCTTATCGATAAAAGCCCTGAATGCTCCCCCAAAAGACCCGTCACCGGCCGTATTAGCTGAAATTTGCCGAAAAGGTGAAAAGAACGTTGAAAATAGCTGGCCAATTGAAAAGAATTCAAGCGTCGTTGAAAACCGCTGGGCAACGCGCTTTGTATGGCCTACCCAGCCCCTGCCATACCACCAAGAAATAAGACCACCCAAGAACATGCTTATATTATAACAGCCTAAAGGTAAATGAGTGCGATATAATAGATGCTATGCCCCAATCATTAACAATTATTCTTGGTAAAGCTGTTCGCTATGCAGCACGGCTTCGTGGCGGTGGCTCTGCTTTGCCAGGTCTTTTCGTTGAACGTATTAGCCCAGAATTTGTTCCATCAACTTTAGCCCAACTTCCTAGAGGGGTTGTTGTCATCAGTGGTACAAACGGAAAAACCACCACTACTAAAATGGTTGTTGCACTTTTGGAATCACAAGGTTTAAAGGTATTTACGAACCGCACGGGAAGTAATTTCGTCAGAGGTGTTGCGGCCGCCTTGCTTGGCGAAATCGATATGAAGGGAAAACTAAACGCTGACATCGCAGTGCTTGAGCTTGATGAAGCGCATGCTGTTAAATTTGTAGAAGTTATCCCGCCACGCTATTCGCTTCTTTTAAATGTTATGCGCGACCAACTTGATCGTTTTGGTGAAATTGACTCGACCGCACGAATGCTCGAAAAAATAGCCATCGCTACTACCGAGACAGTTGTCATAAACCGAGAAGATTTACGTGTTCGTACAATTGAAAATGCTTTAAATGACTCTACGAACGTGCGGTTCTTTGGGTTAAGCAATAATCTATTATCCCATTTTCCAAATGACGATGAATTACACGGCGCAGTGACAGCTAAAAATATCCCTGAACGCCCGCCCGCCGATGTACTGCTAAAGGATTACAACGAACAAGGTGCTGCTTTTACAATTTCTGAAAAAGATTTTGTTACCCCACTAAAACTGAAGGGTGTTTACAACATCTACAATAGCGCGGCGGCACTTGCTTTAGTTCGGGCAATTGAGCCAAAAGCCTCTATTCACAGCCTTCTTGGGGCGCTTTCAACCGTCACCCCAGCTTTCGGGCGAGGCGAAACAATTACGGTTGGCGGCCACCCGCTTGAACTTGTACTGGTAAAGAATCCGGCTGGCTTTCGGCTTGGTTTAGAATCGTATAGCCCCGAAGGTTATGCAACAATGATTGCAATTAACGATAATTACGCCGATGGCCGTGACATGTCATGGTTATGGGATGTAGATTTTACAAAACTTACTAATTTTCCTGTATACGTTGCGGGCATTCGAGCTTACGACATGGCCCTCAGACTTCAATACGACGAAGTAGGTATGGAAAAAGTTGAAACCAATCTTGCAAAAGCATTGGCTCATTTTATTGAATTACACCCCAATACACCTAAACGTATTTATTGCACCTACACTGCCATGTTCGCACTTCGTAAGGAACTTAGCAAAATAACTCGTGTGGAGGCAATAGGATGAGTAGCCCAAAAACACCTCAAGAAATTACCGTGCTTCAATTATATCCTAGAGATATGAACATTTATGGTGACCATGGCAACCTTCAGGTTATAATTCGCCGCCTTGAATGGTATGGCTACACCCCAAAAGTTATTCACTATAACGTTGGCGACACTTTACCTAAAAACGTTGATATTGTTATTGGCGGTGGTGGACAGGATAGTGGACAGGAAAAGATTCACGCCGACCTTTTGAAAATTGGCCCAAAACTTCATGGGTGGGCTGACGAGGGCATACCTATGCTTATGGTCTGTGGTCTTTACCAGTTATTCGGCCATTTCTTCAAAACTCTAAACAACACTGTCTTAGAAGGGATTGGTATTCTTGATGTTGAAACCTTTGGTACCAACGAACGCCTGATTGGTAATATTGTGACCCAAAGTGACAAATTCGGTGAGATTATTGGCTATGAGAACCATAGCGGACAAACATTCTTAGGAGAAAAAGCGACACCTTTTGCGACCGTTATTAAAGGTGCGGGTAATAATTCGAAGGATGGCCACGAAGGAGCGATTTATAAGAATGTTATCGGTACCTACTTACACGGTTCAATTTTACCAAAGAACCCAGCTGTTGCAGATTTTCTTATCAAAACTGCGGCTAAGCGTAAATATGGGTCATTCAGCCATGACCTTATTGACGATATGTTTGCCGACATGGCCCGCCACATTGCCATTGAAAGACCCCGCTAAGTAGAGACGCTGCCTTTACGAAAATTGTATCTACTGGCCCGCCACATCCAATATGAAATAGCTGCTAACACAACGCCATAGACAATCCACAAGGTTGGAGGGGTGTTTATTTCAGATTGCGCCCATGATAATTCTGAAACGAAACTAGCAACCGTCGTCATATACTGCAGTAACCAAGTAGTCGGCGTGGCAATAATGAATAGGAACGGCACAGCAAGTATACTTCCAATTCCACATATAAACGTTAGTAACATTGCCAAGGGGACCAATGGAACGACTAAGATATTTGCGATTATTGCCACATTTGAAACAGTTCCAAAACTAAGTGCAATAATTGGTATTGTCACAATGTGGGCTGCTATTGTTTCGCCAAGTATTTGCCTAAAAATACCCGGCTCTTTAGCACCGTAAAAATAAGCTTGTAGCAAAGGCGCGAGAATCATAACACCCGCAAAAGCCGAGAAACTAAGTTGCCACCCCAAGTCACCCCATACATAACTTGGCTGAAATGCTACGGTAATAGCCGCTGCAACCGGTAATAGTATGAACGGACGGAAAACGTGACCATAATACCAAGACAATAAGCTCATCGATGACACTAAGCCAGCCCGGGTCATACTAGGGCTTAAACCAGTTATAGCTACAAAAGCTGCAATCATAATGCTCGCCGAAAGAGCTGACATGTATTTCGACACTTTGGCAAAAAGCTTTCGAGCCATCCGCACCAAAATAGTAAGGTTATACCCGCTTGCAACAACTATGTGGGTTAAGCCGGCTATTTTTAAAGCATCCGCTAAGTCTGGCGGTAAAGCACTTTTCTGACCCGTTAAAGAGCCTATCCCCAAACTAGCTTGTGGCTCTGGAATAACCCGGCGTACCGCATCGGCAAACCAATCACGCATCACCCTACCAACGTCACCGGGAATCGTACGCCGGATTTGTGTAATTTTTATCAAACTGAGGCTTGCTGGAAAACTTCCAAAACCTTCAGATACCTCGCCATACCCATAGAGAAAATCCCCTCTTTTTGCTTCAGTCTTACCCCTAAAACTAGCGTATACCGAACCAGGCATTACCTCGTTATCCAACTCGACATTATCAAGTTGGATTGATGAGGCACCCGAAGCGCTTAAAGAAATATCCTCTTTAATACGACCTTTAATTTGGACTGACTTATTAATAAAAAACGCATAGCTGTCCCTACTTACTAGATGAGCCGTACCAAACCCTAGCCCGACAATGACTGACGCTAGGGTTACAAAAGGCAAAGTGTATGCCCGAGCTATTGAAATACATACAATAAGTCCGACAAAACCGGCCATGCTTATAAAAAGATTGATTCGAAGTATCAACGAAACCGCTACACCAATGACAAACCCACCGCATACCAGTGCAACTAACCATGACCGATGAACTCTTTGTACTACCCACCACACACTATTAACGATACTCACCAATCATAAAATTGTCATAGAATTACTCTGTGATCTTTTAATAAAAATCAAAATAAAAAACACCCCCGGTAGCGACGATTCGGTGAAGAATCAAAGGGATGTTTTTTACAGTGTTCACATTTGGAGGGTCCGATGGGGCTTGAACCCATGACACCCTGCTTAAAAGGCAGGTGCTCTAACCAGCTGAGCTACGGACCCGACTATCATAAGTTTTTATACTTAGATGACCTTATGGACTATACAGCAACAGGGGTACTATGTCAATCTTACAAGATGTCTGCAGATACCTATTTTTTATCTTTTTCTGTGTGTTTGACTCGTTTTGTAAAGAATAGGTCTATAACAGCGAGCACCACACCAACGCTGATAATTATATCTTTATACTCGGTGATCCATGCATAGACAGTTGCGCCAAAATCAGCAAGCGGTAGTGCATAACCGATTGGCTCAACGAGAAATGCGAGTGCTAACAACGTAAACATAAGTGAACCGAGGATACGACTTGGCATGTTTTTATAAGCATACCCATGGAATAAAAGGAGGATCGCTGGCAGAAGCACAACCAATGATTGCGTTACAGCTTGGGTTACAACACCCTCTGGAACAAGACCTGTACTTGAGACCACCAAACCCGCATCATAGCTCCAGATTGTACTTAACGTTGCCCCTGCGGTTAATGCTAAGCCTAATAACCCAAAGCGACGTTTAGAAATAAACGCACAGACAAATAAGACGATTGCGACCACTACAAAAATACTAATTGGAATCATTGAATCATTACCCCATTTTCCTCAAAGCGGGCCTGACTACCCTCTTTGATACTTGCCCTTTTAACATTACCAGCCATGAGTTCAACAACATATCGAGCATCTTTTTTCGGTAAATATACTGTTTGTGCCGGTGATTCGGGCTGTGCATCTTCAACAATATAGACAACTTTTCCATTCTCGTTAAGCCAAACGATATCAAGAGGAAACTCCATATCTTTCATCCAAATACCCCAAGTGTCGCTTGTATCAAACTTCATCAATAAGCCGCCATTTGGTTCTAAACTTTTCACACCAGACAAACCTTGCTCACGCCCTTTTTCAGTATCGACAACCCACAATTTGTACACACCACTGCCAATAGTAACCTGTGTCGTAGGTTTGAATTGAGCGGTTATGTAAGAAACGACAACCACGATAAGTAATAAGACTAACCCAACAACAAGCACTAAGCCAACTTTTGACCGCCAAGAAGAAGAACTGAGCCTGTTCATAGGCTCAGTATAGCATTTTGGTGATCGTTAAGAAACGTGGGTTAAGCACCCACTTTGTCTTTTTTATTACGACGCTTTGCATTAAGTTCAATGTACTCAATGATCTTAGTTGCAACATCACGTTTGGTAATAGTTTCTGGAGTTTTAAGACTTGCAGAAGAATTTACTTCGAGAACTAATGGACCTTGTGCACTTCTCATCATATCGACGCCGCAGATAGGAAGCCCCATTGCTTTCGCTGCTTTAATTGCTGTTTTTTTCTCTTCTTCGGTAAGTTTTACAGGAATACCTACACCACCTTGGTGGGTATTACTTCTAAAATCATCATCAAGACTCTGACGTTTCACACTTGCAACAACCCGGCTACCAACGACTAGCGCGCGGATATCTTCACCAGCAGATTCTTTTACGAATTCTTGAACTAAAAAGTTCACGCCTTCAACGTAGAATGCCTGCATTACAGCCTTAGCAGCTTTTGGGGTTTCTGCCAATACGACACCATTACCGTGAGTACCACGAGCAACTTTAATAATAAGTGGGGTTCCGCCTGCAAGTTCGATAACGTCCTCGAAGTTTGCCGTCTCACGTGCAAAAACCGTCTTAGGAATACCTACCCCCGCTTTTGCCATAATCTGATAAGCGCGAAGTTTATCACGAGAGCGATTGATTGCAATAGAGCTCGCGGTCGTAAATGAACCCTGACTTTCAAATTGCCGAACCATAGCAGTACCATATTTCGTATAACTTTGGGCAATACGAGGAATCACGACATCGAAATGCTCAAGCGTCTCACCTTTATAGCGAATAACCGGTTTATCCTTTTCAATAGCGACGTAGCATTTTGCATAGTTAATAATACGAACCTCATGTCCGCGTGCTTTCGCTACCTCTTTGAGGCGACGGGTGGTGTAGTTAGCTGCACCTTTGGATAAAATAGCGATTTTCATTATATACTCCTTAAAGACCAAGTTCTACATTTATCAGGAAATTGCCCCGAAGAAGTTGCCGGCCAATAAGCATCTGACTTTTAAGCTTAGTTCGACTAGCAAGTGTTACCCTTGTATTATACTCTTTACTACCAATTTCGATAGTCATTGGAACGACATATCGAACATCGATATGACCCGTCGAGCTCTGAATACGAGCGCGGCCAAAATCGTACGAACGGACTGGAAGCGTCTGATTTTTCTCTTTATCGAATAGTTCATAATATACAAATTCTTTTCCGTTCATATCTGTTTGCAGCGAAATATTCATCGCATCAATGGCCGATTGATATGCACCTGAGTCTACTTTTGCCTTGACCTTAAGGTCACCTGCGTCCGTACGAATAGTAGCGTAAGTAAGTCGCCCAATAACTTGCGGACGTTTTACTTTAGATTTCCCGTTTTTAAATCTTCGAGATATAAGACTTTCTAAACCTTCATCAAATGCAGCCATATTTGTGTCCGTAAATGCCCCTGTGACAATTTGCGAACCTTGGTTTGCTTCAAAAACATAGAGCTCTTTTGTGAATTTATCCTCTACAACATCTACTCCAGAGATTGCAAGGTCACATGCCGCAGCTGCCGCTTCCGCCAATTTAAGGACTGGACCAGGAACCTCATCAATTGAAAGGTTTGAGGCTATTGCGCCAGCCGATGTATTGTTAAGATGGCTCGTGCCGCCGCTTCGACGATATATCGCCCACCGACCTTTATACCCATACACGCCTATTCGGTAATCCCCGTCGTTAGAAATGAACTGCTGAATCACCATATCAATATCGGTTTTCTCAAGAAGTTGTCGAGCTTCTTGTTGACTATGTACCAAGTAATTATCTTTGCCTTTTTGGCCGTGTACGGCTTTTATAATCAAAGGAAATTGCGAAGCATCTAAGTTATCTATATATAGTAAGAGCATATGTTTTGTACCCCATACCGTCTCGGGTACTGATACGCCATGAGCCCACATAGCCATGTAGTTTGTCGTCTTTGCAATGTATTCGTGGCGAGCTTGGTGATCAGCATAGGGAATACCCTGACCCTCCAGATAGTGAGCAACAGAGGCGGCAAGCTCTGGCATTGATTGCCAGCTTTTTAAATATACAAAATCATACTTGCTAAGATCAATATTGTTTTTCGGGTCATATACCTGCGCTACTTGCTTATTTTTGATATGAAAAATTAAATTCTCAAGTGCTGCGCACTCTACATCTGCGTAAGAAAATCCTCCATTTTTTTGGATACGAGTAATAAATCCTGCATATTTCGTGCTGGTACGTGCAGCCTCGCGAGCAAATAAAATTAGTACTTTCGGTTTTTTCACTGCCATGTCTTACTACTTCCTATTCACCATTTCTTTGATATGAGCCATAAGCGCGTTGATTTTAAACGGAGGGTTTTCCCCTGTTTGAATAGCCGGGGCTTCGTTTACCTCAAGGATAGCATGCTTGCCTGTTTCGGAGTTTACAATTAAATCAACACCAGCAAAATCAGAACGTAGCGTCAATGCCGCTGCCCTAAGTGCATCCTGTTGCATACGAGGCGATAATTCTTCAACCGGTACGAAAACACCTTCGGCGCCCGCTGAAGTATTATTTAAATGGCTCTTAGCATCGCTCCGCGCGCGCTTTAGTACAAATGAGATTTCATTGTCCATAACGAGCACTCTGTAATCAAATTCGTTTGGTATAAATTCTTGTAAAACAAAGAATTGATCTTTATGAGCAGAAAGTGCGTCTTTTAGTTCTTTGTAGTTATGGACAAGATAATTCATCTTACCCCCAAACGAGTCCGCCGCCTTAGCAATAAATGGGTATTCAAACGGTATATCGTTTTGCTTAAAGCGATCGAGCGTACCAGTATAACTACTCATAAATGTCCGAGGCAAGGGAAGACTTCCGTCTGACATACGAACCAGCTCACCAATCTTAGTCGTACATAAAACATTTAACGCTTCATGCCCACTAAACGGAATATTATTACGGTCAAGATACGTTGCGGCCGCCAGCGCTTGTTGTGGTGACTTCAACCATAATTCAAATCGGATAAAATCAAACATGTCGAGTGTTTTCCCGGTTACCGACTCAGTTACGAGAAGCTTATTATCTATTACTTCGATATAAAGATCCTTTAACGAGCCCTGGTGTAAAGAAAGGTCGTACATATCCTCGACCTCTTTTAGCGGATTAAATAGTGTTTTATAGTACCCAGTCTTGTGCTTCTTAAAACTGAAAAAAATTAACACATTCTTTTTATCACTCATTAACTACGCTCCTTTTTACTACGATACGCCATAGAAACCAGCTTATCCGCAAGTCCACTTGTTGTTTTTTTATGAGCTACATATGACGCTGGCCTGAGTGGGTCATAAGACATTGTTCCGATGTTACGGCCATTTACTTCAATAATACGATTCCCATCAGGAGTAATATCAACTGCTAAGTATGCGTCTCTTGCACCAGAATAATCTATCGTTAGCTGAGCTGCTTTCGAAGCCAAATCAGTAACTGCCTTAGGGACTGTGTCTTGATGCACATATACCCATTTATCAAGCGGCGAAAGTTGTTGCGCGTCAAGCCCAGAACGGCCCGTTACATGAAGTGGTTTGCCGTCTATCGTATGGACACGAATTTCACGGGCAAGCCCTCTTGAAGCATTTAGTATACCTCGCTCCGTCTCGTCAACAGGTATAATGCCCGTAGCAAAATCTGAAAATACCTCAGGCATGTACTCTTGTATTACAAGTACATCCTTTGACGCATCCATTGTCTCTAGGTACGCATCGAGACCCGATCGTATTTCATCTTTAGTCCCAACAAGCATTCGACGTTTTTTATTCGTACCATTATCGTCTTTTATGATCAACCGATCAGACTGCATTTGCTCCATAGCATCCTCGACAGACGATTTAAGTGGTACTACTCGTACTGTCTCAGGAACATGATCACCAAGTGGTTTCAATGCTTCATGCTGTGAATATTTAGAAAGTACTGTATCGCGTAATTTTTCAGGATTTAAGGCAGGTACTGCAGGTACATATCGAGCAATACCCCCACTCAAATCGTAGGCGGCATCGACATGAGTAGTCGAATCATTTGCGTTAAGGGTATCACCATTAAAGGTATAGAAACGAGAAAATGCGCTTCCTTCCAATTTATCTCTAGAGCCATTTAGAGCTATAAGACGCGCGCCTTGCTTTGCGAGCTCCCTCTCTAAAGGCAAGTGACGTTTAAGAAATAGCTCATTGTTCTCAAATGAACGTAACTGCGAAACCGCAATAGTAGGTGCTTCATTCAAATATGTCATTTATATTTATTATAGCACTTTTATATTTAAAAGTCAATCTTAAGCAGTTTGTATTTTGCTGTATTTAGTCATTCGTTGCATTGATAGCCCATAATACGTCTTTTTAAGTAGTTTTTCTTTAGTGAATCCTAAATGTTCATAAAACCTAATGGCCTTTTTGTTGGTAACTGCTACATCAAGCTTGAGGTGACAAGCGCCTGAAGTCGATTCAACTGATGATAAAAGCTCTTTTCCATAACCCCTGCCTTGCTCGGTGGGATTTATATAAAGATTAGTTATAAGTATGTACCCAGGCCTGTGCTGAAATTTAACGTAACCGCAAACGTTTGAATCGTTTTCAACGACTAAACAACTAATGGATGTTTTATTTAAATACTTATTAAGATGATCATTGTATGACTTTCGATGTAACTCGGTGTACAAGTGATCTTGTTCGAACTGAAGTCTATAAGCATCTGTTAGTAATGGAAGATACGTATCAAGGCGAGTGGCGAGCGACAGGCGGAGCATTGCATCTGCGTCCGATAGTTGCATATTTCGGACTTTTGCCATGCGACTAACTACGCATCTCCTCTAGTAATTTACGTTGCTTTTTAGAAAGTTTCGTCGGCGTATCCACCACTACACTTACAATATGAGCGCCTCGCCTATCTTCATTTCGAAGATGTGGCACACCGTGGCCTGAAAGTTTAAAATCGGTACCGCTTTGAGTTCCGGCGGGAACTTTCATACGAACAAAACCATCAACCGTTTCGACGTCAATTTCTGTACCCAGGGCGGCATCTACCATTGAGACGTGCTCTTCAGACAAAATAATGTCACCTTCGCGTGTAAAGTGCTTATCGGCCTTCACGCGAATTTGAATGTACAAATCGCCTTTTTCACCACCACCAACCGCTTCACCGCGCCCAGCCAAACGAATTGTTGCGCCGTCATCGATACCAGCAGGAATTTTTACCTTAATAGTTTGCTTTTTACGCTGCGTACCAGTTCCATGACAAACGGTACATAGTTTTTCGGGAATTTTACCAGCACCATGACAGGTTTCACATGGGACTGTTTGCTGAATTGCGCCAAACATCGTGTTCATCACGCGTGTTTGCTGGCCAGCACCCTGACAGGTTGGACAAGTCTTCATTTCATAACCAGGCTCGACTGTAGTACCTTTGCAGTGCTCACAGGTATCTTCTAGGTCGAGGGTCATGTCATGCTCAAGGCCAAAGATTGCTTCTTTAAATGTAAGCTGAAGCTGTACTTCTACATCGCGACCTTTTTTTGGGCCACGCTGCCGCGAGTTTCCACCGCCGCCGAAAAATTGATCAAAAATATCACCAAACCCACCGCCGAAATCAAATGAACCACCTTGCCCACCAAAGCCTTCAAACGGGTTACCGCCACCTCCGCCGCCACCTGAAGCGCCGCCTACGCCAGCATGGCCGAATTGGTCGTAGCGTTGACGCTTTTGTGAATCCTTTAATACATCATAGGCTTCATTAATTTCTTTGAATTTTTCTTCGTTACCACCTTCTTTATCTGGGTGGTGTTGCACAGCAAGGCGTCGAAACGCCTTCTTAATTTCATCGGCAGACGCGGTTTTAGACACGCCCAATACTTCATAGTAATCACGCTTACTCATATCTGTTAATAGTATAGGTGTTTAGCACTCATATGTCCAGAGTGCTAAACAAAATTTTTTATGAGTTGTATAATAGATTAAGATGTCAAAACGAAATAAAAAAGTCTCAGACGGAAAAGCCTATTATTTTAACCTTGCCTGCGAGAGTAAGCGCATTTTTAAAACTGAGACTGAAGCCCTTGAAGCAGCTGATATTGGTATGCTTGAAAATATGTCTGTAATACTTGGGGTGTATCAGTGCCCTATTTGCAATAACTGGCATCTTACAAGCATAAAGCCCGAAGCATAAGCTTCTCGTGCTACAATAACGATGATGAAACCTCTTATAAGGGCTTTTGGTGCCACCTTTGGAATTTTACGGGCTGAATATCGTCAGATTACAAACCGTTATTTTGCGCCAATCGAGCGTTTTCCTGGTAATGCCCGAGAAATCGCCGAGCAAGTTCTTAGTCGCTTGTGGTATGGTGATTTTTACCGGACTAGTCTTGGCCACTTTAATTTTTTTTGGATGCGCGATTTTGGAACGGTGGCCGAATCTTTAGTTCACCTTAACCAAACAACCCATGTTCACCATACGCTAAGATGGGCACTCCGGCATTATCGACGAGCAGGACGAGTAAAACTATGTGTTGATAAGTCTGGTAATGTTTTTAATGCGCCCGGAAAACCAAGTATCGATGCCTTACCATGGCTGCTCCACTCGATTTTGGTGAGTCGCTACACACTTAATAAGGATGAACGAACATTTCTCAATAAGGAAATTGAATATTATGTAAAAAAATTTCTAACTGAGACAGGTGATATTAAAAAGGGTCTTCTTTTTGCAGAAATGCGTGATGCTGTTTATTACGATCGAAGCGCCTATGCTGTTGCCCTTGTTGGGCGTATGGCCTATTGTGCAAAAATGTTAGAGCTAAAGTATTTTCCTTTTGCACCACTAGTATACAGCGAGCTTTTGAAAACAGAATATTGGACAGGCGATTTCTTTAAAGCCGATAGGACAAGTACCAACTACAGCTCCGACAGCGCACTCATACCTTTTTTTCTCAAGGTGGTTGATGATGAGTACCTAGCCGGTAGAACACTCGATTATATTAATAAGGTAGAGCTTAACAAACCATACCCACTTAAATACGGCGAGAAGCCTTCCAAAAGACTTCATTATCGCTTTGGCATGGGTCCTATTTCAATGCCAAACTATAGTGAAACATCAATTTGGACATGGCAAGGAACGTATTATCTCCACTTACTGCAGCGCTATGACCGGCCCGAATACAGCGACCAGTATGCTAATTTCTGTACCCTTATTGAACGGCACGGCACGTATCCTGAATTACTTAATCCAGACGGATCATGGTATTACGCACCTTTTTATAGGGGTGATCCAGGTATGGTTTGGGCGGCGCTTTTCCTAGAATTACCTGACAAACAGTAGCTGTAGAATTAATATCCGCCGCAGTAATGCTCACCGTTCTCAAGTAAGATGTGTGTCGAGTAAGTTGCCTTTGCCATAACCCCAGCACATGTTTCGCCAAACTTTATAATTGCTTTACTTCCAGTTGGCTCACCTTCGGTACCTAATTCTTTTACTATCTTCAATTCAGACAAGTCAATATCCTGCACGGCTGGGAATTCCCGACCGTTGGCTGCCCGATATTCAGCAATTTTATCATCGAGTGTCGCAAGGTCTTGTCTACGAGTGGTATCTCGTAGGTCACCCTGTGTAGAGGGAAGTACAAAAATCGTAATAAGCACCAAAATAATAGCTACTACAACCGCAATACTACCAGTTATGATACCGGTAACCGCTAAGTTCTTACCTGTTCCTACACCTTTTTTGATATTGGAAAGAGCTATTATCCCAAATATAATTGCTAGAGTACCAGCAATAAATGCGATAGGCCATAATAGCGCCAGCACAAGTGATGTAATACCTAGTATTAACGATGTCGTCGCTAAGCCTTTTTTCAAATTTTGGACATTTTCTGCCATTATCATTTCCTCCTCTGAAAATAGTTCGTTCTCTTATTATACCGTATAGACATGAGCAGCCCCGCTGGTTTTAGCCAGCGGGGCGTTGTGGGATTATGTAATCTCCACGTTGTTCTCAGCCCAGTTGAGTGCTTCGAGAGTCCGGCGTCGCGCATCTGTCGCAGTCTTGGTTGGTCGGTCACCGTGCCACCACTGCTTCCAGAAAAAGTCATACGGGTTCAAGCATTCAAGGTTATCGAGATGGTGAATCTGTCCATCACTGAACTGCTCGTTTCGCTCGATATACACGAGCGAGTAACCCGATCGCTCCAGCGCCGTACGGCTTCCAACATTCGCCTGGATTACCGCCGACTTGACCCGGTGCAGCCCAAGCTGCTTAAAGGCGTACCAAGTGCGCGCCTTGTGGGCCGCGCTGGCAATACCCTTACCCCAGTATTCCGGCCGAAAAATCATCGAACCGCTAACCGCTTGGCGAATCAACTTGGTGTGGCCGCCCTTGTCGATTTCGATAAGGGCGGAATTACCGATAAGCGTGCGGGTGATTTCCCCCGCCTTCTCGTCGACGACCCAGATACCCCACACTAGAGTATCGGTTGCGGTACGAGTCTTCTCGTACCAGTCAGCCTCGTCCTCTGCGGTAGGTGCACTGCTGATACCCAAGTACCGGCTGACGCTAAGGCGCTGCATACCACCACCATGGCTCACACTTACGAATTCGGACATATCCTCTTTCGTGAGTGGAGCAAGCTCAAGCTGGAGTTCACCCGCCTTGAACCGCATAATCGGACCAAATGCCATGATCCTCTCCTTTCTCCAGTTTAGCACTTCTAAACTGGGCTAATAGGCCTCGTATTTCGAGACCAGATCTGCCTCCAAAAGGTGGTGTTGTAACGAAAAACCTCCGAGATTGGAGGCTTATCTTGTGTCAAAATTTTCAATTTGTACTATAAGTTGAGATAAGCCATATCATTGCAAATGCCAGCAGTCGCGCCATGCTTACTGACACGTACGGACATTTGAAGATGATATGAATCAAATCTGTTCATAAGTTGACAATATCATTTATTTATATTTTAGTCAATAAATTGCAAACATAAAAAACAGCCGGTATTGCACCGACTGTTTTTTATTAGTATTTTTACTTCTTCTCTTCAACTACCTCACCCTCAACAGGTTCATCAGACTTTTTATCTGCGTCACCGTCTTCGGTTGGTGCATCCTTGGCTGCTTGTTCATACAGTTTCGCGCCAATTGGCATGATTGCTTCGTTTAAGGCTTTCAAAGCAGCTTCGAGTTCATCCTTATCGTTTGAATCTTTATGCTTCTTAGCTTCTTCAACTGCGTCTGCAATGACTTTTTTGTCTTCATCAGAAATCTTGTCTTTGAACTGCTCTTCATCAGGCATTTTTTCTGCTTGGTAAATTGCATTTTCAAGCTGGTTACGTGTATCAACTGCTTCACGCTTTTTCTTGTCTTCTTCAGCATGCTCTTCAGCTTCTTTTGCGGCTTTTTCAATATCGTCCTTAGAGAGGTTGCCACTGTCTTGGATAGTAATAGATTGCTCCTTACCAGTTCCTTTATCTTTAGCTGTAACATTCAAGATACCATTTGCATCAAGGTTGAAGGTTACTTCAATTTGTGGAACACCGCGAGGTGCCGGCGCGATGCCATCAAGTACGAAACGACCAAGTGATTTGTTATCGCTTGCCATTTCGCGCTCACCTTGTAGCACGTGAATTTCTACTTGCGGCTGATTGTCAGCAGCTGTGCTAAATGTTTCCGACTTACTTGTAGGAATGGTCGTGTTGCGCTCAATCAGTTTCGTTGAAACACCACCCATTGTCTCGATACCAAGACTTAGTGGGGTAACGTCAAGAAGTAGAACGTCTTTCACATCACCGGCAAGTACACCACCTTGAATTGCTGCACCAATTGCAACAACCTCGTCTGGGTTTACGCCCTTAAGTGGTTCTTTGCCAAAGATAGCTTTTACCTTTTCAACAACTGCTGGCATTCGAGTCATACCACCAACAAGCACAATCTCGTCGATATCACTTGCTTTAAGACCAGCATCTTTTAGTGCCTTTTCAACTGGGCCAGCTACGCCATCGATAAGGTCTTTAACAAGTTCCTCAAGTTTAGCTCGAGTAAGCTTCGTTTCGAAGTGCTTTGGACCATCAGCATCGGCAGTAATGAATGGAAGGTTTACTTCATACTCGTTGGTAGATGAAAGTTCTTTCTTTGCCTTCTCAGCTTCATCCTTAAGGCGTTGCATTGCTGCATTATCACCCTTGAGGTCAATACCACTTTCTTTCTTAAATACATCGAGGAAGTGATTAACGATACGGTTATCAAAGTCTTCACCACCAAGGTGTGTATCACCATTGGTACTTTTTACTTCAAATACGCCATCGCCCAACTCAAGGACTGATACATCGAACGTACCACCACCAAGGTCGAAGACGGCAATCTTTTCATCTTTTTTACTTTCAAGACCATAAGCCAGGGCCGCTGCGGTTGGTTCGTTAATGATACGCTTTACTTCAAGACCAGCAATTTTACCGGCATCTTTTGTAGCTTGTCGTTGTGAGTCATCGAAGTACGCAGGAACCGTAATAACGGCCTCGGTGACTTTCTCACCCAAGAAAGCTTCAGCGTCGGCTTTAAGTTTTGAAAGAATCATGGCTGATACTTCTTCTGGTGAATAATCCTTATCACCCATCTTAACCGCAACGCCATCACCCTTTTTCACGATTTCGTACGGCATGATATCGTGATCTTTTTGTACTTCTTTATCGCTAAATTTACGACCAATAAGACGCTTCACACCATAAATAGTGTTTTTTGCGTTCGTGACACGTTGACGTTGCGCTACCTGGCCAACAAGGCGTTCGCCAGATTTATTAATCGCAACCACACTTGGGGTGGTGCGGTTACCTTCAGCGTTTGCAATTACCTCTGGTTTACCAGCAACCATGTAGGCCATAGCACTGTTGGTTGTTCCGAGGTCAATTCCGATGATTTTACCCATAGATACTCTCCTATTTATTATAAAAATCGTTGTTTACTATATTCTATTTTAGCACTCTCACATGTAGATTGCCAAGTATTTTTAGTATAGAGTACCTAGCACTCTCATGTCAAGAGTGCTAACTACTTTTGTGTATTTCAGGTTCAATTTCCGGACTAAGGATACTATAATCATGTTATGAATCTTCAAGTAGGGGTCAAGGCGATTATAAAAAATAATCAAGGAAAGTTTTTATTTCTGCGAAGAACCCAAAGTGTGTCAACCGATAGCGGTGATCGTTCCTGGGACATAGCTGGGGGAAGAATTAACTTCGAAGAAAGCTTAATTGAAGGTTTGAAACGTGAAATTAGAGAAGAAATTGGAGTGGAGATACATACCGAACCAAAGATTATCGCTGCTCAAGATATCTTTGTACAAGGAAAAGAAATTCATATTGTACGTCTCACCTATTTACTTAAAGAAGATGTAGAAGACATACATCTAAGTCATGAGCATGATGCATATCAGTGGCTTAGTACGGATGAGCTCAATACAATTAACATCGAGCCGTATTTAAAAGAAGCTTTAGTTACTGTCTTGTAACTTTTACCATAGCATGCCGAATAACATGCCCGTTCAATGTGTAGCCACCCTGTAACTCCTCGGCGACAACTTCCTTGTCACCCTTTGCGTCTTCATCAAATTGAATAGCCTCGTGTAATTCTGGGTTGAATTCAGTACCCGGCTTAGCATCAATGCGAGCTAGATTAAGGCTTTCGAGTGATTTTTCAAGATTTTTTACAAGGCCGCTTACGCCTTGTACCCACTTGTTATCTCTCAAATCATCTGGCGTGTAGGCAATAGCACGTTCGATATTATCGATTACAGGGAGAAGTTTCAAAATAGCACTTGCCTGTCCAGACTCACGAGCTGCCGTTTTCTCGGCATCTACCCTTTTGCGATAGTTCTCAAAATCAGCACGAGTTCGTTGTAAATCAAGTGTTAGCTCACCAAGCTGTTGTTCAAATTCATTGTTAAGTTCGTCTTTTTTCAGTTTCTTGTCTGCCATATTATAAAATCTCCTCTAACATTGCACCCGTGTGACGCACAAGGCGCATTACTTTTGCGTAGCTTTGCCTGGTTGGACCGATGACCCCGATATAGCTGTTATCGCTATATGGTGAGCGGAATTTACTAATAATTAAAGTTGCACCACTTGACTTTCCAATTGGGTTTTCAGAGCCAATGTACACATTTAAAGGTTCGTTTGGTGCAGCCTCGCGAAGCCAAGGCTCAAGGTTATCAAGCAAACGGGCGACTTGTTGGGCATGATTACCGTGAAGAAATTCTGGCTGTGAAAAGAGGTTTCCTATGCCACTTATGTATAATTCGTCGCCTATAGTTGCAATGCCTAAGTTGTGGGTGAGTTCTACTAAACTATCTACTGCACCACGTATAGCCCGGTCGGCTCGATCACTTCCCGAAACACGCGCCTCAATCGCTCTCGCACTGCGGTCAAGTAACTGGGGTTGCTCGGCATGAGCCTCATTTAAACTGTTTACATAGAAACGGTACCCTGCATCGGTCGGAATACGGCCGGCGCTTGTATGCGGTTGAATGATAAAGCCCATTTCTTCAAGCTTTACCATTTCACTACGAATCGTAGCGCTTGATACGCCAAATAATTTAGCAAGCATTACGCTACCAACCGGTGCGGCAATTTCAGCATGTTGCTCGATAATAGCTGCCAAGATAAGTCTTTGTCGCTCTGTCATATTCCCTATTGTACGAGATTCTAGCACTCTATGTCAATGAGTGCCAAGACCATTAGAGTTCAGTCCTACTGGTACTTAGCGAGAAAATTTTTAGTAGCCGCTTGAAGCTGGTCTATTACCTTAAATGCTTGCTGCTGATACGCTGGAGTCCGATACTCGCCACTTTTAATTATTTCAGCTGTATCAATAACCTCTGTGTTAATTACGGGGTAAAAACGTGGGTTTTCAATAGGTTTATTCATTTCTTTTAGTGCCGAATGGAGACGCCTGATTTTTTGTTCTGCATCCATATCACCCCGTCCATCAAGCCGTTCTTGCCAAACTTCAAAACTAGGGGGTAAAAGTAAGATTGATTCAAGTTTACTAAACTCAGACATTAAGTCTTCAATACCCTGAACATCAATTTCAAGAAGTGGCGTACGCCCAGCATCAACAACTTTTTGATAGGCTTCTACACTTGTACCATACAAGGTTGTTCCGTGTACCCACTTAGCTTCAATATACGCACCGTCGGCTAACTTTTTAGCTGCAGTTTCTTCTGTAACGAACCAATAATGTACGCCGTTAACTTCGTAGCCATCATTATGCTTGCGAATTGCCCGTGTAGTGTCTGAGATAATCGGCGAGTAATTTGCGGTTTGCGTTAAGTAGCTTGCGATAGTGCCTTTACCCGAACCGGTAGGACCGGCAATAGCAAGTGGTGGATGGTTTGCGACCAATGCGCGTGCGGTTGCTGGTGGTTGATAGTTTTCAATTGCATCTGATAAATTCATTCTATGAATTGTAACAGATTAATCCCGTTTCAACATCACCATAAAAGCTTCCGAAGGAATATCAACCTTTCCAAACCGCTTCATGCGCTTTTTGCCTTTTGCTTGTTTTGCTAGCACCTTTTTCTTACGAGAAACGTCCCCACCATACAAACCAGTTGTCACATCTTTTCGATATGCACTTAAGTCTTCGCGAGCTATAAATTTACCGCCTATACCAGCTTGCAATGCAACCTGGAAGTTTTGCCTAGGGATAACTTCTTTTAATTTTTTTGTAATCTCGCGGCCTAAACTTTGTGATTCCGATCGGTGCGCCATAATACTTAGTGCATCGACCATTTCACCGGCAACATAGAAGTCGACCCGTACTAAGTCATCGACGCGATATTCATCAAGCTCATAGTTGAACGAACCGTAGCCGCTGGTAACTGATTTTAATTGATCGTAAAAGTCAGTGAGAAGATTTGCGAGGGGCGCCTCAAAACTAATTAAGGCACGCTCATCAATATAACTTAAGTTCGATTGTCGGCCGCGCTTCGAGATAATAAGTTGCAACACCGCACCAATATAATTTGAAGGTACAATAATCTCACCTTTAATCCACGGTTCACTGATAGTTTTTACTTTACTAACATCAGGTAAGTTGCTTGCACTTTTAATATCAATTTCTTCACCCGAACTTAATACCACTTGGTAGTCGGTTGACGGGTTCGTGACAACCAGGTCAAGGTCATACTCACGCTCGAGGCGCTCGCGGATGATATCAAGATGCAGCAATCCTAAGAATCCAATACGGACGCCGAAACCAAGTACCGGTGAATTTTCCGGCTCAAATTGAAGTGCCGAGTCACTAAGGCTTAATTTTTCTACAGCATCTTTAAGGTCTTGGTAATCGTCGTTACTTACAGGGAAGAATCCGGCATATACGAATGGCTTAACAAGCTTATACCCAGGAAGCATTTCGGTTGCTGCATTTCGACGAACCGTTACTGTATCACCAACCCTCGCGTCGCGTGTAGTTCGTAGGTTCGTCACGATGTAGCCGATTTCACCGGTTGCAAGTTCAGCTTTCGGACTCATAGTTGGACTTAGTGAGCCAACTTCAAGGGCAAGGCCATTCGCATTTGTTGCCAGCATATCAAGGGTGTCAGCTTTTTTAATAGTTCCGTCAATCACACGGACGTAGAGAATAACTCCACGATAATCATCGTAGTAACTGTCAAAAATAAGCGCGCGTGTTGGTGCCTTAGTATCACCAGTTGGTGCCGCAATTTCTTCAACAACAGCATCTAAAACGTCAGTTACACCCTCACCTGTTTTGGCGCTAATTTTAATAATATCTTCTTCTTTACATCCTAATAGGTTAATAACTTCAGCACTTACCTTTGGTACATCTGCAGCAGGCAGATCTATTTTATTAAGAACTGGAATAATTTTAAGGTCGGCAGCAATTGCTAAATATACATTGGCGAGTGTCTGGGCCTGAATACCCTGTGATGCATCTACGACCAAAATTGCCCCCTCGCAAGCCTGTAAACTGCGTGACACTTCGTAACTAAAGTCGACATGACCCGGGGTGTCGATAAGGTTTAGTTCATACCCTTTGTACTGCATATGAACCGGTGCTAGCTTAATAGTGATACCTTTTTCTCGCTCTAAATCCATACTATCGAGAAGCTGCGACTTCATATCGCGCTTTTCAACTGTACCGGTTATTTCAAGCATACGATCGGCAAGCGTCGACTTACCGTGGTCGATATGGGCGATGATACAAAAATTTCTAATATGGTCTTGGCTCATGATTTAATCTTTGGCTGCTTAAAGAAGAATTTGATAATAATACTACGACTTCGTCTAATAATTGGGTTGACCTCTTCAAGCTTAAACACTCGACATATCATTATATAGAATATAAGGCTGAGACCAACTATAAGCGAGAACTTTGGAAATGATGCAAAGAAGCCGGCATCACTCGCGTTTAAAGGAAAAAGTACTACGAGGAGGTAGGTAATGATGGCTGTAAAACCAGTCGCGCTCATCATTCGAACAACCGCGTTGACAAAAATCTTGTCAAATAAGCCTTTGATTCGGCGAGACATAACATAAAATAAAATCGCTACCTCAATTATCGATACAATAACAGCAGCCCATGCCAAACCATACACTTCCATATTAAGACCTATTGAAAACCAGATAGCGAGTATAATGTTTAAACTTATAGTAAAAAGTGAAATATAGAGAGGTGTTTTTGTATCTTGTTGAGCATAGAAACTTCTGGCAGAGATAAAGTAAATAGACCTGAACAAAATAGTCAGAGCTAGAATACCAAGAATACTAGCTATATATTGATTACCACCATCTTTAATGAAGTTTACTAAATAACCACGACAAAAGTAGGCAATAACTGTTACCGGTAAGGCGAGCCAGATAATAACCCGTAGTACAATTTGCAGTTCTTTTTTAAAAAGATCAGGCCTACCCTCACCTAGACGTTCGGTCATTTTCGGGAATGCCGCCGTGCTGATAGCAACCCCAATTAAGTTAATCGGCACAAACGATAACGTCGTTGCCTGTTGATAAGCATTGACGCTTCCTGGACGAAAACGTGATGCTAAGTTTGTTTCAACAATACCATTCACATAATCAATACCCTGGTCAAGCGAACGCGGAGGAAGGAGGCGTAGCACTTGATGAAGGCCTTTATTTTTCCAGTAAACTTTAAAGCGATAATCAAATCCCATGCCAAACATACCCGCACTACTCACCAAAAGTTGAAGAATCGAGCCGAGTACCACTCCAAGCGCAACGCCCATAATACCGCCTTCAAAAATTTGGATGCCAAAAAGATTTATCCCATCGGTAAAGAAACGAGCACCAATAATAATACCGAGGTTATATAAAACCGGTGCAAGTGCATAAAATGCAAACCGGTTGACAGCTTGTTGCATACTGGCGAATACGGTTGCAATAGCGAATAAGAATGGGTTAATAGCGATAACTCGCATCATACTTACTGCCAGCGATGTACTTGCTTCATTTAAACCAGGCCCAACCACGAAACGTACAAGTGGCTCGGCGAAAATGATAATAAGCACACTGACAATAAGGGTAGCCATTGCCAAAAGGTTAAGAAGACTCGTTGAAAGCTCCCAGGCAGATCGTTTATTGCCCGTTGCAAGCCGCTGGTTAAAAACCGGAATGAACGTAACGCTTAAAGCACCAGAAACCAAAATAAAGAACATGAAGTCTGGTATGGTGAAGGCTACCCTATAGGCATCGAGGCCTGTTGGATAGGTATCGAGGTATAAACCGTTTAAAAGTCGATCACGAAATAAGCCAAGTAAACTCGCAACTAGCGAAGAGGCGGCCAGCAAAGTTGCCGCTAATCGTAGCGGCAACTTTCGATTCGCTTTCGAAATAGCTAGGCGAAAATTTATCATTAACCTTAGTCCGCGTCTAGACTAGTAGAGAGCGGCCTCCTTAGGAAGGATTGCGTCTTTAAGGATTTGGCCGACTTCTTTTTCATCGATCGTCTCTTTTTTAACCAGCGCCTCGGCAAGCTTATCAAGGCTTTTTCGATTGGCGTTGATAATAAGCTCGGCGCGTTGGCTAGCTTCTTTTATAAGCTTAGCGACTTCAGTATCAATTTCACGAGCAGTGTCTTCACTGTAAGGACGTTCGTGGGTAATTTTGTCAAATACCATTCCCCCATTATCCTCATGGAACACTTGGTCACGAAGCTTTGTACCCATACCTTGTTCGATAACCATATCGCGGGCAATCTCAGTTGCTTTTCGAAGGTCTGAACCAGCACCGGTTGTGACGCGCTCGCTACCGTAAATTACTTTCTCAGCAATGCGGCCACCAAGCGCGCGAGCGAGAATATCTTTAAACTCAATGATGCTTGTATAATTACGATCTTCTGGTGGTAAGAACCAGGTTACACCACCGGTTCCACCGCGAGGAATGATAGTTACTTTGTGTACAGGATCGCTATCTGGCGCAACATGGCCAACTAACGCATGACCAGCTTCATGATAAGCAGTCATGAGCTTCTCTTGCTCGTTCATTACCTTAGTTTTACGTTCTGGGCCAATTGCAACTTTTTCAAAAGCTTCGGTAATGTCAGCATTTGAAATTTTCTTACTACTTCGGCGTGCCGCCACAATTGCCGCTTCATTGGCGATATTGGCAAGATCGGCACCTGACGAACCCGCAGTTTTCGCAGCCAATGCGTTTAGGTTTACATCGGTTTCAACTGGCTTATTTTTGAAGTGAACCTTCAAGATTGCTTCGCGGTCTTTTCGCTCTGGAAGCATAATATTGGTACGACGGTCGAAACGTCCAGGACGAAGCAGAGCTGGGTCAAGCACATCGGCACGGTTAGTAGCTGCTAACACAATCACATTCGTACCAGTATCAAAACCATCCATCTCAACCAGAATTTGGTTAAGAGTCTGCTCACGCTCATCGTGACCACCACCCATACCACTTCCGCGGCGGCGACCGACGGCATCAATTTCATCGATAAAGATAATTGCCGGCGCATTCTTTTTAGCTTTTGCAAAAAGGTCGCGAACACGGGAAGCACCCACACCAACAAACATTTCTACAAATTCAGAACCACTAATACTAAAGAATGGTACGTTTGCCTCACCGGCTACAGCCCGAGCGAGCATTGTTTTACCAGTACCAGGGCTACCAACAAGCAATACACCTTTAGGGATTTTTGCCCCGAGTGCTTCATATTTTTTAGGACTCTTTAGAAAGTCAACAACCTCTTCAAGGTCTTGTTTTGCTGCATCGTTTCCGGCAATGTCAGAAAACAGTACTTTCTTCTTGTCGTCACCATAAAGAATTGCTTTTGACTTTCCGAACCCGAGCGCTTGATTGTTTTGACCCTGCGCCTGGCGCATCATGAACAAGAAAAAGGCTGCAATAAGAACAACTGGAATAATAATAATCGCAAGATTCCAAAGTATATCAGCAGTAGCCGATGGCGTTTTATATTCAATCACTACACCTGAATCAGCTTTTAGACCCTGCTCTTGCAGTGAGCTTGAACTGTCCTTTACGGATTTTTCCGTTGCTTGGTCGCTCCCATCGGGGGTAATGGTCAGTTGGTTGCCCTCAACAACAATTTTGCTAATTTCACCCTTATTGGCACGATTTACAACGTCTGAAATCGGTACTTCTTTAAGGTTTTCGTGACCGCCCGTAAAAGCGTATATAAGAAGGGCGCCAAATACAACAATTGCCCAAAATAGGGTAATTCGTAAAATCGTACTTGGTTTTTTCTTGGGTTGTTTCGCAGTTGATGCCATAAAAAACTATCTAATCCTTTCGGGCCTTATCTCAGAAATGAGGTATATCTCTCGTATTGTATCTCTATAATTTTATCAGCTGAAAGCTGAATTGGCGAGTACTGAAATAAACTTTGGTCCCAGAACCCGCTTCGAACACATTATTAGGCTGGGCAACTTTAATCGCGTGAAGCAAACGTTGAACCTGTGGACGGGTAATTTCCCCCTTAGTAATAATGCGTAAACATTCCAGTGCAACAGACTGTGGTGCATGAATAAAAAAGTAACGATCATACACCGGACCATCGCCAACCAGCTTTCTCGCCTCATGAGCTATTTCAGAAGCAAGCTCGTGTTGGCGGGCGTACAATGCATGAAGTTGACGTTTCGTATCATGCGGTAACCGAATCGTTCTAGGGCGTAATCGATTGCGCAAATAAGCGTCAGATTGGTTGGTGCTGTCTTCGCGCCATACTAAATTATGTTTCTCGGCATACTGAATAAGCTCTGATTTAGTCATACGTAAAAGTGGTCGCTGCACATCTGCACCGAACACCGCTAATCCACGCCAGCCTGTCCCTCGCTCAAAATTAAGTGCTACCGTCTCGACTAGATCATCGAGGTGGTGCGCGGTTATAATAGCTGCGTTATCATATTTAGAAGTAATATTTTGTAAAAAATCATACCGATGCGTCCGGGCAAGTGCTTCACCTGCCTTACTTCCAAGTTTTGCATTGCCCTGTTCATAGCGAAGCCCGTAGTTTTTAGCGAGTTTTCGTACAAATTTGGCATCATCTGATGAATCCGGCCGAATACCATGATCAAAATGGGCAACGATTAGATGTTGAGCCGCCGTGTCACCATAGCGTTTTACTAGTAAATCAAGTAGTACGACCGAATCAACACCACCACTTACCCCTACGATATAGGTCATACAGCCTGGAGGCGCGCGAGTTCGGCGATAAGCGCTTCACCATGCCCCACTGGCGTTACCCGCCCGTAAACTTTCACAACTTGACCATTAGGGCTGATAATAAATGTCTTGCGAAGCACACCTTCACGGCCAAATTGCTTCTTGCCCCACGCACCATATGAAGTCATAACCTGGGCGTCTGCGTCAATAAGAAGCGTAAAATTCAAAGAATGCCGCGCTTTAAACTTTTCATGGCTACTTGCATCATCGCGGCTAACACCAATTATTTCAGCACCCATTGCAGCAAGCTCATCCCGAGCATCACGAATACTGCACGCCTCGACTGTACAGCCGGGGGTGTCATCTTTTGGATAAAAATATAAAATAACCCATTTACCAGCATAGTCTTTAAGGCTGTGATTTTTCCCATTTTCATCAGGTAAGGTGAAGTCGGGCGCAGTGTATGGTGTCGTTGTACTCATAGCCCTTATTATACTCCAGCTAATGACTGGTATAATGAATATGTGTCAAAAGTCCGCCCATCTTCTCGTATTCTTGCCCTCGATTATTTACGCGGCTTTTTTATTTTTGTTATTATCATTGACCATCTTAATCGCTGGCCAAGTCTGTTTGGCTATATTAGTGGTATGGATAGCCAGTGGGTGTCGGCAGCTGAAGGGTTCGTCATCGTTTCTGGGCTCCTTATCGGATACATTCGTGGCTTTAAAAGCAAGTCAATTCCTATGCGTGAGGTTACTAAAAAGCTATGGTCGCGGGCTTTACTACTTTACGTTTGGGCGGTTATTACCAGCTTAATACTTATTTGGGTCACCTGGTACGTAACATTTCAAGGCTCAACGGCACATGTTCCAATAGAAAAAGGTAACTGGCTTCAAGCTTTCTGGGAAGTGGCAACCCTTCAGTATACCCATCTACTTACACATTTTCTTGGTCTATATGCTGTATTTCTTTTCGCCGCCCCACTTGCTGTTTTCCTTCTTCGAAAAAGTAAGGCATGGGTCCTTGGCCTTCTTTCAATTACTTTATGGTGGATTGGGACCCTTATTAGTAATGAAATGTT
Source organism: Candidatus Microsaccharimonas sp. (assembly GCA_049661485.1). Classification (GTDB taxonomy): domain Bacteria; phylum Patescibacteriota; class Saccharimonadia; order Saccharimonadales; family Saccharimonadaceae; genus Microsaccharimonas. The sequence continues at coordinate 673,673 of JBATAC010000002.1, forward strand.
GCAGTGGCAGGTACTCTTCTTCCTAGCAGCCATTGGAGGCTATTACCTGGAATCGATACAAAATTGGCTGCACAGTCTTTCCCGACAACGGCGTTTTATACTGTATGGTGTTTTGGTTGCGACAACAATTATTACTGCTGTCTTCTCGGTCCTTGATATTTTCGATGTTTCAAGCTGGAACGGTCGGGCTCCTCTTGGATACGGGCGAATTCTTCTGGCTGGTGTTTGGTTCTGCGGATTCCTTATCGTCTTTACCTGGGCTCTTCCATGGATTCAGCGTTGGTTTGGGTGGCTTCTTGGAGTGTTCGGTACAAGGTCACTGAGTGCATATATACTTCACGCTGTTCCTGCCATGATAATTTCAATATGCATTCAGCCAACGACAAACTTTTGGGTAAATAGCCTTATTGGATTATTCGCAGTACTTTCGGTTTGGGGCATGTTAAAACTGCCAATTATTCAGCGGCTCTTGCCTCGCTAACATAGGTAACAATAAATAAATTGCCATATGAACGTTTGGTCGTTTGGGTAAAGATGGGCGGAATTGAGACGGCCGGTTTATCGTAGTATGCGTAGATAATTTTAGCAGGATTACCAATAGAGTCAGCCGATTTAATTTGCTGTGAACTTCTACTCACACCTGCATATCCACCACTCAAAGTATCACTTGGTTCGTAAAAAAAGAACGGACAATCTGACTGTAGGTACGGTAATGATTGTATATAAATATACGGGTCGTTTGAAAAAATTATCGCACCCGGCTGGCACTGCGACTCGATGTATGAGACAGCCTGTCTTGTAACAATCGACTCATTACGCTGGAAGTTAAAATTACCAACCTGAGCAAGTTGCGTAAACCCTACCACACAGCAGGCAATAAGTACTACAGTAGCGCAGTTTGTATGCACAGGCTTCACTTTATAGGCATACGCGCAGAGCCCTGCTAGTAGTACAAAGAAAAGTGGTACAACGGGTACTAAATATCGCTCGACATACAGCGGCTTCACTAACGAAAGAAACGAGAGAATAACGAAAGGAGTAATGACTGCTGCTGCAACTAAACTAAAATAAGGCGAGCGTTGTTTTACGCGAAGAGAATACGCAACCAGTCCGACAATCACAATTACTACCACCCAAAAAAGCAGCGACTGCACCATACTTAGACGACCAAAGGGCTGATAGAAAAATGAAAAACTTACAAAACTTAGCGTGTTAATTGCTGTTAATGGCTGGGTAATATTTGCTAAAGCACCGTTTGTCAGCTGCTTAATAAATACAAACAGCCACGGTAGCCACAATACCATTGCAAAACCGTAAGCGATTAAGCCAAAACGAAGTTCATGGGCTGGTCGGGAGATTACCCGGCGTCGAGCTCGAAGCGTGCTTGATAAAAGCCACAGTGCATGGCCAATCCAAATGAAAACAGTGTAATATAGCGTATACATACCTAAAGCTACCAATACTGCATAGGCAAGCCATAGCCAATAGCGCTGCTTTTCATAAGTGGTGCCCACCGCTTTCACCAAAACATAGGTAGCGAGTACGACAATAATTGCCGCTAAGCTATACATACGTAGTTCAAAATCATAGCGAATTATAAATGGTGATAAAGCAACAAATACCGCCGCTAGTACCCCGGCGCGTCGACCAAAAATTGTTTTTGCTAAAAGCGCCACCGCGCCAACAAGCGCGGCTGCCATAACAGCACCAAGTATTCGAAGCGAGACGTCGCCCCAGCTAAAAAAAGTGGCCCATGCTTTAAGCACTAGAAAATAGATTGGCGGGTGAACATCTACCGCTGCTAAATGAATAAGCCTATCAATTGGCTGATGTGCTAATAAGATAGAGTGCGCTTCGTCAAACCAAATACTTTGCTGTACACCGATTAAAAAGCTAAGCAACCCAGCAATAAGCGCAGCCACCGCGACGGTAAACCAAAACACCACCGTCTGGTGACGGCGTGGACTATTACGTAGGTGCGATAAAGACAAGCGGGTCATTTCCTTGCACTCATTCTAGTACACTTACCGCAAAACCTCTAGTTCTGACGATACAAAAATGATACAGTCGTACGTAGATGAGATTCTTGCACTTTTTTCGTCACCACCTCTTTGAATCAGTCTTAATTGTCGTGATTCTTGCTTTAATTATTGCGCGTTTTGGAATACTTACCGTATCACCACCCGGTTTTTATATCGATGAGACGGCAAGTGGAGCACAGGCTACAGCGATGGTAGAAACCGGCAAAAGCTATCAAGGTGTAGCGTGGCCGGGCTACGTCCCAGCCTATGGCGGTGGCTTCACAACACCAGTCTACCTGTACCCACTTACTGCTTGGGCCAGTCTATTTGGTACAAGTGAATATGCCTTACGCAGCTTTTCGCAGTTTGTAACGATACTTTCAGTCATTATTATTGGGTTGGCTTTTGCGCTATGGTATGGAAGAAAATCCGCCTTGCTCGTTATTGCAGCTGGGTTGGCACTGCCGTGGAACTGGCTTCAAGGCAGTCTTGCTTGGGACCCTGTTCTCGTACCCCTTATGGCAAGCCTTGTCTTTTTAGGATGGACGCTGCTTTATAGGCACCCAAACAAACTGCTTTTCAGCATTGGTTTGATAGTTTTACCGGTTAGCCTGTTATTAATAGCGTATAGCTATCCCCCTTATTGGGTAAGCGCACCGCTTCTTACACTCGCCGCATATGGTTCACTTTGGTATTTCCGTAAACTTTCGATTCGTGCGGTACTTATAAGCTTTGCAGCGATGGCATTGTTAGCGCTTCCCCTTCTGGCATTTATCCTTTCACCAGGAACCCTTGGACGCTCATCAAGCGTGAGTATATTTAGCCAGAGTTCGTTATTATATGCACCCTTGTTATTCTTATGGAACTGCCTCACCCTGGCTAACCCTATATATTGGTTTGTCTTTGGTGATGTAAATATGCGTCAGTCGACTGGGTTTCAGGGAATGCTAGGAATTGCCGCCCTTATTCCGCTCATCGTGGCAATTATTATTTCCGTTCGGCCAAAAGTAAAACTATTACAAGGCGACCTAAAAACATCGCGACTCCTTTTATGGGTTGCCTTGATTGGATATGCGCTCAGTAGTGTTGGTGCTGCACTCACCGCCGAAGGCCAACCACATTCGCTGCGTTCATGTGGTGCCTGGGTATTCGCGCTTATTGCCATTGGTGTTGGCTGGCATATACTTACAAGTCAAGTACGCTTTAAAAAAGTGATGATTGTTGCGATTATTCTTTTCTTCGTTGGTACAGTTACCTATGCTATCGACCTAGCAGTGACCTATCCGTCTCGAGCTGCGTTGTCGTTCGATAGTCGCCAGCGCGGCGAAATTCATAGCCATAAACCAGTTCGTTATCCGGGTATGTCACTTGATTATTACAAACACAGCGACTCAAACCTCTGGAAAAAATAAACTTTATATTGTACAATTGACAAAGTCAAAACACCATCGGGGTGTGGCGCAGTTGATAGCGCGCTCGGTTTGGGACCGAGAGGTCGAAGGTTTGAGCCCTTTCACCCCGACCAACATGTTCATTAAAACAGTAGTTTAAACAGCTACTGTTTTTGTTTTATGCACCCTCGCCATCTCCTTGTATTCACTATCATCTTTTGCAATTGTATATCGTTCATGAAAAATACGCGCCGACTCAGCCTTCACTGGATCTTCCGGGCTACGCGGAAGCTCTTTTCTTCCGTGGGCACCGCTTTGACCTTTTTTATCATGGGGCACTGGGCCATCATATTTTTTACCACCCTTGTGGTTCGCGTAACGGCGCGAACGAGTGTAGCCCATTTGAAGGAATTTACGAGCCATGTCCATACCAACAAAATCGTTTTGCGATTTGTATTCGTAAAACAAAGAAAGAATTTTTTCAGAAGACTTCTCGGCTGCGTCTGGTGTTGCGAATTTCCAATATGGAAGAATTTCACTTTTGTACGGCTCTGCTAATAAGACGCCCTGCTCACCCTTCCCAATAACATATTTTTCAGGATGTTTTCGGAAGTCGATGTTTCGGTAAATGTCGCTGTAGGCCATATGACATAGTATAGCCCCATACTCTTAGTTCACACTAATAACAAACGGGCAAACCTTCACATGGTCTCGCAGAAGTTCAACGCCAGTTAATAGTTTTTCTTTAGAGATTTTACTTATTTTACCTTCCCACGGGTCAAATACATCGTAAAAATTTTTAGTTACTTTAGTGACCAGCATGAAGTGGGGCAGATGCGTCCATCCGTCTGTAATATTGTTATCAACGTAGACTATAAATGGTGCGAATAAAGAATTTAGTAGTTTCCTGTCATTCTTTTTATGAACCATTGTTATGCGAGGGTGATTTACCCATTGTTTTAAGATATTTAGGTAAAATTTATTATCAACATATAATGTTACGGCTTTATCTGGGTAGTGGTCGAGAAATGCCTGTAAACAACCGAGTGTGTAATTCTCACGAAGGCGAAACAAGCCATCGCTTAAAATCTCCTCTTCTTTTGTGCGCGTCGGCTCAATATCAAAAAGATACATTAAATCGACGACGAGACAGCCCTGATTGCTTTGCTGTTTATAATTCATATTGCTATTGTAGATTTTATATTTTTATTATCAAGCAGTATGTTTACACCCTATTAATTGCACTCAAAGCTAAAGATGTTTATAGTATCTTACTGTATGAACTCACAAAAATCTTCAGAATCCGACTCACAGCACATCGCTACATCAAACAATAGCCTAAACAAACTTCGTGCCGCCGTGCTGGGCGCAAACGACGGTATTGTCTCAACCGCTGGAATTATTTTAGGTGTCGCAGGGGCGGCAGCATCAAAGGAAACTATTTTAATTGCCGGTACTGCCGGTTTAGTAGCCGGCGCAATTTCTATGGCGGCTGGCGAATTCGTGTCGGTAAGTAGCCAGCGCGATAGTGAAAAATCCTTCTTAGCAAACATCCGTAAACGTCATACTAGAAAAGACACGAAGCATCAAGATGAGCTTATTACCATATATATCGAAAAGGGATTTTCAGAAAAAACCGCCCGTACTGCAGTGGCAGAATTGCAAAAAAAGAAACTGCTCGAGCGTGAACTTGAAAAAGAAAATGGCATTGACCCCGATGATATTAGTAGCCCATGGGCAGCGGCAATTGCTTCGGCTTGTTCATTTACAGCTGGTGCGCTCATTCCATTACTTGCCGTAGCCTTTGCGCCTGATACTGTTCGCCTTCCAATAACAATCGTTGCCGTACTCTTAAGTTTGGTTCTTACCGGAACATTGAGTGCCCGAGCCGGTCAAGCAAACCAACTTCGAGCAGCACTTCGTATCGTGATTTGGGGTGTCGGGGCTATGGTTGTTACGTATGCAATTGGTCATGTTATCGGTGTAGGAATAAGTTAAGGCGATACTCTGCTACTATTGAAGAATGACCTCTTTATCGAAAGACGCGCAAAAAGCTCATAGTATTCTTATTTACTTAGCACGCCTTACGACTAAGTTTTCAACTATACATCGAACAACTTTGTATCACGATGGACACCCTGAAAGTGATGTAGAACACAGATTTCATTTAGCGCTTTCCGCCACGGAACTTGCCGTTCAGTTTCACCCAGAACTTAACTCGGGACTCGTATCACAGTTCAGTACTGTGCATGATTTGGTAGAGATCTATGCTGGTGATACGCCGTCTTTTAAACTCACAGATGAAGAAATACTCAAGAAAGCTCGTATCGAGAAAGTCGCTCTTGAAAAACTTCTAAACGAACTTCCCGTATATACCGCAGAATTACTCAAGCGGTATGAAGCACAACAAGAACCTGAAGCTCGCTTTGTACGACTGATCGATAAGTTGCTCCCGCCCATAATACATACGGTAGCAGCTGAAGCTAACCACAAACCATTCTTTGATATATTTGATATTCAATCAGTCGAGGATCTAGAGGTTGGTAATGCCAACGTACTGCAACGCTTAAAAAAGCAGTTCCCAGAATTTGAGCTTATTCTATTAGTTCGTGAACTTACCGCCCAAGTTTCTACCGAAACATTTGCTAAATTGCAAAACTAGTTCTGACTGTATGGTCTAATATTCAACTGGTTACTGCGTAAAAACCGCCGAATAATCTTATACTCATCGACATCAAAATTTGGTTCGACGTCGTTTATAATCATCTCGCCTTCAGCATTCAGAAAGCCTTGGATTATCCAGTTGTTTACTACGACGCTCTCACCTTCGGCATTTATTGGCACACTGACGGCTGAAGGATATTCCCACATTGGTATTTTGCTATGCTCGAGCGCTAGTTCAACCCGGCGGTTATAAAGTTCTGAAGATTCTTTACCAACACAAGCCCCCTTACACTTTCCTAAAGAGTACGAAAAACAGGCGCCATTTGTTTTCTCAACCCCCATAAGCTTTGGGCACAAGTTAAAAAGGCGTGTTACTTCTTCAATCTTCTTTTTCGCGGCGGTTCGGTTTCTGTAAATACCATAAATTTTCGAAAGGTCTGTATCGGTGTCAATTTTGCCCATATTGACCGATAGGTTTAGATAGCCATCTTGCTCACTTCGTATAAGCATGGCGAAACGTGATATTCGCCTTAGTAACCGATTATAGATTGGTTGCAGTTCTTTAATTAATTTAGACTCTAAAATTAAAGCCGCTAATTCACTGCCAGTATTGATTGTTTCGACATGATGAACTTGCTGGCTTATTTTTAGCTCTTTTGATTCGCCACTTTGGAAATGAGACATTACTCGCTTTTTAAGCGTAATACTTTTCCCTACATACAACGGTAACCTGGTTTCATCACGAAAGATATACACCCCAGGTACATTGGGTATAGCCTCTATTTGATTGCTATCAAGGTGGGGTGGTAATGACTGCGTTTTTAACTGGCGGGCAACAGCTTCGTTAAACAGGTCAACACCGTGCTCATTGAAAGCAATTTGAGTAAATTCTAACATTGCCATCGCATCGTCTAAGGCACGGTGCCGTGAGCTTACAGTAATATTGTGGCGCTCAATCAATTTTGCTAAGCTATGGCCTTTTTGGGTTGAATAAAGCGCTCTTGCGAGCCTTACCGTACAAAGCAGCTTAGGCGAAAACTTCATTCCAAGCATGGCATACTCTTGCTTAATGAATGAGTAATCGAAGCGCACGTTATGGGCAACAAAGACAGCATCTTTCGTAATTTCGTTTAACTCTTCGACAATATCGGCAAATAATGGCTTACCCTCTACATCCGCTGGATGTATACCTGTTAGACTCGTAATATTTGAAGGAATGTACGTTTCTGGGTTAAGTAGTGTACTAAACTGCTTAGTAATTTTTCCGTTCTCAAAGCGTACCGCTGCAATCTCTAAGACGCGGCTATTACGGTAACTTCCACCAGTTGTTTCAATGTCAACAAATACTACCGGATATTCAAACATACTAATTCTATTATAGCCCTTTATTCCATTGCGCGTCCTACCCGACAAGAATATACTTAATACTTACTATGAAGTTGACTCTCACCTCACTTAATTTACAGGCCTTTGAAAACTGGGAAGAACGAAGTCCGAAGATTATTGAATACTTATCTAAAGTGAAGCCTGATGTTATTTTTTTCCAAGAAACAGTGTTTCTGCCTAGTGTCTCACCCCACAACCAAGCACAACTTTTGAACCAAACTCTTGGGTATCCCTTTGAAGATAGCGCGATTAGTCGGCTTCAAGTAGGCGTCGACTACCCGACTTATCGCGAAGGTTTAGCGCTGCTTTCAAAGTATCCTATCTCATCCTCAGATACATTGATTCTAAAAAAATCCGAAGGCGATACACTTAACCGCATTCTTCAAATGATCGATATTAAAATTGGTAAACATATACTCCGGCTTGGTAATGTTCATTTCTCTATTACAGATGTGGTTGATTACGCCACCCCCCATTTAAAGGAAACGCTGGAAATTCTTGCATCACGCCATGAGAAGCGTATTTTGATGGGTGACTTTAACTTGAGCTACCTTGAAGATAGTAGTGATCTTTGGGGTGAAGAGTACATTGCCTCAACCGAAGTGCCCTACATCACCTATCCATCTTGGCACGAGGGTCCAAAACGAACCGATTACGCGCTTATTCCAAATGAATGTAGTTTTGATTCAATTGAGGTATCGGGCGATGGCCTGTCCGACCACCGCGCTTTAACCGTTGTTATTGATATCCCCGATGCTATTTTGCAAACTCAATTGCACGAGTTTCACGAATCACATTCACTTTAACAGTACCTGGGTACTGCATGGTGCTTTCAATTTTGTTGGCAATGTCACGTGCTAATTTTATCGCCGAAAGGTCATCGACGTTTTCTGGGCGTACAATAACGCGAACTTCGCGGCCAGCACTAATAGCATATGATTTACCGACACCTGGGAAGCTATTGGCAACATTCTCAAGCTCACGCATTCGCTCAGCAAAGTTCTCAGCACTAATATTGCGTGCGCCCGGTCGGGCTGCAGAAAGTGCGTCACAAACACGAACGACTAAAGCTTCAACAGTCGTTGCTTCAACATCATCATGATGGGCTTCAATCGCATGGACAATTTCATCATTCATGCCATATTTTCGAGCTAGTTCAGCCCCGATGTGGTGATGCTTGCCTTCCACTTTATGCGTGACTGCTTTACCAACATCGTGCAGTAATGTGGCCGTTTTAGCAATGCGAACATCGGCACCAATCTCTTCAGCTATAAGCCCTGCCATGTGCGCCATCTCTGTGCTATGCATCAACACATTCTGGCCGTAACTAGTTCGGAATTTTAACTCACCAAGTAAGCGAATCATCTCTTTTGGAATGCCAATAACCCCAACTTCGCGGGCAGCATCTTCACCAGCTCGAGTCACTTCTTTATCAATTTCTTTTTCAGCTTTGGCAACAACTTCTTCAATCCGGCCCGGATGGATCCGACCATCTTTCATCAGCATTTCGAGTGTCAACCGAGCAACTTGGCGGCGAAGTGGGTCAAAACTGGAAAGGATAATCATACCAGGAGTGTCATCAACCATAATATCAACACCGGTCGCACGTTGTAGGGCTTGGATATTACGGCCTTCCTTACCAATAATTCGACCTTTCATTTCATCATCAGTTAGCTTAATGGCCGTGACAGTTCGCTCAGCCGTGACTTCACTGCTCATGCGTTCCATAGCTGATACAAGAATAAGCTGTGCTTGTTCTTCGGCGGTATCTTTAGCATCATTTTGAAGTTTGGCGACAAGTCCGGTAAGGTCTTGTTTTATATCGCGTTCGGTCATTTCTAAAAGCTTTTCGGCAGCTTCTTTTTTCTTTAGCCCAGCAATTTTCTCAAGCTTTTCTTGTTGTCGGGTACGGATATCGCGAATTTCATCCTTTAACGATTCAACCTCTGCTTCCTGGGCGCGCAATGAATCTGAACGTCGGTCAAGATCATCGAGTTTTTTATCAAGGTTGGTTTCGCGTTCCGCGAGACGAGTTTCGGTTTTATCCCAAGCCTTGCGGCGATCAATTTCTATTTGCTTGGCTTCTTCTGTAAGACGTAACGCTTCGTCTTTTGCCTTAAGAACGATATCGCTTGATTTTGTTTTTGCCTCGGCAATTAATTGGTCGGCTTTATGCTTACCGCCAGTTCCGCGCTGCCGTTCATATACAACAGTTCCGCCTGCACCAGCAATAAGCCCGATAATAGCGGCTATTATTCCTTCTACCATAGAGTGGTCCTTCCTCTAAATAAACTCGGCTAAGTGTTCGTCTTAGCAAAAAGTAATCACAAGCTTATTTAGAATTGTTCAAAAATATTACGAAGTCCGTGAATCTTAAAAAATATACAAAAATACCATGGACTGACTCTATTGTATTCCTGACCACTCACCCTTGGCAATGGCAATTATTGTATTATTTACGTGGAGTTGTAATGTTTGCCTCGCCGCCATATTCCGGTAAAACAATTTCGTCAGTATCGCCTGCTTCAATTCGGGCTTTGCCATCTTGACGCCAGGTTTCACCGGTCACGCCCACAATTGGCAGGCTATTCGCATAGGCTAGGGTATTAAAAACGGTAATACCAATACGAAGGCCGGTAAAACTACCAGGGCCCTTAAAAACAACCAAGCCAGTGACATCTTTCCAAGCCTTTTGTTGAAGCTCTAATTCTCGCTCTAAAAACTCTAAAAGGCCTTTAGCTAAACCGCGCCCAGCCTCCCAGTTAACATCGTAGCGCCGTTTTCCGTCTAAAAATGTTAGATGGCAAGTAGGTGTCGAGGTATCAAGACAAAGAATCATATAGTAGCCCCAATCGTGTCCGGAAGCGTGACGCGACGTATTGTTTCGCTGGGTGACTCGATTACTATTTGATAATGACCCTTAGGAAGAACCCCTTCAACAATATCTGCCCATTCGACAACCGTTACTGTAGACGTATCACCAACCATTTCAGCAAGCTCGCCCGCTAAAATACCGGCGTCAGTTAAACGATAAAAGTCATAATGAACTAATTGCAAATCATCGCGTCCGTCGTAGACACGGCTAATGGTAAAACTCGGGCTTTGCACTTCATCATTAATAGATAGGCCCCTGGCAAGACCTTTTACGAAAGTTGTCTTACCGGCGCCAACGTCGCCAACCAACTCAAACACCTCGCCACCTTTTAAAGACGCGCCAATTGATTGGCCGAGCTCTTTCATCGCAAACTCGCTTTGTACCTCTATAATCATCTCGATTATTATACCACTTAAAATACCTAGCACTTTTATAAGTTATAACCTACAATGGAGCGTAAGCATTATGCGCATTTCCAATGATACCTTAGAGAAGTTGCTTGGGCGGGCAAAACTTGTAACACCTGAGCATGTAGCTACCTTGAAAGATGAGGCGGCCCGTTCAAATCGCCCCTTACTTGAATTGATTTTTGAACAAAAAATTGCTGACGAAAAAACTCTTACCAAGGCATTCTCAGAAGACACCGGTATTCCATACATCGAGATTGACCCAAGAAGTGTTGATGTCAAAATTCTTAGCCTTATTCCAGAACGGGTCGCCCGCCAATACATGGCTGTGCTTTTTAAAGTTGATGACGAAGGCGTGCACCACTTGGCAATGGAAGATCCTGACGACGTCCAGGCAGTAAATTTCATCCAAAAGCAAATTGGTACTAATTCCTTAATTTATATTGCTACAAAAGATAATATTTTATCTGTACTTGACTTATATAGAGGTGATGTTAATAAAGAATTAAATGAAGTTATTGAAGGTCAACGAACCACGACCGAACTTCCTACTGACAATATTGAGGTCTCCGAACAAGACATATCCGAAGACTCGCCTATCGCCCAAACCGTCAACCTTCTCCTAGAATATGCGATTCGTTCTCATGCCAGTGATATTCACATCGAACCACGGGAAGAATACGTTCAGGTTCGCTATCGTGTCGATGGTGTTCTTAAAGAAGTGAACCGATTACCAAAGAATGTTATGGGGGCACTTATTAGTCGTATTAAAATTCTTTCCAACCTAAAAATCGACGAGCGTCGCGTACCTCAAGATGGCCGTTTCAAAACTTCTGTAAGCGGGCGCCAGTATGCTCTTCGTGTCAGTACCCTTCCTATAGTTGACGGTGAAAAGGTTGTCATGCGTATTCTTGATGAGTCAAATCAAGCAGTTACACTTGAACAACTTGGCTATTGGGGGCGGGCTTTAGCCGATATCACACGAGAAATGAATGAGCCAAATGGTATTGTCCTTATGACCGGTCCGACCGGCTCGGGTAAGTCGACCAGTCTATTTAGTATCCTCACTCTCCTTAACAGCCCAAATGTAAATATTTCTACTATCGAAGATCCTGTCGAGTACAAGATTAAAGGCGTCAACCAAACTCAAACTAACGTCAAGGCTGGTATGACCTTCGCAAACGGCCTTCGCGCCCTTTTGCGTCAAGATCCCAACATAATCATGGTTGGTGAGGTTCGTGACGGTGAAACAGCAGGGTTAGCTATTCAAGCCGCCCTTACTGGACACATGGTATTTAGTACACTTCACACCAATAACGCTTCTACGACCCTTCCTCGTCTTCTTGATATGGGAATTGAACCATTTCTTATTGCCACAACGGTACGAGCAGTTGTTGGTCAACGTCTTTTGCGTAAACTTCGCAAAGAAACCCGCCAAAGTTATACACCTAGCGAAGAAGAAAAAGCCGAAATTTATCGCATTTTCAATATTGCTGGACCTCAAAATCTAAAAATAATCCATGAACTTGAAAAGCAGGCAGCCGCAGCTGGACTTGGGGGTGATACTCCGCTCAGCACCGATGAGAACGGTATTAAAACGTTATGGAAATCTGATAAAAATGACAATGATGATGGAGTTCAAGAAGGTTACCGTGGTCGTGTTGGTATTTATGAGGTACTTTTTAATTCAGACTCGGTTCAAAAGCTTATTATTACACGTGCAACAAGCGATGAAATTCAAACTCAGGCTATTCGAGAAGGGATGGTTACGATGCAGCTAGACGGTTTTATCAAAGCCTTAAGAGGTGACACAACAATTGAAGAAGTTCTTAGGGTGACCGGTGGTGAGTAAATAAAATGACTTTATTCTCTTATACTGCAGCCGATACTCAAAACAATGTCGTGAAAGGTAAATCTGATTTACCAGACCGCTCAAGCGTTATTACCGCCTTAAGCAAACAAGGCTTACGGCCTATTAGTATTAAACAGCTTAAAAGCCAAAAAACATCGATAGATCTTAATAATCTATTCGGACCAGGTAAAGTTAAGCAAGATAGCTTAGTAAGTTTCACCCGTCAGCTCAGTGCTATGATTAGCGCCGGTGTTCCTCTTCTGCGGTCGCTAACTTCACTTGAGAAACACATGGAAGACAAAGCCTTAAAAAAGATCCTTGGTGAAGTTGTAAAAGATGTTGAATCGGGCACGCCACTTGGCGATGCACTGGGAAAACATCCTTCAACCTTTAACGATATTTTCGTCAACATGGTTCGTGCTGGTGAGGCCGCCGGTATACTTGACGATATCTTGAAACGATTAGCCTCCCAGCTTGAAAAAAGTTCAGCAATGCGTAAAAAAATTAAAAGTGCTATGGCGTATCCAATGGTTCTTATGGGTATTACGGTCATTGCCTTCTTTGGACTCATGCTTTTTGTTATACCGCAAATTGGAAAGATCATTCAAGACCTTGGTGGCCCCGATGCTAAACTTCCGGGTATCACCGTCTTCATGCTTGGGTTAAGTAGCGCTATTACGACCTACTGGTACATTATTTTTCCTGTAGTTATTGGTGGTATCGCAGGCATAAGTACCTATATACGTAAAACACCAAAAGGTAAGCGTCAATTCCACACCTTAGTTCTAAAGATTCCAGCTATCAAAACCATCGTAAAGAAAATCTCGGTTGCACGGTTCGCCCGCACCTTCTCTGCGCTCATGGGGGCTGGCGTTGCTGTTTTGGAAGCACTTGATGTGACATCACGAGCCATTGGCAACGTTTTATACGAGGAAGCATTAAAAAAAGCTGCTATCGAAGTAAAAAATGGTAAGTCATTATCAGCCGTTATCGAGGAAGAGAATACTTTATTCCCCCCTATTGTTGCCCAGATGCTCTCTGTTGGTGAAGAAACCGGACAAACGGATGTGGTGCTTGTAAAAGTAGCTGATTTCTACGAAGAAGAGGTCGACCTTGCGATTGATGGTATTAGTTCCATTATCGAGCCTGTCATGATTGTGACTATGGGTGCTATGGTAGGGCTTATTGCTGCCAGCGTCATGACACCAATCGCACAACTCTCGCAAAATGTTAAATAATAAAGTGCTCATGCATATCAATGTGCATGCTATAATACGGTAGTACTTACATACGTGGGCATATGTCGAAATTCTTCTATAAAGACAAACCAATCTTAGGACTTGATATCAGTAGTACTGGCATCAAGGTTATGTCGATTGATTCAAAAAAATGGCTAGTCAATGGGTATGGTTCAATTGATCTCGACCCTCTGGAAATGAAAGAAGCACTTGAAGATACTACCAGCAAGTTCCTAACTGACAACATCAAATCTTTAATGGCCGATAATATTGTCGGTTTAGCAACAGGTAGCCGAGTTACCATTGCCGTTCCAACCGCACGTAGTTACACACGGACTTTTACGCTGCCGTCATCGGCGGAAAAATCTCTTGACGAGGCAGTCGTACTCGAGGCGGAACAGTATATTCCTATCCCAGTGTCGACTCTTTATATTGACTATCAAATTATTGAGAGGGGCAAAAAAACTATTGTCGTCTTAATGAGCGCAGTGTCAAAAATTATCGTAGATAATATAACTCGTAGCGTTGAAGAAGCCGGCTTGCAGCCAATTCTCATTGAACCCGGCATTAATTCGGTTGGCCGAGTACTTACAACAACTGAAGACGGTACCCTTCCAACTGTTATTGTTGATATTGGCCCAGCCAATACTGATATTGCAATTCTAGATCGCGGTTCTGTTCGCGTGACAAGCGGTGTTGCTATCGGGGGAAATACTTTTACCCTTGATATTGCCAAGAAACTGAACATAGCCCTCGAAAATGCACATCAGCTAAAGGTACTTAATGGGTTAAACGCCGGCCCTCGCCAACAAAAGCTTCGAGAAGCTCTTAGCCCAAGCCTTGAGCGTATTCTCGCGGAGACAAAGAAAGTTATGCGCTACTATAATGAACGCATCAGTAGCGACCGGAAACTTGAACAGTTATTAATTGTCGGTGGGGGAAGTAACATGCCTGGTATCGGTGAATATTTTACGGAAAATATTATCATCGCAGCCCGGGTTGCTAGTCCATGGCAGAAACTTGATTTTGGCAAAATACAAGAACCACCCAAGCAATTCCGACCTAGGTACATTACTGTTGCTGGTGTTGCAAGTATTAACCCTGGGAGTATTTGGAAGTGATAAATCTACTTGCTTACGAACGAAAGTCAGAAATTCGCGCTGCCCGTGCGAACGTTATCCTTTGGCGATATATTGTCATTTTGCTTCTTGCCTTCCTATTTATTGCTGGCGCTCTTTACGTTTCATACACTGTTTTACAGTCAACAATGCAAAGCGCCGACAATGTTATTGCTACTAATAACGAGCGGGCAAATGTCTATAACGACACCAAACAGCAGGTACAAAAATTAAGTAACACTTTAAACGAGGCAAACGTAGCATTTGGCCAGGAGATTCACTATTCACAGCTCCTTACGCAGCTTGGTCAACAGCTTCCCGCCGGTGCAGTGTTGGGTGAAATAACTTTAAATAATGCAAGTTTTGCCGGCACGCCAACTGAAATTAAAGCATATGTTAAGACAGTCGACGACGTAACTACATTACAAAGTGGGCTTGAAGCCTCGTCGTTATTTTCAACTGTTACGCTGCAGTCGACGGACGACAAGAGTGGTATCGCTAATTATCCAGTCCTTGTCTCTTTCCTGGTTACTCTCAATAAGGCGGCAATATAATGGCTTCTACAGAAAAGCAATTCTCCCCGCAAAAGCTACGCACAGTACTAGCAGGTGTACTCGTGCTTGTTATTCTTGGTGGTGCTGCAGGATTTTACTGGGGGCTTGGAATTGTACGTAGTTATGCCCTAGATGTAAACCATCGTTTAATTGACGCTGACGCCAGCAGTCTCCAGGTACAGCAACTTCAAACCCTGCGACAAACTCTTAATGAAAACTCCGACTTGATACAAAAGGCTGACCAGGTTTTTGCGCTGCCAAATACGTACCAAACTCAAGCTCTTGTTGATGTCCAAGCATACGCAAGGGTAGCTGGAATTTCTATAACTAGTACTGAATTTGACGATTCTACACCAGGTTCGTATATCTTAACATTACAACTCAGTAACCCTGTTTCATATAGTGGACTTATCACATTCTTGAATAACATCGAGGGGAACATACCAAAAATTTCCGTACAGTCACTTACGCTGGGACCTCCCGATAACGCCAATCCAAATGCCGTTAATGTTAAAGATATTAAATTGAATATTTATGTGAGGCAACAATAATATGGCTTCTGGTATAAAAATTAAAAATCAAAATAATTTTCTGAAGCCAATTGGTACAATACTCCGTCGTTTTCACCTACTTATTTTCTTTGTCTTTATCGTAGGATGTCTTGCCGCAACAGTGCTTCTTTTAAATCAAACTCTGGCAAGAAATGAGAATGATGGCTACACATCCTCTATAAGCGCCGGTTCAATTAATCAACCAGCCTTAGAACAAGTTCAGGCTCTTCACCCAAGTAGTCAACCAGCACTTACACCCGAAAACCCAGAAGGTCGGACTAATCCTTTCAGCGAATAGTGAGCTGATGGTAGCGCCACTGGGCTAAAAAGCTTATACTATAAGTATGCTACTTCTTGGATCTCGACTCTTAGGCACAGCTGTCATGAGCCTCCAAACCGGCAATCGCCTCGCTCAAACAGAGAAGCCTATTATCGATCCTGCTACTCTCCACATAGTTGCCTATGAAATTAGTGGTCCACTTCTATCAGACAAACCTTCTTTCTTACGAACTGCCGACATACGAGAGTATGGGCGACTAGGTATGATAATTAATAGTAACGATGAAATTGTTGGCTTGGATGATGTTCTTCAAATTGAAAAAATATATGAACTTAATTTCGAGCTCATAGGCATGACTGTTATTGATGAACACAGGCGCAAGCTTGGTAAAGTAGACAACTACACCCTTGAAACAGGTGATTTTATCATTCAGCAACTCAATGTTCGAAGGGGATTTCTGCAGGGGATATCTGACACTGGGCTTCTTATAAACCGCTCTCAAATCTTGGAAATTAACAATTCTACAATTGTCGTAAAATCACCAACAAAAAAGAGTGTCGAGCCGGTCATGCAGTCTCTGCGTGGTGAGTTTGTAAACCCATTTCGGGCACCAAAACCAGAAACCGAGGCTCAGTCATAACCTTTCACGGTGCCATTTGATCCCGGATAGTGCTCAGAGCCTCTTGTATGTCGTCGTATCGAAAACCCTGTCTTGCTAAGTAGGCAATTAGCTTTTGCTCATCATCGTAGCGATGGGCTTTTTTAGCAATAATTTTTTGCACTTCATCAATATCCATACGGTCAGAATCAGTCATTACCTCTTCGATAATTGCCTGATTCACACCCTTCGCACTAAGTTCAGACTGTAACTTACGAAGACTGCTTCCTTTGCGAACATTTCTATTTTCAACCCAGAACCGAGCGAACTTCGTATCATCAATATAGCCTTTTGCTTGAAGCCTATCAAATACACGCTCAGTCAATTCTTTGCTGACACCTTTTTTGATAGCACCATTTTTCATACGGCTGTCACGCGTTTTTCGATAAAGATAATCACGAAGCTCGCGCTGACTGCGAGGACGAATAAGGGCATACTCTAAAGCCCGAGTATACAACTTACCGAACTGGCTTTCATTTTCTAGTTCGATAAGTTCTTTTTCGCTATACTCTTTCCCTGTTTTAATATCCAGTTCGGCAACTTGAGTAATATCTAACGAGAAGCGATATTTGCCATCAATGAAGACGTTCACACGGCTTGTGTCGCGAATCTGCGTTTTTAATGCCGTTACACGGACGGTGTCGGCACTCATTCGCTATACCTCTTCGGTAGCAACCTTCTCACGTACCTTTGCTTCAATCTCATCAAGAATCTGTGGATTACTAGCAAGATATTGTTTGGAAGCCTCGCGGCCTTGGCCAATCTTTCCTTCGCCATAGCCAAACCAGGCACCGCTTTTTTCAACAATATTATGAAGGGTCGCAAGGTCAAGCACATCACCGGTACGCGAAATACCCTCGTTATACATAATGTCGAACTCGGCAGCCCTAAAAGGAGGTGCGATCTTATTTTTAACAATTTTTACCTTTGTCCTGTTTCCTATGATCTCTTCACCGGACTTTATTTGACCCGTGCGACGAATGTCCATACGAACTGAAGCGTAGAACTTCAAGGCGTTACCACCAGTGGTTGTTTCTGGGTTGCCAAACATAACACCAATCTTCATACGAATTTGGTTAATAAAGATAACGATAGTTTTGCTTTTATTAATGATGCCCGTGAGCTTACGAAGCGCTTGGCTCATAAGCCTAGCTTGTAATCCCATGTGGCTGTCACCCATTTCACCTTCAATTTCAGCTTGTGGAACGAGTGCTGCTACCGAGTCGACAACAACAAGGTCAACAGCGTTAGAGCGCACTAGTGTTTCAACAATTTCAAGAGCTTGCTCACCATTGTCTGGCTGCGCTACAAGAAGATTATCAGTATCTACACCTAAACGGCGAGCATATGCTGGGTCTAGCGCGTGCTCGGCGTCGACAAACGCTGCAGTACCACCTTTTTTCTGGACTTCAGCAATTGCATGGAGCGTTAATGTTGTTTTACCAGATGACTCTGGACCATAAATTTCAACAATTCGGCCCTTTGGATATCCGCCACCGAGTGCCAGGTCAAGACTTAAAGCACCACTGCTAATAAGTTCCACATCGACCGTTTTTGTATCACCAAGACGACGAATTGCCCCATCGCCGTATTGCTTGTTAATTTGTTCTTGCGCAAGGCCCAGAGCTTTGAGCTTAGCCTCTGAGGCAGTGTTGGGTTGGGTATTATTCGTCTTGGTAGTATCAGACGTATCAGTTTTTTTCGCCATATTTCCCTCTCTTTCTCTATATCTATTATACGCAGGCAATCTTAATTTGCTATAATATACAGAGATGAAATCATCACGTGGATTTACCGTTATTGAACTCTTAATAGTTATTACTTTTTTTGCCGTTGCAAGTGTTATTTTCTTTGTCCAAAAAAACCATGTTGAAGTGGCTGCCCGTGATGACGCTCGTAAAACCGCAATCAACGCCATGTACTATTCACTTGAAGAAGTATATTTCAAACAAAATCAATCGTACCCACGAACTATTAATAGCGAGAACCTACCTTCTGTTGACCCTGAGTTATTTAAAGACCCTAATAATGTCAAAATTAACGAAAGTACGAGCGATTACCGATATGAAGGCCTCAACTGTACCGATAGTTCTTGTAAACAATATACCTTACGAGCAAACCTTGAAGCAGAAGATGATTTTGTAAAAAATAGCGCTCACTAAATACGTTAATCACCGTTAACAGGGCGACCATTCTTAAAGGCTTCTACCGCATTGTTCAACTGTGCAATATGATTTTTTGGACTTGCAACATATGTAAAGCGATAGGTTGTTTCATCACCCTCGGTACTTAAACGGATATCACCATAGTCTAGGATCTGTTGAAAAATACCATGTTGAGTAAAGCTAGCATCTTCAATATTCCCTAGGCTAACAGTTTGTTCGAGTCTAGAAAATAAACTGTACTGAATTTCTTGAATAACACTTTCGTTTGTTAAAAAGAATTTATTGTTAATGTAGACATAGTACACAATGAACATACCAAGACCAACGATAGCGACAAATATAAGAATTGGTAAAGCGACATTAGCAATATTTGCAAGCGGCCCTATAATAGAAAAGCTTTCAATTATTGCTGAATAATTGAAAAGAATCGACAAAGCAATTCCAATTAAAAGCGTCCCTAATGATAAAGGGATAATGAGACCAATTGGGTGCCGACGAACCGCACTAATAATATACTCACCTTCACTTAGGTTAAGAAGTGGGTAACGGCGCTTCGATTCGTCATGTCGACGCTTAGTTTCGTCACTAATAATAGGCTTCTGGGGTTCAATAGGGCGAGAAACGTGCACTACCGGGGGTGTTATATCTTTAGGCGGGTGAGCATACAGCGGCCTCCCCTGCGCATCATAGGCTACAGGCTGTGGTGTGTTTTCTTCAGAAGACTGCGGGCTGTTTGATATATCTTTCATTCTATACCCAGTATATCAACCTTTATGCGCCCCGTCGTCGGTTCGATTTAAATGTGTAAAAGCTTTTGGTGTTGCCCGGCGACCACGCGGTGTACGTTCAAGTAAACCAATTTGTAAAAGATACGGTTCATAAAAGTCTTCGATTGTACTTACTTCATCGCCAGTTAATGCAGAGAGTGTTGTGAGGCCGACGGGGTTTGTACCATATGTATCAATCATGCGAAGGAGAAGGTTACGATCGCCGGGGTCAAGCCCAAGTTCATCTATTTCAAGTAAAAGAAGCGCTTTGTGGGTAATAGCTGTATCAATGATTCCATCACCGTTCACATCGGCATAATCACGGACGCGTTTTAATAAACGGTTTGCAATACGTGGGGTTAACCGAGCACGGGTTGAAAGCAAACTTGCTGCCGTACTGTCTATTTTCGTACCCAGAATACTTGCGGAACGGCTAATAATACTCGCTATTTCGTTTGGCTCATAAAACTCATGGCGATAAATATGGCCGAAACGATCACGAAGCGGTGCCGCGAGTGCACCCGTTTGGGTGGTAGCACCGATAATCGTAAACTTTGGTAAATCAAGACGTACACTTCGGGCGCCAGGCCCTTTACCAATCATTATATCGAGCTTAAAGTCTTCCATAGCAGCATATAATACCTCTTCAACAGAACGGCCAAGGCGATGGATTTCATCGATAAATAAAATATCGCCGTCAGTTAAGCCTGTTAAAATACTTGCAAGATCTGCCGCCCTTTCAATAGCGGGACCTGCCGTCACTCGAATATTCGCACCCATCTCGCGCGCAATAACGGTAGCCATAGTTGTCTTACCTAAGCCTGGCGGCCCATATAGCAAAATGTGGTCTAACGGTTCACCCCTTTTTTTCGCAGCATCAATTGCAAGTTTTAGGTTTGTTTTTAAACGCTCTTGTCCAACATATTCGGAAAAAGTTTGAGGCCTAAGGCTTATTTCGATAACTTGCTCTTCGTTATCGTCATTATTAGTTTCAGTATCGACAAGTCGTTCTATCGCCATACTATCCCCGAAGTGCCTGCGTAACGCGTTCGGCAGTCGTAAGGTCTTTTGGTATGTTTTCCAAAGCTGTCATGGCATCATTTAAGCTATACCCAAGAGCCATCAAGGCTTCCAGGGCCTCATCACCAGCTGGTGTAGTCGAAGTTCCACTTGCATGAGCAACCGTAACGGCAAGCCCAACTTTATCAGACAGGTCGATTACAACCCTTTCGGCAATTTTCTTACCTACACCGCTTGCTTTTGCAACGTAGCCACTATCACTATTTGCAATTGCGTTACGAACATCCTCACTTTCACCTACAGATAGAATTGCTAAAGCTGCCTTAGGGCCAACACCCTGAACAGTTATGAGTAGCTCAAATAGTTTTTTAGCCGCTAACGATGAGAAGCCATATAAGTCTTGGGACTGTTCGCGGATGTGATGGTAAGTATAGAACTTAACAGGCTCACCCAAAAGAGCACGATCAAAATCGCCGTTCGCGACTTGTACCTCGTATCCTATGTCGTGTACATCAACGATGACAGAACTCCCAAACTTTTCGGCAACTACCCCAGAAACATGTGCAATCATTGTTTTTATTATCGCATATATAGTAGCCTACGACTACTGTTGTAACCATTTTACAATTTCATATTCAGATTTAATGGTAAGATTAGATTCTTTTTCTATAGTAAAGGTATGAATAAGCATATACATCATTACGGGTATTTTCATATCGTTATAAAAGCGCCGAACCACCAATGCATACTTGGCTCAAATAACGAACGGGCTTTTATTATGAGCCAGTTACAAGACTTACTAAGCCCTCGCTTGCTTATTAATGAAATTCCAGACTATCGGCAGCTTGCGTCATGCATTGATCTGTTAGCGTTTTATATTTCAAGTGAATCAATTAATTTACTTATTTTTACAATTGATCAAAAATTAGCAAATAACTTGGCAGCAGTGATCCAAATTCGACTTGAAGAATTTCAGCTGTACAAACTATTCCCAGCTCGTCCAGCGCACACGAAAAATAAGTTCTATATAAAGAAACTACATAATCAACATGAAGCATTTCTTGAATCAGTTAAAATTCACCGCCTGTCACGCGATTGGCAATACGACCGATACTCAAGTATAGGGTTTTATATTCATGATAGAAGGGGTGACTGGATGCGTATCTGGCGCTTAACGAAGCTTTATGACAACCAGCCGGAACACTATTTTCAAACAGTGCTTCAATCCTCGACCAGTCTTAGTAGAGCCGCCTCCTTAACTACGAGTTAGTCAGCCGTGTCATTGCAGCGTGGGTAATCGCTGCCGCTAAAGCGTCGGCGCAGTCGTCTGGTTTTGGAACTTCTTTTAGCCCAAGCTGTACACGAACCATTTCCTGAACCTGTTTTTTGTCAGCCTTACCGTAACCCGTAAGAGTTTGTTTAATTTGCGGGGGAGTATATTCAAAAATCGGCATGCCGTGCTGCCTTGCAACCAAAAGGGCTACCCCTCGAGCCTCAGCTACGGACATAGCAGTAGTTATATTGCGCGTAAAAAATAGTTTCTCAACCGAACAGACATCGGGTTTTGTCGCTTCAATAATTTCCGTCAAACTATTAAAAATATCTTCAAGTCGTTCGTCATGAGGAGTATGAGGTGGGGTGCGAACCACCCCGGCATCAACCATTGTAAAATGTGCCCCAGAATTATCAGCAACGTCAATAACACCAAAGCCAAGAATACCAGTACCCGGATCTATCCCAAGAATTCTCATAACATTTAGTATAAGTTAGTCGAGCCTCTTCGCAAACCGGCTTACTAAACGCTTGTACACCACACTTAGTTCTTGACGCCATTCCCATACCCCGTAGCCTATAATTGTAGTAATTACACCGGCTATAGCGAGCCAGTAGTACCATTTGACTTCGGACCCCTGCTCTGTAGTAATACCCTTCACACCATAATCAGAGTCTGAAATTTTAGACAGATTGCGACAGCGATTCGTTTCAGGATTTCGTTCTTGCCCAGCGTTACACGGGGTAAGCGTACTACTGCCGGTACTTACATTACGGCAGCGATTCGTATCTACATTACGCTCCTGCCCTACTTTACACGGCGCCAGTGACGAAGTAGCTGTTGCTATAAGTTTACACCGGCCAGTCTCTGGGTTTCTGAATTGATTTTCTGCACATGGCTTTGGTTGAGAAGATTGCTGAGGTATTACCTCTATGCTTTTTATAGGCGTCGCTAAATTAAGAAAACCGGCTGTTATTTTCTCTGTGTACTGCCACGACTGGTCTATTAAAGCCCATGATAGACCCTCTTTAGAGGATGCGTATTCAACAACTTGATCAAGTGCTTTGTCACCTTTTTTTAACTGAATACGGCCGGCCGTGTTATTTAGCGTAAAGCCTAAGTCTGTGTCGTAAAAGGTTGCATAGCCCAGTGGTTCAATGAGAGCACCCGCTGGGAAACTGTATGATTTAAATGAACTAGCGCCAATAAGTAATGTGTATGGATTGAGTATCACAGCGTCTTCAGTATTTGGATTGTATAACTCTATAAATTCTTTTCCCGTATCGATGCCTGTAGGGTTAGCTAGTATTTCCGTAATAAGAGGATCGTGCAGCTCTATGGCCGTATCACCCCCCGGGGGCTGACTTTCTAATTCTTCTTCGCCGGCTTCTATAGTTCCTTCATCGCCACCCTCACTAAGATCTATAACCAGCATACTTGCGGGTGCCGGCGAAGCATTCTCTAGAACCCAATCAACTGGCATATTTGTATCAGCGTACAG
This sequence comes from Candidatus Microsaccharimonas sp., assembly GCA_049661485.1. GTDB lineage: Bacteria > Patescibacteriota > Saccharimonadia > Saccharimonadales > Saccharimonadaceae > Microsaccharimonas. Next base: position 697,394 of record JBATAC010000002.1, read on the forward strand.
CAAAATGGTTGCCGTTAGCTGAACACGGGACCAGACCTTGCCAGCCGATATACTACTCGACCACGACTTAACATCTACCAGTTTATTTTCAGCATTAAAAAGCGAAATAGTATCAGAGCTTGTAACAATACTGCCACTTGATTGATTAGTCACTGTGTAAATAAAAGGAAAATAATCATTGTTATGACCACTACTAGCAACGAATTCGTTAGAGGCAATTGAGATACTACTATAAGGTGCTATCGCATAGGCAGTTATGCTATTGTTTATTTCAAGGCAAATAAACTCAATACCAGCCTTATTCACGAGGCACCAGCCCGTCACATCAACCTCGGTTGCAGAATTATTATGAAGTACAATAAGCTCTTCCTTAGCACCAGATGGACCCGCCGCCTGCACCCGTGATATGACAACGCCAAATGCTGAAGAAGCGTGCGTAGGGGTTACGCACGCACTACCTGCGAGAACTACTAAACCCAAAAATAGTACCCTTAATTTCTTCAGCATGCTCCTAAGTATAGGAAACAAATATTAAGTCTCTATTGAATCTGATAATGAAATGAAAGATTATTCTTCGGTCTGAATATCAGCATTGGTATGGACGTTTGTAACGTCATCAAGGTCATCAATTGCATCAAGTAATTTTAGTACTTTTGCAGAGACTTCTTCATCTGAAATCTCCACTGGAGTAGTTGGAACGTACTGAAGCTCAGCACCGGTAACCTCTAGCCCAGCATCGACAATTGCAGTACGTACTTTCGCAAGGTTTTTTTGATCAGTATAAACCGTAAGCTCGTCGCCATCTTCGTTAGCATCTTCAGCCCCAGCATCAAGTACGGTTAACAAAGCATCCTCACCTGCTGCTGATACTGTGATAACTCCTTTACGGGCAAATTGAAACATAACGCTGCCAGCATCTGCAATACGGCCACCGTTTTTCGTAAGAACGTTACGTACCTCTGGGAAGGTACGGTTCTTGTTGTCAGTTGCAGTTTCAATAATAAGACCGATACCACCCGGACCCATTGCTTCATAAGTAGCTTCTTCAAGTTGGGCTGCATTTTTATCAGCTACCCGGTCAATCGCCCGCTGGATATTTGCAGCTGGCATGTTTGCCTGCTTAGCCTTTTCAATCGCTAAGGCCAAACTCGAATTCATGGTAGGGTCGATACCACTACGAGCAGCAATTGCTATTTGATTACCAATTTTCGTAAAAACAGCACCGCGCTTGGCGTCTTTGGCGCCTTTTTCACGTTTAATAGTTGACCATTTACTGTGTCCTGACATAATTACTTCCTATTTTACCACTTTCCACCCCTGATTTAAAGATAGCGCGTACTTCCGAATGGAATTTTAGTACGAACATATATGCCAGTATTTAATGTGTCGGCCGAGTGCACGGTTCGCTCACCGAACCGCTTGTTTAAAATATCAACAACCGCTACTGCCTGCCGCTCACGGGTAATCTCATCGGCAAAAAGACTTATTTGAGAATCTTCAAAGTCACTTAGTTCGTAACAATGCAGCCCTATTTCACGCAAATTATCGGGAGCGTTATGGAATAACTGCAAGATTTGTGTATAAATTGCCCGGTCACTATAAAAGGGAAGGGGAGATAGGGTAGAGGAGTGCCAGTAATTTCGATCAAGTGTCTTTGCATAGACATAGACTCCCCTGGCCGCCTTGCCTTGTGAGCGCATTCGGCTACCAACCGACTCACATAAATGATGGAGCCGTTGAACAATCTCTTCCCGTGTTAAATCAAACCGCTCAAGCACATATTGCCGCCCCACCCTTTGAATTTGAGTTTCAACGTCATCCACTTCAAAGCCACGTAGACGTTTATACCACCACTCGCCTACAATGCTTTTAAATACTACTCTATGCAAGGTTACAATGTCGGCATCTAAAAATTCGAGGGGTGTGTAAATGCCAACACTATTAAGGCGATGCTCGTTACGATGCGCAATACCTGTTAAATCCCTTAACTTTAGACCACTTAAAACATCCCGAATCGTATCACCAGTTATAACATCCAGACCATCGGGCTTATGAAGCGCAGCAGCTGTTTTTGCTAAAAAACGATTGGTAGCAATGCCGATATTGCACCGCATGTACACACCAATCTCGTCTTTCAACCTTTGCTTAATCTCATGGCCTATATCTACTAAATCACGGCCAGCTATTGCGTAGCTTGTATCGTGAAAATCAATTACCCCTTCATCGATACTTTTCATAGTAACGTGCGCCGAATAGTCCCGCATAATATCGAGTAGCTTATGATAGACATAGCGATATTTTGCTGGGTCACTTTCTAAGGCAATTAAATCTGGGCATAGTACTTTCGCCTCTTTTAATTTCATGCCCACTTTCACACCCTTTGCTTTTGCCTCGTAACTTGCCGTTACAATAGCAGTTTTATCCGTGCGACGATTTACGATTGCAACCGGTTTATATCGAAGCATTGGGCGAGCTTGCTGTTCGACTGTAGCAAAACAACTATTCAAGTCGATATGCATAATAAGCGGACGTTCATTATTCATAATGATCCGCCTCCATGGTAAGTTTCCAAGTAAGCCGCTCGCTATCAAATTCTAGACGATAATCTGTTCCCCCGTCAGTTACATCAAAGGCGTGAATAGTTTTCACGCCATGGGGTAGGGGATGGCGTAATCCAAGCTCGCTTACATTCACCTCTTTCCCGCTCGCCCGCTTAAATTTAATTGGTTGACATGGGTGGTGGCCGCCTTTAAAAACCGCTATTACACTTACCTGCTCGTTTAAAAAAAGCTCATCATTCATATTCAATAGTTCTCGTTTAAATAGTTCGAGAAACGTTTATTTGAATTGTTCGCCCGTATTCTCTGCCCGTTTCTAGCATAAAATCCGAAGACGAAAATGAATGACCGTTCACAAGGGACGCTTGGCTTACTATAAAGCTAGTGTGTATTGCGTGGTAACTCTATTATAATAGAATACACAGGAGGTGCAACCAACGTCATGTTAAGTATTAAAGAAATTGATAAGCAAACTCAGACTAAGCAAACTCAGCTCGATAGTGAAAAGAAACTTACCGACCAAGAGAACGAGAAGGCTGAGCAGTACCGTAATGAAAACGAAGCGGGACTCGTTGGAACACATAGTAATGCAGCTTCGACACATCAAGCAAACGCCGACCGTATTCAGGATCAGATTGATGATCTAAATAGACAACGCGAGCAAGCTGAAGCTCGTAAAGGTGAGTTAGAAAATCAAATAAAAGAAATCCAACGAAAGCGCGATGAAGAAATTAACTTGATTAAGGACGAGATTAATAGGCTAACGGGAACGTACTAAAGTTTTACGCGAGAACGAAGTACATGCTCGCTACGAACAAGCGCTTCCCAAATTTGCCAATTAACCTTATTTCGTGTTTGAAATTGTGTTGAATCTTTATTGAAAGGAATACCCGCAAGGTATGCATCGGCAGGTATGTCGAGTTTATCAAGAATAGCAAGTGCTCGAATGACCATGTCTGGATGAGCCAGTTCAAAGGGGTTATAAAGTCCGTTTTTAATCATTACATCCTTAGAGTCACTTTTGACCTCAAACGTACGATATGATTTAGCTCCATCGCGAGGCCATACGATACTGATACCAGCTCGGTGTCGCCTAAATACATCAGGGTATCGCTTCCAAAGCACATAGGCTACCTCCCACTGAACAACTTGCTCAACTATTGATGTTGGGTCTTCTAGCTGCGTCGCTATTATGTCGGCCAATGCCTCGTTCGATATACCTGCCTCGAAACCTTGCTGATTGAGCCATCCAAAAGTTTCCTCATCGCCACCTAATTCATGTCGTTTGGCGCCTATGAGAGGTAACTCGCTATCCTCATACATATTGCGCCCAAATGCCTGCGTAAGCATAACGTCTTGATTACCGAAAGGTGCAATTGGCCAATCGTTCGGAGGAAATGCGCCAACCCGAATATCTGCATACGAAGCTATTCGTTTCAAAAAAGAACTTGACGCAAACCGACTTTCTCTTTTAGTCTCTGCAAGTCGTCGCCGTATTTCGCCGTCTGTGATGCACAGACCAGGTAGTCTTCCATTGGCGCCAGGAGTTATAGTATCTTCTATTGCCGCTGCCTGTGCTTCTGGTGAGAGATTGCCAAGGTAAAGTGATTCACCATGATTCAGGGATGCTAAATATGAAATTACGGTTAGTGATAACAGTTGATTACCTATCCGTCTAGCTTTCATGTACTGTTGGTTTTCAAATGGCTCACCCAAAAGATCTTCCGGAGTAGGTAGGCGGTCGAGTTGCTCTGGCTGTTTAAATGAAAGTCCATAACTAAATACCTCAGACGGTATGTGGACGTCTGAGGTAACGAAGCCTCTTTCATGTTTTATATGCTCGATATAATTCACAATTAAGCATATTATACCATCTTTTTATTAATAGTGCTCAGTTTCGTAATAGTCGTGGGTTTCAAGGATCATCGCATGTTTAGCTCGAATTATCTTCTCTGTCTGTACCGGATCTCCAAAACGCTTCTCTTTCTTTAAGAACTCGTTAATCGTTAACCACTCATTACGGCAACCGACGCTGTCAACAAGCTTACCTTGAGGCTTAGTACCATGTACAATACAAAAGTACTTGTCTTCGCGTAACGAGCCGGTGTTTTTTTCGTAATCCATTTTGTGAAATAACCCAACAACTCGAAGCGTGGCAGTAATTCCCGCCTCTTCCATTAATTCTCGTTCAGCCGTTTCAAGCATCGTTTCACCCCATCGAATCTTGCCGGTCGGATGGCCCCAGTAGCCGTAATAAGGCTGCTTTAGACGCTCTTGAAAAAGCTGCCGACCCTGTTCGTCTTCTAAAATAATAACGACCGAAAGCTTAGGCTGTTTTTCAATTGTCGCATCGTCAGTATCCATACGGTTTGCATATGTTTTACCCTCGGCAGCAAGCGCATACTTACCTGTCCCTCGCTTTACAACGTAGTGATGCTCAATCAGTTTCTTCAAGTGAAAATTAAAAGCGTCACTTTCAAGATCAGTTGCTTTTTGAAGTGTTGCAAAGTTTAACTCATCAACAAACAGCAGTTCACGTAGGATGGTCATTTGTGCGGTGTGGACTTCTGGTTCATAACTCATTTTCAATCGCCTCTTTTCACTCTTTACAATAGTATGGTTTATATAATCAATATTAGCCAGTAAAGAATATAAATCTAGTGAAGTGTACTTCACCTTGCGGCAAACGCTAGTAAAACAAGCCAAAATTTGCTAGAATCGTCTCTGTAGCTTAGACAAGCCTACAGTTCAAAAAAAATGGCAGCGTAGCTCAGTTGGTTAGAGCGCGAGACTCATAAGCTCGAGGTCACAGGTTCAATCCCTGTCGCTGCTACCAAGAAAAATCCCTCATCATTCGATGGGGGCTTTTTTGATACTTATACTGTCAGATTTCTAGGCTTATCCCGCCCAGTTTGCTCCAGCCGCAATAGAACGCGCAATACGAGTGATTGCAGCGGCGGCGAACGCACCTTTCACAGAATGAGCTAATGATGTACCGTGAACACCATCGTTGCTTACTAATATGTCAGCATTTCCATTACCAGCAGTGGCACCGACCCTTCCCGAACCACCAACCATAGCTGTTGAACGCCATTTTGTTTGATCAAAGGTTGAGGTGGATGTGTGGCTCGAAACACATAATTGTACAAAACCATTTCTTATCACCATATCACCAAGCGCATATGCCGTAGATGCTGCCCACTGCGCTGTGGATGTCTTGAGGCCAAGAGGGTCTCTATAAGAAATATACCCATTCCAGCCAGATGCCTCGGCTTGAGCCCGTAATGTCGCATCGTGAGCGTCAAGTGTCGTGCTGAGATTATGGCTTGTTACCCATGGGCCCGCAGCAATAAGCAACGCATTAGGTAAAGCTTGTCTTATCTGACCAAATACATAGGTCGCTTCTGCTTGGAGCTGTGGTTCAGTTGCAGAAGAGTCATTCCATGATCCTTCAAGAATAACAACGTCAGGTTTTAATGGGAAAAGATCGGGGGAGAGCCTGTTACGAAAATTTCCAGTCGTCCCATTGAGATACCCAGTACCACCAATAGCAACGTTCGCGAACTGTAAACCAAGCGCATCAGCCGATCGCCGTAGCCAGGTATCTGTCCACGCTACACCGTTCGCACCCATCGTATGCGAATCTCCCATACCAGCTACCAGTAGACCACGTTCAGGGCGACGGATGGAATCTGTCGGGCCAATGATAATTCCGCCAAATTCGGGGTCGTGAACTTCAAATGCTATCGTTCTTGTGGCAACAGTATTAAATTCAACCTTTATGTAGTAACGATTTGACGCGGTAATCGGAACGGAAATCATATCCGTAGTAGTTGGCAACCCATCGACGTATAGCCGATAGTTGAATGATGATCCGCGCATTCTAAAATAAGCTTCAAACAACTGACCCGTATGAACAAACCTATATCGGCCACGTGACCGAGCATTTTGAGACGAACCGCCCGTTAAATATTCACCGTATGTCATGTCGCTCGACGATACAACTAATCTACCTGGTATAACGCCAACATACTCGAAATGAGGGTCATTCTGTACATCTATTAATGTAGGCGACAAGCGTTTTGGCGATACTCTTATTCCACCAACTGTAGTGAAGGTCGCACCGGACGCGCCGAACGTAACAGTTGGCTGCACAGGAGAAATTTGCGTCTCTGCTTTACCTGTTAAAGAGAGAATCTGACGGGCAACATGCTGCGGAGAACTCGAATTGATAGATGAATCAAAGTTATTCTCAGCCAAACGCGACGGCAGTTGCGATTCGGGGAGACGACCAGACCCGTCAAGGGACGCAACGCCATTTGCATCGCCAAGGCCCTGAAGTTTTGATGGAGTAATAGACGCATCTGCTATTTTGGCGGCTGTTATAGATCCATTGGCTATAACAGCGGTTGTTACAGCCCCCGCTTTCAACTGCGGCGCACCGACGGAGTCATTCTTAAGAGCACCGTCAGGTTCGTGAGATTGCAAAAGATACTCGTTAAGAATCTCTCCCCAGTTACCAGCATCTCCCCCGGGCTGCGGCAATCGCACCATTTATTTAGTACTCCCCATAGTTGCTTAAAGTATGAAGCATGAGCGAGTTGAGGTCAAGAAATATTCTTTGCATAAAAGAGCCCTTCATAGCTGAGCTCTCTTGCATTATGTATATACTCCTTAATAAGGTGACTGATAAACCGCGAAACTAGTTCAGCAGGCTGTACATTATTTTTTCTTGCTATACTAAAGCCATAAGCAGGAAAACATATACATGACACCAGAAGATTCAAACAAGCAATTTGAGGATCAGCCACTCATTCCACAGCCGAGCATCGCTAACGAAACACCACAACCAGCCCCGCTCACACCTAACTCTCCAACAGTTCCAGAACCGATTGTTACTCCAACAGCACCCACTCAACAACCACTCGCTACTCCACCAGCTAAACCACAACCAAGTTCAGCCGGGGTTATTATTCTTGAATGGCTTAGCTATGCTTTTTGGGGATGGCTTATTATTGGCATTATTTGGCTTCTCAGTGTTATTCTCACGAATGCAATTGTGGGTACGGCCGTTAACGATGTTGTCCCGTACGCAATCGCAGCAAGCGTTGTATTACTGCCGCTAGCTTTCATTACTGACCTTTTCTACCGCAAGCGCGAACCAGCCCGCAAGGTAGGGGCGGCAATGGTTATCATGGTAATCCATGCTGTTATTTTTGCGCTGCTCGCTATTAGTGCTCTTATAGTAAGCGTTTTCACTGGTATTAACTTCGTAATCAACTCGGTTGATCCAGGTGATATTACAGCTGTTGTTATACTTGTCTCGGTTGCTGCCTTTATACTGTACGCAGCCGCCTTTCTTCGGACACTTAATCCGTTCAAAAAAATCAAAGGTTCGCTTATATATGCTATTTCAATGCTTACTATTACCGTGCTCTTACTTGTATTCGCGGTAGTAGGCCCCGTCATGACTACCTTAGCAACGCGCAAAGATCGCCAAATTGAAGCAGCCCTTCCAACCGTATCGTATGCAATCCAAAACTATGTTTCAGAGAATGACGCCCTTCCAACAAATCTTAGTGATATAACACCTAGGTCGGATAGTGCAGAGAAAGTTATAAAAGACGGCTGGATTGAGTATAAGCCAGAAGGTATGCAGGTAAGCTTCAACGAAAATCTAACCTCTTATTACCGCTACCAGCTGTGCGTAAACTACGACAGGGAGTCAAAAGAGTCGGGTGGGTATTACAGCTATAATGACAACTCGGGGTACACAACCAGCTTAGATGCTGCACCACACAGTGCTGGTAAAGTTTGCTATAAAGTTCGTACCTACTAAAGCTCTAATGCAGACTCGCGTTGCGAAATAAAATCACGTAACTCATCATTACTACGGGGGCGGTCCCAGGTTGCAAGTGAAAGTACATCACTAATCGTTACTGGTTCAATAGATGCTTTTGTCGATTCCATTTTTTAAAGTGCCTTTTTTGTTTTGTTTGGATATATTTTTATATTAGCATAAGCTTGATAAAATGTCAATACACTTGCTTTATACTTTTTGACGATAGCTTCCTGCTTATGGTATAACTTACTGTAGAGGAATCTAAAAAACAGAAACAACATGGACATACTTACATCGCTCGCTATCGTTGTGTTTGCGGCACTTATCCACGCTAGCTTTCAACTAAGCGTCAGTGTACTTACCCTTCTTAGTGGCCACGCAATTGGTGCTAAAAAATCCCGCGCCCGTGTTCTGCGACTTACTACCAGCTATACGACCGGTGCCGGAGTTATGACACTACTTATTTTGTCGTTTACCTCCCTACTATTTTTGCACTTTTTTGGTACAGAGACACCACTACTCGTTTGGGCACTCGTATGTGGTCTTGTGTTCGGTATTGGCATAGCAGTTTGGCTATTTTACTACCGACGTCAAACTACTGGTACCGAGTTATGGATTCCCCGATCCTTTGCGAAGCATTTAAATGATCGCAGCAAGGCGACGCATTATGGAGCAGAGGCTTTTAGTCTTGGATTAACAAGTGTTGTTGCAGAATTACTATTTATCATTCCATCGGTAGCGATCGCGGCATTAGCACTTATTGGATTGCCAAGTAGCTGGCAGCTCTTAGGTATCGCACTTTACACAGCTATATCGTTATTAAGCCTACTCGTCGTATGGGGGTTAATTGGAAGTGGCACCTCTTTGGGACGTATTCAAAAATGGCGTATTGAGAATAAGCGCTTCCTTCAATTTACCGGCGGTAGCGCTTTAATGGTACTCGGGTTCTTTGTCTACGTTAGTAAAATAGTAGCTACCGCATCGGGAGCATTATAATGCACGAGGGTGGGTCACAAACCTATGTCGTGAAAAACACGCCTCACAAACGGCACCCCGAAGTTTTTACCCGCGAAAAACTTCATAAAAGCCTTGTCAGTGCTTGTTTAAGCGCCGGTAGCCAGGCCGGGCATTCAGATACGATTGCAAGCCGAGTCGTTGAAGACGTACTAGTATGGCTAGAAGATAGGCCGGAAGTGACAAGTAATGACCTGCGGCGAGTTGCGGCAAAACACCTAAAAACTTACCACCCAGACGCGAGCTATTTATATGAACATCATCGAGCGACAATATAAGGAGACCCTATGGTAAAACATACTTTCGACTATGACTTAATTGTAATCGGTAGCGGTGCCGGTGGTAGTGCTGCAGCTACAATTGCAGCTCGGGCCGGTAAGCGAGTTGCTATTATCGAAGAGGATACTTTTGGAGGCGATTCACCAAACTGGAGTGATGTGCCAACAAAAACACTTTTACACGTTGCCCGAGTTTACGACGAAGCTCGCCATGGAAGCCGTTTTGGGTTACGAACTTCAACACTTGGTTATAATTACCCATCGATTCGTAGTTGGAAAGAACTCATTGTAAAGAGAACTGGCGCAGCTAATAACCGTAAGTTTTACGAAAATCATGGTATTCATACATTTAATGGTAAAGCCCACTTTTTAACCCCGCATGAAATTACCGTCAACCGCCGCCACCTATCATCAGCTCATTTCCTAATCGCAACTGGGTCGTCTTGGGCAGCACCAAAAATTCAGGGACTTGATGGAATTGAGTCTTATACACCCCGTACTGTACTTGAAACGCTTCGTCCTCCTAAGAGTTTGTTTATTATTGGTGGGGGACAATATGGTATTGAGATAGCTCAGCTAGTCGCCACCTTTGGTACGAAAGTATATATTGCAGAGCAGGCCGGACGCTTGCTACCAAAGCATGATCCGGAAGTAGGCGAACTTATTGAACGGGTACTTACCGAGCAAAAAGGCGCGACAGTGCTTACCCACAGCCGTGTATTGTCTGTGGTTAAAGAAGGCTTAAGTAAAAAGATTCTTATCTCGCGAGGTGGTAAGGAGAAATACGTACGAGCTGACGAGGTACTTATTGCTACTGGGCGCGAACCGAATGTTGACCTAGGCCTAGATAATGCTTCTATTACCTATACAGCTAAGGGGATAGAAGTAAATGAACACCTGCAAACAAGCGTAAAGCACATCTATGCAGCTGGTGATGTTATTGGGCGCGATAGCCACACACATACAGCGCTTCTAGAAAGCCGTATTGCTGCCCATAATATATTTGAAAAAAACAAAATAACCCCCGACTACACAGCAACTCCAAGCGTTATTTTTACATTCCCAGAAATTGCTCAGGTTGGATTATCGGAAGACGACTGCCGACGTCGCGATCTTGCCATTAATAAGTCGATTGCACCGCTTAGCATTATTGCTCGTAGTAACACATCAGACTTTCGGGATGGTTTTGTGAAGATTATTGCTGATAAGAAAGGCGTTGTTGTTGGCGGTACAATAATTGCACCAGATGCAGCTGAGCTTATCCATGAAATTGGCATTGCCGTAAAACACGGCCTCACAGCGGCACAACTTGCAGACACGCCACACGCTTTCCTATCGTGGTCAGAGGCCATTCGAGTCGCTGCTCAAAAAATAAGTTAACCCCCACGCTTTCACATGGGGGTTAGCATTAAAAGTTACGTGTACTAGCGAACTAGATCAACGTTTCCTGGCTGTGGCTTTGAAAAGATTACTACTACAATAACCGTCAAACCAACTACAACGTGTGGTACCCATACGTTTGGCGCAAGGTTTGAGAAACCAAAAATAAATGGTGAAGCGGCTAGGAACAGTGATGCAACAACATCAAATACCAGGTGGTATGGCATGCTTAGTACTTTTACAAGACCCCATTCGTACCTTGTGAAGATGCTGTAAAGGATGAGACCGATACCAAGGATGATTGGGATAACCACCGCAGGTCCACCGACGCTTGCAAAATTAAATAACCATGGCGCTAAAATGAGTGCAATACCGACAATATAGTCGAGAGCACCGTGCACTTTAGTTGGAATAAATTGATAACTCATTATTTTCTCCTTATGAGATGCTTATTAATGACTTCATTCTAGTGCTGCTTATCATTTTGGTATGTAAGATATATTACAAAAATCTGCTATAGTAGCAGGTACCATGGATACTGTGGAATACGTCAAACAATTTCCTCTAAAGAAATTCACCCGCGGTGAAATTTTAGTACAAAAAGGTGACCCGAATGAGTTTCTAATGGCCGTACGAAGTGGCTTTCTTAAGGTAACTTCAATTGGTATGGATGGAACCGAACGACTTATTTGGATAGCTGGCAGATACGATTTAGCACCAATTGAGAAACTATTTTCTAAAAAGGGAGCCTCTAAGTTTTTCTACACTGCGCTTACTGATGGTAGTTACTACCAGCTTGATAAAACGGCCTTTGTTGAAGAAGCTTCAAAATCACCTAAGCTAATGGGAGAAATCGCCAGAGGTATGTCGGAACATTACGATGACCTGCTTCAACACATTGACGCGCTTGACACTTCAAGTGTACGAGACCGCCTACTTCTTACCCTTATGTACTTAGCTGAACGGCTAAGTGGCGAAAGAGATGTTGATTTATTTTCTTATGGATTAGTACTTACCCACGCTGATTTTGCCAACCTTATAGGTTCAACCCGTGAAACTACATCACTTACATTAAATAGTCTTCGTAAAGAAGGTTACATTTCATATTCAAGAAACCACTGTGTTGTACATGTCGAAAAAATTCGGACTTTGTTTGAGGATTGAAAAACAGCCGTACATCTGTTACTATGGGATTTGTGACGCGGGGTGGAGCAGCCCGGTTAGCTCGTGTGGCTCATAACCACAAGGTCGCAGGTTCAAATCCTGCCCCCGCTACCAAGAAAGACTTTTCAGAGACTGGAAGGTCTTTTTTGTTTATGTTTCGAGTGAGTTTAAAAATAACTTACCCTCAAGAATATTAAGCATCGTATTTTTAACATATTTTTCTAACTCAGGGTTTATTATACCGTCTCCGTTTAAGTGTTCTTTGAAGATCTGCAGCGACCGCATCGCAGCTGATATGTTAAATGTGTCAAGATTATCAAGCGGATTAACATTTAGTCTTTTACAGTAGTTTGTAAAGAAAATAGTTAAACTAGGAACGAGATCAGGATATTCAACGCTGTAGTTAAAAACAAAATTTACTACATTATAATGACGAGGCCAAGAATCTCTAAATCCCTCACAGTCGATTACAGTCGGTAAAAGACCGTCAGACACCATTATATTACCGGGTTGAAGATCACCATTGGTTGGCTTAGTTTCAATTGATGGTGATGTGCGATCTATATATTGAGCCACGGATTCGAGTAGGCTGTCACTTACGTAACGCTCAGCGCCCAATTCTCTTAATTCATCAATAAGTTTTCTTGCCGCTTCACCATTGAAATGGGTAGGGGCGTCGGTTCCTAATGCTTTTTCATCCATGTATGCGTAGAGCTGAATAAGGTAATCAAGGTCATTACTCACGGCTTCGAAATCATTCTGTATAAAGTCCTCTTTCATCGGACGGCCCTCTGCCCATTCAGTCGCAATATACTCATCCGTCAGCTCGATAACGCTAGGTACTTTGAACTTAGTTTCATTGCGATCAAGCGCTTTCATAGCTTCTAATCCAGCTGCCTCTACGGGTAACTTATTCTTTAAGCGTTCATCAATTGGGTATTTTAAAAATATTTTATGATTATCAAAACTGCCTTCAATAGCTGCATATCTTTGGTTGGAGCGTATTTCGTTTGATGGCTGGTACTTTTCAGGGACATCTTGCTGCATGACCTCTATTGTACATCATAGATCTATTTAATCTGAGCTTGCATTTATACTACGACTATATCCACCAAACAAAAAGTTTAACCACTGTTCTAGATTGCTTGATTTCTCCTGCACCGCTACCGTTGCTGTACTATTCGTTATTTTATCAGCGTTTTTAGCAGCTTCCGAATTGTCTGGTAGTATTAATAGTTTTTCACCAGGCATTACCAACCCAAGCGACTCACGAGCTGCAAGTTCACGATATTCATTTGTTGTGTAATAGCGGTTTTGTAAAGCAAAGCTGTCTTTTTGTAATTCAGCCAGTTGTAGCTCTCGCCTCTTTTGGTCAACTTCTTTTTGAAGACCATAATTTCGCTGCATTACCTGCAATGACCCCCATACCCACCCGGCTGCAATTAAAAAGGCCGTTAGTATGACGAGATTATTAAACGTCAGGTAGCGATGACGTATGTGATAGATGAGTTTTCGGATGTTTATATTGGGCATATAGCATCAAGCTTATGGCTTGTTATTGCTATTATACAATACTGGTAGCCCAACAGATTGAAGTAAGTTATAATAGTCCAAGTCGGGGCTGTAGCTCATCGGTTAGAGCAGGCGGCTCATAACCACTTGGTAGATGGTTCGATTCCATCCAGCCCCACCATGTATATTACAACCGAACCAAAATACCCCTTTATCGGGGTATTTTTTGTTCGTCCATGTCTGCTCGCTTATGTTGGTCCGCAAATTCTAGCACTAACCTCCGCGGAGATGTACCGGCTGACGTTGCATAAATAATGCTTACACGCCGAGCAGCGTGAATTGGTTGTGCTTGCAACTTCCGTGCCAATCATTCATAACTATTAAGAGTCACATTTCCCTACGTGCGATGCAGGGATCTCGATTTTACGAAGTCCGGATCCCTGCACCGCGCAGGTCGCCACATATAAGCTGGCTATGACAACTGGGAGTTCAAGTGACTGGAGACAAAGAAGTAGAGAGCCTGGACCATCAACGAGCCATGCTCGGCTGGAAGGTGTTCCGGGCGTTAGCCGAATGGGTGTGGCTAGGGAACCTGCCGCACTATCTCGACGAGAACGGCCATTTCGAGCTCGAGAAGCAGGTCATCGGGTTCGGATCGAGCGATCTGACGGGCGTCTTCTGGAAGATCGCGCAGAGCTTCACCGAAGATCGTCTCGAGATCGACCACCTCACCGATCTACTCGAGATCGCACTCGAGGAACAGCTCGCCGAGTATGGGCTGGGGCTCAAGCCGCAGTACGTCTCGAGCGGTATCGAGAGCATCACCGCACTCCATTTCTACCGTGTGGCCGAGGATCCGAAACGCGTCGCGGCACGTACGCCGCAGAAATCCAAGGATCGACAGGCACTCAGTGGCGCCGGTCTTCTGTAACCCGTACCCCGTCGGGCGGAGTGAGTTCCTCGTGAGCTCCTCCGTCCACGGGATGCGGGTCTCTTTCATCCCACTTGGTGTCGTTATTGAAGAAAATTTAGATCAGTAGATACTAAGTTACTTTTACGAGATTCGATTTTAATAAAGCTGCTCGTAATTCTAAGAACTCAGATATATCATCATTTTCGTCATAAAAGGTTTGACTAACTGCGTAGCCAGATTCGTCGTAATGGCCAATAACTGCATTTGTTTTATCAAAAATCATCAAGTCCCCATCTGGCAAGTTAAGACTTGAGATATCCTTACGGTTGAGTAAATAAACATCCTCTTTCCCAAGGGGTATATTACGATGTTTATAGGCTTCAATCTCCCACTTGATATATTCGCTTAGCGGATAGTCGACGATATGGATGCGTATCAGTTTCACACCAGACTCCACTTTTTGTCGGCAATCATCAAGCCATTCGAGAGATTCGCTGGTTAGTAGCTTAACGCTACGCTTCTTATCCCCGGCCATCCAAGCCTTTAAAGACTCCCCTTCTTCCGCAGAATAGTCTTGCAGTACCTCTAACTTAAACCATTCTGATTTCATGTCAGACCAAAGGGTATCCCATTTGATATTTGCTTCTTGGCGCGGAAGGGTTTTCATAGTGATTACAAACCTGCCAAAATTGATCTAAATATATTCTCGCCTTCATGCTCAGTATGATGACCCGCAAGTGTCCAATACAGCTTACTATGAGCAACCTTTTTGTGAAGCTTGTATGCGGTAATTGGTGGGCATACCATGTCGTAGCGACCCTGTACGATAAATAGCGGCATAATAATTTTGTCGGAGTTATCAAGAATATAGTTCTCCGGTAAAAAACAATTATTCTTCAAGTAGTGCATTTCAATACGCATACCATCTGCGTCATATTCATCGAAATTCTCGGGCATGAAACGATCGTCAAGCTTGATAATACCGCTCTCCATACATTCGTAGGCATATGCTGATGCTTTTTGCTCATCTGGCGTACCATTCTCAATCTTTTCAAAATGGTATGCACTCGGATCTTCGTGAAAATCAGAGGGCGTGCGGTCTAGATATGCCTGCCACGCCTCAGGATAAAAGGTCTTAAAATAGCCTTTATCAATCCAATCAGATTCAGCCTTAGAGCCTGTAAATACGCCACCGATGATGACATTCGCAACTCGTTCCGGATGAGTAATACTATAGGCAAGGGCCAAAGTTGAACCCCACGAAGAGCCGTGTAGATTGAATGTGCTAATTTCTAATTTATCTGCTACTTTTGTAATATCTTCAAGCAAGTCCTGTGTTGTGTTTTGTTCTAGTAACCCTGAGGGTGTACTTTTTCCCGCTCCACGCTGATCAAAAAAGATAACACGATGAGTATTAGGATTAAACACAGATTTATGCTTATCTTTTGAACTACTCCCTGGGCCACCATGAAGAAAGATAGTTGGAGTAATTGCATCTTTATTACCCCAATCAACGACATAAAGCGTATGGCCACCTCCAACACCAAGCATAATTTCTTGATTTGTATACGTGTCGTTCTGCATAGGTTTAGTATACCATTACGCTCTAACTGATATTACATTCCTAAGCTTTCTCGTTATTCTTTGTTAAACTTACACTATGGCTAAAACCTTTTCCTTTAACTACTTTGGATCAGAAATACAAGCAGTATCACTTGGTATAGAGATCATACCACCAATTCAGGAAACACTCTCTTCGCACTGCATCCCCTTCACAAAAGACGAAAAAATCGTCGCAGTGCATGTCATTGGTCGTGGTATCGATATTCCTGGTGGGCACATTGAGGGAAACGAAACCGCTATCGAAGCCGTTCAAAGAGAAGCTAATGAAGAGGCTCGGATTACGATCAAAAACCTCACCCTTATTGATGTTTGGCATTTATCCAGTACGGATTCAAAACTTGGACTGAAAGAGAAGCCGTATCTCGTTTTATATAGTGCAGATATAGATTCACTTAATACATTTAGCCCTAACAGTGAGGTTGATAAGCGGCTTTTACTAGAACCCGAGGCTTTTATTGATAAGTATTTCGGGGATAAAGAACAAGCACGGCAAATGATCGAGACTGCACTTAGCAACAGACCATAATCGAAATAGTTTTTTGATATTATAAGCATACATGAAACTCGAATTTCCCTACCAAATTGTCACATTCCTTGACAAAGAACCTACTCTTAACGAGCCTGTTTACTACGGAAAAAATGGCTGGTATCCCCAGCTTGCTTTAAAGCGACGTTTTGGCCTACAGTCCATCGATGAAGATGAGCTCGTAACTATACTTCAAGGTATTTTAACTACCCAACGTGGGCTAAAAATCCTAACGGGTAATTTAGTAAAGCCAGAAAATATGCCTGTTCGCGTTATTGATATTAAAAATCAAGATGAAATAGCAGCCGTTCATCAACAAATATTTACCCATTTAGAAGGTATAGCCATCTCACGATATCCAGAGCGGGAAGGCGACAATTACTATGCGCACATAACCGCAGAATACGCCGATCAACTCGTGATTACTGTTGATGACTTTGTAAACAAAGCTTTTACAATGCGTAACCTGTGGATTTTAAAAGATATTAACGATAGGAACTCAGTTGCTTACTCTAAAGTTTTTTAGTCCTGCCTATCGTCATTTGCGGCCGCGCTTTTAGGATCCCAATATCTATCACTCATAGGGCCTTCTACTGCAAGGAATGGGTTGGGTAGCATTATTTTCCCAGAGTCAGTCATGTCACCATGCGAAGTTGGTTTGTCAGCTTGTCGGCTAGGTGGTTGTTTCTTCCAGTTTGCTTCCGGAAGATACCTGTCCGATAGATCTTCAAAGCCTTCATCGGTCAATTGTACTAATCCAAGATTATACGTCTGATCCTTCCTGTTAAGAGCCCCGATAACATATACTGCGAAAAAGTGTGGAACATTTTCACTAGTCTTTGGATAATTAACAGCGTCACTTTTGATTTTTTCAAGATCTTCGTCAAACTTAGTGTAAAGTGTTCCGAATTGGTTGGCCATCTCGCGTTCAACATCACTCAAAACAGGTTCTAAAGGTTCCTGGGGTATCCCTCGTAAGTCTATAATACGTGTAGCCGCTAGGCTTGAAGAAAAGTCATCATCGGGTATTTTGCGTACGGGCCAATCTAAGGCTGCTAAATCTGGCTTGTGATTAGCATGTGACTGCTCGGCAGGTTGTTCCATAGCATTTGTCATTTTTTTACTCCCACCTAAACACCCTGAAAGCAATAATATAAATAACGACCATCCAAGCAGCAATCAAGCCAATTTGGGGAAGAATAGTAATGAAATGCGCCCCTTCGGTGGTAATAAGGCGAATACCATCAATAACTGGCGTTAGCGGTAGGAAGGCTGAAATATTTTGTAACCATTCTGGCATAAGGAAGCGTGGGAAGAAGGTGCCCGAGAGGAACATCATTGGGAATACCACAATGTTTGCAAGCGGTGCTACTTGTCGCTCATTTTTAGCCCAGCCACCCAGTGCTAAGCCAATACCCAATATCATGGCAATGCTAAATACTATAAAAATCGCTAACTCGAACCAATTCCCAACCACTTCAAGGTGAAAAACAAGGATTGCAATGATAAACATGATTGCTATTGAAAGTAACCCAATAACCGCCTGACCAATCATTGTTGAAACGAAGTACTGCCAAACCCGGAGAGGGGTTGTACTTAGGCGGCGTAAGATACCCATTTTCTTTAGCTCTGGGAAAACATTAATTGGACCAAAAATACCCATGCCAATAATGGCAAAGCCAAGTAAGCCGGCGAAGGTGTAGTCGAAGGCTGAAAGGCTATTTTCGTTAAGCTGTTCGCTTTTTACAGTGAAGGGACTAATAGATGGTACTAAGCCTTTATTAATTTGCTGGAACTGGCTTTCTAGTACCGATGCAAGCGCCATACCAGATGACTGGTTGTTTTGTGTGTAGACAACTTGGGCTTGACCACTTGGGTAGGCATTACTACCTTGCACATTACCAAAGTCTTCAGGTAATACAATGGCCGCGTCAAGCTCTGAGCGGCTCATTTTTTCTTTTGCTTCGTCAAGATTCATCACTTCCTCGTTAACCTTAATGCTATCCCTATCCTGCAGGTTTTTCGTGAACTGCTTTGAAAAATCAGAACTTGAATTATTAATTACTGCCACGTTAAATGATACATTTGAGTTACTGCTATTTAAGCTACCGAACACAAATAAGAAAATGAGCGGGAAGCCAATTGTGAAAAATATAGCCGTCTTATCCCTAAAGAAGCGCTTTGTATTAATACGAACAAATGTCCAAACGGTAAACCAATTCTTTTGCCAGCTATTTTTCATTACGCACCATCCCTTAACGCCTTGCCGGTAAGATCAATAAAAACATCCTCAAGGCTGGCTTGTTCGACTTGTTGTTTTTTCTTGAAGCCGCGGGAAAGCAGTTGTTTTATAAGATTTTTAGGGGTATCAATGGCAACAATTTTTCCATTATCCATAATGGCAATGCGATCGCAGAGTACTTCTGCTTCATCCATGTAGTGGGTCGTCAGAATAACACTTATACCCTTATCTCGAACTTTTTCGATTAAATCCCATAGGTTACGCCTAGCCTGTGGGTCAAGGCCAGTTGTAGGCTCATCAAGGAAAAATACCTTAGGGCCGTGTACAAGTGCGGTTGTAATGCTTAGACGTTGCTTCTGACCCCCAGAGAGGTCTTCTACGTAGTTCTTCGCCTTCTCTTCAAGGTCAACATCGCGAAGGAATTGCATGGCATCAACTTTTTCCCCGTAGGCTGCCGCAAACATCTCAATCACTTCGGTTAAGCGGGTTTTGTCTTGGAAGGCGGGTGATTGTGGTTGAACCCCAATAAGATATTTAATTGCTCGGGGGTTCTTTTTTACATCAATTCCGTCAATTGTAACTGTACCGCCATCAATAGGGCGAAGCGTCTCCATCATCTCAAGCGTCGTCGTTTTACCTGCACCGTTAGGCCCTAGTATCCCAAAGATTTCACCCTTCTTAACAGTAAAGCTTACCCCGTTAACAGCCTGCTTATCGCCATAGCGCTTCTTAAGATCTTTCACTTCTACCATGTGTGTCATTTCCCTATTCTACAACAAGAAACACCCCCGGGGAAAGGGGGTGTTTTGGCACCTGTTTGTTTGACCTAAGTATAGAATCAAACCGCTTATGGTGCAATAGCCTTTTTTATGGAAAGACTACTTTTTCTTTGAAACTGTAAGGAAACCGTTACGTGGGTTTTCCTTAACAATACGATCTTCTGGTAGGTCTACCGGGGTACCCTTTTCGTTCTTCTCTACCTTAGCGAAAAAGTAGATAGTTTGTGGCTTGCCACCACGAAGTGTAACTTCAGTGCTGTGCAAGTAGTAAGTAACGCCCTTAGAGTTAGTGTGACTGTAAGCCATGGTAAGTATATACCTCCTATTAGTACTATACGAGTGTAAGCGTACAGGTTCATCACTAGTGTTGTCAACATTAAATTTGCTTATAGCGTTTTCGAAGCATGAGCTGTAAGACCCCGAGGCTTATCAAACGAACCACAATAAGCAGTAAAATAGCGCCAAAAACAACAATCGACCAGCCAGCAAAATCAGGGCTCCATAATGGCGATGCGAAACTATGAATATAAGCCTCTTGCCTCGGTTTACTTGTATCGCTTGCCGGGTTAGCAGCCGCCGGGTATTTGGATAGTTCATTAGTGGTACATTGGAGGTAAGCGTACGAATAATTGCTAAACTGAGGGGCACATACTTCCTGGGCTCGTTTGTAAATATTACCGTTGGGGTTTGCATCGCCATATTGGTTTTGTTGCCAGTTTTGAATATCTTTATTGTAGCTTTGTTCTAAGTACACCCCACGACCAAGGTCAGTGTTCATATGTGCTGCGGTATAACGTTGTAAATCATACAATCTATTGATAATATCTTGTTCATTACCCTCTTTGTCGGCACTAATCACTGCATCACGGCGCTGTACCATACCAATATTGTTCAGCCTAAGAAAAGTTGCTGCAATAAACCCAACAATTACCAATAAAATAACCAGCTGCCACGTTTTTACTCGTTGCAACTCATAGATACTTTGTTTTATTCGACCCTTGTCAGCCACGATTTCAGAAAAACCCCACCGTTATCAACTGCCTATATTGTAGCACGAAGCCTATTTTTTATAGAGAGGGAAGCGGGCGGTAAGGATGAATAGCACTACAAACCCGGCAATAAAGAAAAAACTACGAAGCGCTACTTCGCCTCCAAATAGTACTGCAATCGTACCAAGTACCAATGCGCCTACTCCGGCGCCAAAATTAGAAATAGCTTCTAAAATACCAAGGTAGGTTATGCGCGCGCCCGACAGATCAGCGTTATCAAACACTGCCCGCGTATAAGGTAATGTATAGCCAGTTGTAGCAAGTTCATTAGCGACATTCAAACCCGCAACAGTAACTGGTGAAACAACAAACGGTCGAATAAAGTGAGTCAAAGCATTCGTGACCGCTCCAACCTTCATTAGCTCACCGCCCTTACTTTTGTCAATGATCTTACCGTACGTGTAGGAAGCAATAATTGCAGCAATAAACACAACTGACAGTAGGGCTCCTGTTGCCGCATACACACTATTGCTGGTTGCCGTTACCCCTAGAATAAGAATAGCCGTGTATAACGCCCATACCGTACCCGAAGCAAACACATCAAAACCATGTGAAAACTGGGCTATAGAATGGCGAAACAATAAACGCCATGGAAAACCTTTAAATTTCAGCTTTTGGTTAACACGTACCTGTTCACCGGTTTTAAAAAGTGGAGTTGCCGCTAACCCAAATAGTACCGCCGCGACAATAATGACAACTTGAGGGCCGAATAAAAATGCAATAAAACCCCCAATTAAAGGGCTGAGGCCGGTAGTAACTTTTTCAAAAATGTTCATATAAGCTATTTCTTTTCCAGCATGCTCGATACTTTTTACTTTTGAGAAGTCGATCGCGTAGGCAATTGAATACATTGCTGCTGAGGTTCCTTGCAACACTACCGTTATACAAAGCATCGGAATGCCAAACATTGGCAAAAAGGCAAAGACAATCATTGCCGGAATATAGAGAAGGTTTGAAATAAGTATGCCATGCTTCGGCCCAATCCAAGCAACAAAACGAGCGGATGGAAGGGCTATAAACGTTTTAAAAAAGAAGAATACCATCCAGAAAAAAGCGATAAATGCGATACCGTAGCCAAGTTGGAAAAGGTAGATTGAAATGAATGAGCTCGCGATATACAGCGCTGCCATTCGAAGCATACGCGAAACATATAGCTCTGAAACTTCACTAAAAGTTGCATATCGCCAAAAATGGCGGCGCAGCAGCATAGCATGGAAGAAATTTCGTATCATTTTTTGTTTTACCCACTTACTTTGTATTTATTACAGCATACCTATCACCCCTAAGCAAGTGGTATACTAAGCACTATGAATATTTACTTCTCTGGCATGGGTGGGGTCGGTATTGGCCCGTTAGCTGAAATTGCGTTTGATGCTGGCCATACAGTTGTTGGTTCTGATCTTGTTGAAGGCTTAATGACAGAAGAGCTTCGCAGCCATGGCATCGAAGTCACCATTGGCCAAGACGGTAGCTTTTTACAGGCTAAGCATGAACAGCATAGGCTTGACTGGTTTGTCTACACGGCCGCCCTCCCACCGGATCATCCTGAACTACTCGCTGCCCAAGCATTAGGAATTCGCACTGGTAAGCGTGACGAATTTTTAGCAGAGTTTTTAAAAGCGCATAATTTAAAATTAATCGCCATTTCAGGTACACACGGTAAAACAACCACAACTGGTATGGTAGTTTGGGCCTTGAAGCAACTCGGCGTTCCAGTAAGCTACTCGGTTGGTACAACCCTTCCGTTTGGCGCAAGTGGCATGTTCGACCCCGACAGTGAGTATTTTATTTACGAGTGTGATGAATACGATAAAAACTTATTGCACTTCTCGCCTTTTATATCCATCTTAACGTCAATCGATTACGACCATCCCGACACTTATCCAACCGAGGAAGCATACAAAGCGACTTTTCGCCAATATATTAACCAATCATCACATACTATTGCTTGGCAAAAAGATCTTCGCTATATTGAGCAGCCCGATAGTAAGGCACTGTGGGCTCTTAATGATACGGAAGTGCAGCAACTTCAATTAGCAGGCGAACACAATCGCCGAAATGCCACACTTGTTTTAAAGACTCTCGAATACTTAGGTATCGGAAATCCTAATCAAAATACAACCGTACTTGAAAACTTCCCGGGTACCGACCGGCGTTTCGAGAAACTTACAGATAATCTTTACAGCGATTATGGTCATCACCCAGAGGAAATTGCCGCAACCTTACAACTGGCTCGTGAGCTTTCCGACCATGTCGTTCTCGTATACCAGCCTCATCAAAACTGGCGGCAGCATTTTATACGCGACCAATACACTAACCAGTTTGAGCTGGCCGAGAAAGTATACTGGCTGCCCACTTACCTAACCCGTGAAAACCCAAGCCAACCCACCCTGAAGCCCCAAGATCTTACGCATACCATCACAAATAAAGACGATATCGAATATGCCGAACTCAACCAAGAGTTATGGGAAGCCCTCGAAGAACATCGCGGGGCGGGGCATTTAGTACTTTGTATGGGTGCAGGTACGATCGATGAATGGGTGCGCGACAAACTAGTCTAGAATTTTCCAATCAATGTTAAATTCTTCAAAGTAAAACGCATCTTTAAAAAAGGTACGGGTCATTACTTCATTGACGGCCGGCGCTAATGGTAGCTCATCTAACTTATGCGGCCGTGCCCACATTAGCCTGTCACTTAAGACAACGTCGTCTTTATAGAAGCGAAATACATGCGCTAGTGTCGTAGAAAGCAATTCCCAATCAGTGTGTACTCGAATGTAGCAATCACCAGCGTGTTCAACTTCTTGGTTTTCTATGCCAATTTTTTCAAAGACTTCACGCTGTGCAGCGGCCTGTGCCGACACATCTTCATTGTGAATTTTTCCATATGGCAACGTCCACGTGCCTGTAAATGGCTGTTTTCTTCTTTTCTGTAAAAGAATATCACCCTCACTATTCTGGACAACGAGCATCGTAATTATTTTTGGTTGGGTACGAAGTGTTTTACGGGACTCACTGACACGGTCAACATAAATGAGACCGTTTTTGGTCAAAGTATAGCCGTAGTCGGTTTTTTTGACCCAATCCTGCTTCATTAAAACTTTTAAGTGATAGGTAAATAAATTAGTGTCAACCTTAGGAGGTCGCAGCTCACTAAACCGTGCATATTTTGTATGCAGTAAGACACCTATTATATGTCTTTGGATGTGATGTTGAATTGCGTTTTGCTCAAACATATTTGACTCAAAATAAACTTTCTATTTATTCGAATAATAGCACGTTATAGTAACAATGTAATCAGTAAAAACACTTGAAAAACCATGAAAGGAAAAGTCATGGATAAATTTCCTGTTGCAAAAATTGACTTAAATTCAGAACGTTTAGCAAGAGTTTCACCTGAAATTCCATATACGCAGGCACCCGGCTCTATAGCATTAGCACTTGGGGGTGTTGCTATCGAGTTTTCGCGTATTGAACGAATGCCTCGCTACGACGAGCGGTCGCGCGAAAACGATGCCGAACATAGTTTCATGCTTTCACTAGTTGCAACAGAATTAGCTCATCGCCTTTACCCAGATACACTCGATATTGGTCTTGTTGCTCAGTTCTGTCCCGTTCACGATTTAATAGAAATTGAAACCGGTGATATACCAACCTTTCATCATAGCCAATTTGATATGGAAGCAAAGGCAAAGGCTGAGCAGGCAGCCATGGAAAGGCTTTTATTAAGATTACCTCGATACACCGGGTGGTTACTGCAACAATATGAACAGCAAGAACTTCCAGAGGCAAGGTTTGTTCGAGCTATCGACAAACTACTCCCCGTTATCGTTGACATTCTTGGCAAAGGTAGAAAAGTTATGGAAGAAGATTATGGTGTTGAAACGTATGATCAATTGACTTTTAGTCATATTAAACTACACGATCGAATTGCTACTACATTCGCCGAATTCCCGGAAATTGTTGAAGCCCATGACGCATTATTACAAATCTTCAGAATAATTTTCGAAGCCCAACTAATGGCTACTCGCCAGCTTGAATCCCGAACTCCAGTACCTCAGGGTTGAGCGGGTCACCGTTAAATGCATCGACCGCCTTGGCCTTAGCAGCCTGTTCATCATAAAGCTTCATAAAGTCTTCGATTACTTGTTTCGTAACTGGTCCAGATGCACTATAGCTATCAATAGTATCGACTTCTTCAACCTGGCTACTTACCGAACGATAACCCGGCCGACTTAGATCAAGTTGGGCAGCGCCGCTTACGGTATAGATTGTCACACTTACAGCAGTTAGTATCAGTGCAATAACAATGGTAATAATGAGGAGTAGTGATAGTCTGTGTCGATCCCAAAAAGAAAGTTGCTCGTCCATTATTCAGCTACCCTTTCATAGTTAACAAGGAAATCACCTACCGATGTACGATAATCATCAATTAAACGGTGAAGTTTGTTTACATCATCGTGTACCTTAATACGAAGCTCACGTGCTTGCTCGACGGTAGCATGAAATGCTGTAGGGTTAACTGTACAGTCTATTCTCATAGCAGAAGATAACTTTTGTTCATAGGTAATATAGTCGGTACGGAAGGTAGTGAGCGCAGTGCGGTAGTTTGATGTCACTGTTGCCATTGCTTTACTATCAAGCCGATTAGTCGATAGCCGATTATTAAATGTATCCATCAACTTACTTGCCATAAGCTCGTATACTTGACCCCTATTAACCCGTAGTAAAGCGTCGCTCGCATGTAACTGGCTAAGGCTATTTTTAATAGAGACGCAATTTATTTTTATGCGTTCAATTTGTTCTGGTGATAATTCATCAGCACTCACTCGGTTGTTACCAAACGGAACCAACACTCCAAGTGCTAGAATGGCAAAGACTGCAATAAAAATAAGACGGCGCATATCTGTATTATTATACCTTTTTTAGCGTGTTAAATGTAATCTGCCATTTGTTTTATCGACCAGACCGTCTTTATGCAAGCCTTGTAGGGCTGCTTCGAAACGTCCGTCAGCATGTACTTGCTGTTTCAAAACCCCGAGTTCTAAATCATGCTTTGCGAGTTCTTTCAAAATCTGCCCACGAACTTCTCTAATACTTCCTTTTAACGGCGATTGTTTTTTATAGTGCTTACTCTTATTATTTCGGCCAGCACCTTGCCGCTTCAAATACGTACCATAATCCATAAGTGCCCAGTACCATTCCCTAGGGTGTTCATTGTCAATGGTTGATTCGGCCAACTCTTTTATTGATCGGTCGCTTACCCGATTGTCATCCTCAAAAAAGTGGTGGAAGTAGACAGTGCGAACATTCGTTTCAATAAATACGGTCGGTTTGTTAAAACTATATGCTAATATCGCGCCTGCGGTATTTACACCAACGCCTGGAAGCTTGATAAGTTCTTCTAGTGTATCCGGAAAAACATCACCAAAATCATTCTCAATCATTTGGGCCGCTTGGTGAAGGAATTTTGCTCGACGATTATAGCCAAGCCCACTCCACAGGGTTAAAACTTCGGCTAAACTAGCGTCTGCTAAATCCTTTATGGTAGGAAAAGTTGCCACGAATGCCAAAAACTTTGGCACTACCCGATCAACTTGTGTTTGCTGAAGCATAATCTCGCTTACTAATACATAATATGGGCGTACATCTTGGCGCCATGGCATGTCGCGGTATAGTTCACGAGATTTTTGCCATATTAATTCCTGAAATTCAGTCTTTTCCATTAGCTCTTAGTATAACGGAGGTATACTAGATATATGAAAATAACCAAGTACCAACACGCCTGCTTAGTGATTGAGAAAGATACCACCACTATTGTTATTGACCCTGGCAGCTTCAGTAAAGATTTTGTCCTACCAAACAAGGTTGACGCAGTCATTATTACCCACGAGCACCCCGACCACCTCGATGAATCCCTCATGCTAAAAATTCTCGAAGCCAATCCGGCCGCTACAATATTTGCTCATGAGAGTATTGTTGGCCGGTTTACTAATTACACAGCAATTGCCGCGCACATTAATGAACCGTTTGTAATTGGAGCTACAAGCCTTAGGTTCTTTGGTGGACAGCATGCCGAAATTGCAAGCTCAATACCAGTACCAGCAAACTTAGCGGTACTTATCGACGATCATTTCTACTACCCAGGTGATTCATTTACGCTACCCGAGAACATACAGGTAAAAGAACTCGCCCTGCCCGTTAGTGCACCATGGCTGAAAATTAGTGAAGTTATGGATTTTTTGGTTGCTATAAAGCCATTGTTCGTATTTCCTACGCATGACGCTATTTTGTCCGATGAAGGTAAGGCGTTAGTCGATAGGATTCTTGGTGGTGTCGCCGCGGGTCAAAATAGTCAGTACAAACGTCTTGATGGCGCGTCTATAGAACTATCGTGAGTGAATGGCAGAATAAAGTAGCCGAGGCCGCCCAGTTCCTTTCTGCTAAAGACCCTATTTTAGCAGGCGTAATTCGTACCTCGCCCCTACCTGATTTTTCTCCTCATACAAGTTACTACCAAGAGCTCGTTGAAAGTATTATTTCCCAGCAACTAAGTGTGAAGGCAGCCGCGACAATTCTAGAACGTTTTAGGGAGCTGTTCGCAAGCACCTTCCCTGAGCCGAAAGATATCCTTAGCAAAGATATTGAACAATTTCGAGCTGTCGGGTTGTCTCGCCAAAAAGCGTCCTATATTCGCGACCTTGCTGAAAAGGTTATAGACGGAACAATTCACTTTGAGCACCTTGATGCACTCTCGAACCAAGAGGTAATCGATGAACTTATTCAAGTGAAGGGCGTTGGCATGTGGACCGTTCACATGTTTTTACTCTTTTGCATGGGCAGGCTTGATGTACTACCAACTGGTGACCTAGGAATTCGTAATGGTATTCAAAAACTCTATAATTTAAGCGCAAGACCTACTAGCGAGGAGGTTGAAGCTATAGCAAATACTAATGGTTGGCACCCCTACGAGTCTATCGCCAGTTGGTATATTTGGCGGTCACTTGATAATATGCCAAGCTTATAAGCCAAGCTCGGTCATTTGCTCAGGTGTTAAGCCTGAACCCTGAAGAAGTGAACCATCAAGCCCGGGAATAGTGCCATTTTGCATATCTGTCATAAATTGACTGAGGGCCGCAATAAGAAATATCCCATTTATAAGTACAACTAAACCAAGAACGAGTGCAAAAATAAGTACCGTTTTATAGGCGAAGCTTTTATACTCGGTAAATTCCAGCATTTCCCTACCCTGCTTGTCTCGCATTGTACCGGCCATAATAAGAATAAGGTCGATAATAACCCAAATACCAAAACCACCGAATGTGACCAGCTTCAGCATACCCGTTCCCCATTTACCTAGGTACATACGATCGACACCAAAAGTTCCCCACATTAAGCTAATGAAGAAGACCGCAAGGAAGTGTCGCTGTTTCGGGAATTTTTTTATTTTTAACCGTGGTTGCATACGGCTCTATTATACGCTTATGCTTAAGTATTAAGTAGGCCATTTTCGAAGAATGAATTCTTTATATACTTTACCTAAGCCTGGAAGTGTTTCAACCTCTAGGCGGCTTACCCATATAGCATACTCTTTATGCGGGTTTGTTGGTGTAATGACCATTTGGTCGGTTGCCTTTGCAGTATAGGCAAGCACTAGATCACCATTATTATACTTACGAAAAAAATCTCTTCGTTCAGGTTCTTCGACTATAAGCGAAAGCTCTTCTTGTAATTCGCGGCGAAGCGCATCATCGGGTTTTTCATAGCCATCGATGTGTCCGCCTGGAAGGCCATAACTTAGTTGGCCCGGATCTCTTTTTGGATAGCACATTACCAAAACACTTCCATTGTCTTGGCTATAAAGAGCGATCTTAACGGAAACGTATTGGGGATCGTACATTATGGTGATAAACGGTTAATATCACGTGGGAAGAGAGTAGCTTCTTTAACGTTACTAAGACCAATAATTTTTTGAGTCAACCGCTCTAAGCCCATTCCAAAGCCGCCATGCGGTGGAAGCCCATACTTAAATGCTTGTAAGTAGTATTTAAACCCATCCGACTCGGGATCCCCACCGGCAATTGTCTGTAGTTGCTCAACAAGCTTGTCGTAGCGGTTTTCACGCATGCTTATAGTTGCGATTTCAACGCCACGAAAAATTAAGTCAGCTCGTTCAGCTAGCTCAGGATCTTCGGCTGAGGCACGGTGGTAAAATTTCATCTCACTCACAGGCCATTTTGTAATAAAGACTGCTTCGCTTTCTAAATGTTTTTTTGCGTAATCAGTAATCCATTTCTCTTCATCGGGACGCATATCTTTTTCGCCGCGGCTATCTTGACCCGTCGCTTTACTATATAGCTCATGCACTTCTTCAAGCCCAAGCTGAGGTATATCACTTGGAATGATAGCGGGAGATGCGTTCCATTTTTTCAAATCAGCCCCATGAGCGTCCCAAACATTTTCAGTTACTGCTTTTAACAGCCCCCCAACGGTTTTAAGTAGCCCTTGGAAGTTTACGAAACCCATTTCACCGTCGATTGTAATATATTCCGTCATATGCCGGGTTGTTGCCGATGGTTCAGCTCGATATGTTGGCCCTATTTCGTAAGCACGTTCAAATACCCCTACCATCATTTGCTTATAAAACTGTGCACTTTGAGCCAAAGTCGCTTCTTTACCAAAATAATCAAGTGTAAATACTTCAGCACCGCCTTCACTTGCCCCTGGTAAAAGCTTAGGCGAGTTAAACTCGGTAAAATCTTGACCTCTTAAATACTGCCGAGCAGACTCTTTAACGGCCGCTTGTACTTTGAAGATTGCCGTCTCTTGAAGGTTTCGCAGACCGATTACTCTATGCTCAAAAAGTGTGTCTAAATTTTCTGATTTATGGTCAAGTGGTTTATCGATCTCAATCGGTGGCTCTTCAGTAACCGGTACCAACACCTCAACGCGTACATCGTGAAGCTCTGCACCGCCTGGGGCACGTTCGTCAGCAACAATGGTACCAGTTAACGCAAGAACTGTACCAATTTGTAAACCACGTAGTTTTTCAAGCTCATCCTTAGAATCAATAAGGCTTTGGGCGATACCGCGACGGTCGCGAAGGGTTATAAAGTTTAAGCCACCAAGAAGACGCTTTTTATGAAGCCAGCCTTCGACAGTAATTGTTTCGCCAATATGGTCATGTATTTCGTTTGTCAGTGTTCGAGTCGTACTCATTGCAATAGTTCCTTAGGTTAAGCTAGTCTCATTCGGACTACAAATGGGTCAAGTGCGACAAGTTCGTCCTACTTGCCGCCGACCCGTATATTACTATCGTTGCGTACTCTCTGTATCATGTGCCTACATTGTAGCAAATAGTGGCCGTTTATCCTAGAGGTCGATATGGCCTTTGGGTACATTACTATAGCGGCTTTCATGGGTCGCTACCGCACGCAGGTCGGCATGGATATCGTCCTCATCAACAATATGTCGACCAATTAAGGCCTCAAGTACATCTTCTATCGTAAGCAACCCAACGGTCTCACGGTTTTGGTTGATTACTATGAAAAGATGGTGGCGAGTTTTAAGAAAAGCCGCTAAAGTATGCTCAAGACTATCATCTTCATGAATATAATAAACCTTTGCCTCCATTGCCTTTTCAGCAGTTGTTGAGCGTTTTACATCGAGTGATAATAAGTCTCTTAAGTGAAGTATTCCAATAACATGATCTAAATCGTCTGCAATCACTGGCAATCGGCTATGCCCAATTGAATGTAGCTCATCAAGTACAAGTGGCCCAAGAAATTCAGAACCTTTAATAAAATCTATGACACTGCGTGGGCTCATCACCGAAGCGACCGTCTTATCTGGAAATGCAAGTGCCGATGCAAGTAGCACTCGTTCATTCTCACCAATCACTTCTTTAGAATGCTGCACTAATTCAGCTAAGTCTTCACGAGAATGTATCGCTAACGGTGCATCGTTCAGTTTTATAGATGGCTCGCGTATAGTCCTAAAGAACCGTTCAAAACGAGCAGTAAAATCGAGTAAGCGAGGCTCTATTTTGTTGTATATCCGTGTACCAGCCTGCTGAACACCTCTTACTCGAGCGATAGCTGGATAGAAAACAGCTACCAATAGTGAAATAAACACCCCTAACAACCATCCAAAAGCCCCGACAAGCAGACATACTACTACAACTAACGACACTGCCCGTTTTATCCTAAAAACCGTCACCATCGCTGGGTACAACTCGTATCGGTCAAGCTCTAATAGGCCCTGTTTAGAATGTTTCGAGCGTCGTTTTAACTCAGTCAAGCTATACTTCGATCGAGTTGGGTGCATAGCACTCGTTAAAACAAGACTAATAAAAGTAATTAATGCCAGTATCGCAAGAAGTACACTCATCGTAAGCATTATTGTACCCCACTCTGCTATAATCGATATAGTTAGTTTGGAGGATTTATGAATAAAATTGGTTGGATTATCTTTAGTGCTGCTGTTGTCCTATTACTGGGGGGTCTTGTTGCCTGGACTCGAATAAGCAACCCGCCTATCGATGTTTCAGGTTTAGAAAATAACAGCATTATCGCAGCATCAGACCAGAACGGTAATATCGCCGATCACGTAACCGGTAGTGATAGCAATAAGATCATGTTAATCGAATATGGTGACTATCAATGCCCAAGCTGTGGTGGCGCCTACCCAAACGTCAAAACCCTACTTGATGAATATGGTGAAAATGTGACTTTTGTGTTCCGTAACTTCCCACTCACTTCAATCCACCCTAATGCTCGTGCTGCAGCAGCCGTAGCAGAGGCAGCGGGTCTTCAGGGTAAGTTCTGGGAAATGCACGATATGCTTTATGAGAATCAAAATAGCTGGGAAAACCTTGATAGTAGCAAAAGGGCTGATATCTTCACACAATATGCTACTTCACTAGGCCTTGATATCGACAAATTCAATGCCGATATAGCTGGTAACCAAACAAGTAAAAAAGTTAATTTTGACCTTGCTCTTGGTAAAGAGGCTGGTGTAAGCGCGACACCTACTTTCTTCCTAAATGGGGAGCAACTCGATGAAGCGACTTCTGGTGGAATAGTACAAGGTGACCTTAAAAAGATTAAGCAACAGCTAGACGACCTCGTCAGCAAAAATAATTAGCATTTCATTAAAACGAAAAACACCCCGGTGCCTTGGGGTGTTTTCAATTTTTTGCTTAGTGAACTCACTTTACTAAACTGTTATAAGCTTAGTGTGCGAGAAAGTTTCGCCATTCGGCGGGCACCACATCCACTGCGATCTTTTTGCGCCTTGATGGCACAAACTCGATTGCTATTGGCATGTGATTTGTTACTCCTTGTACTATGTACAGCCCCCAACACTCCGACCTTTAATTATAGCTTTGGCTAGGAACACATCACCTATAATATCAAACGGAGTTTGAGCAGTCAAGAATGCGTCTTTGTGACGCTTATGTTTTTATAATACCGAAATAGAATAACGCCCGCAATAAGCATAGGCGTTATTCTATTGTATTTTAGTCTACACCTCGCCAGGCGTTGTGTCTGACTTGGCAGAATGAAGCCTTTTCTCTTTCAACGTAAATACGAACACCGCAGCAAGCCCCATCAAACTTGACGCAACAATAAAGATACGCTGCAAGCTATCCGAGAATGCATGAGTTACTTTACCAGCAAACTCTTGTTGGTTAGCCTTAAATTGCTCATTAGCCTGCTGAGCAGCCATACCAGGAAGACTGCTGAATTGCTTTTCAGAGCTTTGAGTAATTTCGTTTTTAATATCAGGCATATTAAGTGTAAGCAATGTATTTGCGTCTTCAATATTACCAAGCCTCGAGACTTGCTCACTTTTAGCTAAGGTTTGAACATAGGCTGTGTCCCGCATGGCTGGCGCTTGCGCAATAATACCAGCCGTAAGCATAGCGCCAAATACCGCTGTACCAACTGTTGCCCCGAGGCTTCGAAACAGCTGGCTTGAACTAGTTGCAACACCAAGATCTTTTTGCTCAACCTCGTTTTGAATCGCAAGGTTAAGTACTGGCATAGCAACACCCATACCTAGACCCGCAACAACCATGACAATAGCTTCATAAATATAAGGTGTCTCCGGGGTGAGGAACGTTAAAGCAATCATAGCAGCGGTCGCAAATAAGAACCCGACCTGCATGAAGATCTTATAGCGGCCAGTGCGGGAAATGATCTGCCCCGATGCGATACTTGAAACCATTATTCCGGCCACCATCGGCAACAGCATAAGGCCAGATTCGGTTGGTGATGCGCCGAAGACCTGTTGATTGAACTGTGTAAGGTACAGAATCGAACCCATAAAAGATGCACCGAACAACATAGCAATCGCAAGAACGGTTACATAATTACGATTCCTAAAGAAACGAAGCGGCAAAATTGGTTCAGGTGCCTTATGTTCTGTGTAAATAAATCCTGCCACCGAAAGCGCAACGACTATAAACATAATCAGGCGTAAACCAACTAAGCTAAGGCCCGTTGCACTCATAAGGTCACCAAATATAACATCGGTGTTATCAACCGCTAGAATAAGCGTTGCTAAAGCAACCGATAATAAAGCTGCCCCAATGTAATCGATCCTTGCTTTAACAGCGTGGCGAAGTGGTGGGCAGTAGATGGCGATAAGGATAAAAGCGACAATACCAATTGGAACGTTAATGAAGAAAGTCCATCGCCAATCTGTTGTCAGACTCCAGAAGACATGGCCATCCGTTAACCAGCCGCCAAGTAGCGGGCCGACAACAGATGCTAAGCCAAATACTGCACCGATTAAGCCTTGCCAGCGGCCACGTTCACGGGCCGCAAATAAGTCACCAACAATAGTGAAGGCATTAGCAGTAATAATACCACCACCAATACCTTGAACAGCCCGCCAAAGTATTAATTCAGTCACATTGCCGCTAAGCCCCGACATCAATGAGGCTGCAGCAAATATTGCTACACCAATAAGCAGGATGGTTCGGCGGCCAAATAAGTCAGACAGCTTACCGGCAATTGGTACGGTAATTGTGGTCGTAATAAGATACGCCGTTACAATCCAGCTTAATGAGCTGAAGGCGTTGAATTCCTCTACAATCTTTCCCAGCGCAGTTGCGATGATTGTTTGGTCAAGCGCTACTAAAAATAGGCTGGCCATGACCGAAATCATGATTATTAATTTGCTACGCAAGCTTAAATGGTGATGCATACATCCCTTTCAATTATTTTTTATTAAGTAGGTCTTTGTATTGCTCGATATTATCGGTCAAATGGTCGAGAATTTCTCGAAGTTGCTCTTCTTTAAGGAGACCGATCCATTTTTTTGAAGCAGATCCCATAACATATAGACGATCACCGGCTTGAATATCTAAAGCCTCACGAGCATCGGCCGGTATTACTATCTGGCCTTTTGTTCCAACAGTTGCAGTTCCATAAAGTTGTTTATCGTGCATTTCGTATCAAGTATGCGCGTGTATGAAAAGTATGTCAAGTGTGTCGAGTTATACTAATTAACGTTGCCTCTCGTAATGGCAGGTGTATCCATTAGGGTTCTTTTGTAAATAATCTTGATGATAGCCTTCAGCAGGCCAAAAAGTCGATAATTTTTCGAGGTTTGTAACTATTGGGTTTTTCCAGTACTGCTGGTTACGCTCAATAGCTTGTTTAGCTGTTTGTTGTTGAGCCCCATCTTCATAAAAAATAGCTGAACGGTAGCTAGAACCTATGTCATTACCTTGCCGATTGGCCGTTGTCGGGTCGTGAATTTGAAAGAAATAATCAAGTAGCCTCGCTTCAGTTGTGAGTGATGAGTCGTATGTGAGTTCGACGGCTTCAGCATGCCCGGGGTGGTATTCATAGGTCGGATCATTATTTTCGCCACCCACGTACCCTACTTCCGTGTCTACAACACCTGGCTGCATTCGAAACAACTCTTCTACTCCCCAAAAACAACCACCAGCAATAACTAACTTCTTCATATTTCTATTATAATAGTATTATGACAAACCCCCAACTATCTGATGAACAAAAAGCCGTCCTATTTGACAAAGCCACCGAAGCACCTTTTAGTGGCGCGCTCCTTTATAACAAGGCTGATGGAGATTATGTATGTGCAAACTGCGAGGCGGTGCTTTTTAGCTCGGATACAAAATTTGAGAGTGGCTGTGGGTGGCCAAGCTTTGATCAAGCGGTTGAAGGTGCGGTTACCTATACGACCGATACAACACATGGTATGGTTCGCACCGAAATTACTTGTACGAATTGTGGTGGACACCTGGGTCATGTTTTTGAAGATGGACCAAAAGAGACAACCGGGTTACGATACTGCGTTAACTCCCTTTCACTTCAATTTACTCCTAAAAAATAACTAAGTTATAGGCTAAATTGCTTGTGCTCTACCTCTAAAAAAGGTACTATATCAACAGAGTTTAAACTAGGCGGGAAATCTCAAAAATATTATGACAAAGATGTCAATAAAACGGCATTTGCATGAGCTACAGTGGCGATCAATGATTGTGGCTGGTTTTTTCATTGTCGGAGCGGTCCTTGCTTACAGTTATCAAGATCAACTGATCCCCTTCTTACTTGAGCCGCTACACGGCGAAAAGTTAGTATACCTCACACCAGGTGGTGGTTTTACGTTTAGTTTAATGATTTCAGTCTATAGCGGCTTAGCTTTAGCACTTCCAATTCTTGTTCAGCAGCTATATGCATTTTTACGACCAAGCCTACCGAAATCAGCACAAAACAAGTCACCTGGAATTATTATCGGCTCATTTTTACTTCTTATTGCTGGCGTTGCTTTTGGGTATCTCGTAGCAGTACCAAGCGCCCTCACCTTCCTCTACAGCTTTGCAGACAAATACGTCGATGCTTCACTTACAGCCGAATCATATCTCAACTTTATTATTGCTTACACGTTAGGTATAGGAATGGTGTTTCTCCTACCTCTCGTAATACTTCTGATTCACTCGATTAAACCGCTGAAGCCGGGCGGTCTTATGAAGTCTGAAAAATGGGTAGTACTGGTTGCATTTATCGTCGCTGCGGTCATCACACCGACACCGGACCCAGTAAACCAAGCTATCATCGCTGGACCCGTCATAGTCATATACCAGATTGGTGTTATCGCTGTTCTTATTGATATTGCTCAAAAACGGCGCCGCCTAAAAATTCAAACAAAAAAAGAATTACGTCAAGCAACTAAAATGGCCAAAACAATCAGGGCCAATCCTTCTGTGCCTACGCATCGACCTTCGCCTAAACAAGTAGCACCACCACGCGTAGCACATGTAGTCGCGCAGCCACCAAAAGTGACACCACCTGCCCCTACGCTACCTGTAGTAAAAAAAGCCCCTCAAGCTGTAAGTATCGATGGTTTCAACCAAATTCGACGTCAACCACCTCAATTGCAAGTTCCGACCCGTCCCCGTGCTCAGGTAGTATCTTCTCAACGTACACAAACAACACGCCCTACAAACTCTGTAAGAAATGGGTTCTATCTCGATGGTGTATCAGTAGCCCGTCGTGCTAGTAGTTATTAAAAACGCAGACTTTATTCGTCTGCGTTTTTTGTTCCTTGAACTGATTGCGATATGTCGTTTACCGTACCTGATAAATCTTCACCTGCACCAAAAATATCGTCGCGTATAGTTTGAGTTATATCTTGTATACCGTTTTGAAGCTCATCAATAGCTTCAGCGGCTTCGGGGCTAAATGACCCTAAAAGATCAAGCCAACCCATATTATTTCACCTGCGTGTTCTTCTTGCGAGAACGGACACGTGAGATCACCACAAAGACAGTACCTACTACCGCAACAGCGATTAGTAGCCCGCCACTTATAGAAGCGACAGCAGCGTCTTGAGATAACCCTAAGAAGCCAGTATTTGGTGCACCTTCAGTTACAGTTGTGTAACAGCTAGTGTCGTTTGTTTGACAGCTATATGACTGCTCGCCGTAGGCGTCAGTACCATAAGCTTGTGCGAAAGTTGTTGTTGGGTTGTATATATATTCAAATTTCATAAGCGTCTTTATTTAAAGTTTAACCTTAAGCATAAACTAAATCAAGTTTTTTTCATTTTTTTCTTGACAATATTGCATATGCTTCATAGAATGATGATATAACAGTTCAATAAAAAAACAAAAAATATAAATGAGAAGAACCACAATGATCAAAAACAATATCGCAACACTTCTTGAAACTG
Source organism: Candidatus Microsaccharimonas sp. (assembly GCA_049661485.1). Classification (GTDB taxonomy): domain Bacteria; phylum Patescibacteriota; class Saccharimonadia; order Saccharimonadales; family Saccharimonadaceae; genus Microsaccharimonas. The sequence continues at coordinate 734,486 of JBATAC010000002.1, forward strand.
AAATGGAACGTAAGGACTTTCTTAAGATTGTCGCACTTGGCGCTGTAGCGGCTACAGGTGTTACACAAATTCTTAAGGCAATGACCCCAGGTACTGCACGACCACGAGTAAGCACAGGCCCTGCAAGCTACGGCACATCTGCTTACGGTGGCGCTTTAAAAAAGTAAGGGTTACTTGCTTTTATTCTGCAATCACGTTACGATAGTACTAACTACTTATAGGGAGTAAAAATACCGACATGTTTGGAATTGGACCAACAGAACTCATTATCATTTTGATTATCATTCTTGTAATCTTCGGTGGTTCACAGCTACCAAAGCTCGCTCGAAGCATCGGAACTTCTGCTAAAGAACTCCGTAAGGGATTAAAAGATGAAGACAAAAAGGATGACAAAAAAGTTGGCATAAGAACCGACGAAAACAAATAAAGGTCATCAATTTAAAACCGGCGATACCATTCGCCGGTTTTTAGTACCTTTTTATTTCAACACCTCGTATACCATGTGCATATAGGTGTCGTTAGCGTTTTTAGCTTTCTCTAAGAAGCTCTCCTTAGGAAGCCACTCATACGATGAATGCTCCCAGTTAATTACAATTTTTGGTCGTTCATTAACATGTGCCCTAAAAAGAGTCTTGTGAACTCCATGCTTCGAGTATTCTAAACCACTGTACACCTGTTCAACAGTATCAATCCTTAGCCCAGTCTCTTCATACAGTTCTCGTATAACGGCAATTTCAGCTGTCTCACCGTCTTCCACTACTCCACCCGGAATGTCGGCATCGTCACCAAGCAGTGGATGGTTGCTTCGGTAAAGTAAAAGGTGATGGTCGTTATCATCAACAAGAATTATTTTTGCTGCTCGCTGCATAAGGTCAGTATAGCAATAATTTACTACTTTTTCGCGAGTTCATTTGGTTTTAGTAACTTTAGTACACACTGCTCGTCAACGCTAAGATATTTCTTTGGACGCATAGTAGCTATTGTCTTTTGCAGCTTAGGTATCGATACTCCATCCTCATATGCTTTAATAACCCTAGGGTCAATGTATGAACTGCGGGCAATCGCAGGAGTGTTGCCTAATTTTTTTGCAACTCGCTTTACGACCGCGGCGACAAATTTCTTCTGCGCTGTTTGAGTGGTGTTTTGTTCTAAACTATTTTGAATAATCGCACTAGTTGCCGCTAACGTTCCACCCCAAGTACGAAAATCTTTAGCAGTAAATTCTTCACCCATATGAGTTTTAATGTATTGATTTACATCACTTGCATGCAAGTCATGCATTATTCCTTTTTCATCTTGGTAACGAAAAATTTCATATCCAGGCAATTCGTCAAGCTGTTTTATGATTCGTGCAAGTTTAGAGTCTTTAATGGTTTTGTGGTGTTTCTTACCGCTCTTCCCAGTAAAGTCGAACACAACAGTCGTACCTCTAATAGTAGCGTGCTTTGAACGAAGCGTTGTAATACCATAAGTTTTATGTTCTTTTGCATATCGATCATTGCCAACCCTAAAGTACGCCTGGTCAATGAGGGTTACTATGCATGCGAGAACTTTCTCTTTGGATAATCTCTTTCGTGCTAAATCAAGTTCAAGCTGCTTACGAAGATTAGGAAGCTTATTAGCAAATCTTAAAATACGGTCAAACTTTAATTTTTCTTGTTGTAATCTAAAATCGGCATGGTAAATAGACTGTAATCTTCCACTTCCGTCATAACCCTTAGCTTGAACTTTAGCATCCTTTGAGGCCGAAATTTCGACCTTACTCCATGCCGGCGGAATTGCGAGTTTATTAATACGCTCTATTTCTTTTGGCTCTTGTATGGGGGATGATTGTTTGAAATATCGGTATATTTTACCAGTTTTTTTACGGGTAATTGTTACAGTAGCCATAAATATTTATCTCCTAGGTGTGCTGCCTCCTCGCACTGGGTAGCATGGTTCTTTATAAACAACCTGGAGCTTTAACTCTATCGACCGAATTCCCATTTAATACCTGCTATGAGGTTTTCAAAGAGCTTCGATACAACAGGTGCCTTATGTTCTCGCTCATTGGGTCGCAGGCCAAGTTCGGGAAACTGCTGATGCTTTTTTGTTAAGAATGTATCGATACGTTGATCAATTTCTTGTGCTTGTAATTGCTGCATTATACCCTCCATTTGTTCCTTTACTAACCATAACTATAACTGCCCTCTACTGTTAAAAATATGAAAAATATCACATAATCGTGTTTTTCTGTACGTGGATTTGAATAAATAGTAGAATAGTGAAAGTCACCATGCAAAACCTACTTAAATCAATCGAATCTCAGCTAACAACACGAGCATTTAAAAGTGGCGCTACTCTTCTATATCAAAGTGAAATCCCACGCCAAGCAATTATTATTCGTAAGGGGTTTGTTCGTGCCTACACTATTACCTCATCTGGTGATGAGCGTATTGTCGCACTGTATACAAAAGATGACGTACTACCGCTATCTTGGATCTACGGTGAAACAAATACTACTTTGTTTTACTATGAAGCCGGATCAGATGTTGAAGTTGCGCTTATCAATAGGGACGCCTTTGTTGAAGTCGTCAGGTCTTCAGCAGAATTTACCCAGCTTATTATGCGCTACATCGTCAACGAGCATACATCACAGCTGATGCGCATTACCGCGCTTGAACAGTCGAATGCAAGTGACAAGGTTGCTTTTACACTCTATTACCTGCTTCTACGTCATGGTAAGGAACGACAACCAGGCTTTTATACCGTTGGTCTTAAATTGACTCAGTCAACTATTGCGGGTCTTGTAGGTATAACGCGCGAAAGTACTGCAATTACAATCGCAAAACTAAAAAAACGGGGTGTTGTTTCGTACCAGAATTTTATTTATGTTATCGATAAGAAGAAGCTTGAACAGTTTATTGGCGAAGATAGCTTTAAAGATGTGACACTTAGCTAAATTATATAAGGTCGCGTACGATTTTTAAAAGATCATTTGGCGCGGCTAAAGCCTTTAAAACATAGCGTTCCGCGCCCAACTCGTAGGCTTCATCAACTTCGGCTTGCATATCATAATTAGAAAATACAATAATGTGCGCTTCTGGATTATTTTTCTTTGGCTGGTAAGCCTTTAGAAAACCAATTCCATCCATACCTGGCATGCGTAAATCTAAAAAGATAAGATCTGGTTTATGCTTAGCGGCTACTTCCAGCGCTTCTTCACCATTAAAAGCCGTAAAGGCTGAATAACTAGCTGTCTCTAAAATTGTCTTATAGGCATCGTTCAATGCGGTGTCATCTTCAATAATCAAAATTGTTGGATTTTTTTTCATACCTTTACTCCTTATCGTTGTTATTTATTGGTTTACTTTCAGATACTTGGGGGAGATATACACTAAAAGTAGACCCACTGCCCGAAGCAGATACTACTCTTATCATACCACCATGAAGATCAACAATATTTTTTGCCCAGTATAGCCCAAGGCCACTGCCACCAACCTGCGTTGATAGATGGTTATGAACACGACTAAACTTTTCAAATAATTTGTCTGTGTCCTCTGGTGCAAGACCGACGCCCTGATCAACAACATCAACGCGAACCCACTGAGGTTCATTCTCTATTTTTACTTTCACCGTCTTCTCGCGATCAGAATACTTACTTGCGTTATCAATTAGATTCTCAAATACCATTCGTACCTTTGCTTCATCGGCATTTGCAATAGCAGGGCTGTTACTGACATCGACTTTTAAAGTCTGTCCACGAGATGAATAGGTCTCAGCTTGTTCCTTAGCAACGTCACTAATTAAATCAACAATATCAACTGGTCGCTTTCGAATGTGAACCTTTCCAGCATCAACTTGCGCCACTCTCAAGAGATCCGACACAATAGTAAGCTGCCGCTCGTTACTTTCGTATGCTTTCTCAAGTAACTTCAATTGCTGGGTAGGTACCTCACCAGCCATACCTTGTATTACCATACCCAAATACTGCTTAACCCCAGTAGCAGGGGTACGAAGCTGGTGAGAAGCTAATGAAATAAATTCATCTTTCGTTTTGTTAAGTTCAATAAAGTGTTCGAGGCGCTGGCTTTCAAATTGTTTACGACCAAGTGCATAGTAAAGCGCACGAGACAAACTATCGACATCAAGGGTACCTTTTACAAGGTAGTCTGCAGCAGCAAGCTGGATTGATTTGCGTTCGATTACGGTGTCATTTGTACCAGTTAAAAGCAAGAAAGGTTCCGACCGTTTGCTGGGTGAAGCAATCTCCAGTAGTTCAAGGCCGGTATGAGCACCGAGACGGTAGTCAATAAGAAAAATATCGTAATCTTTTGTTTTAACTAAGTCTTTTGCTTCATCGAAATCACTCGACCATGTTAATATAAACGGCTGGTGAGGAATCTGCGAGAAAGTTCGTTTTAGTATTAAATAATCATCCTCGTCATCATCAACGAGGAGAACCCGAATATCCTTGAAATTAAGCTCGTTCATCCGCCTGCGGGAGCTCCACGATTTCAAACCAATATGCGCCAAGTGCTTTCATAACGGAAATGAGATTCTCGAATGTCACGGGTTTCGTGATAAATGAGTTACTTCCCAACTGATAGGTACGGTATACATCTTCTTCTGCACTTGAAGTAGTGAATATTACAATAGGAATATTACGAAGCTTTGGGTCGGCTTTAATCTCCTTTAAAGCCTCCCGACCATCTTTACGTGGCATATTAAGGTCAAGTAAAATTACCCCTGGGCGTACGGCAATATCCCTGTAATCCCCCCTTTTATAGAGGTAATCGAGTAGCTCCTCACCATCCTTAACGCGTACTAGCGTATTAAGAAGCTTACTTTCTTTTAAAGCCTTTTTTGTTAAAACATAATCATCATCATCGTCGTCGGCCATGAGGATTACTATTGGGTCTTTTTTTACCTCTGTCATTACGCTGTCTCCTCAAGAGCTTTCGGGAAGCTCATTTTAAAAGTTGAACCGACATTTTTTTTGCTGGTTGCTGTTATTGTACCATTGTATCGCTCAACAATCTTACGCACCACTGCTAAGCCAATGCCCGTTCCCTCGTATTCATTCTTCCCATGAAGGCGCTGAAATACTGAAAAGATGCGATCAAGGTAACGTTCATCAAACCCGATGCCATTATCTTTTACACATACCGTATAGACATCCGGCGCAGATTCTTCACACAGCAACACTTCAACAACAGGTGGAACACCAGGTTGGTGAAACTTTAAAGCATTACTAATAAGATTTTGAAATAGCTGTCGCATATGGGTAGGATCAGCCTCTATTATAGGTAGTTCATTAACTTTAATAGTTCCGTCTAACTCTTGTATACGCCACTCTAAATCAACAATAACTTCTTTTACAATCTGGGCCAAATCGACTTTTTCTGTAACTTGTTCCCTTGTAGTAACGCGAGAGAATGCTAATAGATCTTGAATAAGCGTGCTCATACGAGCGGCGGCATTTTGCATACGAATAAGGTATTCAGAGCCTGAGCCAAGCTCGGTGGAGTACTCGTTTTGTAGTATATCTCCAAATGCCCTAATTTTACGAAGGGGTTCCTGAAGATCATGCGAGGCAACATAGGCAAAATCTTGCAGCTCCTGATTGCTTCGGGATAAACTTTTACCGTATTCATTCAACTCAGCTTCAACCTGTTGACGTCGACTAATTTCTCGCTCGAGGCCAGCGTTAGTTTTTTCTAGTTCTTCAGTTCGCTTTTCTACTCGGCTTTCAAGTGCTGCATTTAGATCTTCGAGCTCATTTTGTAACCTTTTCCTCTCAATAATCTCGTCGTGCGCCTCTTTAAAAAGGTTTGCGTTATATATTGCCAAAGCCGCACGGTTTGCAAGGCCGTGGGCTATCTCGACATCGCTGGTGCCATAGTGTCGTTCTGAATCGGTCGAAATAAGGGTAATGGCACCGATCGTTTTCCCGTCAATTTTTAGAGGTGCAATAATAATCGATGTCATACCAACCGATTTTAGTAATTCAAGCTGCGAGTCTGTTTTCGCTACCTCTTTTAACATTTCTTCTGTAACAATAGGGACATGTTCGACTTTACCGGTTCTAATTACCCATGGTGCTCCAGTTTTTGCATCAAAGTTAACGGCATCAAGCTCGACTCTAAGTTGTTTTGCCCATTCTATTTTCTTAGGATCCTTATGGGCAACAGTTACCTGTTGGATTTCTCCGTCGACAAGTAAATCAATAGCACACCAGTCAGCTAGGTCTGGAACTAGCTTTGACGTAATGGTTTCTAAAATTTGCTGCGCGCCGTACGAGGCTGGAAACTGAGTGTTAGCTTCTGAAAGTACGTGTAATTTCCGTTCGGCCTGCTTACGTTCAGTTATATCAACTACCAGGCCAGGAAAACGCGATGGATTACCTTTTTCATCTAGCTCAACATGCCCACGAGCCAATAGCCAAATAAGTTTACCGTCAGCGTCGTACAAACGATATTCACTTTCATAAGCCGCACGGTCTTTAACTGCTTGACTTATTTCTTTTTGAACACGCTTTACATCGTCGGGATGAATTGCTTTTATGAACTCTTCAATTGGGGCTTCGGCGGCTTCCTCGCCGTTTGATAAGCCAAACAGTTTTGCCGAATTCTTATCCGCTAATACAACATTATTTTTGATATCCCAAAGCCATGTACCCACAGCGGTATAGGCAAGGGCTTGTGCAAGCTGGTCTTGCGCTTGGGCTAGTTTTTTTTCAGCAATAACATTCTGCGTAATATCTTTTGATTGTTGCATCACCGCGACAATCTTCTTACCCTCAAACACGGGTGAATGAGTAACTTCCCAAAACTTGGTTTTTAATATACCATTTCTATCTTTTATGTCATACCCAAATACGGGCATGACTTCGGTTTTTCCGGTCGTTGCCACCCGACGAATTGATTCAGCAAGTTCACTCTTCCCAGTTTTTTTATATTGCTCTGAAGTGTCGGGAAATGCATCAAGCAATTTCTTGCCTATAACGTCTTCGCGGTTTACCATCGCTATGGCAGCATGTGCTTCATTTTCCTCTAGAATTGTGCAGTCCGGATCACTTGCATCAAAAATAATGTAAGGTGTTCCTAACGCCACAAATAGTTTTTCAAAATTGAGCACTATATTCTTTCTGTTACTTACAGTTTCTACTGCCACTATTTTAAGCCCTTCTTAATAGTATATGTGAATACCTATTGTAACTGGAATAGGAGACCGAGCTTACGATCTCCTATTCCAATATGTTTTAGCTTACTAGGCGCTAATGCGTCGGCCAGTAAATGCCTTCACAATAGCAAGTAAGATTACCGCTCCTACGATTGCAACGATGAGGCTAAGGAGGTTAAAGCCTTCAACCTGGTTACCCGTGAGGACTCGGAACAAAAATCCACCGATGAATGCGCCGATAATACCAACGACGATATTAGCGAGTGCACCCATTTGTGCATCTGTTTTCATAATTTTTGAGGCAATCCATCCGGCGAGTGCACCGAAAAGAATCCACAGTACAATATCTAACAACATTGTTTTCTCTCCTTACGTTATGTTCTGTACACAGTTATACGCTGTCGCGTGAATGGACACTGTGAAATATTTCACTAAATTATGATTTTTTCATTTTTAACAGGGCTGGTAGAAAAACTTTTTTCACTTGAAAGTTTTGTAAATTCCCTTGATTCAATAGCCTCAAGTGCAAATAGTATCGCTACCTCAATGTAAAGAAAAGCATCAACTGGTGCTATGTAATACTGGGATAGCATAAAAGCAACACCTAAAGTAAGGCCGGCCGATGCCAGCCCAAGTGCAGTACGAAACTCAACACTTCGAGGCCGAGTACTTACCAACAGACCCAGTAGCATTACGACAAGTGCCATTCTAATGGCCTGCGACACAGAGTCACTTAATGCAAAAGCCTGCAAAATACTGTCCTGCCAAATTGTGCCGAGTACCACTAAAGTTAGCAGAGCAATCGTCCCTGCAATGATAACCCGTTTCAACATGAACCTCCTTTATTTATGTGAATACACATAAAATACCAGATCAGTCCATGCAGGCTCTGTAATATATTTTACTTTTTTGCAACTATAGGGAAATGGTTGTTCGCTGTTCGTTTAGCAACTTGTGCGCTAACTTCTCCAGTTTGCACTAGTTTGCATTACATTAAATGCATCACTATACATTTTAGCGATTACAAATGCCCCAGTTCGCTTCGGGTGGACACCGTCACTGTGTATATAGGTGGTTGAAGCCTGCGAAGCAAGAATTGTTGGGTAATCAGGCATGCGCCCCGTACCCGACGGAAGCGTACTCATGACAGACCCGTTTGTGTCATAAACCCTACGTACAGTAGGAACTGGTTCAAAGTAAAAGGCGCCGTACTGTGCTGCAATCTGCCGTAGTACCGTATTATATTCAAGTATTCCGTATGAACCCGCACCTGTTCCATTAATAGCAAAGTTCTCAGATTGTGACTCGTTAAAGCCAAGATCTCGATAGCCTTTTACAAGAGCCGGTGCGAGTGGCGTTCCGATAATAACAATGTTAATCAAAGGTGCGATAGACCTTATTAGGGAGAATACGGGGTTAGCACGATTATACACAAAGCCAGAGCTTGATGTTCCTGGCGCGATCGTTAGATCACCCCCAAGGTCATTAAACATTCCCCCATCTATAATTATGACATCGCCAGAACGGCCAGACAGTCGATTTTGGATTGTTGCGTTTTGTAAGCGAGAAAGGTAAGACGGTGAAGCACCGTACCCCGAACCACCAACCGAATCATCAAAAACATTTGTCCAACCCGCGCTATAAGCAGCTCTGAAAAGCGGTGATGTAACATTACTATAAGGAAGTTCACTCGACTGTGAAATACCCGCAAATAACGACGCGGACAAACCATACACTTGTCGAGTTGGCAGAACCGGTAAAGAGCCGCTCGTCTGGGTTGCAAGAGAAGCACTCGAGGGGACATATACACCACCAAATCGACAGTTTACATCAATCTGTATAGTGTGTGGGCCCGCTTCGCTAAATTGTACCTTCACATAATTTATAGTATTCGTCGCCCCTAGCGTGAGGGCAGCTGTACTGCCAACGTTTCCAGGATAATCCGGATCATCTGTATCTGTTATTGCTTCTTGGGTTACCGTCCAGCCATTATTTACACGAACCCGAAGTGTTGAGCTTGCGCGCAAAGGTTTAACCCGCACCCAGAATGTCGTACCGGTTATATTGAATTTAACTGAGTATGGGCGAGGAGCACTTCCGGTGATAACTTGACTAGGATTAGGGCGGTAGGTATTATCACCATCGGTTGTGTCTACCATTGTATCAACCCCTAAGTAGCGAAATGCAGTAGAAGCAGCTGGATAGGCCCATGCTCCTGATGGCAGTGAAGAGTCAGAGTCGCTTGTAATGGCACTATCAAGGCTGACAGTCGGTGCTGTGTAAGCCCCGGTGTAATCTTGAACAGGACCGCCACCACCTACCGCCGACCACACAACAGAGCTACCTTGATATATTTTCCCAACTATAGAAGAGCCGGAACGAATGGTGTTAACGTTTGCTGAACCTATTTTTATTTGCGGCATGAATTATTTTCTCCCCTACCAAGCCCACATTGACTGTAAAGTACTATCGGTTGGCTTTGGTGCATTAGTATTAAACCAAGCTTGGCTGGCCCCTAGATTCGAATCAGCTGTCCACGTACCGCTTTGTGGCGCTGGGGCGCTACTAGACGAGCGTGAATCTGAAGAAACAGAGGCAAAGGTCGGTACAATTTTACCAAGAATAAGCGTCGCATTTTGCGCCACACAGTTTGTAGGCTTCGAGTTAAACCCTACCGTTGGTCCGGAGGTATTATACGCACCCGGTAAGAATGGATACGCCACTGTAGCAGCCGTTCCCCCACAAATAAGGGCATGGTTAAATGTTATTGAGTCACTTGCAGATGTCGAAGTGCCATCACCAGTCATAATGAGGGCGGCATTAGTTGAACCAAAAATTGCCGTATCTGTGAAGTAAATATTTTTGAACGAGGTTGAGTTACCCGAGAATTGAAGCGTGTCACAGTGGGCTGACGAGCCGGCAGGCTTGTGCATCGGCGCCAAGTAGCAACCAACATAACTAACGTTTGAAGTTGCATACCCATTAGCGTTGCGGGTTGCAGAACGATCAGCAGCATTAAGCTCAGATTCTGGTGCAACACATTCTACGTACTCGATAAAACTCGAATTTGCAGCGTTACTTGTAATATTAAACGCTCGCCCCTTTGACCATCCCCAAGCTACATCCTGGCTGTTGGTTATTACTAATGATGAGGCATCCGCGCCGTCTTGACCGAGCGACCATGTGCTGAAACCTAGGAATGTCACACCTTTGATTTTTTCAAGGCGGGCAGAGGCTGAGTGAGTGATACTAAATGCGCCATCTCTCGGCACGACTAAAATACGAAAAGCGCGATTGAGTGCTCCGACATTCTGAATCACAGGTGTTGAAGTTGATCCAGCCCCATTTCCAGGTAACGTACCGGGCATTACTTGAATTCGACATTTACCATTAGGGTATGATGTTGCGGCGGTATTGATAGCTGACGAGATGGCAGACCAGCTACATGCTACTGTTACGTCATAATCCCATGTACTGCTTCCTGCCCATGGTGTTCGGCTCGGATAATGACTACCGTTTGGACCATATGAGGTAACACGCGTAGGTATTCCGGATGGCGGCGCGACTGGCGGTATATATGGCTCGCCAACAATTACCTCTCCCGCTAGATAAAGACGAGCAACAGATTGCCCCCCGATACGAACGGCGTTTGCATCCTGTCCGCTTACGCGGATTGGGCCAACTGAATATACTTCATTTTGTACAGTCACGGTATGCTCGTATGCAGCCGTATTATTAGCAGCATCTTTAGCAATCGCTCGAAGCAAATATACCCCATCGGGTACAGCGGTAGTGTCTGCAGTTAAACGCCATTCACCTGAAGTGAACGTCGCATTACCAATAAATAAATCTCCGGCATAAAATGCCACTGATTGAACACCAACGTTATCATTTGCAGTAGCGCGCAAAACATAACTACCTAATACGGTTGCATTATCGGCTGGATCAACAATTGTAACTGTTGGTGAAGTTACATCTGCAGGAGGAGGGGTTGTTGCAACACCCTCAATCACCCACATACCCGTACGTAAAGTCCGCGATGTCGTCCACGACGTAGAGGTTGATGGTGTAGCCCCGGTTGAAGTATAGGCGTTCACTGCGCTCATATGTCGCGCGCTTGTTGTTGGTAGTGGCGAAATAAACCCGCTATCGTATACACCACTCCAGCCACCGGCAGAACCGTTTAATCCCCAAGATGCGATTGCGATAGTGTTTGCGGCTGTTGTTGCGGTTGCGGTTGGGGTTGGCGAGCTAGTACCTGCATTACTTGAACCAGAAGCGTACTGAGGCACGAGCGTGCTATAGCCTTCAAACGCGTATAGTTGAACACTTATATATAGCGCGCTTGTTAAGTTAATCGTTATGCTGTTTAGCGAACCGTTTCCACGCTGAACGACACAGCCAAGATACGTTAAGCTGCCGTTGTTACCCGAGCCTGAAAGTGGTGTTGCAGACCATGAATTAGAAGCAATTGATGTATCGGTTCCGGCAACATGAATCAAAGCAACGAGAGTATGCGTATTATCCAGTGGAGTTGACTCATCAAAAGTTACGGTAATCGTATCCGCTGTAGTCGTGTCAGATTTAAATCGGTTCCAAATTGCCATAGATGTTAGTTCGTGATTGCGTAAAGGGTAGTTGCAGAATAGCTACCAAGTGCATCGTACTGGGCTTGCGTACCGATCCATAGACCCGCATTTGCCGTTACGGCAGTTGTCTTGCCATTTAATGCTGTTTGCGTAGCTGTCGATATTGGCTTATTAGCGTCACTTGTATTGTCCACATTTGAAAGCCCAACATCTGCTTTTGTTGGCGCATAATTACCAGCTTTGGCTGTAGTTGAGGTTGTTCCAATAGCTAAGTTTGAAGTACCGGCACCAATAGCAGAACGAGCTGCCGCTGCATCAGCAGCAGTTAAGACGTTCCGTCCAGTCGCTGTAGCGTCGGTAATATTTGCAGAAGTTACAGTTCCGGATCCACCAGTTGGGGCCTGCCATGAAGCCGCAGACCCACTGGTCGCAGTCAAAACCGTACCATTTGATGGCGTTCCACTCACAGCTACGCCATTAACACGACTTACAACAGGAGCACCCGCAGTACCCGATAGGTCCCCTGCTAGTTGCACAATTCCCTTAGTAGTAGTGGAAGCGTCTGAGACTGTAGTAGAAGAGACGGTTGTCCATACCATATTTGTTCCATCATATGAAAGGACTTGTCCTGTATTTGCTTGCCCTGCCGAAAGCTTTTGGTCAGTTACCGATGCGTCGGCAAGTTTAGCAGTTGTTACGGCACCATTTTGAATTTTTGCAGTTGAAACAGAGTTATCAACAGGTGTCCGTTGGTCAGTGAAACGAGTGTCAGTTAGGTTTGCCTTGGCGTTTAATGCCGTCTGGACAGCGCTTGAAACCGGTTTGCTAGCGTCGCTTGTATTATCAACATTATCAAGACTAACATCAGCTTTTGTAAGCACAACAGCACCAGTACGTCCGGCTACACTTGATACAGCGCCAGATCCCCCGCCGGTAGCATTAACCTTGGCAGCCAAAGCTGCATCTAATTTAGCTTCTGAAATAGAGCTGTCAATAAGTTGTGATGGGCCAACAGTATTTGATTTAAGTGAGCCATCTGATGCGTGAGTTTGTGAAAGATACTCGTTGAGAATATCTCCCCAGTTATTTGCATCTCCTCCAGGTTGTGGTAACCGTGCCATGGGTCTCCTTTATCGTTCTTGCGATATTTTTCTATAATATATATCTTTAGCTTAAGCGATATTGAACAATGACACAAGCCATATTTTTTATGTACTATAGTGATCGATATTTTTCTAATGCTCGCTGACGGGCTTCGCTGTGGTCTACTATTGGCTTAGGATAATCTTTTCCAATTATACATTTCGATTGTTTTTGAAGATCATCTGGCATTGTCCATGGCTGACTTAAGTACTTCATTGGTACATTTTTCAACTCAGGAACATAACGTCGAACATACTCACCCGTCGGATCATACTTATCACGCTGACTCGACGGGTTGTAGAGCCTTCTAAATAATGGTGCAGGGTCTACACCAACACTTGCTATCCACTGCCAATTACCATTATTGTTTGCCATATCACCGTCCGTTAGCCACTCCATGAAGTGGCGCTCACCATCACGCCAATCTATATCAAGATCCTTAGTAAGAAATGAACCGACAATCAAGCGTGCCCTATTGTGCATCCAACCTTCGGTTTTTAATTGGCGCATTGCAGCATCGACTGCCGGATAGCCTGTTTTTCCTTCTTTCCATGCTTCTAAGTGAGTAGTTGATTTACTCCATGAAAATGTCCGATATCGCTCTTGAAACTCTTGTTCGGGGTGCGGGAAGTGAAGCAACACATAATGATAAAAATCACGCCATGCGAGTTGGCGGTGCCAAGCCTGAGCACCCTTCGTATCAGGAAGTAATGTCTCGACTTCTCGCACACTAATACACCCAAAGTGAAAATAGGAACTAAGGCGTGATGTGGTATCAGCAGCCATATCGTTATTTTGTTGATGATACTCGTTAATTGGACCATTAAGAAACTTTTTTAATCGCTTTCGACCTGCAGTTTCACCACCGGGTAATATATCCGGTGAAACTTCACTTTTGTGTATACCGAGAGTCGAATCAGGGGGTATAGTACCCATAGGTATGCTTGGAGACTTAATAACGCGGGGTGTGGGTGCTAGCTCTCGACGCTGTACCTGTTGCCAATTTTTCCAAAACGGCGTAAACACTTTGTAGGGATCACCATTTTTTGTACGTAGTTTCTGTAATTGGTTTACTGCTAATCGGCCGCCGAAAGCACGCATCTCAATATCATCACCGGCAAGTAAGTCGGTCAATTCTTTATCTCGTGTTGTAGCACGCGGAGAATAGTCGGCCGTATAATATATAGCTGTAGCACTGGTGTCTTTAATTATTTTTCGTAGCTCATCTTTTGGATCGCCGTGCCGAAACGCTATATCACCACCACGATCTTTATAGCTTTTACGTAAATCTTCTAATGACTCACGTAAAAAATGATGACGGTTAGCACTAGCAAATTTTCCTTTAAGAATAGCGTCATCAAAAATAAAAAGCGGGAGAACCAAATCAGCCTCCTTTATGGCGGCTGATAAAGCGGGATGATCATGAACTCGTAAGTCTGAACGGTGCCAAACAATAATTGTTTTATGTTTGCTCATACCTATTTTGCTTTTACTTCACTTTCTTTTTTGACAACTTTTGTTCCATCAGATTGCTTTGCAACAATTGCTTTATTGTCCTCTGACCCATTACGGGTAATTTTTTTACCTTTAGATTTAACCTCGGTTTTATCTGCGCTCACTTTTTCTACCTTAGCGTCAGCCGAACCATTCCCCCACTTCCACTCAATTGTATCGCCTTTTTTTACCATCGTCTCCTACTTTCCTAAAAACGAAATAATAGCGTGATTGAATTCGTCTGCATGACTTACATTAATTCCATGTGGACCACCTTCAATAATATATAGTTCACTATGAGGAACTAACTCGTGTGTTCGCTTACCAGAACCTTCAAATGGTACCGTTCCGTCCGAATCACCGTGAATAACCAATGTAGGTATAGAGATGTTCGGTAAATCATCGCGGAAATCAGTTAACGCAAATGACTGCATTGCTGATAAAGCCGCATCTTTATCAGCCTGATAACAGAGTGCTAAAGCTGCCTGTCGCTCATCTTCAGATACAAGAATGTTTTTATCTGCATTAGCAGAAAAGAATTCTTTTGTGAAAGTATCATAAAATGCGTCGGAATCGGCCGTAAGCTGTGCGGTCATTTCGGCTGCTTTTTCCTCTTCGAGTGGTCCTTCTGGGTTGTCGCTTGACTTCATCATCATTGGTGGAACCGCAGCTGCAAATACAATACTGTGAAGATTTTCTTCACCGTATTTTGTAATGTAACGCGCTACCTCTCCGCCACCCATTGAAAAACCTACTAAACTTACGTCTTTAAGATCGAGTTCTTCAATCAAACCATTCAAATCTTCAGCTAAGGTGTCGTAATCGTACCCGGTCTTCGGCTTATCACTACTACCAAAACCGCGACGATCATACGCTATTACGCGATATCCTTCTTCTGCTAAGGCTTCAATTTGATGATTCCATGATTCACCCGATAGCGGCCATCCGTGAATTAATATAACTGGTCGGCCACTTCCACCTGTATCGTGAATATGTACTGAAACATCTTTAAGTCCTAATAATCTTTTATTTACTGCAATATCTGTCATATGTTCCCCCGTGAATTAACGTCGTTTGATTGATTTTCTTAACTACTCGCTTGATTATAGTAATGAAACCGTATACGATCTGTGAGAAAGATCACAAAAAGCCATCTCTATGACATCGCAGCCATTAATTCAACTCGTCTTCCCCCACCAGCTCTTTGAAGAGCACTTTTCTGCTGACAAAACAACTGTGTTTATTTTTATTGAAGATGATCTATTTTTTAAGCAATATCGCTTTCATAAACAAAAGCTGATTCTTCACCGTGCCTCAATGCGCTGCCTATTCGACCAACTTGTCGCGCACGGGTACTCTGCTCGATACATTGAAAATTCCGAAGAGCCTTCGATGTCCCAATTAAAGAAGGAGTTGGTGAAATTAGACATAGGCACCGTTGGCTACTACGACGTTGTTGACGATTGGCTACAAAAAAGACTTGATACATTATTTAAGGACCTGGCAGTAGTTAATGAACGCTATGCCAGCCCATCATTTCTTACGAGTGCGGGTAAAATCGAAGACTATTTCGACCATCACCCCAACCGTATGCAGCATTTTTACGAATGGCAACGACGCCGTTTAAATATTCTTATTGATGAAAAAGGTAATCCAACAGGCGGAAAATGGAGTTACGACGAAGCAAACCGAAAAAAGCTGCCAAAAAAGATTACCCTTCCAAAACCATATCCGAAGCAATCATCTGAATACATAGATGCTGCGATAACTTGGACAAACAAGCACTTCTCTGAAAATCCCGGTGATGCTGATACCTTCAACTACCCCATTACTCACGATGATGCCAAAAAGCGACTGACGATATTTTTAGAAGATCGCTTCGCTTTATTTGGGCCGTACGAAGATGCTATTTCGAAAGAAGATAGTGAAGTTTTTCACTCAGTTTTAAGCCCCCTTTTAAACAATGGACTTTTAACCCCCGAGCAAGTCATACGCGAAACACTTAATTACGCTAACAAACACACCGTCCCCATTGAAAGCGTCGAAGGCTTTATTCGACAAATCATTGGCTGGCGCGAATACATGCGAGCAACCTATGTACGGTTTGGACGCAAAATGAGAACAAAAAATCATTTATCAGCAACCCGCTCAATTGGTAAAAATTGGTGGGATGGCTCTACAGGCCTAGAGCCAGTTGATGATGTTATAAAAAAAGTACTTACCACCGCCTATGCTCATCATATTGAGCGACTTATGATTCTAGGTAACAGTATGGTACTTCTTCGCTTGCACCCCGATGAAGTTTACGAATGGTTTATGAGCCTATTTATTGATGCTTATGACTGGGTGATGGTACCGAATGTTTATGCTATGAGTCAATTCGCTGCAGCAGATTTCATTACAACTAAACCCTACATAAGTGGAAGTAACTACATTGTTAAAATGAGTGATTACAAAAAAGCTGATTGGTCTGAGGTATGGGACGCTCTTTACTGGCAATTTATAGACGACTTTCGCGATATGATAGCTGCCAATCACCGCTCATCGATGATGGTATCACTATACGATAGAATGAGTGACGAAAAGAAGGAAACTATTAAGTCAACATCTAAAAAATGGCTATTGTAATATTCCTTACATACCGAATAGGTCCTTGTTGATATTCTCACTTTGTTACTAACAAAGGAGCATACATGAAAAATGGTTCAAAAGTTTTCGCTGTTATAGCAGTTATTGCTGCACTAGGAGTTGGGATACTCGTTGGTGCACAAATTGGTATGAATAATAAAGAAAACACATCTCAGTCAAACACAACAACAAGCACAGCATCTGCAGATTCTGCACAAGCAAAGCTTCGGGTTGACTTAAACAACCTACTGCGCGAGCACGTTACAACTAGTTTAACAGTTACACGTAACATCGCAGATGGTGCCTCAGAGCAAAAACTCGCAGGTGCAAAAGCTGCACAAACCGCTAACGCCGTAGCAATTGCGACCGCAGTTGGTAGTATCTATGGTCAAGACGCCCAAGATGCAATTACAACACCGTTTGTTGAGCACATTGTTCAATCAAACAATTACGCACAAGCCGTAAAAGATGGTAACATGGCCGCTCAAGAGTCATCGCTAGCCGCCTTACGCGTCGAGCTGCGAAAAGTAGCTAACGTGTTTAACAGTGCTATCCCAAGCCTATCTTCTGATACACTTTACGAAGCACTGAGTGCTCATGAAGACTTGCTTAACCAAAGCGCCGTTGAATACCAAAATGGTAACTACGAGAAAGCATACGAACTTGAAAACCAAGCACTCGTACAAATCTCTGGTGGTGCTGATGCACTCACAACCGGTATCATTGCTTCAAAGCCAGACATGTTTAAAGCTGAATAAAAGCCGCTTACTTATCTACCATACACCCGCCCAGCGCGGGTGTATGTTTTTTGGAGAATCTTAGTAATGCGCTTTACTAATAGCTCTCCCATTTTGCAACTCGAGTATTAACGGTATTAAACTCGTGTTTTTGCCAAAGGCCTATAAAAGTACTGTCGTTCACTAATTCTTGTAAAGAATTCTCTTTAATAAGTGTATTAAGTAAGTCGTCGTTAGCGTAGTAGCTATCTAGTAACGTCTTCTGACCCCTTTGAGCAAGCTGCTCATTAATAAAACGAAACCGCTTTGTGCAAATGTACCCATCTTTACTACAGTGAATTCGGAAATCACGAATTGTACGAATAGGCTGCGCTTCATCTTTATACGCCTCGAACTTGTACATAATCCAGACAAATGGATTTGAAAAAGTCATCGAGTCAGATAAGCTTTGTTGTTTTTGCTTTACATTCTCATAATCAGCAGCAAGCCTCTCATCAACATCACCAATTATTTTTTGCTTGGCACGCTCCATCGAAAGCCCCGCTTCGACTTTTAATAGCACTTTATATTCCGAATACGCCCTCAATAAACGATCGACTTCTTCTCTATACTCCACCATTGGTACCTAACTTGGCAAAAGAATCTAGGGTTAACATTGGCGCATCTTTACCAATCACAACTAATTTTAAGTCGCCCGAGCTGTAGGTTGATGTTTTGCATTGATGGGGTGTCGCCTCTACATGCATCATTATATTATCCTTAGTCTTGAAGTTTCCCTTCATGCGCCGTATACCGTAGTCGGTCTTGATTCCCTGCCAGATTAATTCTAATTGAGATATTTCAAACGTTACATTCGATGTGTCAAGGACGGTATAACTTAGACCAGCTTCATGATTCGTAATATCACCTTTCAGCTGAGAGAAATACTCTAGAATATGCGATTCCAATCTAAGTATTGAATGATCAAACATTCCTTCATTCACAAAGTTCAGCTGCCGTAAATTAAGTCGAGAGAGGGTGTTCACTAGGTACTCAATCTGGTCATCGTTTAGAAGGTCTGTCTTGCTTACCAGTACCGTATCGGCCGCTTTTAATTCATGATGATATGTCTTAAGCGTCATTTCTAAATTATCTATAGCTTCAATAGCATCAAGGATAAATATAGCGTGTTTAACGGTGTATCTATCCAACATATCTGCGTTGACGATCTTCTCAATTAGTTTTAATGAGTTCGCGACACCCGTCGCCTCAATAATGACAGGTGGCGTATCCTCCGAGAGTGTACGAAGAGCATCGGTCAGCTCATCCCCAGTTGAGCAGCAAATACACACACCAGTGATAGTTTGCACCTCAGCGTGATGATCATGCAATTGTTCAGTGTCAATGCTGGTATTTGCAAACTCATTCTCAATAATTCTGGCATTTTTGTAGGATGGAAGTTTTAGAAGCTCCTTAAGAAAAGTTGTTTTACCCGCCCCAAGTGGCCCGTTGATAAGGTAAAGATCTGGCTTTACGTTATTTTCCATATACAAAAACCGAGTTAATAATGTAGTCCGTTGGGTGATACTCTTCAAGCAAATGAACACCTTGAATGTCATTTGATTTGATAGCTGGATAAAGAAGGGTTCGTGAACCGCGTGCACTCCTTAAAATAATTCTTCCGTTATTGGAAAGGTGTGGTAAAACCCTGTTGATAATTTTTTGCTTATCCATTGCAGTATCCCCGGCAAGCGCGGCTATAAGAATAAGATCATAATCACCCTCGAGTTCAACCATTTCACCTACCGAGTGGTAGTATTTCGATACTATACCAAGTTGTTTCATAAAGGATTGGCATAACCCTATTGCCTGTCGAGAGGAATCAACATGATCAACACGAACACCAGTTCGGCAATATAATTCATAGGCTGACAGCGGCAAAGGCCCGCTACCAATAATCAGTGCTTTATGATTTTTGCTTAACACTAACCCAGTTTTTGCTAAAAGATCGACCTCTCTTACGGTCAATTCCTCGTAATTATCAAGATATGGGAATGTACTGAGTGTTCGCAGTGGTTTGGTGGAATTAACGATACGATCTGCCCAGTATTTTTCTAGTTCTGATTCTGTCCTGGCACTGATATGTCTCACCTTTGACTTCTGTTTGGCCGTCACGGAACCTGCTATTAGCATGGATGGTGTTTCAACTACACCATTAACAAGTGCACTCATAACAGCGTCCACCTCTTTACTTGGACTAAATGTCTTAAGATTTAAAACATTTTTAATTATTGGTTGAAGGCGTGTGTTCATAGATTTTAATTCTAAGCTTCTTGATCTCTTATTGCAAATAAGTTGCAATAAGATGATATACTGCAATCATGAACAGTGAACTTGTCAGCATATTCTCTCAACTCGGCTTGCGACTTACATCCCCACGAGTCGTTATATTTACTACTTTAAAAGATTCTCCTACACCCCTATCAATTACCCAAATCATTACTTTGTGCCCTGAAATAGATAAAGTTAGCGTATATCGCACTATAAAGCTATTTACCTCTCTAAATATAGTGGCGACTATTACTAATGGCTGGAAATACTCATACGAGCTATCGTCTCCTTTTCAGCCCCATCATCACCATATCGTGTGCGTGAAGTGTGCCAAAGTGGGCGAATTGCAATCAGAAATAGTTGAAAGTTTGGTTCATAAGCTAGCAAAACAACATAGTTTCAGACCAACTTTCCATCATTTTGAAATTCAGGGTATTTGTAAAGACTGCCAAAATATCGTTAATCTACCAACGGAAAAATAAAACTCATACGTTTTCATACCATAGTTATTGTGCTTATGCAAAGAACTTGCTATTATGGGCGCAACAAGTATGTATTAACTCTTTAGGAGAATAAAAAACAATGAAATATATTAAAAAAATCGCGCTAGGGGTATTCTCTTTCTTTGCAGTTAGCCTCTTACTCGTCACGCCGTCATACGCCCAATCGGCTAATGTCACTCAGCAAATTAACGCCGGTAGCTTAAGTGCTGCTATTCTCGATGCTAGCCGGGTAACAGTGGCGTCTCCGTCGTTTGGCATGACGGCAGCTGGATACTCATTCAGCTGTCAGACCGTAACGGGTACTCTTGGTAGTTCGACCCAACGTCTTTATGTCATTAACCCATCAGCAACAACAAGCGGTCAAGCCTGGAACCTATCATTCGCTGCAACAGGTCCGTGGACGAGTGGTGGTAACAGCTATGCATATAATGGTAGTGGTTGTACAACCGGCCAACTAACAGTTAATCCAGCAGCCGGAACTGTTACTGCAGACTGTTCAAGTAGCGCATGTACTGGTGCGACTATAAGTAAAGGATCGTCTACTGCCATGAGTGGCTCAACAGCTATAACCGTTCTTTCAGCCCCTGTTGGTACAACGATCTGGCGTGGATACATCACTGGCGTTGGCTTGTCTCAACAAATTCCTGCCGAGCAACCAACTGGTAGCTACGCACTCCCCGTCACACTGACAGCTACTGCTTCTTAAGAGGATCTATGAAAAAAATTCTTTTCGGCTCAGCACTTGTTCTCAGTATCCTCGTAAGTTTCGTTCCACCTACAGCTAGTGCTGTTGAGTACGGTGGTTTAGGTGGTCGCCCAGCAAACCCACAGCCGGATAATCAGCGGTCGGCATCGATCTTTATCTATAGCCTCGAGCAAGATAAAACCGTCACAGATGCTGTGCGCTTGTTCAATAATACCGGCGAGACAAAAACTATTGTCCTCGGTAGCGTTGATTCGGCGCCATCGAATGACGGTGCCTTTGCTTGTTCACAAGAAGCTGATCCAAAAAATGATGTAGGATCATGGATTACTTTTGATACTAACAACATTACTCTTAATGATGGTGAAGAGAAGGTAGTGTCTTTTAGTGTCAAAACACCGTCAAATGCAAGCGTCGGTGAACATAGCGGCTGTATCACCATTCGTGACGCTCAGCAAAAACCAAGTACTAATCAAAGTGGTGTTGTACTAAGTTTTCGCTCCGCGATTCGTGTAGCGGTCACCATTCCCGGTGACATCGTTAAGGCTATTTCTTTCACGGGTATTTCGCTTTCGCAACACTCAACAAACCAAAACCTCTATACTATTCAACCAAGTGTAGTCAACACAGGAAATGTTTCGCTTGATACAGCATTAAATGTCCGTCTAAAAAACGTACTTGGCAGCACCGTAGCATCTAAGCAAGCTACTTACCCGGTTCTATCAGCCTCAAGTGCTAAATGGAATTTTGATGTTGATAAGCCATTTTGGGGTGGGTGGTATAGTGCCGAAGCGGTAGCTACTTACAACAGCAACCCCGCCGATGGTATTGGCGAAGAGACAAATGGCCAGCGACAATCTGTTACCATTCAGTCAAATACGCTTTTTATCCCACCATCACCACTCGCTATGATCATCGAACTATTAGCCGTAGTGGCGCTTGCTGTATCAATTGTCTTATTGATATTAAAACTACGCGAGCGAGCGGCAATTGCCCGCTCATGGCAGGTATATAGTGCGAATAAAAACGACACCATTCAATCTATTGCCGAAGAGCATGCGATTTCTTGGCAAAAACTTTCCCGTGTCAACAAACTTAAAGCACCATACACAATTACAACCGGACAAGAGATAAAAGTACCACCAAAGAATCAGAAGTAACCATTATGCGATGGGTAAAACGCTCGAATTACGCTTTTACACTAAGCTTCCTAGCGTTTTTCCCATTGCTCGTCTTCATCCCCTCTAACGCCGTTGCTGTACCCGCAACTATCACTCAGGAAATTACATCTTTAGAATGTACAGTAACATCAACAACAAACGGGATAGCTGAACCCACCCTATCATTAGATACGTTATGTAGTCCATTACAGGAATCGGAAGGATCAACCACTAAACCACCAACCGCTACTATTATTGAAGATAACGGAAGAAAAACGGTCCAACTACCCTATCTGCAAACCTCAGTTTATCCAATAGCAACAAACACCGACGGTGTATCGACGATAACTGTCCCATTCGAGCCTCTTACTTCATCAGAAAGCACCCTCATTCAAAAAGAGGCCACTCAATCCGTCGCAAGTGCGGTCGTTGTTATGTTCTTTTCGGCGGCTATTCTTGCGATCGTCGTCGTTTTGTTATAGTAAAACGATCTGATCGCCGGATCTTTATCACAAGACCTTTGCGGTAAAAATAAAGACTTACTACTATAATCATTAAAATTGTACCGCCAATAATGACAAATACCGGTGTGTGCTTTTCTACAAAAGTAAGGTTGTAATCTTCCGGTACTGCATACTCTATACGCCACGTACGACCACCAACATCGAGTGTTCTTTTACCCGACGTAGTATCGTCCATATGTTCACGAGATATAGTACGTTCAAAAATAATACGGTCATCCTGATCTTTTACACTAATTGAAACAGGCGCTACATTAGCAACATTTTTCAATGATTCTTCAAATATTGAATCTGGCAGTAGAGTTGTTAAAACATAGCCCCGGGTGGCTGTAATTTTTTGCTCATCTGTCATTGCAGGGTTGTACGTCGAATCGTACAAAGCAAGTATCATCGAAACACGTCCGCGGTCATCATTAGTGCTTTGTCTATGGAATGGACCCGAGGCTATTGGCTGACCACTAATTGAAGCGGCTGCTAAGGCCTGCTTAATAGACTGATTACTAATTGTTCTATCTTTAAGATATTGTGCTGAATCCGGAAACGTCAACGAAACAAAAGGTCCGCGACTCTTGTCGTTACTATCGACGTATACGATTGATGATAGCCCAGGAAAACGTTCAGCCACACTTTGACTATTCACGTATGCTTCCCAATTAGCCTGTGTTGCATTTGGTGAGATATAAAAGAGCGCTCTTCCCGTATACAATACGTCCGTGTATCCCTCAATACGTTTACGAAAAGTATCAAGAACTTGGCTAATGGTAATCTCCATATCCATACTGACAGTACGTTGGTTCATACGTAAAAATACAGTGGTTATATAAACTGTAAAAAGCATACAGAAAAGAATAAGCACAATACCAAATAATCTAGCTCGTCTAGACAGCTTTTCAGGCAGTTCAATTGAAAGTGTGATTTTCATACTCTTTCTTCTTAACTTTCCTTTAATCATGACGCCACCGTTGTTACCGATAACTGTAATTGATACGTATCAGGTAGCTGTTCTAAAGGTATTACCTGACGTAGACCAATATCTGTAATATCCCAGTAGCACCCAGTATTTGCTCCGGTAGCGGCACTTACTAGGGTTACACTTGAAATAGTACCTTCGCTAAAAGCCTGGTTTGCACCAGTTGTTATTTGGTTTGTTGAGCAACCCGACTGAGGCGTAACCGTTGCGCCACTCGGCTGTACTTCAAGTGAGCCTCCAACCGTATCAGTGTCACCCCCATCCGAACATCCACCACCAGCAGTGTCATTGTAGTCATATTTTTTACTGGTATCAGAATTCTGCCACAGTGCTGTTTGGCCCTGAGTTGCAGCAATCGATGTCGTCCAGGTTGATGAAGAGGTTTGATTAGAGATACGAATTTTTTGTAAAGAAGTTCCTAAAATAGCAGTTGAAACATTACACGAAAAGCTGGTTGTATATGCCTGGAATGGTACGGTTGGGCTTGATACGACAGTACCATTCTGATCTACAATTGTCGTGGTTATGGCCTGTGTCAAGGGCTGACGCCATGCTGCATAGCGATACACCGCACCACTGACGTTTTGCGTGCCACCTACAGTGAAACCGCCACCGTTTAGAGCGGTTATGTTGTCGGTAGTGTTAGCAACGTTCAAAAAGCTCTGCGACGTTTGGTCAAGAATAGATGATGGCCTTGCTGCAGCTGCGGTTGTGGAGGCACTTCTTTTAGCCCAAACATACTGCGGTCCAAATGAATCTATAGCAACTGATCGAGCTGTTGATCCGTTTCCTGTATACGTTCCAACTTTAAAATTAGCACCAGTTTTAAAGGCAAACCACCACTGTGTTCCACCAGAGGTGTTTGCCTGAGTACCGGTACCTACCTGAAAACCATCGCTAGTAAACGATTGAATCATATTAGAACTATCAGTTGTGGTCGCAAAATAGCTTGTCGTATCGCCACTAAAAGAGGATGTTCGAAAGATTCCCGCAGTAGCGGTCGAGCTTTTTATAGCTAAAAGGTCTGGCTGAAACGGTAGGCCTGTGATGTTTCGATTATCGATACCGTTCCCCAAAAAAGCGCCTACCACAAAATCAGATGAACCAGTTTGGGTTGATTGGTTATATGCACCACCAAACGCCTGCCACCGATAGGTGTTACCCGTTGTGTTTGTGACCGTACTCGTACCAATAGTAAAGCCGTCTGATTGTATTGCTGTAATACCGCCCGTAAAACCTGCGGAAGCGGTTGCAAAGTAAGCAGTTAAATCACCAGCCATGACACTGGTTCGAAACACCGTGTAGTTAGCGGCATCGTCCTTGAGTATGACAAGGTCTGGTCGAAATGGTAAACCTGTGACATTTAATGAAGCGCCCGTTCCAGTGTACGTGCCCTCTCTGTAATCAAACGAGCCCGATCCGGGTGTCACGGGCGGTTCGACACCAAATGCAAACCAATAGGCTGTTGCTGAAGATTCATTAATCGAACCAGTACCAACTTGAAAACCGTCATTATTCATACCTTGAATTAAGTTTGCCGTATTTACAACGGCATCACCCGTAAACGACGAATTATCGCCATAGTGATAGCTTGTTGAAAAAACAGTACGACGGTTGTTTGTGGTTGCAGAAGTAACGTTTTTTACAAACACAGTGCTTGGTTTGAAGGTAAGCCCAGTAATATTTCTATTATCTACGCCATCTCCCGTATATGTACCGTCTGCCATTTGAGCAGATTCAGCGAAAGCAAAGAAATAAAAAACACCGCCGCTAGCTGAGTACGTGGTGCCGACCGTAAAGCTAGTTAAGTTGAAAGTTGTAAACTGCGATCCGTTTGTTATTGACGCGGTAGAAGTGAAATATTCTGAGGTATTAGTAGGCATTGATGCAGTTCGAAATGTTGGGCCTATCGCCGTGCTTCGCTTATTTACAACGACTTCGGGTTGAAACCCGGTTGAAATAGTTTGCGTAGACGCCCCATTACCCGTATAGGTACCGACACAGAATGTACCAGTCGACGTACAATCGGAGCCACCAACCGCAATCCAGTGATAAATTACATTTGTGCTTGAAGCAGTGCTACTTACTGTAAATCCAGTACTCGATAATACAATAATACTCGCCGTCGATACCGCCGTTGCACTTAAATGGGCGGTCGTATTACTTGGCATAGCGCTTGTTTTAAAATACCCTGCAGTGACACTCGTTGAAGGTTTTATAATAACCAAATCCGGCTGAAAACCTATGTTCGAAACCGTAAGATTTGCCCCATTTCCTACATATGAACCAGTCCTCGTTTGCATAGTCGCCGCCTGTGCGGTTTTTGCCGGTATTATAACGGTTGCCATTACAGTTACAGCCGCAAGCAACACGAAAAAGCCTCGTCGAAGCGTCATCCTGGTAGACGTAACCGGTATCATAATTACTATTATTATACCCTAGTGTTTCACTTACGCCACCAGGTGGCTATGTCGTTTAGTACTACTAGTAGATACTACTCTATTACAAACCCTTAACGTTCACAATTTGATGAAAAGTGTGTTTAATTTCAACGAGTTCTTTGGCATCTTCCATAACAACGTCGATATCCTTGTAGGCTGCTGGAATTTCATCCAAAAATGCTTCTGAACGCTTATATTCAATCCCAACCATCGCTTTGTCCATATCTTCTATAGTGAAGTGTTTCTGCGCCGCTCTCCTTGCCCAAACACGGCCAGCACCGTGAGGTGCTGAGTTATACGATGGCGCATATCCCCTTCCTTCAACAACATAACTCGCCGTCCCCATTGAACCAGGTATGAGACCTTTTTGACCCTCGTTTGCCTGAATGGCACCCTTACGACTTAGCCACATGTCGCGACCAAGGTGGTGTTCTTTTTGGGTAAAATTATGGTGACAGTTAATGCGCTCTATTTCTTTAATCGGCGCGGCCGTAAAATGCGCAAAGTCCTTTACAACTCTGTCCATCATTTCTTCACGATTAAGCAATGCAAAATGTTGCGCCCAATTAAGGTCTGTTATGTAGGCGTCAAATTCTGGAGTGCCTTCTACAAGGTATGCTAGATCTTCGTCTTCAAGTGATATGAAGTTTTTCTTTGCATACTCCTGCGCTACTTTGATGTGATGCATGGCAATCGCGTTACCAATGCCACGGCTTCCGCTATGTAAAAACAACCAGACGGAATTTTCTTCGTCAACAGTTACTTCTACAAAGTGATTACCAGAACCGAGTGTTCCAAGCTGTAGTGACCAATGAGAGCGGGTAAGCTTGTCGTAGAATGCTTTTCGCTCACCGGCCATCTGTTCTAGTTCGCTGACGCGTATTCTAACAGAGTCAGTAAGCTTAGAGTTAAACTTGCCAGCCGATAGTGGTATTGAGCGTTCAATACTGTGACGCAGTACCGCCAAATCCTTTCCCTCAATATCCGCGGTCGTAAACTGCGTCTTAACGGCAATCATACCGCATCCAATATCAACACCAACAGCAGCAGGCATTATAGCGCCAACCGTTGGTATAACCGACCCCACCGTTGCTCCAGCCCCAAAGTGGGCATCCGGCATTAATGCTAAGTGGGGCACAACAAACGGCATCCTTGATGTTCTTTCAGCTTGTTCTCTCGTACCCGTATCTATGATTGATGCCCAGTTATACAGTTTTTTCGTAAGTTTCTCCATATTTATCCTTTCGCATATATTTAAATGATGCATATATATCTTGAACTATATTCAGGATAGACCGCTCAATAATAAAAAACTAGTAAAAACATTTTTACCATGAAATTACCATAGAAGGGTGCTGTATAATAACAGCTATGACCATGCCATTCACCGACCACCACCTGCAGGACAAAATTGTTGCTGCCCTAGTTGACGGTAAGAAACGGTTCTCCGACTTAGTACCCGAAGGCCTTGAAAACAGTATGTTTATGTATCACATGAATAAATTACTTAAAAAAGGTATTGTACAAAAGGATGGTGACTTATACTCATTAACACTTGTGGGTGCTAAAAAATATAACGCTCGCTTTCGATTGCGTGACCCGCTCGAATTACCAATCCTACTCGTGCAATATCTCGTTATTGAAAAAGGAAAGGTACTGTTAACGCGCCGAATGACTACCCTCAGCGAAAGCCTAAATGAGTACATGCTACCAGGCGGCAATCACTTTTTCCTAAGCTCTAGTAAAAGTAGCGCGACACGTAATGCTAAAATACGCGGTTTAGAGCCGGGTGAATTTCTTTTTACCGTTGAAACAATTGCAAAATCTAAGCGCTTTCATGGAATCATTGATGTTTATGGAGCTAGTTTGAAAGGTTTACCACAAATTAAACCTGAGTATGAACAGGTCTGGCTGCCATTTGAGATAGTACTGAATATGCCATTTGAACAGGCTGGTTCGGCTGCATTTATATTGCAGAAATATATATCTGAAGAAAGCTCTAGTCGGTTTACTAATATTATTGGGTAGCATAATGCTTTAAGTCGTCTTTTCTTTATTCAATGCTTCATTTACCGAGGACTTACTTTCAACCCTACCACCAAATAAAGCCCATAGTTGGTCATAGGGGCTTTTTGCTGGGTCCATCTTTCTTAAAAGAACTTGTCTCCATCTTTTACAACTACGACCGGCATAAGTACTGTGTTCATTGAATAATTATCTCACAAAGTAATCTTCTTACTTGGATATTATACCGACAATGCGGTCTACTGTTTCTTGAACAGTTAGCTCTGAGTTATCAATGATATATCCAAAATTAGGTGAGGCTATTCCCTTATCATAATGGTGCTTTATTCTTGAAATCTCCCACTTTGTCAATTCACGCTCTCCTCGTTTGCTTTGTGCAACTTCTAACCGTGGAGATAAAGTAACAACAAACTGAGGTTTAGTCACTATTTCTTTTTCAAAACGATCAAAGTCCGATTGTCTTACGACATAATTTGCTACCACATCTCTTCCCTGCTCGGTAATGTTGTTAATGGTCTGGATAGCTAAATCCATAGACTTATCCAAATCAGTTGCAAGGTTAAAGTTTGGCATGGTGTCGTTGAGGTCATCGACATTCAAAAAGTCAGCACCTAGTTTTTCGGCTAGTGCTTTCGATGTGGTTGTCTTACCTGAATTTATACTACCGCTGATGAAAACTAACATTATCTAATCATAGCAAAACTAATATTTATAGACCTACGTTGCAACCAGACTAGTCTTTCTTACGCCAATCTCTTATCATACTTTGAGACCTCTCAATCATTGCCTGGTCGAAATTATATAGCTGTGATAAATTTCTAATTTGAGCCCTTAAGGTTTCAAGTCGAGTATTTAAATCTCTACGGATTACTGAAACTTGCTCATCGGTATATCCCGCTTCACGTGCAGACTGCGAAGCCAACCCTCTTCCATATTTATCTAAAATATCTTCAACATATACGAGTGTCATGAAATAACTATTGTTCTCAAATTCGTCCTGTTGAATCATAGCACCTACTTGTTCTGCAAAATCTAGTAGATCAGACATATATTCATACATAGGTTTCATATTCATAATATAGTTCAGTATAGCAAACAAAAACTCCTTCCTTTCAGAAAGTGTTTATGTTTGGCACCCGCCGCTAAACAAACTTAGAGCTACCATTAATAATGGCGAACAAATTTTTTAATCATAAACCCATCGCTAATTCGAGTAAATACAGACTCCCCTCAATAGAGAGAGTTATAACTACCGTAAAGAGTAATGCGTTTATTCCGCCGCCTAGCTTCTAGGAAAAACCGCAGCCGGCCATAGGGCTATTTTGTTATCGGATGTATTGTGGTAATAACATTGTTTCATGCTTTCTTACTTGCTCGGTGAATAATAGTAGGTAATACACATAAACTTTTTTATTAGCCAACCTCTCCGAGTTATGCACTCAAGCCTTAACGTACCATAGGGTAATCTCCCATTAACAAAAACTCTTTATACATTGTGCCGACTGATAAGTAACCTTCCGACGCTGTATCAGTAATAAAACTATGGTCCTTAACTAAAGGTAAAGAAGAGCTTTGCTTGTGCTTTAGTGCTCACATTAAGCATCGTTAAGAAGGTTGAAAGGTTTTCGCAAGTTCAGCGTAATCTGCAATAACACGCTCGGTTGCAACATCTGACATTTTTAGTTCACTAGGATTGACGAACTGAATCTCGTCGCCATCCTGACCGGGTGAAAATACCGTATTCTCAGGCCAAATAGCAAATATAATGCGCATTTGCCATATCTTAATACTCTCAACAAAGACCGGGCTTTCCACCAATATGACCTTGTACTTAAATTTGCCCTCGAAATTAACCTCTTCTTTTAACTCTCGTCGGATGACATCTTCGATAGACTCACCGTGGTCAATCCCACCACCCGGAATGTCCCACATATCACGGCCGTCTTCTTTTACAACAAGCACTTCTCCCTTGTCGTTAAACACCAAAGCTTTTAATGAATTCCTAAAAAGGAAATCTACCCTACCCGGCACCTCAACATGTTCAATAAGTCCGTGTGCGTCATTCTGATTATTCATATTAGGCATTATACACTATCAGTAGCACCCACTTAGTCTATAAAGATTTTAGATGGCTCTTCCATATTGCAGAGTCTTCTTCTTTAAAGAGCTGCTCAAGAAAGCTAACCATAATAGCCTGTCGCTGCTCACCCTCTTTCTTGCCCGCATCCGTCATCATAATGGATGGTATTTTCAAAAGCTTGTCAAAGAAATGCTGTACACTATGGCTCTTTTTCAAGGCTTTGTACTTACTAGAATCCGCAACGGCAGTTTCAGGGTCAAGTGTTTTATCAAAGAATTCATTACCCTTTGACAATGCATATGCGTGCGTGCGTAATATACCCACAGCACCTATGGCGTCGCACATGTCAGCATCACTCACAATCATACCTTCAAGCGTTGTTGGGCGGACACCGTCGAGATACTTGTTATATCCTATAGTTTGAATAATAGTCACCACCTTTTCCGTAACAGCAGTGTCTATGTGGTATCTCTCAAGAATGGCTCGTGCTTTTGAAAGATCACGAGCCGCGTCTTCACCGAAAATTTTATAGTCATCAACATCATGCAATAACGCCGCGAGCAATACGACCTGCTTATCTGCACGTTCGCTATCCGCAAATGCCCCGGCGAGCTTAACGACACGATCAACGTGATCTATGCCGTGGCCTCCCTTGTCTTCACCTAACAAGATTTCTACATCACCGCGCATTGCATCTATATTCATAGAATCTTCCATATATAGTAACTATTATAACAAAAAAGATTTCGGGTCGAGTAGACCATCACCTATTTGCATCACTTCAATACAGGTAGCAGGTCTTGCCATGTATCAATAAAGAAATCAGAGAGCTTCATAATCTCATCCCTATCGTTTTCAGCGTACTTGTACCCTATAGACACAACGGAGACACCCGCACTCTTAGCTGACTGAACACCCCTTAGACTGTCTTCAAATACCAATACCTCGGCTGGATCGACGCGGAAGTTTTCGATTATTTTTAGGTACGATTCAGGATGAGGTTTTGTATGTTGCAACGCGTCAGATGTTACTATGTGGTCAAAGAACCCTATAGGTACAAGTATTGGAGCTATCCTTGACTGGTCAGAAGAAAAAAACTGCAGATCTTTCATGCTGGAATTTGTCGATACCGCCAACTTGACACCTTTTACTTCCTTAAGAAGGTGTAATATTTCTACGGCATACTCCCTATATTCAATAGTGCCTTGAATCGTCGGTGCGAGTTGGTATATATTACTCCAAACTTCGCTCATTGGCGTCTTGCCATCGCCGTAAACCATATCTAGGTGCCTGAAGTATTGATTCTCAGTATTTCCAATAGTAACCTCCTTCAGACGGCTCGCTAAATCCTGGAAATACCCTACAGGCTTATCAACACCATAAAAAGTCTTGAGGTACAACTTATCCCACTCAACATATGCATTATGCGAATCAACAAGAGTGCCATCCCAATCAAAAACAATTACTTTATACTTTTTGAGTTGGAGCTCTTTAATCGATTGCATCTATCTCTCCCATAGCAAGGTTAAAATCGCTTATGAACAAATTCATCTAACCAGAGTTCCGCTATCTCTGCGTCATACTTAGGGCCAGTAGCATGTGTTATGGTAGTCTTCATTTTACCGGCCAATAAATCACGTATGGCTACGACGAATTCTGCATGAACAAGATACATGAAATTACCGATAGCGGCATTAAACAGGAAGTTTACCGCATTTCCGTCGTTTATAAGGTAGAAGTAATTGTTTGAACTAGTGTACTTCGTAATGTATTGGTTCAGTTCAGTTTTATCATACTCGGCGTCAAGGAAAGCAAAATCAAATTCATCATCTGAAGACGTCACCGATGCGATATACGTCCCGTTCTTTACGGATCGAAAGTTCTGAATACCCATACCGCCACTACCAGTTGCACAGAATATCATTTCTGACGTAGTTGTTAGTTCATAAATTGACCTTACAGCCTTACATCCACTCCGCGACGCATCCAGTAGACGCGTGGCATTCATTTCACAAACGTTTGGCACAATATTCTTCTTTTGCAATTCCTTTGCTATTCCAGCACCAACTTTGCCATACCCAATGATGCCACATTGCATATAATCAATGAGGATATTCTGAAGTCGAAGAACAGAATCAGTTGCACATACCACCGACTCGCCGACGAGTTCGTCCTCGTTCTCCTTTAGCTCACTCCTAGCAACAGATATCACCGGATAATGAGACCGTCTTCCACGTTCCAAGTATTTTTGCAGGCCGTTCTCGGTATCTTCAATGATACCTACTATAGGCAAGCCCTTCTTTTGTGATAATCCAACAAAATAACCACCAATATCAACTAGTAATACTTTTTGACCTTTTTTAATGCTAATACCAAGATCGTCGATGGCACTATACCCTCGTCGTGCAGTTCGGATAGTAATGCCATTAGCCGTCAGTTCATCAAAAACAGACGCATCAATAGATTTTGGTTTCGCGAGAATTTCTAAATTTTCACCAAAGACTTGATGCAAGAATTGTATGATTGGCCGCGACGATGGAATAATGTGCATAACGGCGACACAAATAATACTCTCCGAGTCGGGTAGTCTGTTCTTCTCGGCAACTTTGGAAAAGAACCGCTGAGGTGACTTTGTCGTGAGCAATGCATCGATCTTATTTGACGCAATAGAAAACCTGTCCTGTTTTGTAAAGATATCCCACGGCACCCATTCGAGTGGGTCGTCGTTGTCGATATCAAAATTAACGCCATTGTCATTTTTAAGCAAGAATAAATACCTAAAGTCGTGATGTTGATGTGACTTTTCGACACCGTAAGAATCCGCATGGACATAGTGCGTATCAATATCGAATGGCACAGCATCATTACCCGGAAAAGCCGGATAGTATTCAAGATTCTCACTAGACATGTTCGTCTTCTTAGTAGACAAGCGTCGTGCCGCGTCTAGGGGAGTTTCTCCCGCCTCGAGGTGCCCTCCGGTTTGAAGGTGCATTTGGAATCGTTCACTATTGAGCAGTAAGACGCGCCTATTAATTTTATCGACGATGAATGCAGATGCCGTGACGTGCCCTACATTATTGCTTCTATCCGTAATGTCCAATTCTCTTCCGTGCTTGATTAACTGGGCTTTCAATAGCTTTAATTTACCTCCTTCACCAGGAAAGTACTTTAAGTAGTCATCTATTGTGTCTTTAAACTGCTTAAATTCGTTCATAACCATATTTGCCATCTACTCTACCTATCCTTCTCTTTCTCGCCCTAAGAGCGAATTTGCAACTGTTTGAAAGTCGTCATATACGACAAGGTGGTCATTCTCCGCATTGATAGTCTCAACCGGCAAGCGGCCATCGAGGGCCTCTAAGAGACTCCTGTACTGCCCGGTATACCTTCGATACCTTTGGTGATAGTACTCGATCACATCAAAGTCAGTCGTCTCACCTTGGCGCAACCCTCGTATCTCCATCCTTTTTACAGCGGTCGCCTCGCACACCTGAAGAGTTACGATACCTAAAAGCCGCATCCTTGTTTGACCTAAAAAATGTTCGAGCTCACCAGGACGTTGAGGGAATCCGTCGATAATATGTATGCTCTTGTCACTCGCCTGGATGCGCTCCTCGACAATTTCCGCAGATACGTCATCGGAGAGGAGAAGTTTTTTTCTACTTGCAAAATCAACCTGACCCTTAAATTGTGATTGTACGCGGCCACCTGCAATATCACGGACATGGTTTCCTACAGAAATATGATCAATATTTGGGTACTGCTCTATATACTTTTCAGTAATAAAACCCTTTCCGGACCCAGGTGCGCCGTGAATAATAATGCCGATACGCTCACTATTTTTCATATTCATACTTCTCCTGTATATAGTCTTCTATATATGTGTCCTCGTCGAGGTACTCAAAAGCTTTATAGTTAAGGGTGCGTTTAAACCTATCGTGATGGGTATCATCGTCGAGCATACCAGCAATCATCTCCACAAAGTCTTCATTATTACCCCTAAGTCTCGAATCTTCTACTATTTGCGACCTTCGTGCTTTCGTTGGATAGAGGATTACATACTCTATTCCTAATGTGTCCAACTTTGACAAAATCTCTGCCGAAAGTGTCAAAAAGATAAACCTGTACTTTCCAATGCTTTTAATGACGTCGGCTATATAGTTATCCGGAAAATGAATATTACTCGTACCGAGATCTGAGCTTTTTGCCGTCTCTTCATCTTCCTTGGCTACATCGTGGTCGTAAACATAAAAGATAGACTCTATATCAATCGCTACATCGGGATGATTCTTTGCAAAAGTAGTCTTCCCAAGACACGCAAATGAGGCTATCAGTGCTGATTCGTTGTTTTGGATGACAGTCTTCATAATTTCTCTCTAAAATCGAAAAGTCGAAACTCGTACTCGTCATCGTTGAGGTGAGTAACGTCTTCCGAAAAATCCTGAGTGAAAGTAACGATCGTAGGGCCAAGCGAGCTAGCCACAGCAAAGCCAAACTTAATCCTTAGCTTATTAAGAAGTTTTTTTGTATAGTCAGGTTGTAATTTCTCTTCAAGCGGCTTTGCCCCGAGTTCGGATATTTTCTGCATCGACACGATAAATTCGTTAAAATTATCTTCAATAATACTTGGCATCAACCGTTCAAACACCTCATAGACGACAGCATGTGTCGTGTAATTGTTATACGGAATCGTCTGCTTCGCCTCATCTGTCTCCCAAAAATCCATCTCTTCTTTTCCGCTAATCGATTCAAGTGTTCGAGGAAACCCAACTACTACTGCAAACGGAAAACCTACAATTTCAAAAAGACTCCTCACGGGCGCTTCATACTTCTTGCTCAGCGTCGGATTAATTATGAGCCCATGCTGCTTCTCAACCACCCTTACGCCATACTCGATCATATTCGATGGGTATACCGACGAATTTATACCTAATGTAGACATGTGGCCAAGCCCCATGAGAAAAAGATCATTTGCGGTAATCTGATGGCCAGCTGCGGCAGCGCTCGCGATAAGGATACCTCCGATAACCTGCGAAGATAAGCCGATGCCCGTATGTTCCCGCAGTTTATGAGGGTTTTTTACAATAACATCAAAGTAAGTATCCGTACCCAGGTACTGCCTCAGATCATCTAGATATATAGCGTAGTCTAACCGACCCAATTCTATATCACTTCTAACGATATCTTTATTGCCCTTGCTTTCACTTACTCGTATCTCAATCGGTAAATCCTTTAATGAGAAACCCATGCTCCC
Organism: Candidatus Microsaccharimonas sp.; assembly: GCA_049661485.1. Classification (GTDB taxonomy): domain Bacteria; phylum Patescibacteriota; class Saccharimonadia; order Saccharimonadales; family Saccharimonadaceae; genus Microsaccharimonas. The sequence goes on from JBATAC010000002.1 coordinate 770,208, forward strand.
GTGCTTCATGACACCGGAAATGAGTGAAAGATCTAAATTGAACATATGGAGTCGCGGGAACACATTCAAGATGACGCTATCTCCGTCTCTATGGATAGTTACGTTAACATCATCTAACCTTACTGAACGTATAATTGCCATGTGAGCTCCTGTCTATTAGTCTATTCTACGATCACAACGACGTTCCATGAAGATGTTATCTCAAATATATAGCTAATCGGGGTTCTAATCGATATATTTATAGCACATTTAATATATATTTGCAAATATTACTGCTATCCTATTGAGTGGAGTATCTTTATAAAACAAAAACACCATGACTTACATCATAGTGCCTATGCTTGGCTCCGGCGGCTGGACTCGAACCAGCGACCTCGAAGTTAACAGCTTCTTGCTCTACCACTGAGCTACGCCGGAATATTTTTCCGATTTAACATACGGAGCTTGGGTAATTATACCTCTCTCATCAGGGGTAGTCAAGGGCTAGACTTGCTTAGTATACACAATAACCCGTTGATCAAGGGTGGCTTGGTCTTTCACCCACACACCAGTACAGCTCATCAAATTAAGGCCGCGATCCGTTCCCGGATATGGCTTCAATGCCTTATTCATATCAACATCGCTATATGAGACTGTTTCAACATGTATAACTTCATAGTTGAATACTTCACCGTCGCCTCTCTCAATCGACACCTTATCACCAGCCGTAAGCTTATCAAGCGAACCAAATAAGCCATATCGCGTAACACCCGATCCATGACCGTCTATAAATACTGCGCCCTGATTACCAGGTTTTACACTGGCATTATACCAACCGGCATCAAAGATATTTTTTGGTGCTTGGATAGTTTTATCACTATTAAGGCCCATATTCTGGACACGGGCATTCACCCCTAATTTGTTAATTCGTAGGTAGCGAGGGGCATCGGGTGGTACTTGGTACGAGGCTGTTACGGCTGGTGTTATTTCAGTAGCTTCCGAGCCCTCATCTGACTTCTCGCCCGTGGTATCGGTCGAACTAATAATTCCAGGGGCTCGCAGAATAGTAGCTGTTTGTTGCTCGACGCGCCATAAATCATATGCCACATACAGCCCAATACCAAGAATAATCACCGCTACACCACTCACCAAAAATATGCGGCGTTTTTTATAGGGTTGAGTATCTTTTTTTGTCATTATCGCTGTATCTTCTGGGCTAATTTCGCCCTCATCGCTTCGTAAGCACCGTCAAAACCGAGTACTTTTAAGGCCCCAATTAACACATATAGTTCATCAAGTAATTGGGGATTCGGTAATTGATCATACCGTGCAAATCGCTGTTCAACTGCTTCAACTAACCATTTTTCTTTCGCAGCACCACCACTTGTTGATGAGCTTACCCCGGGCTTATAGTCGGAAGAAACAACCTCAAGTGACCGGGCAGAATTATCTCGCTTGCGTAAATATCCCTTTGCTATCAAACCGTCAATGTGAATAGCGACGGTTGAGACCGATTTATAGCCCAGTCCATTCATTACTTCACGATAACTAGGCCCGTAGCCGTGCTCTTTTATAAACCCGTCGACATAGTCTAACAGTTCTTTTTGGCGTTTGGTTGAGCGCTCTGTCATTTGCTTGCCTTTCTTTTAAAGTTTATAGCTATCGGCAATGCAAGTGCAATAGCGGCAAGTCCCCACCATATCAACGAAACAGTTTCGTCTACAAAAACCGGGAGTAGTAAGGCCGCTGAGGCTAGACCAACACCTGAAGCAAATACACCGAGTGCTAGCCAGTGCGTTCGTCGCCGCCATAATTCTCGTAATACATAGTATGTTATAGCTAAATAAAGGCTAAGCCCAACCCACCCCGTTTCATGCGCTACAAATAAATACTGGTTTTCAATAATAACAGGTTCATCGCTAAGTAGTGAAGCAGAGCCAGTACTTCCAATCCCAGCACCAAGAGGTTGTTGAAGTAACCTTCTTGTACCATCTAGCAGCGATTCGGTGTGACCATCATTAGAGTTTGTGTCATTACCCTCATAGGGATCTTCATGAAGAATAACCTGCGAAACAAACTGTGTATCACGTAGCGCAACAGTACCACCTACAATAACCAACAAGCCCAACGCCAGGCTCATCCACACCCACTTAGAAATCTTCTTTGCATAAACCGTAACGAGTATTATTCCCATAGCTACAGCTGCACCTAATGCCGCACTTCGTGAATAGCTTGCCCAAAGTGTGACAATACTTCCCAGGCCTAAGATCACCGCACCGCTCAACTGGGTTTTTGTAAGTCTTTTAAAATTATATATGCTTAAAGTGAGTATGATACTTAAGACAACCAAAGCATAGGCGCCAAGAGGGTTTGGCCCGCGCAGGGTGCTATTAATTCGAATATAGTCCATGTTTTGATCGACTGTTAAAAACGGCATAATGGTAGTTTCGTTGTAGCCAATGTATTTCAAAATATCATGCGGGAGAACCGTAAGTTGTAACAAGGCAAATATAACAACTATTAGTGCACCGCCTATAAACGTGGAGAGGAAAAATCGATACAACTGGGGGTAAACACGTACTGCTATATATACCAATACAAAAAACAATAAAAATCGTAAGTTAATAAATAAGCCCGCAACTGTTGCTTCAAATCCCGTGAAATACATTGGTATAAGAACAAGATTAACTAGCGCAAAAGCTATAATTAAGTAAATAAACTTAGAACGTAAAATATCCCAGCACTTATGGCGAGTAAGAATAATGGTTGCTAGTATTAAGGCTACCCCCAATAAAATCTCTTTCCAAGATTTGATAATGAGGGTGTAGTCCGACCATACTGTTGATAAGCCTACTGAGATAGGGGCATGTAATACAATACCACCAAAAACTACTAGTAGAATACCTACAAAAATTGTATCCAGGGTGGAAAGTTGTTTGCCCATATACCTTAGTTTACCTTAGAAAATGCTATAATAGCACTACTTATGAGCCGTCGAAACTCTAAGCTTTACAGCTTTACCCTAATGGTTGTTGATGCATTCGTGCTAGTGGCTGCGTTTGTTTTGGCGTATGTTATACGAACCCAAGTCGATACTCGGCCGCTTGTTCAAGAAGTTTTCAAACAGGATTACCTCCTCTCTTCACTTCTTATTGTTCCTTTCTGGATTGCTATATTTGGGCTTATAGGTTTGTATCATCAAAAAACCTACAATCGACGACTGGTTGAATGGAGCAAAATTGGTATTGGCGTCTTTATTGGTATCCTACTTGTTATTGGCTGGGAGTACGCTTCTGATAGAAATATTTTTCCCGCCCGGCTTGTCGCGGTGTATGCCTTAGTGGGTACGTTTATACTTGTTGTGATTGAACGTGAAATCATGAGGCTTATACGCACACTAAGCTATCGCTACGGTAAGAACGTACGACGCGTACTATTAATTGGTTCTTCAAGTGTTGTTGGTGACATAGCACGTACACTTGCCGACACACACAAAAGCGGCCACAAGGTTGTCGCAATTGCAGGGCCTAAGAAAAACCTAGGTGAGATTGATTATTCACTGCACTTCTCTACACCCGAGCTGGCTTTAAAGCAGATTGATAGACTTGGGGTAACAACTATTATTCAAACAGACCTTTATGAAGATCCGGCTCGTAATCAACATATTTTAAGTACCTCTCAGGCAAATCATGTAGATTACAACTTCATACCTGGTGAGTCGGAGTTTTATTCTGGCAAGAACACCGTAGACGTCTTTCTTGGCTACCCTATGATTACCGTGTATCAAACACCGCTCGTTGGCTGGGGTTCAATTGTTAAAAGAATCTTTGATTTTTTCGTTAGTTTAGTTTTAGTTATAACTTTATCACCCTTACTAATCATCGTTTTTCTCATCAAAAAGACAGTTGACCGTGGCCCGGCTTTTTACATTAGCCAGCGTTTGAGTCGGTTCTCTGAACCAATTGGTCTTATCAAATTTCGGAGTATGGCAGCCGACTACGGAAGTAGCGACGCAGCGGAAGAATTTCGCGCTATGGGACGTGAAGATTTAGTAGAAGAGTATGAAAAGAATCGTAAAGTTAACAATGATCCAAGAATTACACCTTTCGGTAATTGGTTAAGGGCAACATCCATTGATGAACTACCTCAAATATTTAATGTCTTAAGAGGCGATATTAGTCTCGTAGGTCCTCGCCCTATCTTGCCACAGGAAGTAAAGCTCGCAAAAGGACGCACCGCACTTCTTCATAGCGTAAAATCGGGTATGACAGGGCTATGGCAAGTGTCAGGACGGAGTGAATTGAGTTTTGATGATCGTATTGAGCTTGAGTTGTTCTACGCCCAAAACTGGAGTTTTTGGCTTGATATTAAAATCTTATTTAAAACCTTCTGGGTAGTTGTTAGGGCTCGAGGGGCAAAATAATGGCTGGGCAACCTGCTCCAAAAATCGCTATTGTCCACGACTGGTTAACGAATATGGGTGGGGCCGAGCCGCTTGTTCTAGAGATTCATAAACTATTTCCAAAAGCACCTATTTACACTTCAGTGTACGATGCAGAAAGAATGACCGCCTTCAAAAATATTGATGTCCGCACTACCACTTTACAAACAAAACTGCCAAAAAAATTGCGCTTCAAACATATTCTTTGGCCAACACTTCGCGCCAAAGCTTTTCGTGAACTTGATCTTTCAGAATTTGATATTATAATTTCTAGTTCAAGCGCAGAGGCAAAAAGTGTCCGTAAAACAAGTAAAAACCAGGTTCATATTGCCTATATTCACACCCCTCCCCGTTACTACTGGAGCCACTATGAAGAGTTTAAGCGTGAATTTACATTTGGTGTTTTTACACCGCTTATCCGTCCGGTAATTCCTTATTTTGTGAAGAAGATGCGCCAACTCGACCTAGAATCTACAAAAAATATTGATGTGTTTATCGCTAACTCTACCGTTACGCAACAACGTATAAAAGAGTATTACAATAAACCAAGTACTATCGTTTATCCTCCGGTAGATGTTGATCGCTTTACCCCGCCGCCAAAAGGCGAGCGTAGTGGCTATGTAATTTGGGGACGTCATGTTCCGTATAAACGGTTTGACCTGGCGATTGAAGCTGCTAATAAGCTTGGCTTCGAACTCACTATCGCAGGCACCGGTCCAGATACCGAACGACTGAAATCAATGGCCGGGCCAACGGTAGGGTTTGTTGGCCGAATTAGCGATGAGAATTTAGTAAAGCTTGCACAATCGGCTAAAGGTTTCCTATTCCCTAATGAAGAAGACTTCGGGATTTCTGCTGTTGAAGCTTTGGCGGCTGGAACACCTGTAATTGCTTATAAAAAGGGTGGAGCGCTCGATATCGTCCAAGACGGTGAGACTGGTATATTCTTCGAGCAGCAAACCGTTGATAGCCTCATAAAAGCTATGCAGCGCTTTGAATCTTTAAAGTTTTCACCAGCGACACTTCACCGAAAAGCTAAGCGCTTTAATAAGAGTCTTTTTGATACAAAGATTATGAAAATTGTAGCCGATTACTCGGTATAAGCAAAAATATTTAGTGTACCGTCGGTAAGTGTTGCGGCTGTCGCAACTTGGTACATAACCCCTGCGTAGAGGGCTAGATCAAAATCACCTCCAACTGCTTTCGCAAGTTTAACAATACGCCATACGTCTACAACAAAGGTTTGGGCTAAATGTTTGTCATCTTTTTCAGGAAAAGCTTCACGAAGCTGTTGGGCTAAAACACCCTGACTAAATGTTCTACCGGCAACATAATTCACAACGATATAATCTTCATTATGGTTGCCTTTTAAATGCTTCGTAACTGCTAAGGGTTTACCATTTTCAGTAACTTTTGCCTGAGCTTCCAGGATTTTTTGTAGCCGCGAAGCACCGGTGCTGCCACTAAAATATACTTCATCATCCAACACGGCTTGCCAATTTTTAAGAACAGCATCAAAGAGTTCTTGTTTAAATTCGAGCTTAGCTTTTTCAAGAAGAATTTTTGTGGTATTTGCTACTTGGTTGTTATAGGTAATAGCATTTTGAAGAATTAAACTGAACTTATCGTTAGCTCCACAATCACTGGTATTATCCGTCTTATTTCCACCCGTATGTGCTCCACAGTACACTCCTTTACTTGAAAAATCCGCACAGATTGCTGCGATATCTTCATCAATGAAAGTACCCTTTTTACCAACACCTAAGCTGATGGCTTGGCCAGTAAAATAACCACCGCCCGCTACTTTGGCTCTTTCGTGGTTACTATTATCAACTACTATTTTGGTCTTTACAGCTTCGCCCTCATTAACATAAAGTTCCGTTGTTTCACGACCATCTTTACAGCCATCATCATTATCGTTGACTGGTACTAAGGCCTTACCAGAAAGCATTACGACCCTAGCTTGAACATCAACCTCTCGGCTTAGTTCGCCGCTTTCGCGTTGTTTCTTATAACTGATGGGCGATTCTGCGGTGCCGTAGCCCATAGGCCCAAGTTCTGTAATAGCTATTGTCCCCATATAGTCACTTTCTACTTAATAACAGCTAAAATTGATTCAAGTCGATTTGCGGTATCTTCCCATTCAACTACTTCAAGCGAGTCTATACCCATTGCTTTAACGGGATAGTCATTACCACCCTCTTGTAGCTTGTCTCCGAAAAAAAGGATATCCCCTTTTTTCACACCAGTTGCATCGATAAGCTTCTGTATGCCATAGGCTTTATCGATCCCTTCTTGGGTAACATCGATTGAAGTGGTGCCACCAGTGCGGACTTCAAATCCCTCAAGATTTTTAGCGGCCAAGTTTCGAATGGCAAGTTTCTTAGAGCCATCTGGATCCCATGCATATTTCATATCAGAACTTGCCTTTTGACCGAGTGCCGAAAAAGTTACTTGCGACTCTCGATCTTCAATAATGTCACCCGTGGGATTATTTGGCCACAAACCAAGCTCCCTTGCTGATGCTTCAAGTACTTCAAATATCTTCTTTTTTTGATCATTTGTTAGATTTTCAGCATACTGCTGAACCCAATCTCTGCTTAGTTCGTCAAAACGGTAATACTGCGTACCACAAGTAGGCATTAAGTGTAAGCGGGCAAGCTTAGTTGGTGTGACGTCAAGATGATCGATAATTTGTACTTTAAATTGATGAAAATTTCCGCCCGAAATAACACACACATCAAAGTGCTCTAAAACTCGACTTAACGTTTCACTCATCCGTTCACTTATTGATGATTTCGCGATAGCCAACGTATCGTCTAGGTCGAATGCTAAAACTTTCTTCATATCCATATACTACAGCCTGCTATAGCATTTCACAAAGGCTTGATATAATAAAAGAACATGAAAATTATCGTCACAGGCGGTGCGGGGTTTATAGGCTCGAACTTCGTACACCACGTCTTCAGAGAGCGTCCCGACTGGCATATCACTGTTTTAGATTCACTAACTTATGCAGGCAACCGAGGCAACCTCGAAGGTCTCGATTCTTCTCGCGTAACATTTGTTCACGGTGACATTACCGACGCGGAACTTGTTGACAAGCTTGTTTCACAGCATGACGCAGTAGTTCACTATGCCGCCGAATCCCACAACGACAACTCACTTCAAAATCCTCGCCCATTCCTTGACACTAATATTATTGGTACTTACACCATTCTAGAAGCTGTTCGCAAGCATAATAAGCGCCTTCATCATATTTCAACAGATGAAGTATACGGTGATCTTGAGTTAGACGACCCAAATAGGTTTACTGAAAATACCCCATACAATCCATCAAGTCCCTACTCATCTACCAAAGCCGGTTCCGACCTGTTAGTACGTGCTTGGGTACGTAGCTTCGGTGTACAGGCAACCATCAGTAACTGCTCAAACAACTATGGCCCTTACCAGCATGTTGAAAAATTCATCCCTCGCCAAATTACAGAAATTCTCGAAGGTCGCCGTCCAAAGCTTTATGGCGCCGGTGAAAATATCCGCGACTGGATTCATACCGAAGACCACAGCTCAGCAGTTTTGGTTATCTTAGAAAAAGGCAAGATTGGTGAAACATATCTTATCGGCGCCGATGGTGAAAAAGACAACAAGACAGTTGTGGAAATGATTCTTGAGGCTATGGGTAAAAACCCTAAGGATTACGAGCATGTTGCCGACCGCCCAGGCCACGACATGCGATACGCAATCGACTCTACAAAACTTCGTAGTGAACTTGGGTGGAAGCCACAATTTACAGATTTTGAAGCTGGCTTAAAAGATACCGTTGAGTGGTATACCTCAAACGAAGAGTGGTGGAAGCCACAAAAAGCAGAAACTGAAGCAAAATATGCCAAGTAGTTTGGTTTGTGGTAATAATCTAAGAAAGTACAATAACTATGACTGATCTAATGTTCGGTAAAGATTTAGAAACACACGAAACAAATATTCCGGGGCTTATTTGGCTTGATCTTCCCGTACATGGTGATAACCGGGGGTGGTTCAAAGAAAACTGGCAACGCGAAAAAATGACAGCAGTCGGTTTACCCGACTTCAAACCAGTGCAAAACAATATTTCATTTAATGACAAGGTTGGTACTACGCGGGGTATTCATGCCGAGCCCTGGGATAAATATGTTTCCGTTGCCAAAGGTAAAGTATTCGGCGCTTGGGTAGACCTTCGTAAAGGTGACACATTTGGCAAAGTTTTTACACTAGAAATCGACCCGACAAAGGCAATTTTTGTTCCAAGTGGGGTTGCTAACTCTTTTCAAGTACTCGAACCGGACACCGCTTATACATATCTTGTAAATGACCACTGGTCACCAAACGCTACATACGCCTTTCTTAACCTCGACGATAAAACATCGGCTATTAAATGGCCAATTCCACTTGAAAACGCTGAACTGTCAGAAAAAGACAAAACTCACCCACATCTTGAAGACGTTACCCCTATTGAGCCCAAAAAGATTCTTGTAACCGGTGCCAATGGCCAACTTGGTCGCGCACTTCAAGCAGAATTTCCAAACGCCGAATTCGCCGACCGCGAAAGCATTGATATCACTAACCCACTAGACTTTCAGGGTCGTCACTGGAAAGACTATGGTGTCATTATTAATGCTGCTGCTTACACGAAAGTTGATACCGCCGAAACCCCACAGGGCAGAATTGACGCATGGAAAATAAACGCTCAAGGTGTTCAAAATCTTGCAAAGATTGCTAGTGAAAACAATATTACCCTTATTCATATCTCAAGTGATTACGTTTTTGACGGTACCCAGGAAGAGCACGATGAAGATGAAGATTTTTCACCGTTAAGTGTATATGGCCAATCAAAAGCTGCTGGTGACATAGCTGCAGCTACTGTTCCAAGCCACTATATCCTTCGCACAACCTGGGTTGTTGGTGATGGTGGAAATTTTGTCAGTACTATGAAGTCACTCGCCGAAAAGGGTGTCGACCCTTCAGTAGTGAACGACCAGATTGGTCGCGTCACCTTTACAGAAGACCTCGCTAAGGGTATTAAACACCTCCTTGAAACCAGTGCCGAAGCTGGTACGTATAACCTATCAAACGACGGTGAGTCGGCCAGTTGGGCGGAAATCGCTAAAAGGGTGTACGAGCTTACTGGTTACGAAGGTAGCCGGGTTACCGGCGTTACCACAGCCCAGTACTACGAAGGAAAAGATGGAATAGCGCCTAGGCCTTTGCAAAGTACGCTAAATCTCGATAAAATAAAGGCTACAGGCTTTGCGCCACGTAAGTGGGATACGGCGCTTCGCGAGTATTTAAAGCAAACGCAGTCTTAAGTGAAAGGAACTTTATGAAGGGTATTATTTTAGCGGGTGGATCGGGAACACGTTTATATCCAATTACAAAAGCTATCAGTAAACAGCTCATGCCGATTTACGACAAGCCTATGGTGTATTACCCCTTAACAACGTTGATGTCGGCTGGGATCAAGGATATTCTCATTATCACTACACCAGAAGACCAGTCACAATTCCAACGGCTACTAGGTGATGGTTCAGATTGGGGTATTTCACTTACTTACGCCGTGCAGCCAACCCCAGACGGCTTAGCTCAGGCTTTTATTATTGGTGAAGAGTTTATCGGTGACGATAAAGTAGCACTCGTACTCGGTGATAATATTTTCCATGGTAATCGGCTTAACGAATCGCTTAAAACATGTACAAAGCCTAATGGCGGAATCGTCTTCGCTTATCAAGTATCCGACCCCGAACGATATGGTGTCGTTGAATTTAACAGTTCAATGCAAGCCGTTTCAATTGAAGAAAAACCCGCTCAGCCTAAATCAAACTATGCTGTTGTAGGCCTTTACTTCTACGATAATACTGTTGTTGAGATTGCAAAATCAATTACTCCAAGTGATCGTGGCGAACTTGAAATCACTGCCATCAACGAGGAGTATCTTAGGCGCGGTCAACTTGCCGTCACCCTTCTCGACGACGGCGATGTTTGGCTCGACACCGGTACAATCGATTCTCTCTCGGAAGCCACTGACTACATTCGCGTCATTCAAAAACGTACAGGCCAAATTATTGGAAGCCCCGAAAGTGTTGCCTATGAAGAGGGTTTTATCAACAAAAGTCAATTACATGAACTAGCCAACCCGCTTGTTAAATCTGGTTATGGTACTTATCTACTAGACCGTGCGAAAGAAAACTAAATACTACACAGCTTTGGTGAAAAACCACTCGGATCATTGAACCATAGTAAGTTTGTGCCGTTGTTTAGACGGTAGACTGTAAAATAGTTTCCCTTATCTAAAGTATATCGTGCCTCATCTTTACATACGTCTGAAACAAACGCAGCCTGGTCACTAGTACCGGTAAATAGAGTTGCGTCTCTTACAAGCTTCGTATTACGCATTTCACTCCAAATATACCATCGGCTGTTGTCAGACGAAACATTCATTAACTGCATAATTGGATGGCGCTGAATTGTTAATTGTACGCTTTGGGTATAGGGTAACTCTCCTCCGATCACAAACGATTCTTTATACTTCTCGGTTTCAATAATGTAATCTTGAACCTCATCATACACAAGTGCGTCAAACTCACGTTGTGTTTTTAGTGTCGCTGCGTATGTAAACGAAAAACTAATACAGTAGAGCACGATAATAACCGGCAAAACAAGTGCAGCAGCAAAGCGCGTGTATCGCTGAATGTGTACCATAGTCACAACAACAACCACAGCACATACAACTAAACCAATACCGGCTGCAAGTGTACGAACCTGAAATGTAATCTGTGATTGCAACAATACAAAAGGCCCCATAATACTGAGTACGAGCGCCAAAGGAGTTAAAAATAACAATAAGGATGACCAAATCGTCCGTTCATGCCTTAAGACAAAAGCCCTAACAGCTACCAATATACCAGCAACAACAAACAGCGTAGCAACGCTTAATTTTATAAGATCGGGATAGAGAAATAGGCCGCTTACCTTAATACCATTCTTCAAATTATCAACAACCAGAAGTAACCCGGTACGATTAAATGCAACTAAACCACCCCTATCGCTCGTACCCAAGTTAGAGAAATGCATTACAGATGTGAATGCAAAGTACACAACGACCCCAGCCATAAAAACCCCTAATGGTAGGAAAATTTTATTAGCGACTAATGCAACGTCTCGCCTCTTAGCCTCACTTAGGTATATATACACGTACGAACAAATTATAACCAAGAGAAACATCAGCACCATCGGCTGATATAGTAACATCGTAATAAAAAGTAGAAGAGTCCCTAATAAATAATGTGGTGTACGCGCACCGTTCACAACAAGGTAACCTGCAAATATTGCCAAGAAATAAGCAGTAACCATACTAAGGCTGTCGTAACGAAAAACGATATTTGCAACAAGAAAAGGATTGGCGACAACGAGGGCGCCTACAAGTATTGAGTTCCAAGATAAATAGCTTCCCCGCATGACCGCTTTTAAGAAATACAAGCCCGCTGCGGCTAATACGGGAATAGACAGAATTTGTAAAAGCTGCCCGGGATTACTAAGAAACGTTGACGTACTGAAAGTAAAAATGCGAATTAAACCCTCTGTAGCCACCCTTCCCAGCTCATACCATCCAAATGAACCATCAACCCTACGTGCATTATCGTCGATATAGTCAAGGTTGGCATTGATAATCGGGTAAACAAAAAGTGCTGCAACAATAAGTAAAATGCTGTAAACTTTTTTTGAACTTAAAGATGGTTGAGAGAGAAATTTAATTCGGTCAAAAAGTGTTGTCATATAGTGTAAACTGTTTACGCTTGGGGTGTATGCTGCTATAATTATCGCATTAGCTTAATATCAATAGTATAGTAGCAAATGATACAGATCAAACAAAAAAACAAAAAAACTTCCACTTTTATCGCCATTATTTCGGCAGTTATTCTTGTAGTAATAATAGGATTAACCTGTTTTGCTTATGTAGCTGGGGTTGGACCGTTTGCCGAGCCAGATCCTAATGCTATCGATTATTCAAACCCAACAAAGGAAGCACAGGACGCCGGAGATAACGCAAAAGCCTCTACGGTTGATGGCAGTAAAGACACATCCGGAAGTGATCAGCCGACCGTTACTCCATCAGATAATGGCGGCAAGTCTTCGGTTGGTGTTATTGTTGTGGCTGCAAACAAGACCTCTAGTAATCTAGAAGTACGCGCTGCCGTACAGTACGTTACAAGTTCTGGAACTTGTACGCTTATACTTACTGGACCATCAGGAACCTTCACAACAACAAGCCCAATCCAACCACTATCAAGCTCTAGCGCCTGTCAGACCTTTGTAGTGCCCCTTTCATCGCTTTCAAGTGGTAACTGGACAGTAGAGGTAACCTTTGAAAACGACACCGTAAAGGGTAGTGGCACATGGGCGCAACCAATTTCAATTTAACACTCAAACAAGGCAGCCTATACTTTTTTGTAGGTTTGTTAGTTGCAAGTCTGTTTGTAGGTTTATTCAGTTCGACGACGAGTGCCATATCGGGCTTTAATGCTGGTCGTATTATTGATGATGCTGTCTTTGCAAACAGTTCATCGATGTCTGCAGATCAAATTCAATCATTTCTCAATAGCAAAGTACCCGTTTGTGACAATTATGGAAGTCAGCCGTCTGAGTATGGTGGTGGGACTCGCGCTCAGTGGGCGCAGGCACGCTATGGCGAGAGTACTTTTACATGTCTTAAAGAATATCGGGCTTCTGACGGCCGAACTAGTGCACAACTTATTTATGATATAGCTAAACAGTACTCTATCAACCCCCAGGTTCTGATTGTTCTTTTACAAAAAGAACAAGGTCTTGTCACTGATACTTGGCCAGTAAGTATCCAGTACCGTGCTGCAACAGGGTACGCCTGCCCCGACACAGCGGCGTGTGATTCTCAGTACTACGGGCTGGTTAATCAACTTAACTGGTCGGCGAAGATGTTTCGTGCAATTTTAAACGACTCACCAACATGGTACACGCCTTACGAACTTGGAAATAATTACATACAATATAACCCAAATGCAGCCTGTGGTGGCTCGATTGTCAATATTCAAAACCGAGCCACTCAAGCGCTTTACAACTATACTCCATACCAACCAAACGACGCCGCGTTAAGTGCAGCAATGGGTCAAACGGTCAATTGTGGAGCCTATGGAAACTTAAACTTCTACCGTTACTTCACCTCTTGGTTTGGTTCTACTCAACAAATTACAATACCGGGCTGTAGCGAATCAACCAACACCTCCATCGTATGTGTATGGAAAGCTCAAAATAACATAACTGGGGCTGAGCTAATTACCCCCGACTACGATACGATTATTAGCTGGGTGAATGGCAAAGGATACGCTTTCCTAGGAAAGCAATATTTAGCACGCACCGCTAACTCGCCTGCGAGTGGTAATATTCCTGTGTATAATCTCGAGAAATCTGATGGCTCCACCTTCCTTACAACAAGTCAGTCTGAGTACCAAGCCTTAAGTAGCACCTTTACACCAAGGGGTATTCTATTTTACGCAGACCCAGCCAGTTCTAATAGTGGATATGATACCTATCGCCTGTATGATACTGCTTCTGGTCGTCATGCCTGGGCTTCAGGGTCAGATCTTGCAAGCTATGTAAATCGTGGATATACCATCGAAGGTCCATCCTTCGCATCGCTTAGCTCGTATAGGCAAGAGGTAGCTGCCCCCGCCGGGCAAAGTCTCGTCTACCGTTTTGGTGGTATGCCTGGTAACACGCACTTCTGGACGAAAGACCTATCGGAACGTGATCGTATGATTCGTGAAGGCTACAGCTACGAAGGTGTATCTATGCGTGTACCCACTAACGCAACTAATACACCGGTATATCGCCTGTATTCCCCAGTTGTTAAGCGTCATCTATACTCAAACGATCAAAATGAGGTTTCGGTTCTTAGATCTTCAGGTAATTGGCAGTACGAAGGTATAGCCTGGTACGGTGCTGTTTCAGGCACACCTGTCTACCGTATTTATTCACCCTCAACTTATGAACATCTGTACACGGCAGACCAAAACGAAAAAAATTTCTGGGTATCACGCGGCTTATTCCTCGATGAGGGCATAGCTTGGTATCAACCGGCTAGCTAACACTAATTTCTAATTTGGAGAGGGTAGTTCATACAACGCATTGTCCTTAGATAGGTTTGGGTTGAGGTTAGGATCGTTGTCAATATACTTCTTCCAGCGAGTCCGAAACATATCTTTAGCGGCATTGAATTCGGTTGTATCGCGCTTTGCAATCTCCTCGGGTAGGCCAACACTAATTGATTCATGGTGAAGCAGGCGAACGTGGGGGGTATAGAGATTTTGGTACCCCGCCTCATATAAGCGAAGACAAAGATCAACATCATTATAAGTGACCCTGAACTCTTCATCAAAACCGCCAATTTCGTCAAAAACATTTTTTCTAATAGCTAAACAAGCTGCAGTTACGGCGGTCATGTTATGGCGTGTATTAATCATGAGGTGTTGCGTCTGACTCATGGCATGCTGTAGTGTCATCATCGAAAACGAATTTGCCGCCACGCCACCAAGCCCAACCCCTACTCCGGCGTGTTGAATGTGATGCCCATCAGGAAAAAAGAGTAGGCAACTTACCGCACCAACTTCAGATCGCTGAGCATCTCCACTTAGTAATTCAATCCACTGAGGTGTGATAACTTCAGTGTCGTTATTAAGCATGATAAGAATATCGCCCTTTGTATTGCGTGCACCTTCATTACAACTTCGCGCGTAACTAAATGGCTGCTCTGGCCAGTCTACAACCTTGATATTATTGTGTTGAGCCGTAATAGCTTTATACCAAGAACGAACATTTGCTTCCGTCGAACCTGTATCAACAAGAATGATTTCATAATTCGTATACGTTGTCTTTTCTATAATTGAATCAATACAACGTTTAACGATTTTATGCTGGTTTTTCGTAGGAATAACGATTGAAACTAATGGGTCACCGACAATCGGGTATGTCACCTTCCAATAACCAGTATGTACCTCGTCACGTTCAACAATTGCGTTTGGATAGCCTTTTCGTGTTAAATCATCCTTCAGGGCTTTATGTTGTGCATGAATCACATAAGGCTTCGCGTCTGTAGATTTTGCCGTAGAAAGATCGTGTACACGCCAGCTATAAAGCACTTTCGGAATATGATAAATACGTTTTGTTGCACTGGTAACCCGTAAAAACAGATCCCAGTCCTGTGCACCATTATACTCTGCCTGCAACCCACCAAGTGAGTTAAGAAGTGTTGTTCGAACAACTGCAAAATGTGTAATGTAGTTTACGCTATGTAAAAAATCAGGGTTCCAATCGGGTTTAAAGAATGGGCTGAAATGCTCGTAACGACTTTCACTAATTTTATCTTCATCACTGTAAAGAAAATCGAGTTTTTTGTCCTTATTAAGAGCTCCTACAACCTCTAGCAATGCGTTTGGCCACAGCATGTCGTCATGGTCAAATAAACCGATAAATTCGCCTTTTGCCATGGCAACAGCTTCGTTTGTTGCGCCCGCAATGTGCTTGTTCGATTTAAGTGCCTTAAATTTAATCCTATCATCACTTGCAGCATACTTTTTAATAATCCGTCGCACCTCTGCGTTTGGCGATGCATCATCAACAATACAGAGTTCCCAGTTTTGGTACACCTGAGCCTGCACTGACTCAATACAATCACGTAAAAATTCAGGCTTAGTGTTGTAAGTTGGCACCACCACAGAAATTAATGGTCGATAGTGTAAGGCATCGTTCAGTTTATTGAGTTTTGAGATTTCAATAAAATCAGGAAAGTTTTTATCAAGCCAGTGGTGGTAGGGGTCTTTTTGATGAAGCGGTAGTGTTTTAGCGGCTATTGTAAGGGCTATACGTTTAAGTCGCGGGGAACGTGAGACAACCTTCTTAGAGACAGCTACTGTCTTAAATAAAACAACCTTCATTACATCTTTGATTAGCTTTTTCACTCAGCAACCTCCAGCTCGACAGTTTTGTAGTGCTTCGTAGGCACTACTTGGTAGACACCTTTGGAAATACTTCTTATAAACGAACCGGGTAATACATCAATAACACCTTGAGTAAACTCTGTTTCTGATTTAACCGAAAAATCCTCGGGAAGAATGTTTTGATCAACTAAATTTTGAATGTAACTAGTGGCGGCGATAAAAGATAGAATAGCGCTATTATTTCCAGAAGCCGTAGGCTTACCAGCGAACACAATCGTATTATCTTTTTGAGCCTTCGTAATATTACGTTCAAGTGTACGAACATCTTTCAAGAGGTTATTAGGAGTTTTCCTATTCGCAACAAAGCCAAGTTTTACAACAACATCATAAGCTGTAAGATCGACCTTTTTTACATCTTCGACAAATGGAAGAATATCCCCTCCACGCTCTGGAACCGCCACGACCTCAACCGTATCACCGTAGGTATCTTTTAGCATACCTACCGTAGAAAAGTCCTGAGTAGATACACTAATCGAGACGGTAAACTGTGCAGCCAGTAATACTTTTACTGCCGCCCGTAACTCTTTTAACTGGGCATCTGTATCAATGAAGATTGAGGCATATCGAGATTTTTCAGACCGTTTTTTACCTTCAATTTCATCGATTGCTTCGCGGGTACGATTCAAAAGTGCATAGCCGTAATGACGGGTTGGCTCTAAGACTGTCCCTTCAGCCCACTCATTCCATGCGTTTACAAATACGAAAGGTGTTTCTTTGGTTGTACGAGCAAATGCATGCTGAAGCCACTTTTTGTAGAGTGTTGGGGATTCATTATAAAACACGTATGAGCCGTGGCCTTTTTTACGCGCATCATTATCCCAGCTTGGCATAACACACGGGTAAATTCGTGCTGAAATGCCTTCGTTAAGTTGAGCGCCCCCAATAATCGTTTTGACGGCCGATCGGTAGTCAAACACAATTCCATCAAAGTATGGATCGATGAGTTTATCTTTCACCGATACAGTTACTTTAAGGTCATCGTCGTTTGAACGAAGAATTGAAGATGGTGCAAAATCGAGTCCCGCATCGAACCCATACTCTTCAGGGTTTTCGCCCTCAAAACTCATTACAGAAACAAGCTCTAGTTCAAGACCATGTTTTTTCTTGAAGTATTCACGCCATACTGTAGCATATCGCTTTGCGTTATCTAAGTGTTCACAGCGATACACCGCTAAAACCGGCTTATTATTTACTCGAATGTAACGTGGGTCAAGTAAAACCGACTCGACGTCTTTAATAAACTCAAGTGGATCCTCTTCTCGATATTTCTGCTCGAAAATAACATCCTTATCACGGCCATCCCAACGTTTTGTCCAGTTTTCATTAGCCCAACAAATCATATAGTTAAAGTCCCATTCAGGATGCTTTATAATCGTGTTCAGTGGTAAATCGAGAACTTTCTTACCACTAAACCAGTAATAATACAGGCAGAAACCATAGATGTTGTGATTTTTAGCCATATCAAACTGTGCCTTGATATTTTCTTCGAGCCGAAGATCGTAATAGCCTAAATCACCAGGCAAAAATGGCTGGTGGTGACCCGAGAAACGCGCCGAAGCCGCCGCAACATTAGTCCATTCAGTAAACCCCTTACCCCAGCTAATATCATTTTCCTCAATGGGGTGGTACTGTGGCAAATAGAAGGCGACGGCTTTATTTTTTTTGGTTTTACCTGGCTTGGTATACCGTAATGGCTCAAAATTGTAGAAACTTTTTGTCTCAAGAAGGTTTTTATGATCCATCCAAGTCGTCGCAAGTTGTGGGTTGAACTGACGATAAGGAGAAGCTATTTCAAAATTAAACGTATGGATTTCTTTAAAACCATCACCCGTATTAAGCTCAAGGCTAACCTTTTCACTCACACATTCAAACTCTTGCTCGAAGCCGCTATTTTCAGTCAGTGCACCGTCTATATTTGAAAAAGCAACCGCAACATCATGTCGAGGAAGACCGTAAGAAACATCAGTAAATATATCACCTTGGCGAAGCCTTAATGCTGGTTTTTTTGCCTTACTTTTTAAAACCAACCACCCCTGAAGTTCGACCTGTCGAGAAGCCTGTCTACGCTGTGTCGGGGCATCAATATTTAAGATATAGCGTTCTGTTTCAATCATTTCCTGGCTCCATTAGTCTTTCTCTATCGTACCATATTAGAGGTGTACTTTTTGTGGTATTCTATCTATTAATGGGCTTCTTAAAACAAATTTTTTCACTAAAAGTCATTGTCGTAGCAGTAGCCGCTAGTATATTAACTTATTTGGTTTTATTAAGTTATTTCGTGCCACTTATTGATGAGGATTTTGACTTATATAATTATGGACAATCGTTTGTCGATGTTATTCAACGTTGTATCACCCAATATATGGGTTGGAATGCACGTATTGGTGATGTATTGTCTATTTTATTTAGTACACTTCCACCGCCTGTTTACAACATTTTCAATGGCGTTGCTATTTTTAGCTTTCTATTGGTTATTATTTACTTAGGTAAGCTTCTTACGGCTAGTAAAAAATCCGACTATATCATTTGGGGATTTCTACTTACCCTTCTATTTCTTGCTGCGGTGTTTTACCTCCCAAAGCCAAACGAGGTGTTCTTTTGGCGGACAGGGGCTGCAAATTATTTCTACCCAGCACTTTTATCACTTCTATATACCATCCCTCTTATTAAATATATCGTGAATAACCAAACTATAAAGAATCGTTGGCTGGCGGGTTTTTATATCGTTGCTGGGGTTGTAATTGGCCACTCAAACGAGAATGTAGCGCCAGTTATGTTTGCCCTGTTTGGCTTTTTTGTTATTACCTTATGGATACGGCGTAAAAGGCTTAATCTTACATTTGCCTTATCTACAATTAGCCTTCTTATTGGGTTGTGTCTGTTGTTGTTTGGACCAAGCACCCAACATCGTATAGCATTTTACAGTAGCCTAAATGGTAATACATCGACAATACAAAACATTATGACAAACTTCTCACCCGTAATGGCTGATTACATTGTCCTGCTCATCCCCTCGGTCGTCATCGCACTTCCACTTCTGTTTATCATCCCCATTACCAACCGAAAAAAACACCTTGTCATTAGCCTGTTTGCTTACGGAGTATCGGTTGCATCTGTGTTTATTCTTCTCTGCGCACCATACTATACAGATCGTGCCCTTTTCTTTTCAGCAATAGTTCTCTTGATACCGATTGTAAGTGGTCTCTGGCTCGTTTCGCGCACCACCATTACTACGGCCTATATTCTTTTTGTTGGACTTCTCGTTCTATCTGGACCGATACTAACAAACCAGCTCGTAGAAATGCGTCGTTTTCATCGTGTAAAAATTCAGTTAATCCAGTCTGTTGATACTCAACTGAAGACATCCGGAACCGCTACGATTGACCCTATTGTTGTTGACGAGTCACTTCTCATTTATGCAGGCTTTCCTTCACAAGAAATAACCCGCCTTTCACACTTCTTTGATTATCCAGAAGGAAGCGTTAAACTTCGTTAACTATTACGTAAGTCGTTAATAATTTTATCTTTTTCAGCAAGCTGATCCCATAAGCGTTGATTTTCAACTTGATAATAATCTTTTCTTAGCTCATTAATATCCGGGCTACATTCAGGTATCACAACAGGGGTATCACCAGAAGCTACTGTCGCCTTCCCAACAAATTGGTAGATAGTGCCATTATTGCCTTTTAAAGTTCGGATAAAAGCTCTTGAAGTTGGGATACCTATTTTTTTAAGCTCATTATAAATTACCCGATCCTCTATAACTTCTACTACTCCGTTTAGGTCCTCAATTTGATATCCCGCTTCAGTGAAGACCCTTGCTAGCTCTTCGTGTGTATAAAAGTGAAGGTGTGTAGTGTCAAGTAAGCCCGTTTTAGCATAGGTAAAGGTGCCCGATAAAAGCATGAGCCTTACTGACATATGGGCCATATTTGGCACGGAAAAAATAATAGACCCACCTTTTTTAAGAAGTTTTTTTACATCCTTTAAAGCTTTAACGGGGTCGGCGAAATGCTCGATAACATCAAGAAATACAATATGATCGTAGGTATGTTTCTTTAATGAAACTAGCGCGTTCTCCAATGTATCATTAATAACAACTTGTATTTTTTTACTAGCGCGCTGCGCATCACCTTTATCTGGCTCGACTACATGAGCTGTCACAGACTTATTCTCGATCATTGCAGCTGAAAAGTTACCATTACTAGCACCTATTTCTAGAACAGTACTTCCACCTTCAATATACTGCTCTGCAATAGACCATGAGGTGTTTACATCAGTTGCAATATATTTGTTCTTATATTGGGACATCTACGTCCACTTACTCTCGAGTTTAACGAGACCCTCCCATGTTTGGGCTGCATCTGTCGACTTAATTGTAAATTTTGCGGCTTCATCAATAATACGAATCTGCTCCATGTGACTTATACCAAATAGTCCAACCATTACGTGGTATTTTCCAGGAGCTAAATCAAGCTTCAGTGTGTACTGCACAGATTGGCCTACAATATTAAAGTTATCGACGTCAGTATTTGTCGCATACAAGTACTCGCCAGAGCTCCCTATAATCGCTACACCTATATTTCTCACAGAGGTCTTTGCCCATTCAATTTCAAAGGTTACTTTTTCACCCATTGTAAATAAGGTCGACGGTTTTTCGTTTTTATTTTTAACAACAATAGTGAAATCTTCATCCTTAGGATTATCACCCCCTGCAGTATCTTCATCGACAGCTTCTGGCTCTTTCGGGCTATTAAGGGCTGTGTACTTACTTGCAACAGTTTCAGGCTTACCAATATGTAAAATATTTCCCTTATCAATAAGGAGAGCCTTCGTGCAAAAACGTAAAACCGCTGACATATCGTGTGTAACAAGAATGACAGTCTTTTTATTTTTCTTTAGCTCATCGAAGTAATCAAAACACTTCTGTTGAAAAGCTGCGTCACCCACAGCAAGAACCTCATCTATCAGAAGAATATCACCCTTAGCACGAATAGCAATTGAAAAAGCAAGCCGAACCTGCATACCGGAAGAATAATTTTTAAGCTTTTGGTCCATGAAGTTTTCAAGCTCCGCAAACGAAACAATATCGTCGTACATCGCTATCATGTCTTTACGGCTGAACCCAAGTAGTGCACCGTTAAGAAAGACGTTTTCTCTTCCTGTAAGTTCCGGGTTAAAACCAATACCAAGCTCAATAAATGGTGTGAGTGACCCATTCACTTGAATAAGACCTTTATCCGGTGAGTAGATGCCCGCTAATAGCTTTAAAAGGGTACTTTTTCCAGAACCATTACGCCCAACAATACCAAAGAAGTCACCCTCTTTAATTTCAAAGGAAATATCGTGTAACACCTTTTGTGTTTCAAATTTCTTATCACGCTTCGCCCTCAGTAGGGCTATGAAAACCTGTTTGATATTAGTGTGTCGCTCGTGTGGAAGCTTAAATGATTTATAAATATCTTTAACAAGAATAGCTGTGGGTTTATTATTCATTACACATTCTCCGCAAAGTATTTTTGGCTTCTTTTAAAATACCAAATTGCTATAGCAATAGAGACAGCCACAATCAGAAGTGGAATAGCCTGAATTAACCCGTGGCTTATATAATTCCATACTGTCAGTGTTGAATGTGAAATAAGGTTATAACGAGCATCTTGAATAACCTGGGCAACCGGGTTAAGTATAATCAATAATTTACTTGCTATAACACTTTCTTCAGCTACTAAACTAATTGGATACAAAATTGGCGTAGCATAAAAAGCACCTTGTAAAAACACCTCCCATATATGCGAGATGTCTCGATATTTTACATAAAGTGCCCCTAGGGCAAAGGCAATTGCAAGTGCAAATATATACAGTTCAATAATATTAAGCGGTAATAGTAATGCGGTAAAACGAATATCTACACCGCTAAGTAACGCGAAAAGTACTACAATTACCAGGTTAAGTAATAGGTTAATAAGGGCCGATAATGTTGCCGAGATAACGATAATATACTTAGGAAAGTTAATCTTCCGTATAACATCACCCCTTGCAACAATCGCTTGCATACCTTGGTTTGCCGCTTCAGTAAAGAATGTCCATAAGACAATACCTAATAATAGGTATACCGGAAAGTGTTCAATATCCGAGCCAAAACGCAAGAAATGAACGAAAACAACGTACAAAATAGCGAAAAGAAGAAGGGGTTTTAAAAGCGACCACGCGTAACCAAGCACCGAACCCTGATAGCGCAGTTTAAAGTCCGTAATAACAAGTTCGCGCAAAAGCACACGATTTCGCCTACTAAAGATGTTAGAGAGTTTCATAAGTTCACGATTAATTATAAGATAGATGAAGTGTTATGACTAGCGTTCTTGTAGTTGTTTTAAATTGGAATGGAATTGAAGATACAAAAGAGTGTCTTGATTCGCTTTTCCAACAAACTTATAAAGACTTTCAAGTAGCTGTAGTTGATAATGGGTCGGTTGACGATTCACTTGCTCAACTAAAGCCGTTTGAAAAGGCCCACTCTAACCTTGTGGTGCTTAAGAATTCCAAGAATCTTGGTTTTGATGGTGGTGTAAATACGGGTATTAAATATGCAATAAAAAACGGTTTTGACGCGGTAGCCTTGTTTAATAATGACGCAATTGCTAATGAAGACTGGTTAAAAAAGTTAGTGCCTCACTTAAAAGGAGATATCGGTATTGTCACGGGTCTTCTCTTACATCGTGACGGTAAAACAATTGATACTACGGGTGATTTTTATACAACCTGGGGGGTTCCTTCTCCTAGATATAGGGGGTCATCAAGCGATACTATCCCCGAATCGGGCTATGTATTTGGGGCGTCTGGCGGTGCTTCACTTTACAGCATTACTATGTTAAAAACCATCGGTCTTTTTGACGAAACTTTTTTTGCCTACTACGAAGATGTTGATATTAGTTTTCGTGCACAACTTGCCGGCTTTAAGGTTTTTTACACAAAAGACGCAATTGCTTACCATAAGCAAGGCGCAACGAGTAGTAAAATCCCCGGCTTTACTGTTTATCAAACCTTTAAAAACTTACCTCTTCTATTTTGGAAAAATGTTCCCCTTGAACTTCTTGTACCTATCGGTGCACGATTCCTTTTAGTTTATACGCTTATTTTTGGAAATGCAGTTAAAAATAGAAGCGGCTGGCCCGCACTTAAAGGTTGGCTCGCAAGTATTTGGTATTTTTGGGTATCAGCACTTTGGCTTCGATTTGCAATTCAGCGTAATAAAAAGGTCTCAAGCGCTTATATAGATTCAATTTTATATCACGATATTCCCCCCGAACAAACAGGTATGCGCAAATTCCGTCAATTCTTTACCAGGATTACTGGCGAATAAACCAATAGTTGTTATAATAAGCCTCAATGAAATTAATCTCTATTCTCATTCCTGCCTATAATGAAGAGCCTGTCCTTGATAAACTCTTGGTTCGCTTAGCTAACCTTGCAAACAATACTAAAAATTACAATTTTGAATTTTTGTTTATTAATGACGGTAGTAAAGATAATACACTGGGGATTATTAAAGATTACGCCAAAAAAGATCAACGAATAAGTTATATTAACTTGTCGCGTAACTTTGGTAAGGAAATCGCTATGATTGCTGGTTTAGACCACGTTCAAGGCGACGCAACAGTAATTATAGATGCCGATCTTCAAGACCCACCCGAACTAATTCCTGAAATGATTAAATTTTGGGAAGAGGGTTACGATGATGTGTATGCTAAGCGTCAATCACGCGATGGCGAGAGTTGGTTTAAGAAATTTACTTCAAAACAGTATTACAAGACTCTTCAGAAAGTGACGCATGTTCCTATTCAGGAAGATACTGGTGATTTTCGCCTTCTTGACTATCGTGTCGTCGAGGCTATCCGCCAGTTTCGTGATACGCAGCGTAATGCTAAGGCTATTTTTAGTTGGGTTGGCTTTTATAAAAAAGAAATTCTTTATAACCGTGACCCACGTGCAGCTGGTGAAACAAAGTGGAATTATGTAAAGCTTATTAATCTTGCGATCGATGGTATTACTTCTTTCACCACCGCACCACTTCGCGTTTCCACCTATACTGGGGCGGTTATATCTTCTTTAGCCTTTATATATTTAGTCGTTTTAGTCATCCGTACAGTGTTTTTTGGCTCAGATATAGCGGGTTATCCGTCAATGATGGCTGTTATATTGTTTTTAGGTGGTGTACAACTTCTTTCTCTTGGTATAATTGGCGAGTACGTTGGCCGTATTTTTAATGAAACAAAGCAACGGCCGCTTTATTTAATTGAGGAATATCATAATGGAACAGCTCCTAAAAAAACACGGCGAAAAAATTAGGTTTTTATTTGTAGGTGGGGGTCTTACCGCCCTCGACTTCGGGCTACTTTTCCTTTTTACAAGCCTCGGCATTAATAAATTTATCGCCAACTACATATCGACTACCATTTCAATGATTGTTAGTTTTTTTGTTAATAAGCAGTTTACTTTCAAAAACAAATCGGGCAACGCGAAAAAACAATTTGTGTTATTTATTGCCGTAACTATTACGGGTCTTTGGGTGATTCAACCAATCGTTATTTGGTTAAGCGATTTACTAACCAGTGCTTATATCGCGGATGACGCAATTAACCTACTTATTGGAAAACTTATCGCTACGGTTGCCTCTCTTATCTGGAACTATCTACTTTATTCCCGCCTCGTATTCAAAAAATCTCCTGAAGAACAGTAGTTTATGGCACATATAGCGATCGATGCTCGTATTATTAATTCAACGACGGGTCGCTATGTGGAGCGCCTTGTTACATACCTACAGGATATTGATACGAAGAATGAATACTCTATTATCGTGCCCGAGAAAGATAAGGATTTTTGGAAACCCCGAAACGCTAATTTCACAGTTCGCACCGTAAACTACGACAACTATTCATTTGGTGAACAGCTTGGTTTTAACCGTTATCTAAAAAAGCTTAACGCCGACCTTGTGCATTTTTGTATGCCACAGCAACCATTAGGTTACAAAGGCAAAAAGGTATCTACTTTTCACGACTTCACACTTCTTAAGACGTATAATTCAGATAAAAATTGGCTTGTCTATCATGCCAAACAAAAAATTGGTAAGTACGTATTCAAAGCGGCGGTTAAAAGTAATAATCATATTATTACGACGAGTGATTATACTAAAAAAGAACTGTTTGATTTTTTTCCGGATACCCCCGAAGAAAAGGTCTCGACAATATACGAATCATCCGATGTATCGACCGTTAGTCCTAGAAAATTCCAACTACCTTTCAGAAAATACATCATGTATGTTGGCCAGCAGTCTGACTACAAAAATATCAAACGACTTGGCGATGCACACCAACTGCTTTTGGCGAAATACCCAGATCTTGGGCTTGTATTAGTTGGAAAGAAAAACGCATCTGCGTTAATAAATGAGGCTTACTTTAAAGATAAGAAGTATACGAATATTGTGTACACAGATTATGTTGATGATTCACACCTTAGCTGGCTTTACACCCATGCAACTGCATACGCATTTCCATCACTTATGGAGGGGTTTGGCTTACCTGGCCTTGAAGCAATGGGGTATGGAACACCTGTTGTAAGCAGTAATGCCACATGTTTACCCGAAGTATACGGCCAAGCCGCTCATTATTTTAACCCAACCGATACAAGTGATATGGCCGAGGCAATAGACCAAATATTATCAGACGACAAGCTTCGCACTCGGCTTGCAAAAGCAGGTTATAAACAAATTAAAAAATACTCGTGGAAAAAGCAGGCTCAACAAACTTACGCAATTTACGAACAGGTTTTAAAAGCTAAGAGCTAGCTTGTGTAATCGTAATAATTCGATCAAAACCCTCACCGCTTGAAAAGGTTTGAACATCTGAGTATTCAGACGCGACCTGGTGCACAATACGGCGGTCAGCCGCGTTAAGGTGTTCAACATGTGAATCGCCGGTTTTACGAACCTCAATAATCCATTCACGGGCTTTTTCAGCTAAACGGTCGGCACGTTGTTTTTTATAATCGGCAATATCTAAATTAACTCTACTAAAAGCAGCGTCTTTATTACGTAATACGTTTGATACTAGAAATTGTAGACTGCGAAGTGTTTCGGCACTGCGACCAATGAGAAGGCTGTTTATATCTGTAGAAGGTACTGAAAGTTCAATCACATCATCTTCTACGAAAGCCTCTACTGTTACATTGATTCCAAAAAAACTAAGAAGATCTGCTATGTATTTTTTAGCGTATTCAACCGACTCTTCTTTATTCATAAAACCCCCTTACTTACGCGGTGTATCTTTTGCCGTAATTCTTGTAATGTTTGGTTCAACTTTTTTAGTTGATTTTTGTTTAACCGTCTCAGCTTCGCGAGCTTCTTTAGCCCGAGCTTTTGCGGTAGCTTTTTTACCAGTCTTTTTAATCTCTTGATCAGCGAGCGTGTCCATTTCCTTAGCATCTCGCTTAAGAAGGAAATGTTGTTGAATTGCAGCAAAAATATTTGAGGTCACATAGTAAAGCGCGAGCGCACCAGGAAGCGTAAGCATGATGAAGAACATAAGAAATGGTAAGAACTTAATCATCTTACTCGTCATAACGGCGTTTAACTCAGCTTGATCTGGTTGTTTACCCTCTCCAGCTTCAGCTAGTACGTCGCGTAAACGTTTCGTGCTGGTCGTAGGTGAGGTTTGCTTGGAAATAATATACTGCGTATAGGCGGCAATCCCGGCAAGCAGTATAAGGAACCAATCGAGTCCGTTTGATGAAATTGCATGACGCGTAAGGTCAACAAATCCTAGGAAGTGAGGGCTGAAGCTGTCGGGGTTTGCAATAAGCTCTTTAACCGTATCGAAGCCCTTCATGAACTCATACGTAAACTTTTCTATAGCGTCACGGTGTGTTGTAAAAATTTGAATAACCTGGAATAGGGCAATAAAAATAGGAAGTTGAATAAGGAGAATAAGGATAGAACGGAAAGGTTTTACCTCGTGTTTTTTATACAACTCAAGCATTTGCATACTTTCAAGTTGTCGATTTCCTTTGGTAGCCTTTTTAATACGGGCAAGCTCTGGCTGTAGCTTACGCATTGCCTTCACTTGGTGGAGCTGCTTCACAACAAGTGGCCACATTGCAAAACGAACAATAATTGTGAATAAAATAATTGCTATACCAAAATCAGCAAAAGGAACAATACTGTAAATAAAAAGCAGCAGATTAAAAATAGGTTGGACGACAAATAATTCAAAGATGTTCATAACTAGACTATAGTATATCAGTTTTCAATCTGTTTATACAGATTGGCTTTCGTGAATAGTTGGTCAAGTTGTTCGATTATTTGACCATAGGGTAGGGTTCGTAGTTCTGAAGATGTGCAAATAATAACAACATCGTACACCCCATCGAGCTGTTCTATATGAGTACGTATATATTCGTATAGACGGCGGCGAATACGGTTTCTTCCGACCGCCGACTTAATTACCTTCTTACTTACCACAACAGAAAATCTTGGGTTTGAGCGATGACTATTATGAACATATTTCACAGTAAAAAGTTGGGTTCGCACCGCTTTACCCTTACTATAAACATAGCGAAGGCTGTTATGGCCATGAAAACGAAATAGACTAGAGATCATTACTTGTTATTATAACTAAAAATACCCGGATATTTCCGGGTATTTATGTTTTAGACCGTTAAACGTGCGCGACCTTTTAGACGACGGCGCTTTAAAACCTGGCGCCCAGTCTTTGAGGATACACGAGCACGAAAGCCGTGAGTTTTAGCACGGTGACGGGTGTGTGGTTGGTACGTTCGTTTTGGCATATCTTGGTTATTATACCCCACCCACCCCTTTAAATCAACGAGGACGCTTGCTTTTCTAGTAAATAGTGCCTTCGTATATAAATTTTATCCCCATCTTAGACATATTTATCCACACCTTAACAGAGGTAAGCTTATACTTGTGTATAACTCTATCCTTGTAAGTGACTTGTTTAATCCCCTCATTACTTAACCTATTTATGGTTGTGGAAAACTCTATTTCTATCGTATAGTAGGGGGAGCAAATGATTGAAAGTAACTAAGGGGATAGAATGCAAGTTGATTTGCATGGAATTTGGCAGGGTATTTTAGGTGAGGTGGAGTTAACGTTATCTTCAGGTAATTACACTGTCTTCTGGTCAAAAACAAAACCGATATCTTATGACGGAAACGAAATGGTGTTCGAGGTTCCTAATATATACATTCAAAAAAACCTTCAAACCAAGTATGACAAATTAATCCGCGACATGCTTGCTAAAAACGAAATCCACCCAGCTACCCTTACATACATCGTATCTTCCACAAACAAAAAACCACGTATTAGTCGTGAGACTACAACAGAAAGCCTCTTGTCTATTAATAGCTCGGTTTCATTAGCAAGTCCTGCGGCTGCTTCTCAAACCCGTACTTCTCATATCACACCCCCTCTTGCCTCTCGCGGTAACCTTAACCCGCGATATACATTTGATAACTTTATTGTTGGATCAAGTAATGACCTCGCCTACTCTGCAAGCCAGGCAGTTGCCGCTAACCCTGGTGTTAAATATAATCCTATTTACTTCTATGGGGGTGTTGGACTTGGTAAGACACACCTTATGCAGGCAATCGGTAACGAAATTCTTAAAGAATCACCCGATACCCGGGTACTCTATGTTAGTTCTGAAACATTCGTAAATGAGTTCCTTGACTATATTCGTTTTAAAAAGAAGGGTTTTTCAGATAAATATCGCAACATTGATGTACTAATCGTCGATGATATGCAATTTATTGCCAATAAAGAGAAGACTCAGGAAGAATTCTTCCATACTTTCAATTTCCTCCACCAAAACAATAAGCAGATTATCATCTCGAGCGATAAGCCACCAAAAAGTATCCCCACCCTTACGGAACGTTTACGTAGCCGTTTTGAAATGGGAATGAGTATTGATATTCAAATGCCTGACTTTGAAACTCGCTGCGCAATTATTAATGCGAAAGCTGGGTTATCTGGGGTAAGCCTCAATATCGAAACGGTAGAATTTTTAGCAAATAATATAAAAACCAATATTCGTGAGCTCGAGGGTGCGCTTAATCAACTCCTTGCTTATGCAGAACTACACCATGTTGAACCAGATGTGTCGACCGCTGAGGGCTTACTTGGAAATGTTCGTTTATCACGGCCACAACATTTAACAAGTAAGCAAATTATTGATAAAACCGCCCGACACTTCCAATTAAAAGTTGAGGAGATTTGCGGTAGCCAACGCGATAAGCACATTGTAGTACCCAGGCAAATTGCAATGTACTTACTGCGCAGTGAACTTCATTTAAGTTTTCCAAAAATTGCCGGTGAATTAGGACGTAAAGACCACACAACCGCTATACACTCTGTTGAAAAGATCGAAAAAGCTATAAAGCTTGATTATATGATTCGTGAGCAAGTTAACTCAATTAGGGAGCGTTTGTATGCCTAATATAGCCTGGGTAAAAAATGTGTACAGCTTGTGTGTTGATAGCCCCCTAAACCGTGTACAAACATACACAACCCAGTGGTTATCAGATGCTGTCATCTACAATCCGGGTGTAAAAGCACATAGTTTCACCCGTTTTTTAGACAGTTTTGCACCACAACTATACACAGAAAAATTACACACTTCCAATCTGTTAATTAACCACTTCTACACAGTTTCCACACCCCCTATTATTAAGAAGATGAATAAAAAATAGAAAGGAATCTCAATAATAATGGAACTCACTATTACACAAGAAAACTTTTCAAAAGCACTATCAGCTGTTGGGAGGGTTGCCAGTTCAAAAACACAATTACCCATTCTTAGTAATATTCTTCTACGCACAGACGGAAATCGCCTTCTTATTGCAGCGACCAACTTAGAAATCGCGACCACCCAATATATAGGTGCAAAAATTATCAAACCAGGTGCCATTACTGTACCTGCACGACTAATTTCTGAATTTGTATCAAGCCTCCCTAAGAATTCAATTGAGTTGAGGGTAGTTGGGGAAAATATCCATATAACCAGCGGAAAGTACCACTCGATCATTAACGGTGTTATTGCCGATGACTTCCCAGAACTCCCTACGATTAACGAAAATGATTCAGTAAGCTACTCAATAAATACCGAAGAGTTTAAGCAAGCCGTTTCACAAACAATTATTACCTCAAGCTCAGATTCAACAAGGCCGGTTCTTACAGGTGTGTATTGGCATTCACACGACGGATGGATTTACCTAGCTGCAACCGATGGGTATAGGTTATCAGAACGCCGTTTAGTAGAAACCAAAAGCGAGGTTGCGGCAATCATTCCAACACCAACCCTCCAGGAAGTATTACGAACGATCGTAGATGACAGTGATACCATCGATGTATTATTTGACGAAAGTCAGGTACGTTTTCGTATTAATGATGCAGAGGTAATAAGCCGATTAATTGACGGTAATTTCCCTGATTATCGTCAATTAATACCCGAAAAATCAGATATTACCGCAACAATGGACAAATCCGAATTTACGCGTGTAACAAAGGTAGCTGGTTTATTTGCTCGAGAGTCCGGTGGAAGTGTTACTTTGACGGTTGATAGTGATAAGAAAACAGTTTCACTTCACTCTATCGCTTCAGAGCTTGGTGAAAACACCTCAGAGCTCGATGCTGATATTCAAGGCGACGGACAGGTTACATTTAATTCAAGGTACCTAACTGAGGCGCTAAGTGTTGTAGATACAACTACAATATCATTTAGTTTTAGTGGTAAGCTTTCACCTATTATTCTGAAGTCAACCGAAAAAGATACAAACTACTATCACGTGATTATGCCACTTAAGAGTTAATTATGACTTCGGTCAAAAATCTTCAAGTAAAACATATACGGTCGCATACAGAATATAGTATCGATTTTTCGCCAGAAGTAACAATTATTACAGGAGCGAACGGAAGTGGTAAAACAAGCCTTCTTGAAGCCGTCTATATTAGCCTACAGGGTAGTTCTTTTCGTGGAACTGATAGTGATATGTTACAAAAAAATAGTGCTTGGTGGCGAATTGACACCACTCTGGATGACCAGCAAGTACGAATTATTAAATTTGACCCCGAAAAAACAACGAGTCGTAAACAGTTTAGTATAGACAATAAAACAACTGCCCGAATACCACTAAAAGAAAAATACCCGGTCGTGTTATTTGAACCAGAAGATCTGCGTTTACTTCACGGCTCCCCCGCCCGCCGTCGACAATTTATTGATCGATTTATAAACCAGCTCAATCCCCTGTACGGCCAATCGCTTCGTAAATACGAACGAGCTATGAAACAGCGTAATAACCTTCTGAAAAGCTCTTATATACAGGATGATCAGCTATTTGCATGGAATATATCCCTCGCTGAACACGGCGCTTACATTATCGAACAGCGAATTGCTTTTATTGAACAGCTTAACCAAAACTTAGCTGAATTATACCGTGATATTGCCGGAACAGTAGACGATGTTTCAATCCACTACTCACACACGTTTGTTGGGGATGCAAAACAAAAACTACTCAACGAACTTCACGCCCATCTCGAAAGAGATCGCTATTTGGGAAGTACCTCTGTAGGACCTCACCGACATGATGTTATATTTCAAATTAATAACTCCCCCGCCCTATCGATTGCTTCGCGAGGTGAGGCGCGTACTATTGTGTTAGCCTTAAAATTCTTAGAAGTTGCTATTATCGAGCAACTAACAGGTAAAGAGCCAATAATATTACTTGATGACGTTTTTTCGGAACTCGATGCAACCCGCCAAAAACTTCTTACAAGTCAATTAAAAGGTCATCAAATTATTATTACATCCGCCACCAGCCATGCGGGGAAGCATTTACATCACGTTGAGCTTTAAACTAATCACCTTCTCGGGTAAGACTACCATCCTCAAGCACATCTTGGTTTAAAAGGTTTCTATAGCGTAAAGAATAATCATCCAAACTAACACCCTGTTTATTAATCCAGTCTATAGCTTCATTTTTATATAAAACAAAACCCTCTCGCGTACGTTCACTATTCGAATTTGTCATAACCTGAATGATAATAGTTGGCTTTTCACCGCCATTAGTAGATGGTATGGCGGTTATTAAATAAAAAGATGTTTTATATGGAAGAAGTTTTAGTAACGCATCCTTAGATTCTCTAAGTTGCGCATTTGGCTGTTCACATTCAAAATACCCATAAATTAGTTCACTTCTTTCTAAACAAGAGGCAATGATAGGATAGCCCGAATCAAAATCACTTGAATCACCAGATGAATAGGTGTAGTTGATACGATATGACTGCTGAAGGCTTTTTATGTCGACAATAAACGAGCCCGCATAGTTTGTACCCTCTTTTACTTCAGTCTGCTTAGCACTATCTTTTCGTATAAGTGCATCGTCAACCCTATCCATGTCGATAGAATCATCTTTATTATTATGCTTTACGATAATAGCAAGGGCCGAATATATATTCTTTTTTTGAGTGTCCGGAAGGTTTTTAACAAGACTATCGAAGTTTTTGATAGGCGTAGAATTATCTGATGGTCGTTCTATTGTCGCGAAGTACCAAACAATAGGAATACCAACGAACACGAGTATGATTAAACTTACGATAACGATTCGTTTTTTCATATTAAGAGACCCCCGCCGCATCACGTAGCTTACTTGAATCTAATTTATTACCAAGGTAGAAGAAATTAAAATTACGAGGATCATTTTTTATACTTTCGAGAGGTACCTCATATGCTCGGATCCCAGCATTACCAAGTCCACACGAAGCTTCACCAAGAACCGCCTTTCCATCGTGAATTCCAAGTACAATACCCGTATGTCCTTTTTCGGTACTTTCGTCACTTCTACTAAAAACAGAAAACGGCTGGGGCTCCTTACCTGTTTTCCCGCCACTATTAGCAGCTGCCATAAGGGTAACTATATCTATGCCGGAACCGCTTACACCCTGATAAGAAGTAAATTTATTTGTGAAATACTGCGAGAAAGCTACACAGTTAGCAAGGGTACGCTCACGTGCTGTTTCACCTGCACAGGTGACATCTGATACAAAACTGGTGGCTGTAGTATCGATATCCTTATAATAAGTCATTAATTTTTGCGCCTGTTGAAGCGTCAATCCACCCTGCCCTATCGAACAATCACTTCCCGCTCCACCACTATTACCAAATCGCTCAAGAAAACCCTTTGCACTATCAATACGCTCTTGTTTTCCTTTTGTACTATCCCCCGAACGTTCTACTAGCTTATGGAAAACCATAGCAGAGCCGTTGCCTGTATTATCGTCGTTATATGAGATAGAAGGGTCTCCTTCAATTTTTGTTTCCGCATTCACCTGTTCTTGCCAGGTTTTTTCACCGTACTCAACATCCCAAAGATAGTTAAGCTCGTAAAGTAGTGCGTTATCGTTTTGTGAAGGGTCAGAGGCGTCAAGCTTAACTCCGTTATCTTCGAGGTATTTCATGACACCATACCGTCGACCAGTTGTGTCACCACCCGTGTTAGTCCATTGGATAATACCAAACCCCGTGTTTAACTTACCCTTATCAAGATTGCCGGTACTACTATGCTCCCCCGCCCAAGGGTCAAATAAACTAGACTCTTGCTCCATATTCCCCATAGCACCTGCAGCGGCTATGGGCGTTAATCCCCTTACGATAAAGTAATTCCAAACCTTCTCGGGGTTAGATTCTCCACTAAGTGTATTAGGCGCCGGTGAATCAAGTGTCCCAATGCCCGTCGTACAAGAGGTCTGCGCGCCATCGTCGCACGCGTTATAAAAAAGAACATCATTTGTACTGTAGTATGGGACGTCACAAACCTTAGTTTCAGCACTTGCAGATGAACTGAAAGTTAACGAAGAGAACGCAGCTACCACGATAAATAACCAGTATTGCGCTTTTTTTATGTAGTTATATTTAAGTTTCATCTACATTCCACTCGTTGACCAGTGCCACGGTTCTGGGTCGAAATTATAAAAGCCATATTTAGGGGCGTTTTCAAGAAGCCATTGATATGCTTCGTATTCTTTACCGCCAATATTTTTACAGGCAGATTCGGCCCCGGCCCGAGACCCCCAGCCAGATGACCAACTAGGAACTCCGTCTGAACAAAACGGTGTTCCAGGTGTGACATCAAGGTCCATAGCAAGTCCAACACCGTGTTGAGAGAAATATGCACTTGAACCACCGTCGAGACGCATACCGTCACCAAGCGATATATTAATATTAGCTTTGCGGGCATCGTCGATTAATTTCTTAGCGTTTGTTGAAATAACTGATGCAACAAGGTTTGAACCATTATTTGTATCACCACGATTTGGCGTGAGTTCACAAAGACGAATTTTCGCACGAGCTCCATCACCTGACGGGTTTTGTGTTGTCACAATACCATCTGGTGCACCAGTATACTGAGGTGTTAGTGGGTCGCATTCATATTGTGAATAATCAGCACCGTCTGCAAGTGTCCAGCCACCCTCATCGCCATATCCAATCGCTCCTTCTGGTCGGCCTACTGCAGAATAAGTAGTGTTACCAGCCGAACTACTAACATTTACATTACCCTCCATACCATCATCGGCCGTCAATGCAGCGTAAAATTTAAAGTATTTTGCATTATCTGCATTTATAATACAGACACCACTTGTGTTATCGACGGGTTCTGTATTTTCGATACACTTCGTAACAATTTCTTCGTACTTAGTTCCAGGAAGGGGTCTGCCTGTATCTTCGTTGTATTCTCCATCAATAGCGCTCGCTATCGCGACACCATCACCACCATTTGTAGCGGCGAGAGAAATACCAGAAGCGGTTGATGATGATGTTGAATCGCTGTAATACTCACTCGGAATTGTATAGATCGGATTACAGAAGGGGTCTGTTGCAATACCAAGCTCTTTGTAATCGGGGTCAGTACATAGCTCATAGTTCTCACGTAATTCAGCCTCGCTCATAGCACTTGTTTTCGGAATAATACTAGAAAGAGTATTCGGTACTAATGAACCAAATAATGAAAAAGCTGATTGCGCAGGGTTAGAAGAGATAGCTGGTGCTAAGCTTCCGACCAAAGACCCTACAAATGTATAACGGCTTGTTGCATCAAAGGGGCTTTTTTCTGATCGTTCTTGCTCGGCATATTGTGCAATAAGTTGGTTGTTGTATTTTGCTGTTTCAACAGCCTGTTCAACTGAAACAAGGCTACCGCCACCAGCCCTTGCAACACCACTAGCAGAGGTGCCAAAGCCGGACGCAATAGCGTTACCCGCGCCTTCGGCATCTAGGTTTAAGGTGGTATTACCCGCGACAATATCTTTCAGTAAGTCTGGTAATATCGCAAGTGCTACACTTACTGCAATTGATGCCGATGTTTGAAATACAGCCTTTGCAATACTTGGCCCGGTTCCCACACCAGATAGTAGAAGTGCTACCCCTCCAATTGTACTTCCAAGCTGCACCCAACCATTTGATACGATGTCGCATGTAGCCTGAGCCTTATCTTTAGGAAGTGCATTATCTATCGTATTACTAATAATTATAAGATCACCAGTTACACCACCACCGGCCATAAACTGTGTAAGATAGCCCGATGCCCTTCCTTTAAACCCACCCGTTTCGCCGTACATTGCATACTTCATTCCGGCGGCGTCCATAGCGGCTTTCCTTTTTAACCCACTTGTAACATCATAGGCTACGTTTGTTAAAATACCACCTAAATAGGCAACGTCTTCTGGTTTTGCATCGCCCGCTCTGATTTGGCTCCCCACATTCACGAAAGCCATCGCATAGCGAGCAAGTTGTAAGGCGCGAATAGTTTTTGCAGCATAGCCAATACCCCTTAAAGCCGCTCGAGCTTGACAGGCTGTGTCGGCTGCACCAATAATACCGATTGATTTTGACGCTACGGATAACGGACTACCAGTACTTATGGCTGTCAGTGCCTTTTTACCATCCTCACTTACATCACCAGCTAACTCCCCAGTTGCCTTGCGAGCGTCCTCAAGTTGTTTCTTTTCTGCATCACTTAACTCCTGTGTAGTTCCATCTGGATTTTGACGAGTACATTTACCATTTTCATCGCATGTAACATTGTCGCCAAGTCCACCAGTATTAAGTGTTTCGCGACCATTTTTTGAAATATCTTGAAGTGCTTTCGCCCTCTCTTCATCTGTATCACCCAAATCAATCGGTGCTTTTGATACTTTTGAGTATTTCGTCCAAGCCCCCCAGGCTTTATCCGCAAAAGCTGCAAAACGCGGATTGTACGCCCTTAGAATAGCTGATCGGAATTGTGGGTTTGTATTAAGTTCAGTGTTAAAACCCTCTACTGGAATTTCTTTTCCATCGAAAACAAAATGATCAGGTTTTATACGGCCACCAATAGTTTCAGTCCCAATAACATCTATCTTAGCTGCTTTAAATAGCTCCACATTTTTTGCGGACATCGTACTAAACTTACATTTAATAGTGACTTTTGAACCACAATATCCACTTGTTGCTTTGTTTGTAATTTTACTAGCGTATAATCTTGATTGACTCTCTTGAAGCACACTAAGTCTAGTATCAAACCGATCAACAAGAGCTGCTTGGATTTGAATAAGTAAAAGCCCGGGTGTGAAAAAAAGGGAAAGCCCACCACCACCAAATAATATAACGGCTATAATGGTTCCAATTACAGACTTACGTCTAAACGGATTAACGGCATTTACTTTAGTTTTTTTATTATTGCCACCAGTAAAATTATTTACAAAACCGGGCTCTGATTCACCCTGACGAGCTTTGTTTATATTTGCGTCCTCTTGTTTGCTATCGGCTGTTTTGTCGTAGTTGTTTACAGTGTTATTAAAATCACCCCGCTCTTCCCTGTCGGCAATATCTTTAAACTTCTGGTCATAGTCATCTTGGATGCGGTTATTTGCATCCTGTGTATCATTGTCGGGAGCTATTGAAGGATTTGGCATAACTAAGACCAATTATACGCCTTAAGCGCCGTTTTGTACCCCTGTTCCCGCCTGCTGAATAACAGCTTGGGGGTTAGTGGTAATGAGCTGTTGTTCGGTTGGGGATGCTTGGATTTGAATATGAACATGGCTTTGACCTGCAAAGAATAGACCCTGACCAATCGGGAAGTTAGCGAGACGCTTTTTCTCTTCTTCGGTAAGCTTGAATACATCTGCAAGTACATCAACTGCACTTGAAGACTGTTTAAGAAGAAGTTGCATCGAGGTGTTTGAAACAATCGCTCGACCCATCTTACTACTCATGAAGTCTTCTACGTCTTGAGTAATAGTCGTGAGGCCCAAATAATATTTACGAGCACGCTTCGCAAGGCTAAATAAGAAGTTGGCTGAATCATCATACTTCATAAGTTGCCAGGCCTCATCAACAATAAGCATGCGCTTTTTTTGTTCTGTACGCGTAATATTCCAGATGTGGCTTAGGACGATATACATAGCGACCGGGCGAAGCTCATCCTCAAGGTCGCGAATATTAAATACCACCATTGGATTATTGATATCAATATTTGATTGCTGGCTGAAAATACCTGCAAATGTGCCGGTTGTGTACTTACGAAGTCGCTGCGCTAAAGACGGACCACTATTCCCCATGTGAAGCAAAGTGTCATAAAGGTCAGAAATAGTTGGCGGCGGCGAATTATGGGTTAGTGGGTCGCTTGTAATACCAACGCGCGCATACGTATCGATCAATGCTTGGTCGAGGTCGGCTTCTTCGACCGGGTTTAGTGCGGCAAGCGGTTGGCCGTTTGCTCCAATTTGTGTACCGCCGAGCATGAGCCTGAATAGGCCATGAAGGGTTACGAGGTTAGCACGAAGTGCGTCATCAGCCTCTTCAGTATCAATGACACGAGGTAGGTCGAACGGATTAATGCGTGTTTGAGAGTTAAGACTTAACCGAATATACGACCCCCCTACTGCATCTGCTAATTTTTGGTATTCATTCTCGGGGTCAATAATAATAACTTCCGTACCAAGCATCATACTTCGAAGCGCTTCGAGCTTTACAGTAAACGATTTACCCGCACCAGACTTGGCGAAGACTGCCATATTAGCGTTCTCAAGCCTAAAGCGATCGAAAATTACTAACCCGTTATTATGCATATTTATACCATACAAAATACCCTGATTATCAGTAAGATCTGCGCTAGTGAATGGGAAGCTGGTGCTGATGGCGCCAGTGTTCATGTTACGACGAATTTGAAGTTGGTCGGACATCTGTGGTACTGAACTGTTAAGCCCTTGCTCTTGCTGTGAAGATGCGACCTTGCTAAACACCAACTGTTGCCCAAAAATTGTCTCGACTTTTTGCTGGACAAAATTAAGCTCGTCCATACTATCAGCCCAAAGAGTGACATACAAACCGAAACGGAAGAAGCGCTCGGCCCCAACCTGTATTTGGTCACGAAGTTCCTCGGCGTCGGTGATAGCTGCCTCAAGCGCTGGGTCACGCACCCTCCCCTTTTCGTTATTAATTGAGGTTGAGGCTTCGAGTTGCGTTACCTTTTTACGAAGGTTATTAAGGACTACTTGGCTATCGACCGGGTAAATATACATACTCACATCAAGCACTTCATCGATGTTAATTAACGGACTTAACCAACCCGTGTAAATAGACCGAGGATAGCCGTACACATAAATTGTTCGACCATATTTAGTACCAAGCCTAAAATGCGATGAATGTATCTCGATACTACTTGGTGCAATTAAATCACGAAGCGTTGAAACACCCTTAAGAAATGCTTGTTCAACTTCAGCTTGCTCACGAGCGCGTTGCTCGGCGGCTATATCAACAGCTGATTTTGCGCGAGCCATTACTGAACCCTCCCACTTGGAGCTGGGCCGGGTGCTTTTTTAACAAACGTCGTTGCAGTATCTTCAAAATTACTCAGTGGCTGGCGAAGAGCGGTGTCGGGATTGTAGTAATTGTAAAAAAGCTCACCAAGTGATTTCGTATCGAGCTGTACACTTTGAACACCAATTTGAAATAAGCCAGCCATCACCGCATCAATTCGGTTTTTCATTTCATCCTTAGCTTTTTGGTAAGTAGCTGCGTCAATATGCGTGATAGTACTTTGTGGCTTAGCAAAAAGTTTACCAAAGAAGCCTTTCCCCTGCTCTACTAGATTTGCGGCGTCACCTTTAGGAAAGTAAGGAATAACAATGTAAAAAGATTTTTCCATAATATTTGCTTCTTGCGAGAGTGCATCGATAAAGTTTATATAATCATCCATAAGCACCCCAAGCAGCATATTATCCTGTGAACGGCGTGTAGTTATAAGCTTATCGATGTATGGACCGATATCAACACGCTGTGAGCGAACTAAAATTTGTATAGGGAAGTTAAGTGAGTTAAGGAAGTTCTGATAACTATACTCTACCCCTTCCCTTTCGCGGTCACTCATAAGGTCGAAATTAATAGATTTACACGCAACGACTGTACGGTATGAACCGTCGATCATAATTACCATTCCATCGCGGACTTCGGATAATTGTAAGGTGCTTTGAGTAGAGTTGGTATTCTTGGGTGTGGGCTTCGACGGTATTTGCTGCGAACTAATAGGCGCTAAGGTTGGCTGAACAGGAACCTGTTGTGGAACAGGTTGAGGTACGCCGTTGACCGGCGGTGTGTACTGAGAATTATTAGGCGGCATACCCTCTTTAGATCCCACTCCTTTAGTCGATTTTCTATAAACCAATAATGGTTATCGTAGTGAAATAATCACTTCTTCAGACTCTTGCTCGGCTTTCTTTTTTAATCGACTCGCCTCGTGAGCAATTGTCTCGATAGATAAATCGGGGTTGTTTGCAAGATTTATTATACCAGCACTTACCACCGAATCGCTAGTAGAAGCTTGTTTTTGGATAGGTGTATTACTAGGTTTTGCTTTCGGCCCATCTTTAATATCAGTTTGAGCTTGATGGGCTGTATCGTTAAGTGGCTGAATAACTGACTGGTGAAAGGTTGGATATGGGTTAAATTGAGGAGCTGCTTGTGTTTGATTTTGAGGCTGACCTTGACCTACCCCAATTTGCTGTGACAGTTGTGCAAGTAAAGGATCATTATTAGTATCTTGTTGGACTGGTGGTGTTTGTAGAGTTGGCTGGGGTTGTGGCTGCACCGCAACTTGTGGTTGCGTTGCAGGTTGTGGTTGTGTTGCTTGAATCATTCGCTGCTTTGCCTCATCGCGCATGCGTTCGGTACTTTGCGCCATCATTTGGTCAAAGCTATGCGCAACTGACGTACTAGTATCTAAAACATCGGTTGCACCTTGTGCCTCTAGATACACATCGTTATTTATAGCCGTTCCAGCCGAACCCGACACACCACGAATAGCCCACCCCTGAGAGTCGACAATATTTGCCAGGTAACTAAGCCGCTGCGCCGCTTCAAGCTGTGACAGGTCTTTAGAGCGCTGCACCTCAACTGTTTTAGGGGCCGATATTTCAATAAGCGACTCAACACCTTCTGGATCCCATTTACGAAGCCGAGGCTTTAAATAAAACGACACCATTGCAGCCATGTAGATTTCCATTGGCTGATCTTTACGAAGCGGTAAAGCTAACGCGCCAAAAAAAAGTATTATCGGTAAAGGAATGATTGCTAGGCCTATAAAAAGTTGCGCCAGGCCCCATGCTAAAGCAATGGCCATTGCTACGATAATCAAATAAATAAATTGGCGAAAACTAAACGGCCCGATGAGTTTGTCATCTGCTTCGACATCTTGAGGTACTTTATAGGTGGCCATAACTATTACTACTATATCAAACTGTTACTTGTTACAGCCTTCCAAACTGATCGTTGAAATTCTTTGTAACCTTCGACCTGGTGTTTTGTCCGGTTCTTGCCGCGTTAGCAGATCTTGCAAGGTTAGACCGTGCAGTAGTGTCACCTCTTGAAAGTACTTCATCGACAAGGTATTCGGTTGCACCTTCGCTATGTAAAAGATGTTCAGCGCTCACGCTACCATCACGGGCATTTTTAACGGCAGCATCGGCTAGTTGAGTCGAACTGTTTATGGCCCCTCCAGATTGGATAATGTTATCACCAAATTTTACGCCATAGATATTTGAATCACCCTTCGCGTAAGCGGCATCAACCGCACGTTTTCGTAATTGAGTGGTCGTAGTTGATTTTTGCGATGCCATAGCTTCGAGAACCTTTCTTCTATCA
Organism: Candidatus Microsaccharimonas sp.; assembly: GCA_049661485.1. GTDB lineage: Bacteria > Patescibacteriota > Saccharimonadia > Saccharimonadales > Saccharimonadaceae > Microsaccharimonas. The sequence continues at coordinate 811,931 of JBATAC010000002.1, forward strand.
CCAAACCCTCCGCTAGTCATAACCTTATCGACGGCCGCGGCGCGCGAGGCTTCCGTAAGCTTTCGTCCGTTGCTGTCCTTACCCGTTGTTGCCATTGCGGTAACTTCAGCCATACTCAAACCCGACTGAGTACCCGCTGCTTCTTTCACTTGTTTTTCAAATTCTTCATGGACAATAGCCTCACCCATTTGCGCAGCCCTAGTACCGAATTGACCACTTACACGACTCTCATTAAAAGCCTTGCTAGCACGTGCGCCCCAGTTTAACGGGTTCGCTCCACCACCCCTACGCGGGTCCTGACCACCGAGTATTTTTGCGCGACGGATTTGTGACTGTTGTCCTCTGTATTTTTGTAATTGACCAAACTTTGAAGTATCTCTTATCTTTCCGCCAATTCTTCCATCAAGTTTAGAACTAAGACCGGATAGTTTTGTTCCAATAGTTCCTGTAGCTTCTAGAGAGCGCTTTAATAATCCAGGCACAACAAAAAGCGGTATTGTCGCAACACCAATCGCTACGACCTGCATTAATATATCGCCGTTTGCTGCATCGTTTATAACTTTTGCCGCTAAGCTAGACGCACTAAATACAATAGCAATAACCGGGAATAGTATAAGTAGTGCAAAAAACATTTTGTACCATTTTTTAAACCACTGTTCGGTGTTTGGAAAAAGAAACGCAACAAACGCTAGAGGTGCGATAATTGTTAGAAGAATTATAAGCGCAGTCCTTGCAACGAGTATTAGCACTATCATAAGTAGGGCGAGCAAAGCGGCTAATAGTACGGGTACTGTAATAGTTAGTGCGAGAGTGACAGCACCGGCAATTACTGCCGTAATAATTACAGCCCAACCAAAGCCATTACTACTAGCCCCACTCGCTTCGGGTGGTAAGTCACCCTGAATTTGAAGATATGTGCTGTTTAAAATTTCACTTATCGAATATCCAAGTACGTTACTAATGTCTACGGCGATTTGACAAATAAAGAACGAGGCATTTACAAGAATTGCAGCGATAATTAAACGTGGAAGTAACTTTTTTACACCATAGTTACTTACACCTTGGCCTGTTAGCTGAGAGAAAATAATAATCAGAAATGCAATAACGAATGCAACGTTAGCAATGTTTCGTATTGCAGACCAGGCAGCTCGAATACTTGCATCAGACAATACACTTGCCTTTGTCTCTAAGAATGTGGTCGATAAGAAACTGAACGCATTATCAGCAATACCACCAAGGAAAGTAAGTACCGGACAGACTATCCAACCGACACCCTCAATACCACACGATGTCGTACCAGAATCTGTGCCATTCTCGCCGCCAGGGCACCCGGTAGCATTCGCATTCTGTTCACATATAGAGGCTACTTTTGCGTCGATTTGCGGTTTTAAATCATTAACCAACTGACTACATTGGGTTGAGGCTGAGCTTTGACCGGTAATGGCAAGTGCGTACTTCTCGACTGTTCTGTAATCATTGGTAGATAGTTCATTAAGAAATGTTGCAATGGTTGTTGGTGAACCTACCGCACCATTACTTGCTGCGCTAAATTCAGCACTACATTTATTACTTATATCACTTACAGCAGCTGATTTTGTATCCGTATCATTATTAACAGTAACCGCTTTTGCGCTTATAGGTATTTTTGCTTCTGTAGCCATGCGTACAATATAAGAACACCAGCCTTCATTATTACCCTCGGCGGTATACTCAAGGCTCATGTCACCACCAACTTCTCCATTCAAAAGCCTTAGGAGTTGACTGGTTTTGTTAATCCAATCATTGCTATATTCTCCAGCCCCATCATTCGTCCATTTAAGGTACGAGGCAAACGAACCCCCACCATCTTTACCATTCACCGCCCCAGACTTATAATTTGCTGAATTAGTACAAACGGTAAAGGTTTGTGTGTTCATTTCGTTATGGAAGTCATTAACCAGTTGTTCCATTCTGTCACCTGAGGCATATTGAGCGTCTGAGATAATTTTCAGAACCTTTGCTGGCATTGCTGTAGCGCCTACCGAACTTGAAAACACTAATGATCCAGTAAAAGCCAATCCAATAATGAGGAGTACAAACTTGATGAGAGATATATGTTTGTATGTAAAGACGCTCATGGTTACACTGAGCATATCAAAAATCACCCCCTACTACAATTGAGGAGGTGATTTATTTGGACCGAATGTATCTTATCCTTGTGCTACAGGAGCTTCTTCACCAAACTTAATATTATCGTAAATTCGCTGAAGAGGAATTACTGGGTCGGAACCGTCTTCATTATGAAACTTTTCAAGAAGAGGGGCTGCGGTTTCTAGATATGCAACATCGGTTGGTGACTGTGATAGGAGGAAGGCTGCATCAAGACAGTTCGTAGCCAATGCTTCAGCCGTAGGATATGTATATGAACCGTAATCAACTATTGCGTTAGGGTTTGACATATACTTAAAGTCACCAAGATACTTGACTGCGTCAATCCATTCCATTCCAGAACGTTCCTCGTAACCAAAGTCTGTCCACTCTTGTCTTACTTCAGCAGCACCTTCGCCTGTGTTACAAAGCTCGAGAACGTTTTGACGAGATTGCGCTAAGTCTGCTTCGAGCATAACCTCACCCACTTTATATTCAGGCGCTAGAACCTGTACGGTACCTTGTTCTTGTTCCTGTTTCTCGTTTGGCTCTGAGCTACAAGCTGAAAGACCCGCTATAGAGCCTCCTGCAACTACAGCCGCTACGGTAGCTCGGGCAAAAGCGCCTGCCCTCCGGCGTGTTTTTGGTTGTTGATCATTACGATCGGTTTTAGGTTTGTGGGTTTCAATAATACTTGGTTCTTTCATTATCGAATTACAATTCCTTCTAGTTACTTTTGGGTAGCTGATTAAATGCAAATAATTTCAACATATCCAATGGATTATGTGATGTTAATATACCACAAAAAAGTTAAAAAGTAAAGAGCTTATGCTTCTTTATAACAATAAAGTCAATCATTACACCTTGCAATATCAATAAAAACCTCGTACTCTATACATAACTATGAAAATAAAACAAACATTGCGAAATATAGTTCTGGGCGTCGTTTTCTTTAGCGCAATTTCTATATCTGCTTTTGCATCAACCCCAGTTAGTGGCGCTGGTAATAATGGATGTGAAGCCGACACCGCAATTATTCAGTGCAAAAACGTTAATGTAGATGACCAAGGTGTTGTAAATACAGGTTTATGGAGCATTCTTTTAACCGCCATAAATATTCTCGTAGCGGGTGTTGGTGTAGCTGCACTAGGCGGGCTTGTGTACGGCTCGATTCTCTATACTTCTGCGGGTGGTAGCCCTGAGCAAATTAAAAAAGCACGAACCGTATTTACAAATGTTGTTATTGGCGTTATTGCTTTTGGTGGCATGTATGCACTGCTTAACTTTATTGTTCCTGGGGGAGTCTTTAACCCATGAAAAATCTTACTAAAAATATTCTTGCCGCAACTGTATTTATATTCGCTATTGCCTCACCTGTTATGGCCTTGTCTTCGCCGCAAACCGTTTCGGCAGCAAGCTGTGACGGCCGCTTTTTAGGTATTCCCCCTTGGTATAGGGGATTAACGAATGACGACTGTTCTTTAAGGGGTCCAAATGACTTTGGTGATAATGGAATACAAAAGTACATACTAAAGATTGCTCTTAATATTGTTGAAATGGCGATAGTTATTGTTGCATATATTGCTCTATTCTTTATTTTGTACGGTGGATTCTTATATCTTACGGGCGGTGCTAACCCTAGCCAGATCGAAAAAGCTCGTAAAACAATCCTCGATGCTGTCATTGGACTAGTTATTGCCATGGGTTCAATTGCGTTAGTTAACTTAATATTTAGTATTATTTAATATATGAAATACTTTTTACTTCAATTTGCACAGAAAATAAGCGCCGGTGGGTCGGGAATACCAACTGGAACTGAAGACGATTTACTTCGAAACGGTTTAAACCTCACCTATTTTTTGGCTGGCGTTATCACTATTATCACTATCGTTGTTGCGGGTATTATGTATATAACCTCGACCGGTGATACTGGCCGGATTACAAAAGCTAAGAATGTACTTACCTATGCAATAGTTGGATTAATTATTATCCTGTGTGCGTTCACTATTACTAACTTTGTGCTTGGGAGATTTTAATGAAACGATTTAAATTATTTATTGCAACACTGGCGTTTGCTTTTATTGGAACAGCCGCCTTTGTGCCAGTAGCAACCGTTAATGCTATTAATCCATTAGATGGAGCGTGTGCCCAAGACCCCGGTACGGAGATTTGTAAATCAGAGAATCGAAACGATAATTCAATGGATCTTATTGATGCAATTGTAAATACATTACTCTTTATTGTGGGTACTCTTGCTGTAATTATGATTGTTGTAAGTGGTATTTGGTATGTTATTTCAGCTGGTGACGCTGCAAAGGTTACCCGTGCAAAAAACACACTTACCTACTCAATCGTTGGGTTGGTGATAGCATTTTTAGCGTATGCAATTATAAATTGGGTGCTTAAGATTTTTTAAGGGGTTACCAAACTGTAAAAAATGTGCTATAACTAACCTAGATTTCATTAAGAAAGGAAACAACTAAATGACCCAATCAATTAAAAAGAAACTGTCAGCTGTCTTTGCTGCTTTTGTGCTTGCTTTTGCAACACTTGCATTGCCAGTTGCGATATCAGCCCCTGTAAACGCACAAAATGCAGTCCAGGATGGTATTAATGCAGCCCAAGGTGATGGTGTTCCAGGTCAAGATTTATTTAACGGAGAGAATTCTATTTTTCGTACCGTTGTGAATATTCTCCTCTTCGTCATCGGTGCGATCTGTGTGATCATGCTTATTTGGGGTGGTATTCGCTACACTACCTCTGGCGGTAACTCAGCATCTGTTACAGCTGCCAAAAACACCATTCTGTACGCAATCATCGGTCTTATTATTGCCTTCTTGGCATTTGCGATCGTGAACTGGGTACTGGGCGCTGTTACACCAACGGCGTAATAAAGCCTTTCTTTCAAAAACCCGCTACAATAGCGGGTTTTTGTTTGTACTAAAATTTAGACAAATTTAAAACACCCCCATAACGAGGGTGTTTTAAATTGTATTGCAAACTATTGAATTTGAATTTTCTTAGCTTGTTCTTGTTTAATCTTGCTGAAGCTTACGGTAAGAACACCGTCTTTTAGGACTGCCTCTACTTCATCTTCCTTTACACTTACAGGTAGTGCGAGCGTACGACTGAATTCGCCCCAGTAACATTCCTGGATGTGCCAGTTAATGGCGTCGGTGTCGTCACCGCTACTTAGTGTACCGCTAATTGTAAGAATGCCGTCGCTAATGCTTACGTCAAGGTCTTCCTTGTTTACGCCAGCGGTGCGTGCTTTTACGACAAGCTTTTCATCTGTTTCGTAGACATCAACTGCAAGTTGACCCAAGAATTCTTCTTGGCTGTCGTCCCAACCATCATCGCTCGCAGGTGCGGTTGTGTCGGTTGGTGTCGATAGGTCGTCATCGCTCAAGAAAGCTGCTGCCAGCTCGTCTTCAATGAGCAAATCTTCGTTTGGTTTCCGGGCCATGATATCCTCCACTTTTCTCTAGGCTCATTTGACAAATAGTCCTTCGTATTATACCGAGCATGTGCGGTATAATCAACTAAATGGGTGGTAAAAACGTAAAAAATACAATGATTGAGAGGGTGTTGCAAACTATTGCTCCACACCCCTGTTTTGGCTGTGGGAAAGTGGGTAGTTTACTATGCGATAATTGTAAATATGACATCATTCATGAACCATTTATAGGCTGTATCGTGTGTTCTACTCCACAGATACGGGGCGTTTGCGACCAACATCAATCCCCTATTGCACAAGCGTTTGTCGTAAGTCAGCGTGCGGGTGTTTTGCGTGAACTTAATGATGGCTTTAAATTCCATAATGTAAAAGAGGCTGCAAGGGTGCTAGCTCAACTATTAGATGAATATTTACCTATATTGCCGCCAAATATACAGATTGTACCAATCCCAACTACGACTTCGCATATTCGACAAAGGGGCTATGACCATATTGATTTAATCGCTCGACACTTATCGTACTTGAGAAATATTCCAGTTAAACGCATCCTTAGTCGCCAAACCAACACCACACAACACACCGTCGGCCGCACTCAGCGTCAGGAACAGGCAAAACAAGCCTTTATGCTAACAGAACACATTAATGGTCCCATATTGCTTCTTGATGATATTATAACCACCGGTTCTACAGTATTAGCGGCTTCAAAGTCACTTTCTAATTCTGGTTCAGTGGTTTTTGTAGCGTCTCTTGCCTATCAACCCCTCGACTGATCCGTTTTAATCTGTTAAAATACCCTAAGTACTTTCCTGGAGAGGTGACCGAGTGGTTGATGGTAACGGTCTTGAAAACCGTCGTGGGGAGACTCACCGAGGGTTCGAATCCCTCCCTCTCCGCCAGGTTATTATTAAAAAAGCCCCCTAGGGGGCTTTTTTGTTGAAGTGTTAGACGTTTGTAAATCCAGCGCTACTGCCAGGCGTAATAGCACCAAGTACCCAATTGACCGCTGCAAAGGCTAGAAAAGCGACGATAAGCCCTACGATTGCATAAAGAATAGTGTTTTTAGCTGCTGTAACGGATGATGAGTTACCGCCGGAAGTTGCATAGCGGATACCACCGAAGATAATCATTATGACCGCTAAAGCCCCAACAACAAATAAGAGAGTATTTGTGATAGTGGTAATGACACCAGTACCGCCAAAAAGCGTATCTGGCACACCCGATCCTCGAGCAGCTTCAGCCCCTGATTGAGCAGCGCTTTGAGCTGATACACCAGTAGAAAAGCCAACAGTGATAAATGTTGCTACTGCCAGCGCTCCGGTAATAATATGTGACTTCAGATACTTCATGGATAAATTATTATAAAATTATATACTAACTATAGCAAATAACTGCTTGATACGCTAGTCCCCGCCCCCGTTTTATGCTACAATCATTCAAGTTACACGGAGGAGTACCCAAGTGGCTGAAGGGGACGGTTTGCTAAATCGTTAGTCTGGGGAGACCTGGAGCCGGAGTTCGAATCTCCGCTCCTCCGCCATATCAGAGAGATGACCTAAATGGTCATCTTTTTGTATAGTTAAGATATGACGAACGCAATTATTGTCCATGGAATGCCGGGAAAAGACGAATATTATAGTGCTGACTATCCATCAATGAGTAACTCACACTGGCTTCCATGGTTACAAAAGCAACTTTTGATCAATGAAATACCTACTGCAACACCAGAGATACCTCATGCTTTCAAACCTGTATATGAAATTTGGAAGAAAGAATTCGAGCGATTCGATATCACTCCTGATACTAATCTTGTCGGTCATAGCTGCGGCGGTGGTTTCTTGGTACGGTGGCTAAGTGAGCACGGAGATGTTGTCGTTAAAAATGTTGTACTAGTAGCGCCATGGATTGACCCATTTCGAGAAGACACGACTGACTTTTTCAAATTTGTTATCGACCCGGAGCTTGCGTCTCGAACTAAATCACTTTGGATTTTCAACTCAGACACGGATAGTAAGGGTGTCCATTCGACTGTTGATACGATTCGCTCATCTATAAACGATGTAAAATACAAAGAATTTCATGAATATGGTCATTTTACATTACGAGGAATGGGTACTGAAGAATTTCCCGAATTAGTCGAGGCACTGATTGATAAGTAGTTCACTATCAACGCTCATGCTATACTAATTTCTATATATGGCCGATGAACCACAGAATTATTGGAAACCAGCAAATGATGATCCATCATTGGTCGATGAAAATGTTATTCCTGTTGCGACGATGCCCGACAGCAACACGGTACCGCCAGAAGAGAGCCCTAACGACCCCCCTATTACCTGGACGGCCCAGGAATATATTCACCTTGATCGTACTCCTATTTGGTTTATTTTATTTGCTCTCGTTGTCCTTGGCTTAATTGCGGTTGATGTTTTTCTTTTGAAATCTTGGACCTTCTCGGTACTGGTTGTTGTTATGGCAGTTGCACTCGTTATTTATATCCGTCGCCCACCGCGTATGCTCACCTATTCCCTGAGCCCATCACAGGGCCTCTATGTGGGCGAGCGTCTTTATACTTTCGACGAATTCAAGGCCTTCGGTCTCATTCAGGATGGTCCGCACTATTCAATTATGCTCATTCCACGTAAACGGTTCTCACCTGGCGTGTCTGTTTATTTTCCTGATGATGCTGGTGAGCGGATTGTCGACATATTAGGTCAAAGGCTTCCTATGGAAACACTGAAACTTGATGTTGTCGATGTAATTGTACGAAAACTCCGTCTTTAACAAGCCTTGGTGGCTAGATTTTTTCCGCTAGCTATGATACTATAACCTCTGTTCGCCTGATATTTCGGGCCGAAAGAACCTTCTAGTTACAAAGATACTTCCTGTTGTTTTTATAGCAACAGGGAGTGTTTTATGCACCCGTAGCTCAGCTGGATAGAGCGTCGGCTTGCGGAGCCGAAGGCCATAGGTTCGAATCCTGTCGGGTGTACCAAAAAATTATGAATAAAACCACTCCTGTATGGAGTGGTTTTTGAGATACTTAATATTGACTTTTAATTACTATTATGATAGAATGATCTTAATTTATTAAGAAAATAAAAAAATGATTACACCGAATCAAGCCGAACTTCACAATAACTCTATGAGCCTTGAGCGAAGGGTTGATGGTGAATATATACAGCTTCACGATCCCTTTAATGGTGAAAGAATAGAAGCGGGTAAAACACCTCGTAGTATTGAAAATCAACCCGACCTTAAAGCTGGTATTGATTATTTAAAATCTCACCCTGATATTGAGCTCACTATTTTGGCAGAAAATCATGGTAAAGATGATGTTATGAACAAAGACGAAATACGCTCTGTGCTGGATAAGGGAGATTCTTTGTACCTTGAAGGATTTGGCGCACTACATACTCATCAGGACGAGCTTTGGGATATTGTTACGGGTAGATTGAAGGTGTCGGATATACACGACCTTGAACCGGGCTACCAGAAGCAACAGTATGAAGCAATTGAGGCTATTAACATTCCTGCTCTTCTCCCTGAAGTTCCAGGAGAAGGCTCTCAATATGAACGTGACTTACTGGAATTCGTAACTTTGCTCGATGAATTAAGATTACTCGCGGTTGACGATGAAAACATACAGCTTGCTATAGAAGTTAACCTTGCTATAACGTCAATTATGCGTGAGTGGTATATGGTGGCAAAAATCGGTTCTTATTTGTCGTATTTAGAGCGAGCTGGCTTGAAAAGCAACCGTCCAATTCTTTGGATTGGCTCATCTCACGCTGAGACAATGGAGCCAAAATTAAAGGGTCTTGGGGTGAATTTTAAAGTTATTAAACCACAGATGTCTGAGATTCGGACTGAACCCGAGTCGCTTCATGAAGGACTTAGCCAGATTTCCTACACTGATGCGGCAAAATTTGGATTATCCAAAGTAAATCGTTGATACGAATGTAGCAGCTAACAAATATGTCATAGCCTTAGTAAGCCCGAAAATCCGACACGTGTCAGATAATCCTAATAAAAAAGGTGGTCATCTCGTTTTGGTATTAGGATACGATCTCGACAAACGACTTCTTTACCTTTACAACCCCTCGGGATTTGAAACCTACACACAAGAATACGCTTCAATAAGTTTTAAAGATTTTAAAAAGTTTTTCGGTGGACGGGGTATTGTAATTAATCAGTAGTACAAAGAGTAGTAGGACTAAACTTAGAATAAATCTTCTGAACCAAACAATTTATGAGAATCACGTTCTGAGCTTGTGCTCATTTGATCGGGATCTCCCTCTTCAGCTGCGAAAACTCCACTACCCTCTTCATTAAATAACGGATTGTGGGTATTTACTGACTCTTCGTGACTATCCAAACCGTCATACGTGTTGCCCTGCTCAGTTGGAGCGGGTAGTGTTGGCTCAGAGTTTGAATTATCTTGCGTCTCACCCGGTTGAGTTTGAACGTATGGTGTACTATCTTGTGGAAATATGTCACCTAAGGCTAAAGCACTTGCATAATGCATAAATATTTCATCATTAGCCTTTGGGTTGGTGGGTTGTTTGGTTCCAAATTCTTGTGCTGTAATATCACCTTCAGCGATTTTGTTCATTACTGGTTCGTCGATATAATTGACTTTGCTTGCAAGTGATAAATCACTATCATATCGAGCTGTTTCAAAGGATTGGGTGGTTATTGTCATATTTTTTGTGTTAAGTAGATTTAAGCAAACTTTATCATACTTATGCTAATAAGTCAAGACGGGTCTGAAAGGCGTTTACGAAGAATAACGAAATTAGTCGTGACTGGTTGAAATTTATTACCCTTAGCGTTTAACTAAATACAAATGAATACACTTTTTCGCACTGAATATGAACGAACGCGCCAATTGGTTGAGAGACCCGATTGGTATCTTGACTTCGGAAGAATGCGTCAAGCTCGCCTTCTAGGTGTGGGTGCGGTGCAGGGAGCGTTTAAAGGAAGTATTTTAGAGGCGGCACAATATGCAAAGCAACAACTTGTCGATATTTTTGAACAACTTTTAGCCGAGCATGAAGTAAGGTTAGGGGTTCCGGGCCAAGATGAGCTAGAAGACCAAGATGACGTTCGTGAACCTATAACCCAGGCAGTGATTCACCATTCATCACGGGCTGAGGGTATTTCTGTGAGTCAACTTAATGCCTTACATCTTTTACAGCTATATGTACCAAGATACCGAGATAAAAACAGGCCGGTTTTGAACAGTAAAAAGCAGCATCAACCTATTTACTCGGGTCACTTCGACGAAAATGGTAATCAGGTATTTTATGGTTACCATTGGAAAGTTCAGCAAGATGGAAGTATTCAGCGTCTTCTAGCCGATAGCGCTATAGGGTGGCATGCAAGTAACTGGGCGGTCAATGTTAGAAGTGTTGGTATCTGTATTGATGATGACCTAGAAAACAAAAATCCTACAGACGAAGCTTTAGAGGCCGTTGCTACTATTCTTAAAAAGCACTATCCATACTTACCCCCAACAAATCAGGCGGTTGTTGGGCATAATGAAGCAAGTGAGATGGATGGTCGCCCAGCCACTACGGTCTGTCCCGGAGAGGGGTTCCTTAAAGAATGGAAAACAACGTTACTTACTCGGGTAAACCAGCTCTAAATAAGGTAAAATAAAGAAACTGGAGAGATGCAGGAGTGGTTGAACTGGCCGCTCTCGAAAAGCGGTAAGGTGAAAGCCTTCGAGGGTTCGAATCCCTCTCTCTCCGCCACGGAAGGATTGTATGCAAGACACAGTTTTTACAAAAATTATCAAAGGTGAAATACCCTCACATAAAATTTATGAAGACGATAAAACTTTCGCTTTTTTAGATATTCACCCTGTTACCGAAGGCCACGTGCTTGTTATTTCTAAAACCCAAGTTGAATTTATATGGGATCTCTCGCCCGATGATTATCAAGCCGTCATGGATACTGTTCATAAGGTTGGTCGTCGCTTACGGGAAGTGATGGGTGTACCAAAAGTTGGTATTTTAGTAGAAGGAACCGGGGTGCCCCATACACACGTTCACATTATCCCCTTTAGTGACGGGGAACAACTTCGACGCCAGCCAGATATGTCCATTGAGCCCGACCATGAAGCGCTTGCAAATAATGCATCTAAAATTCGCTTCTAGCTATCACCAATAGTAGATACTTGACAATCAATCAATCTTATGCTAGTGTAATATCTAGACATAAATAAAAAACAAACATGCTGTCATTTATTAAACCAACACCAATACTCATCACTTTCATTACCGCTGCCGGTATACTGCTTCATGATATGCATATTGACAAAGCTACAACAGTAGCCGTGTCGACTCCGGTGATCGCTGCTTCAGCCGAGGCGTCTGACAAGGGTGTTTCTAGTAATTATCACACCCATGTAGAGCGAGCTTCTATTCCTCGTTACAATAGTTTTCGTTCAAGTCTTCCTAATATACAACCACCCCGAGATGATGACCGTCGTTACATTAATAACAAAAAACTTTCATTTATGGGTGCAAATGACACTGCGTCATTATGGCCATCAGTTTAAAGAGTAACTACTTTAAGATTTCAAGTTCATGTAACAAGCGTTGTACTAGCGCTTGTTTTTCTTTAAGTTGAGCTCTTGTCTGTTCGACTAAATGTGCAGGCGCCTTATTTGTGTAACTTTCATTAGAAAGTCGGCCTTCAAGTGTTTGAATTTCTTGATGTGTGGCTGCTAAACGGGCCTCGAGATTTGATTTATGTTCCTCTAAGGTGGCCTCGGGAACGTCTAACCAGGCATCGTGGTTACTAAGGGCTAACCTTAGGCCGCGGGCTTGATCGATCATTGTTACGTTGCCCAGTTTGGCAAGACGTTTTATAAGATCGGCGTTATCTTCAATTAAGCTATCTTTGTAGTAAAGGAAGTCATAACGATCGTTACCAGGCAGAGATGTAGCCACAAAGCGCGCTTCAGACACAATTTGCTGAAGTTGGCCAAATTCAGCTGCGGCAATCTCATTGTAGTCGATTGTTTCTGGCCATTGTTCGGTTATGAGAAGTGAATTTTGCCATGGCAGTGTTTGCCAAATAGTTTCTGTTACGAATGGTGCGAATGGGTGGGCTAGTTTTAAAGATGTATCAAGTACCCAGGCTAGAAGGTCGGGGTTTTCTTGGTCTTTTGAAGCTTCAATGTACCAATCGGCCACACTGTCCCATACTGCATGATACATTGCCTCACTCGCCTCGGCGTAACGATAACTGTCTAGGGCCCTCTCGACGGCCTTCTTGGCAGTTATAAGTTCATGAATGATCCAATGGTCGGCAAGAGATTTTGCGACCGGCTGGGAGGGTCTGAAGCTGTCTCCAAGTTTGTTTTCAATGAACCGAGCAATGTTCCATAATTTATTACAAAAATTACGACCTGCAATGACACGGTCAATACTGAAGGCTTGGTTTTGACCCGGACTACGGCTGGCGATAAGCCCAAGGCGAAGCGCATCGGACCCGTATTCGGTGACAAGTTCGATTGGGTTAATAACATTCCCCTTACTCTTGCTCATTTTTTGGCTATGTTCATCGAGTACCATGCCATGAAGGTAAACGTTCTTGAAAGGAATTTCACCTGTTATGTGAAGGCTGAGCATAATCATTCGGGCAATCCAGCGGTCAAGTAGGTCGGTACCGGTTTCCATAAGATCGGTTGGGAAGAAACGAGCTAAGTCACCATTCTCTAAGGCATCGGTGGTAATAAATGGCCACTGGCCACTGCTAAACCAGGTGTCAAAAGTATCTTCCTCTCGAACATATGTTTTCCCATCGATGACGATAGACCTTTGATTGACGTTCTCGTCAAAAATCCAATCTGAAGGATCGTCAATGTTTTGAAAGGCTGGAATTGGAATACCCCATGGAATTTGTCGTGATAAATTCCAGTCGTGAATATTTTTTAGATATTGAATCAAAATATTTTTACGGCCTGCCGGGTAAAAAGCTATTTTACCTGACTCGATTATGTCGATAGCTTTAGCTGCTAGTGGTTCCATCTTAAGGAACCACTGCTCTTTTAAGAGGGGTTGTATAGGAAGTCCGCTTTTGTAGTCGTACCCAACAGTATGTTCGATAGCCTCTTCTTTACGAATAAGTTCCTCACCCTTTAAGGCGCTAATTGTTCGCTTACGGGCTTCGTCTACATTGAGCCCAGTGAAGCCTGATGGTACATTTACCATCGTACCGTCGTAGTCGATAACTTGCAGTCTTGGGAGGTTATGTCGCTTCCCTACTTCAAAATCATTCGGATCATGAGCTGGTGTTATTTTTACAGCACCTGTTCCAAAATTTGGATCAACATATTCATCGGCAATAACAGTAATTTCGCGGTTTGTAAGCGGCAGCATCAGGCGTGTGCCGATAAGGTGCTTATAACGTTCGTCGTCTGGGTGGACAGCGACAGCGACATCACCAAATAATGTTTCGGGCCGGCTTGTTGCGATGACAATCTCCCCTACTTTATCAAGCATTGGATAGGCAATGTGCCACAATGTTCCTTTTTCAGTTTTATGATCTACCTCTATATCAGCGTAGCTTGTTTGGTATTTCGTACTGTAGTTTACAATGCGCTCACCTCTGTAAATAAGACCTTCATCCCACAGCTTTTTAAAAGTTGTATATACGGTTTTGATCACTTTACTGTCAAGCGTAAAGACTAAGTCGTCCCAAGAAGCACTTGTTCCCAAGGCACGAAGTTGTAACTCCATGGTACCCCGTTGTAGTTCAACAAAATTCCAGACTTGTTCGTAAAGTTGCTCGCGGTTGTAGTCAAAACGGCTTTGGCCTTTTTTCTGTAACTCTTTTTCGTAAACTACCCATGTTTCAAAGCCGGCATGGTCTGCACCTGGGATAAATATGGTATCAAACCCATTCATTCGCTTGTAACGAACGGTGATATCTTTTAACCCCATATCAAGAGCGTGCCCAATATGAAGGTTACCATTCGCATTTGGAGGTGGCATAACTGTACTGAACGGAGTTCCTTTGCCGGATGGTTTAAAAGCACCACTTGTTTCCCAGAGTGCGTAAATATTCGGCTCATATTGATTCGGTTCGTAAGCTTTAGATAAATTCACAAAAAATCCTGACTTATTTCACGTGAAGGGATTTTTATTTCACGTGAAAGCATATTCTTAATTTTTTAATTCTTTTAAGAATTCACTGGAGGGTCACAGCTCCCCCCTGTTCCTATAAGGAATAGTATACCATACGGAACGCCTGTATAATGGGGGTATGATTGAAATTCAAAGGTGTAGTGATAAAGAGCAATGGGATGAGTACGTACTTGATAACGGAGGACACCCGCTTCAGCTTTGGTCTTGGGGTCAAGTAAAATCTGGTCATGGCTGGGTTGCCGAGCGTATTTTTGCTTACGATGACGAAAAAATTGTAGGTGCAGCGCAAGTACTTATTCGGCGCTTACCTGCTCCATTTCGTGCTTTTGCCTATGTTCCAAGGGGTCCAATTTTTATAAACGGGTATGAAAAAGAAATTTTAGAAAAAATTGCTGTTCTAGTAAAGCGGGATCACCGAGTGGTCGCACTTTCCGTAGAACCAGATACGACTGAGTTTGAAAAACCAGATAAATGGGTTCGTTCAACAAATAAAATTCTTTCTGCCGAGACAATAACGTTGGATGTAACAAAATCCGAAAGTGAGCTTTTGGCGAACATGGCGAAGAAAACTCGTCAATATATCCGTAAATCGGGCGCAGATGTAAAAATTAGACAAGTTAGAACAAAAGAAGATATAGAAGTTTGTTTAAAAATATACCGAGAAACATCTCATCGTGCTGGTTTTAACCTTCATAACAATCAATATTACCTCGATGTCTTTATTCAAATGCAGGATTACTCCCCTATTTTTATAGCTTATGAGGGCGATACACCAGTATCTTTCTTGTGGTTGGCTATTAGCGAGAAAACAGCTTACGAGCTATACGGTGGCATGAATGACATGGGCCAAGAGTTAAGAGCTAACTATGCTTTGAAGTGGCATGCAATTCGTAAAGTGAAAGAATGGGGTCTTTCAGTGTACGATTTTGGCGGTACTGTTGCTGGGGGTGTCGCCACCTTTAAACAGGGATGGTCAAACGATATAACGGTGTTTGCCGGAACATTTGATAGGCCACTCTCCCCTCTATACGTTCTGTGGAGTAAAGGCCTCCCATTTGCTAAGAAAGCCGTCCATACACTGCGACGGAAGAAATAACTTAAGAAATACTTATGATAAGCTTTGATTCCAAGCGGTTTTTGTCATCGACAAGCTTGGCTGTACTTCTAAATTCAAGGGTGAAGTAGCGGGTTTACGAGCAGCATAGTAGCAGCCTAAAGTAGCGATCATTGCGCCATTATCGGTGCATAATTGTATCGGTGCATACTCTATAGGAATAGGGAGTCGTTCTTTAAGTTGTCGCCGCAGTTCTTGATTTGCAGCTACACCACCAGCAATAACAACCGAGGCGGGTGAGTGGTTGTTAAAAGCTTTTACCGTTTTATCAACCAACGTTTCAATAGCTGTATGCTGGAAACTTGCCGCAAAATCATTTCGTTGTACGTCGCTTAGAAGCTCTGCAAGCTTAAATGAGGGAAAAGATGTATCAACACCTACTTCGCGTTGAACAGACCTTAGAACGGCTGTTTTAAGGCCAGAGAAGCTATAATCGTACATTCCTTGTAGCTTTGCTTTTGGGAGCGTGTACTTTTTAGGATCACCATTTACTGCGGCGTCAGCAATTGATGGACCGCCAGGGTAGGGGAGCCCAAGAATTTTAGCCACTTTATCGAATGCTTCACCAACGGCGTCATCTTGAGTTTGGCCAAGTAGTTGATAGTCACCATGATCTTTAAAAAGAACAAGCTGTGTATGGCCACCACTGACAATGAGTGCGAGTAGGGGAAAGCTCGGCTGCTTTGAAGGAAGGACAAGGGGGGAGTCCTTAAATTGCTTGGTTATAAAATTAGCGTAAACATGCGCTTCGACATGGTGAATAGGGTAGAGCGGAATATTCTTTTGCTGGGCTATAGTACGGGCGGCTAATGTTCCAACAAGGAGGGAGCCAAGAAGTCCTGGGGCATAGGTGACAGCGATACCGTCAATATCTTCCCATGTAAGGTTGGCTTCGGTGAGAGCTTGATTAATGACGGGGTTGATTACCTCAATGTGGCTTCGTGCAGCAACCTCGGGAACAACACCACCATAAACTTTATGGATATCAATTTGTGTACGAACGACATTAGAGAGCAAGTGGTAACCATCTTCCACAACCGCTGCTGCTGTTTCGTCGCAACTACTTTCAATTCCAAGTATTTTCATCTGTTACATTGTAGCATGCCGGTGTATTTCACTTAAATTGTCTTGATATTTGCTGAGAAAATACTTAGAATTATCAGTAGATACTAAGTCAATATTCAGGTGGGAGGTGCTATGTGCGTAGCGTTAGTTAAGTTTGTGTTTATTATTTTATGGAGTGTGCTTAGTGTCACTTTTCTTTTTTCCTCGAACACCCTTGCCGAACCTCAAGGATGGGTTGGTGCCGATATCCATAACAGAGAGGTTGGTCCTGGTAGGTCGTTCCTAAGCGGTGAAGTTCCATGTGCGGGTGTAGAGAAATATATAGATATAGGTGCTTACTATCGGGGCGTCACAGGGTGTGTGTTTGGTGATGAGGTAAGTGTACGGATAGCACGCTATAAAAACGATGTTGACGTCTTCGAGTACGCTGTCGCATTTCCTTACGAGCAGCGGTTTAGCCGAGTTGAAGAGCTTTGCCATAATAAAGCAGGATGTTCGTACGCACCTCGAACAAATGCCTTTTTAATGCAGACATTAGTCTCCCCGGGTGTGCAAGGTATATTGCTTTACGACCATTTCGTTGAACATTTGAAGCAACAATTCACACCAGAGGGCGAGCGATATTATAAGTTTACCCCAGACGGCAACATGCTTTTAGTGGCCACTCCTGACGGGCCACTAGCCGCGAATGCGGCACGATTCTCAGACAATGGGGAATGGGCGGTAGTAGAACTTAAAACGCAGGGCATTGTACGTATACATGTAGATACACAGGCAATGCTTCGAATAGATCCGTTAGGCTTGTTGTACGATATAGGAAAAGATCCAATAGTCGAGTTTACAATTAGTAACGATGGTCAGTGGGTAGTTGTAACGGGTAAGAATGCAGGACTTGATGTTATAAAGGTGGCAGAAAACTGTGGGGATGAACTAGTTCGGAACTTAAAGACCGGTTACTACAACGGATATAAGGCTTGTCCTACCCGTTCGTTGGACGCCAGACTTATCCTAAGTGGTTATTCAATGGCCAGTGCGCCAACTTTTTCTGAAGACGGTTCATTACTTAGCGTTACAGTTACGACGACAAATGGTAAAAAGCGTGTCGTATTTTCACCCAATCAAGAATTAATTGAAAACCAAGATGTCTATGTTGCGATGGGTGACTCATTTACGAGTGGAGAGGGTGAAACGGATAAAGGTCGCTATCTTGATCATACGGATAACGCCAATAACCAATGTCATGTGAGCAACCGATCATATCCATTTTTACTAGGTTTAAAATGGGGTGTGACGAGTTATAATCTCGCTTGTTCGGGTGCGGTGATATCCGATACTACCTCCGATAAGGGTGAAAGTCAATTTTCTACTCTACTGCAACTTGAACCGAATATTATCTCGATTGGTATAGGTGGTAACGATGCTGGTTTGATGACAAAGCTAAAGGCCTGCCTTGGCATTTCAACGTGTGAATGGGCTAAAGATGGTGCTAACCGAAAAGCAATCGCGAGGGAAATTGAATCTATTGCGAGTAAGCTTATGGCATTAGTAGAGTCTATAAAAACAGAAGTACCTTCAGCAAAAATTGTGCTCGTCGGTTACCCCAAGGTGATAAATGAGGATGGTAATGCGTCGTGTGGTATTCCCTTAAACTCCCTTCTCGATAGTAAGGAGCGTTTTTTCATGGATCAGGCAATTCAACACCTCAATAAAGTAGTCGATGCTGTGGCAGGGGTTACGGGAGTAAATTATGTTGGGGTTGAAGACGCCCTTTATGGTGAAAGGTTGTGCGAAGGGGGGTCAAAGGCAATGAATGCTATTCGAATAGGCGACACAATTGCTCCAATCACGTTTTTACCAAAAGTTAAAGTAATTGGTGCTGAATCATTTCATCCAACTCCGTTTGGCCATACCATGATGGCTGCTGCGATTACAGATCGTTTCGCTACAAAGGCTAGTTTAGTCAATTCATGTCAAAACTGCCGAGGTCATGTACCACAAATACAAGCGTCATCCTACTGGACGTCGTCCGACGATCAGTCGGATAAGGAGCAATTTGTAGCTCTTAAAATGCTAGAGAAAGTTTCATACAAACTTGGAGAAACTGTCGGTATTAAAATAAGCCAGTTATTCAAACCCGGAACCAACGTAAAGGCTGAAATACATTCCACACCCACGGAGATTGCATTGTATACTGCCGATGAGAAAGGTTCTGTCGATCAATCCTTCCAAATTCCAAACGATTTTGCTCCAGGCTATCACACGGTACATCTTAAAGGTGTCGCACGTGATGGATACCCCTTAAATGCCTATAGCCTTGTCTGGATTGAGGGCGACGGTTCTAATCAGCAGGATATCAAGGTTGAAACGACACAAGACGAACACATTTCAATCGCTTATCCGGCTTCCACAAAAGAGCCTAGTACCCAGCCGGCTGACACGAATATCCTAACCAGTTCTCAATATAATATTGCCTCGGTTTTAACTACTCCTAACTACGATGTACTCGGAAAATCGCACGACATACAAACACTTAGGGGTATGGCTGGTGGTGAGAATAATATAAATGACATACCCAAGGAAAGTAGTAAGGCGAATGCCTGGCCGCTTATTGGATACGTACTTGGTGTTGGTGTTATTGTAGTTTTAATCTATCGAATCATTCGAAAATCTCTGTGACGGGTATAATGACATATATGAATATTCGAAAAGTTGTAAAAAGTATTATTCCAAAAGAATTGTTTGAAAAAGTAGAGCCCGTAGGCCATCTGGTTGAATCATTTGCTGCCAATCTTCGATATGGTTTTCCAGGAAGAAAAATTCGGGTAATTGGGGTCACCGGTACCAACGGGAAGACGACTACAACACTCATGATATATAAAATGCTTAGCGAAGCGGGTGTGAAAGTAGGCTTCATGAGTACCGTTGCATATGGAATGAATGGTGAGATTATTCCAAATAATGTACATATGACAACAACACAGGCTGGTAAGCTTCAAAAAAAATTAAAAGAATTTGGAGATGCGGGTGTTGAATGGGTCATTGTAGAAACATCAAGTTTTGCCCTCGCTCAGAATCGGGTATGGGGTGTGCCCTATGAAATTGCTATTCTTACTAATCTTACTCATGACCATCTTGAATATCATAAAACGTTCGAGAACTACCGGGAAGCAAAACGAAAGCTGTTTAAAATTGCTAATAAGCATGGTTTAAAATATGGCATTGTAAACGCCGATGATCCAAATGCTGAGTTATTTGCTAGTAGTGTAAAAAATTCAACATCATTCGGTATCAAAAGGGGTAATTTAAAAGCAGAAGCAATTAAATTATCAACCCGTAAGACGACTTACAGGGCTGTGGTGGGCGAGGATTCATACTCTATAACAGTCAATATTCCAGGTGAGTTTAACGTCAGCAATAGTTTAGCTGCAGTGGCTGTTGGAAGAAAGATTGGCTTAACTAAGAAACAAATTGAAAAGGGAATTGCAGCTCTTGAATCTGTCGAAGGTCGCATGAACTTGATTGAAGAAGGTCAGCCATTTCAAGTAATTATTGACTTCGCGAGTACCCCGGACGGCTTTGAAAAGTTTTTTTCGACAGTTAGACCGTTAGTAAAAGGTAAGCTTGTTGCAGTTTTTGGCTCAGCTGGGCGACGTGATCAAGCAAAACGAGCAATACAAGGTAAAATTGCTGGTAAGTATGCTGATGTTGTCATTATTACCGAAGAAGACAATCGTGATGAAGATGGCCAAAACATACTAGGCGAAATTGCAAAAGGTGCGGAAAAATCTGGAAAAGTACGTGACAATTCACTATTTCTCATTCCGGACCGTGAAGAAGCAATAGGGTTTGCTTTGACTATTCCTAAAAACGCGAACGACACGGTTGTATTATTAGGAAAAGGCCACGAAAAAACCATCGAACGAGCGAGCGGCGAGCATCCGTGGAATGAAGCCGAGGTAACCAGGGTTGCCCTACAAGAGCTTTTAAAGACTAAGATTTAGATTTGTGAGTCTTTGCGAGAAAGATAGTCGATTTCTTTGATGATATCAAGAAGGGCTTCTGCCTTTCGTTTCTCATCGGTAATGTTTTGCGCAACTGCATGAGCTGGTGCGATAAGCGAGCTATCGTCGGTACTACGAATGAGCATGAGGTAGGTGTCAAACTTTTCCTCTGCTGGCAAATCGACATGGTTTAGTAAAGGGCGAAGCTCGTTGAGTGCATCATTTTTAATACCATCAAGTTCATTAACGGGTTGTACCGCTGGTTCGGGTATAACAATTTCTTCTTGAGGTGCATCTTGTATTGAAGATTCTATTACCGGTGGGTCTACAGCGATTTCCTCTGTAGGTTCTGGGCTTACTTGCGCTACTGGTTGAATAGGCAACCCAGGAGCGGCAGTTTCTTCAAATTGTAAACCGCTGTCCGGGACTTGTTGCGGTTGAGTTTGCTCTTCCGGGAGCACGCCGGCAAGAGCTTTGGCGAGCTCTTGATCGTCACTAATTGGTTGTGTATTGTCCTGCGGAGTAATATCCATTTCCCACCTCGAGTTAAAACATTTATGCTTACTTAAAAATACTGTATCATAGTTACAGATTGGTGGGAATACCTATGACAGACATATTAGACAACATGAACGTAATTACGCAGCGTGATCCAGCGGGTGCGCTTAAAATTATCGCTAAACAATATAAACAAGTATCCTTTGATACCCAAATAGCAAACGCTGCCCATGATAATCGTCCAATTACATCGGTAGTTATTGCCGGGATGGGGGGGTCGGCACTGGCTGCGCTTATCGTAAAGGTGTTACTTATTGAAGAATTACAGATATCTTTTGATGTTATTCGTGGCTATAACTTACCAGCATACGTCAATGAACATACGTTAGTTATAGCTAGTAGCTACTCGGGCAATACTGAAGAAACATTATCGGTACTCTCTCAGGCACAAGCCAAGGGGGCGCAATTAGGGATTTTAGCATCTGGCGGTAAGCTTATCGAAATAGCAAACGCCTCTGATATTGCACATATTGTATTACCTGCAGGCGCACAGCCACGTATGGCAATGATTTATAATCTTCGGGCCTTGTTTGCTTTGCTGCAAAATTTTGGGGTGGCATCACACATTTGGTTGGATGAACTAGCGTCGCTTTCAGATTGGTTGCGTACTGAAACAGAGCAGTGGCTTCCCGATGTTGCTACAAACCAAAATTATGCAAAACAACTTGCCCTTCAGGCGATTGGGAAAACGCCCGTATTTTATGGTAGTCCACTTACCGCACCACTTGCTTATAAATGGAAGATCAGCTGGAATGAAACGGCAAAGAATGTTGCCTTTTGGAATGAATACCCAGAGTTTAATCATAACGAGTTTATGGGCTGGGCATCTCATCCGGTTGAAAAACCCTTTGTCATTTTTGATTTCTCAAGCTCATTTGACTCACCGCGAATTGCACAACGTTTTGAATTGTCGGACAGGCTTCTTAGTGGCAAACGCCCGCATGCGCTCACCATTCAACTTAAAGGTGGCAGTTTACTTTCACAGCTTGTATGGGGGGCGATACTTGCTGATTTTTCAAGCGCTTACGCTGCTTTATTGAACCAAGTTGACCCAACACCCGTTGTTCTTATTGAAAAACTCAAGAGAGAACTAGCAGACGACTTACGGTAATTTTATTCGTATTGTCGTAAAGCTGAAATAGGGTCTTTACGGGCCGCCCGGAAGGCAGGATAGAGGCCAAATAGTGTCCCAATCACAACAGATACGATACCGGCTGTTAAAGCTATTTGCCAGCTAACGACTGGGTCAAAAGTAAGGAATACGTTGCTGATAATAAATGCTAGTACATACCCCACTGCATAACCGATCATTCCTCCACCTATACTTAAAGCGAGTGATTCAATTAAGAATTGAGCAACTATATCGAAGTTTGAAGCCCCAAGTGCTTTACGAATACCAATTTCACGAGTACGCTCGGCCACATTAACAAGCATAATATTCATAATTCCAACACCGCCAACAATCAGCGAGATGGCCGCTATGGCAATAAATACGGCCGCAATTGCAGTAAATAATTTGTTAGTTGGTTGGGCGATTTCATCACCGGAAAGAACGGTAAAGTCGACTTCATTTAAATGATTCTTCAAAAGGGTTTTGTTAATATCTGTTATTACCCCGTTAAGATTGGCTACCGAATCACTTTGAACATTGATTTGCTGAAGATGTGAAGCGCCCTGGTTTAGCTCGCGACCACTATCTAAATTAATAAGTGCTGCGTTATCGAAATCTACATCGTTAAAGTTAATAGGGTCATTAGCCCTTTTTAGTACGCCAACAACTGTAAATGGTTCGCCTTTAATTGACACAGTTTGTCCAATTGACTGTTCGGTGCCAAATAAATATACCGAGAGTTGAGGGCCAATAACGGTAGTATTAATACGAAGTGTCGGGTCGAGAAATTGCCCATCTCCAACCGCAAGCCCGCTGACCGTTTCAAGGGTTGGCGTTGTCGCAACGATAGGCGTATTAGGTGGCCCAACCGATTTACCAGAAACGGCACCATTAAGAATCATGATAGGCGCAACGGCATTAACATGGGGAAGCTGCTCGATGGCTGCAATATCAGTATCCGTTAATGAGCTAACAGCATATTGAGTATCGTTTGTTATGTGAGAAAGGTTATCAAAGGTATCTTTACTGATGACACCAGGTCGAACAACGGCAATATTCCCACCTAAAGCATCAATTTGTGAACTTATGATCTGATTTGCCCCAGCACTTAATGCGAGTATTGTTGTAATGCTCGCAACACCGATGGTAATTCCAACCATGGTCAGGAAACTTCGCAGCCGGTTACTTTTCATTGATTGGCGAGCATTTTGTAGGTGGTTAGCTAGAAGGAAGCGCATTATGCTTTTTCCTCCTTTTTCTTTTTCGTTGTCTTTTTCTGTTTCTTACCAAGTGGTCGCTTGGCTTTATTTTGGGTCGGTTGTGGTATACGGAAAGTGTCGGTGTCAATTTTACCGTCAAGCATGGTAATAACCCGGCTTGCGTAGGTAGTGAGGTTAGGGTTGTGGGTCACCATGATAATTGTGTTACCTTTTTTATGAAGGTCTGATAACTCTTCCATAATGATATGGCTCGAGTGTGAGTCAAGGTTCCCAGTTGGTTCGTCTGCCAGAATAATAGAGGGGTCATTCACGAGTGCCCGGGCAATTGCAACGCGCTGCATTTGCCCACCAGATAGTTGGTGGGGCATGTAATATTCGCGCTCTCCAAGATGAAAGTCGTGTAAAATTTTGCTAGCTTTTTTTATGCGAGCCAATTTCCTCATACCTTTATAGATAAGCGGTAGGGCAACGTTGTCAATTACGGTAAGTCGTGAAACTAAGTTGAAGCTTTGAAATACAAAGCCAATTTGCTCACTACGTATTCGTGCCTGACGTCGACCGCTTAAGGTATCGATAGGTTTGCCGTCTAACTCGTACTCGCCCTCGATCGATGAATCAAGAAGCCCAAGTACGTTCAGTAAGGTTGTTTTTCCACACCCACTTGGCCCCATAATGGCAATAAATTCACCTTTTTCGATAACCAAATCAATACCATCGATTGCATAGTGCTCTGCATCACCAACACCGAATCGCTTCTTCAAGTTTCTCAAAGTAATTACAGGTGGGGTTTCGGTCGCAGTCATCATGTACATTATGAAAGGGAATAGCTCGCAAAGCAACCTAGTAGGCGAAGTGGAAATCACAATGCTTTATACTAGGAATATGTGGAGGGGTGGCCGACTGGTTGAAGGCGCACGCTTGGAAAGCGTGTGTACGGGGTAACTCGTACCGTGAGTTCGAATCTCATCCCCTCCGCCAAGACAGACCAAACTGACAGTCAGAACTATTCTGACTGTTTTTAGCTTAATAAGGTGCTGAGGAAAAAGTGTCAAGTTGGCACCGGACGGCCATTTTATGAAAGTTGTTGAATGTTGGCCTGTGGTAGGCTAAAAATACTCAACGACATTAGTAATAGTTGCGGTTGTTCCGTAGTCACCGATATAACTATTATCCGTCTCGCGATTATCAATAACAAAACCAACGTCGTGACCACCATTAACATGGACACCACACCAGTCGGAAAGTTTTTTGATTCCTTCATCGCTTAGAGGCGGCTCAATACCATAATTTACGACTGATATACTTCCAGCCTTTGTAAGTATACGTTGGTGATGATCGGTGTTTCGATCCAGTCTTTCTACTGTATAGCCTTCGCCTTCAAGAAAACCCGAAAAATTGGCTTCGTCTGGAATTGAGTTTGCTTTGAAACCTATAATATTTGTATTCTCTGGGCCTTTATATATTCTAACTACTTTTGGCATATTCATCCTTTGTTTAACGTAATGGTAATTAGTGTATATATTGAATCTAACGTATGATAGATAAAACGGCTGATTATTTTTGACAATTATATAATTGAATAGGTGGTATATAGTGGACTTTTCGTTACTAGGTTTAAACACTAGAGACAAGAGGGTGTATGAAGCATTATCGCTAAGTAAAAGGGCGTCGATACGGCGCCTTTCTGAGTTGACGGGAATTAACCGCGGGAGTGTCTATGAGTCACTGAAGGATCTTATGGCAATTGGTCTTGTAAATTACGTGCTTGTCGGTAAAACGAAAAAGTATATTGCTGAAGATCCAGAAAAACTCCATGAGATAATCAATGAAAAAAGAAGACAATTGGATGAGGCGCATAGTGATGTAGATCAATATATTTCTCGCAGCCAGCAATTTGAGAGCAAGTCTGATATAACACAATTCGCTTCTTTTTACGAAGGCGACGAGGGGATGGCAAATGTACTACGAGATGTTCTCACGACATGTCGTCTAAAAAATCTTAAAGAGTACCGCGTCGTATCGTCTAGTAAGGTTTCCGAATATCTATACAATAATTTTCGTCACTATACTCAAGAGCGTATAAAACAAGGGCTATCCGTAAAAGTACTTCGGATGAACGCACCGGCATCGAACGAAATTGCTGAACTTACATCTATCAAAACACTCTCTATGCCACACAGACAAAGCTGTTACATTATCATTTATGGTTCAAAAGTTGCTACAATCAGCATCGATAGGCTCAACCACACGAGCGCGATAATTATTGAAAATGATAGTGTCGTCGAAACACAATCTGCAATTTTTGATCATGCTTGGGCGGCATGCTAGTGTTGTTGGTACGCTACTGAATCTTACGAATACGGCCGGCATTAGTCTCTACGATATATATCGTACCTTGTGGCCCTATAGCGACACCTGTAGGATATGAGAATTGAGAACTATCGATACTTCCATCTTGGTAGCCGTCAACACCTTGCCCACCGTATGTGCTGACTGTTTTTGTGGCAATATCAGCTACACGAACTCGGTGGTTACCCGAATCGGCAATATATAATTTACCGTCGAGTGCTCCTATTCCAGTCGGCTGTCGAAACCGTGCTGCAGTGCCGACACCGTCTACGTAGGATGGGGTGCTGCTACCCAATAAGGTTGACACTTCTTTAGTACTAATCGTTAGCTGGCGGATAACATTATTACTCCAGTCGGCAACATAAATATTTCCCTCATAAAAAGCTAGTCCAAGAGGGTCGTGGAATCGTGCTGCAGAGCCGACACCATCTGTAAATCCATTTGTAGATCCCGCTATAAGCGATACTGTTCCTGTTGCGGAAATTTGACGAACTCGGTGATTACCTGTTTCTGAGGCGTAAATAGCATTTGTCGCAGGATTAACTGAAACTGCAAAGGGGTCCCAGAATCGAGCAGCCGAACCGGTGCCATCTGCAGAACCAGACGTACCATTCCCAGCCAATGTCGATACAACACCGGCTTGAGTAACTTTTCGAATTGAATGATTACCCTGGTCGGCTACATAGAGATTACCGTAGGAATCTGCCCCGATTCCGTGAGGTGCGTTAAAACGTGCCGCTGTACCGGTACCATTTGTAAAATCCGCCAAACCGGATGTCGACCCTGCAAGTATGGTTGCAGATCCATCGGCCGTAACTTTTAGAACACGGTTTTTACCTGTTTCAACGACGTATATTACTTCAGTAGAAGGCGCAACGATACCTGTTGGATGATCGAGATTGGCAATAACTGTGGACACTACGGGGGTGGTATTTGCGGGCTCTAATACACAGGGACCTTCAACAATTTTTCGATCAGTACTTAGGTAGTGAAATATTTTATTTATTCTCTCTGAGCGAGCAGATACACAGTAAGCTGTACCAATAGAGACATACTCAAGAACGTTCGTGTTTGAGGCTTTTAAGCCCTGTCCTCCGTTTAATACACTGCTATCGGAAGGGTAAGTTCCGCCATTTTTAAGCTTATATTGTTCGATTATTCCGGTTGAACCATCAATATCTGATTTAAGTCCCACTTCAATAGCATTTTCCTGAACACGGTTGTACCCCATAATTACAATTGCAGCAAGTATACCGATAACAACGATAACAATAAGGAGTTCGACGATAGTGAAGCCTGAAGTGCGATACTTCATATTAACCAGCACCCTTTGCTTAGTTTACATTGGTGATCATCATTTTCTGTAGTATAGCATAAGAGGGATAAAAACCGTACCATACAGTTATAGTGTATATGTAAAAAAAGCTTCGATTTAACACACCATATATAGCGTTGTAAAAAACAAACACTACGCTATTTTTACTAAACAGGGGTAAACACAAGCGTCATGGCCATGTGGTCAAAAAAACCCTCAAAAATGCTTGTAAAACCATATGTGGGGGCTTATAGTCTTCAGTAAGCACTACGTTTGTAGTGGATGTAAAACACACATTTGCAAGGGAGACATATCTGTTATCGCTCCAGCAGCGCCTTTCTTGCACTCGTGAAAAACACGAACATCACCTAAGGAGGTGAACAGAATAATTAAAACGGAGTAGGGGAAATAGGGGAACATGACAAACATTTCGGTAGTCAAGCGCGACGGAACCCGCGAACCATTTGACGCTAATAAGATTAACTTGGCATTAGTAAAAGCTAGTGAAGGTTTAGATGACCAAATTGCAAAAGTCGTTGAGGTTGCCTCACAGCTTTCATTGACACTTTTCGATGGTATTACTAGTGAACAGCTTGATGAAGCGGTGATTCAAACTGCACTACAAAATGTAAAAGACGATCCAGACTACGACAAAATTGCAGCTCGCCTAATGCTGAAGACATTATATAAACGAACTCTCGGCGACTACGACACAGTTGAGCAACTACAAAAACTTCACGAAAAGGCGTTTCCGAAATTTCTCAAAGAAAATGTGGAATCTGGCCTCCTTGATAAGCGCTTAATTGACCCCGCTTTCTTTGATCTTAAAAAGATTGCCGCTGCGCTACAACCCGAACGAGACGAGCTTATGCGCTACCTTGGCGTTATTACTAACCGAAACCGCTACAGCCTTCGTAAATTAAGTGGTGAGTCGGTTGAGGTGCCACAATTTACCGCTATGCGTATAGCTATGGGTCTGGCTATTCTAGAAAAAGACCCAACAGCCACCGCGATTGAGTTCTACGAGTATATTAGTAAGCTCGACGCCAACCCGGCTGGCTCGACTCGCATTAACGCTGGTGGCTCGTTCCCTCAACTCTCAAACTGTTTCTTATTTGATATTGAAGATGACATGGAAGCGATTGCTCGTGGTGTACGCGACACAATGTTTATCGCTAAGGGTACTGGTGGTATCGGTATTGGTATTACAAAGTTACGTGCCTCAGGTAGTCCTGTTAAAACTACAAATACCGAAAGTACGGGTCCAATTCCGTTCATTAAAATGCTCGACACAGCCCTTTTTGCAGTCAGTCGTAAGGGCAAGAAACAGGGTGCTGCCGCTATCTTTATCGAGAACTGGCACCTTAACTTCCCACAATTCCTTGACCTAAAACAAAACTCCGGTGACCCATACCTTCGTACTCGCTTAGCTGATACGGCGGTTGCGTTGAGTGACGAATTTATGCGACGGGCCGAAAAAGACCAAGACTGGTACCTTTTTGATCCAGCTGAAACGCCTGACCTTGTAGAACTATACGGTGAAGCCTTCAGTAAGCGCTACAATGAATACATTAAACTGGCAGAAGCTGGCAAGATGCGCGTGTTTGACAAGGTTTCAGCAAAAGAACAATATCGTCAGATGCTTATTCAGCTTCAAGCAACTAGCCACCCATGGCTTACTTGGAAAGACACGATGAATGTTCGTGCGCTTAATAACAACACTGGTACTATTCACCACTCAAACCTGTGTACTGAAATTACCTTGCCACAGGATAAAGACAACACAGCGGTATGTAACCTCTCAAGTATTAACTTGTCGGTTCACCTTCGTGAAGATAAGACTTGGGATTGGGATCGCCTTGAAAAAGCAGTTCGAGTATCGGTTCGCCAACTTGATAACTTGGTTGACCTTACGAATACTCCTATTCCGCAGGCAATGCACTCAAACCAGCAAAACCGTGCAGTTGGGCTTGGTATTATGGGCTTTGAAGATATCCTTGAAAAATTAGGGTATAGCTACGAAGCACCAGAAGCGGCTGATCTTATGGATGAGATTATGGAATTCATAAGCTACCACGCTATCGACGCTTCAGCTGAATTAGCGAAAGAACGTGGCTCATACCCAACCTTCAAGGGAAGTGGTTGGAGCAAGGGTATGCTTCCAATGGATACACTTGATGTGCTTGAAAAAGACCGTAAGGTAAAGGTAAAAATTAGCCGTCAGCACAAACTCGATTGGGAAAAGCTTCGTGCTAAAACTAAGAAGGGGATGCGTAACGCTACACTAATGGCAATTGCGCCAACCGCAAACAACGCGCACGTTTCTGGTACAACCCCAGGTATTGACCCTCAGTTTGCTCAAATCTTTAGTCGTTCAACCTTAAATGGTAAATTCCTTGAAGTAAACTTGAACCTTGTTAAAGACCTTAAAAAACTTGGTATTTGGGAAGATGTTAAAGATGAACTTCTTATTAATCAAGGTGATATCCAGGGAATCGAGTCTATCCCAGATGACTTAAAAGCTGTGTACAAAACAAGCTTCCAGATTTCACCCTATGCGTTTATTGAAGTTGCAGCCCGTGCGCAGAAGTGGGTTGACCAGGCAATTAGCCGCAATATGTACCTTGAGACCCGCGATATTGATGAATATGAAAAAATTTACCTCGAGGCTTGGAAGCGTGGTTTGAAGACGACTTATTACCTGCATGTAAAACCACGCCATCAATCTGAACAAACAACCGTCAAGTCTAACAAATCAGAGAAAATCCAAAAGACCGACGGACGCAAGGTAGGTTTTGGGTTCGCTAAAGCAACGAAGTAAGGAAGGGGAATGCGATGAGTCTATCAGTAAAAGCGCCACCACATCGGCTTGAAGAAGAGTTTGATGAAAAAGACCGTGAAGAAATTCATCGCATTATTCTCGAACTTCGGCACGACTATCTTGAACGACACACTGAAGCACTGGCCGAATATAACAAAATAGAACGCGAGGCAAACCGAAAACTGCATGCAGTTGACCGTCTCGAAAAACACCTACAACGTATCGATGATTTTTGTAAGAGAAACAACATTCCGCTCGTAAGCGTAATTCAAGAAGGAAATAAGGAGTAAACTATGACAAATATTACCCAAGAAGCAGATGACGCAGTGGTTGATCATTCAACCGGTATTTTAGGGCAAGGCCTTCGTGATGGTCTGCAACTAAAGCCAATTCGCTATCAATGGGCCTACGATCTGTATAACCAAGCGGTTGCGAACACATGGTTTCCAAACGAGGTACAGCTCGTTCGTGACCTAGCTGACTTTGAAAAGCTTAGTGATGACGAAAAGCATGCCCTTAAGACAGTAATTAGCTATCTAAACCCTAACGAGCTTCTTATCAATAAGTCACTTGCATTCGGTATTTATCCATACATTAATGCGGCCGAGGCTCATATTTACTTATCAAAGCAGATGTGGGAAGAAGCGAACCACTTCATGACGTTTGAATACATTATTGAGACATTTCCATTCGACCGTGAAGAAATTTATGCAGCTGGTACGGGTAAAAAATCACTTGCTGCCAAAGCTGCTTTCCAAAATAAGCACCTTTACCCAATGCTCGAAGGTAACGTTGATATTACCACAACGGAAGGCAAGAAGGACTTTGTTCGTAGCCTTGTGGCGTACAATATTGTGCTTGAAGGTATTTGGTTCTACTCGGGCTTCATGGTTGGTATGAGTTTCCGTCAACGTAACCTGCTTCGTAACATCGGCTCACTCCTTGACTGGATTACTCGTGACGAAAACCTTCACCTGACCTTCGGTATTAACCTACTTCTCACTATTATGGATGAGAACCCAGACCTACAAACAGCCGAGTTTGCTGAGGAGATTCGTAATCTTATCCTTGAAGCGGTTGAGCTTGAAAAAGAGTATAACCAAGACATGCTACCAAAAGGTATCTTGGGTCTTAACGCTGACTACGTAAACCAATACGTGATGTACATGACAGACCGACGCCTTGAAGAGCTTGGGTTCGAGCCTGAGTACAATGTTTCAAACCCGGCCAAATGGATGGCAGCTGCAAACGATACACTTGAGCTTGTAAACTTCTTTGAGAGTACTAATACTTCATACGAAGTAAACGGCGGGAAGTAAACGGCAATGTCTGGTAAGGGCATCCTTCAGGCGGAAATAGAGGCAAAGTTTCTCGACGTCGTTATTGAAGATGTCCGCGCCAGCCTGCTTCGAAACGGGGCGGTTCTCGAACACCCAATGCGCCTTATGCGCCGTGTTGTCATTGAAGAAGACCATCATGCTGCTGAAAATTCGTTTATTCGCATTCGTGACGAAGGCGATTGCACAACCCTGACTTTTAAGCGTCGCACTAAGCCTGATGGCACTACAACCGTGGATAGCACCCAGGAACTTGAAACCATAGTGGGTAGTTTTGATACTGCTGTAGCTATTTTTAAAGAAGCTGGCTGGGAATATTTGACGTTCCAAGAAAGCCGACGAGAGACATGGCAGCTTGGAGAAGTTGAAGTTGTAATTGATGAATGGCCGTGGATTAAGCCGTATATTGAAATCGAAGCAAAGACCATTGATGCGGTAAAAGAAGTTGCCGCTGTACTTGGCTTTAAGTGGGAAGATGCAGTGTTTGGGTCAGTTGACGTTATTTATAATCGAGACTACCCGCATATGACTGTACGAGGGGTAATTGATATTAAAGAGGTGCGGTTTGATGATTCAGTGCCGGAAGAATTTAAGGCGGAAGGTGTGCTTGTATGACAGAAGAGGCGCGCACCATTTTGGAAAACAACTTAGTTGGAGCAGTTGCAACCACTAACGAAGACGGCTCACCTTGGGTAACGCCCGTTCATATCGTGTCCGATGACCAGGCGGTGTATTGGTTCTCGAAACAGACAACTCAGCACTCACTGAATATCGTTCGCAATCCACGCGTTAGTGTAACATTGTTTTCCTCCAACCTAAGTAAAGGCCCGAAAGGTGTGTACGTAAACGGCTCAGCACAGGTTCTTGATGTGGTAGAAACAACGGAAATTAAAAAGCTTCTTGAGGCAAAAATTGGCTTTTTACCACCTAATTTTAATGAAGCGACAGCGTATAAGTTAAAAATTGGTGAAATTAACAGGGGTAAGTCGACCGGAAACTGTTGGTATTTTTACAGCTAAAAATGGGTAGACAAGCGCTATATGTGGCGTATAATAACTAAACATAAGCACTATAGCACATAGCTAAGTGTCCAAAAATAAGTAAATAGGGGATTAACAAAAATGGCAAATGCAAACACAATTATCAGCGACGACATGAGCTTGGATGAAAAGCTCGCTGCTATCGATGCAATGATGGCTAACGCTGTTGCAAATGCACAAACACAAGATGCCACAACTGGTTCAGTTGCTGCGCCACTTGACCCGGCTGACCTTACAATGTGTATTGGTTGCCAATAACCCCTTTATTCTTTTTGGAAATAGGGAGGGAAACACCGCTGTCATAGGCGGTGTTTTTGTTTAGTAGAAAACAGTGGGGGGTGATATACTAAGTATAGTGAAAACACAGTTAGTTATTTTTGGTATTACTGGTGATTTGGCAGGGAGGAAACTACTACCGGCTCTTGATTTAATTGTTTCAAATGGCGAGCATGACGAGCTTTCGATCGTCGGGGTGTCACGGCGCGAGGTTAACCCTAAAGAGCTTCTTGATAAGCACCCAACTTTGATAGACCGCACTAAAATATTCACTATGGATCTTGCTACGCCTAAAGACTACAGTCGCTTAAAGGACTTTCTTGAAGCCGAACAGGCCGATCAGACGTTATTTTATCTATCTGTGCCACCGGGTGCGGCGGCTGACATTGTCGATTTTTTGGGTCAGGCGGGTCTAAATGGACCTCAGTATAAAATATTGTTCGAAAAACCTTTCGGCTATGACCTTACTTCGGCTCAAGAGTTCATTGCCCGGACTGCCCGGTACTTTAAGGAGAAACAGCTCTACCGTATTGACCACTACATGGCTAAAGAAATTGCCCTTGAGCTTATTAAACTTCGTCAAAATGCAGAAAACCATCACCACCACTGGAATAAAGACTCAGTGAAGGCTATCACAGTCGTTGCGACCGAAACAATTGGCATTGAGGGTCGGTCACAATTTTACGAGCAAACTGGTGCCTTGCGTGATTTTGTGCAGGGTCATCTCATGCAACTTTTATCGCTCGTTCTTATGCAAAATCCTAAAGAAGCAGATCTTCCAGGCCAACGTCTTCATGCATTAACGCATTTAAAAGCTGTAGACCCTAATCAAGCGATTCGTGCTCAATACGAAGGTTACCAAGATGAAGTTGAAAACCCCGGTAGTCAGACAGAGACATTTGTTACTTTTACGGTAGAAAGTGACGACCCGGCTTGGCGGGGTGTACCAATTCGCCTCATAACAGGTAAGGCATTGAATGAAAAACGTTCATATGTCGCAATTGAATATACAGATGACACCAAGGACATATTTGATGAAAGCCACTTAACGATACGTGACGGTGACCATCTTGATGCGTATGAACGGGTGCTTATTGAGGCTATTGCCGGCCGTAAAGATATCTTCACAAGTAGCGATGAGGTAATTCGATCGTGGGAGGCTTTAGCACCTTTACAAGAAAGCTGGGCAATGAACAATACGCCACTTCCTCAGTACCCACAGGGTTCAAATACATCCACCCTTTTATCCTGATAACGCTATAAGTGGTGTAGTGAAAATACTACAACACCCCATCTATAGCGCCACGTAGATAGTTGATGGTACAATGAAATCCCATGGAGGCTACAACTAACATGGGAAACACACAAAAATATATCTTTGTAACTGGAGGGGTGCTGTCGGGGGTAGGCAAGGGCATTACTGCTGCAAGTATTGGTGCCATTTTGCAAGCTAAGGGCGCAACCGTTTCAATTCAAAAATGCGATCCGTATCTTAACGTTGATGCGGGTCTTTTGAATCCCAGGGAACATGGGGAATGTTTTGTTACAAAAGATGGTGCCGAGACCGACCTTGATCTTGGTCATTACGAACGTTTTCTTGATATTGAATTGACACAGAAGAGTGCCACATTATCGGGGCGGCTGCTGAGTAACCTTATTGCTGATGAGCGAGCAGGTAAGTTTAATGGTCAGACGGTACAACTTGTGCCGCATTTAACAAATGCTATTAAAGATGCGATTGAGCTTGCCGCTGATGGCTCAGATATTCATATTGTCGAGGTTGGTGGAACGGTCGGTGATTATGAAGGGCTTAGTTTTGTAGAAGCAATCCGCGATTTTGCCAACCGTGTTGGGCGACAGAATTGCTTGTACGTGCATGTCGTCTACGTACCGTTTATTCAAACCAGTAAAGAATTTAAATCAAAGCCAGCTCAAAATGCCCTGAATGATTTACGAGGCTTTGGTATTATGCCCGACTGTGTTGTTGTTCGAACTGACGACCCGGCACCTGGTGATATTGCTTCGAAAATTGCCCGGTTTAGTGGTGTTCCAGAAGACGCCGTTATTTTACTTTCCAATGCTCACACGGTGTATGAAGTACCTTTAACAGTATATGCCAGTGGGATTGGCCCGGTTCTAGAGCGGTTTACAGGTAATATGACAAAACCTGATTTATCAAAATGGCGAAAACTAGCTGAAGCACAGGAAACCCGTTTCCCTGAAACTGTAAAAATTGGCATCATTGCAAAGTACCTTGATAATGAAGACACGTATATATCTGTTATCGAAGCTTTGAAGGCTGCTGCCTGGCAAGAAGAAGTAAACCTTGATATTCGATGGGTAAGCGCAGAAGACTTCACAGAGGCAGAGCTAAAAGCTTTAGACGGGGTTTTGGTACCAGGCGGTTTTGGTAAGCGCGGTATTGAAGGGAAAGTAGCAGCCGCGCTGTATGCGCTTGAACACAAGAAACCCTACCTTGGTCTATGCTTAGGGCTTCAAGTTTCCGTTATAGCGGCTGCCCGGCGGGCCGGTTTAAAAAATGCCAATAGTACTGAGTTTGATCCTACAACAAAACATGATGTTGTGTATATTATGGCTGGACAAGAAGGGAAGGAATCGACAGGGGGTACGTTGAGGCTTGGCGATTATCCAGCTGTTCTTACGAAGGGTTCTAAGGTGGCTAAGGCCTACGGTGATAAAAACGTTATCGAACGCCACCGTCATCGCTACGAAGTGAATCAAAAATTTAAGACAGATATTGAGGACGGCGGTCTTAGTATTTCAGGTACCTCACCAGATGGTAAGTTAGTAGAGTTTATTGAAGCCAGTGATCACCCCTATTTTGTTGCCACCCAGGCTCATCCAGAGTTTAAAAGCCGCCCAAGCCGCCCGCATCCATTATTTGTCGGGCTTATAAAAGCTGCGAAAAGTGCCCAGTAGTCACATTTTCACCATAATCAAAAGTGACTCGGTGTCACAAGACTAACTGATGCTATAATTACAGAGATGGAACAAAAAATTTCTACAGCTGTGAGTGAACTGTATGGGCTAAGTGTATTACCCCAAGTTTCTCGGCCTAAACCTGAATTTGGTGATTATGCTACTAATATAGCCTTGCAACTTGCTAAGCCTTTAGCTAAAAACCCACGTGATGTTGCCGAAGAAATTGCCACTAAGCTTCGTGAGTCTTCTGATTTTTCAGAAATAACAATTGCTGGGGCTGGTTTTATTAACCTTCGCGTTTCTGGGCAATCTTTAGCACAAACACTTGAGGACGACTGGTCTGATACTTTCGGTGAAAACCAAGACGGGACTGGTAAGACGGTCGTTGTTGAATACCCAAGCCCAAATATGGCAAAACCTTATAGTGTTGGGCACCTTCGACCTGGTAATCAGGGTTGGGCGGCTCGCCAACTTATGGAAGCGACCGGCTGGAAGGTCATTACCGATAACCACCTTGGAGATTACGGCGCACCTCTTGGTATTTGGATTACTGGTTTTCGGAAATTTAGTAGTGAAGAGGCTTTAGAGAAAGAGGGTGTCTACGAACTTGGCCGGGTTTATATTGCAACTAAGAAAGCTTTAAAAGAAGAAGCTGAACGGGGAGAGACGGCACTTTCCGATGAAGTACAGGAATGGCTTCTAAAATATGAAGCAGGTGACCCAGAAGCGGTAGCGTACAGCCAGCGCTTTAACACCATTTCGCTTGATCATATTCACTCTGTTATGAAGCGCCTCAACATTTCTACCGATCTTGAACTAGGTGAGGCTTTTTTTGCGCCTAAAGGGAAGGACGCTGTTAAAAAATTACTCGAAACCGGTATTGCCGTTCAAAACCAGGACGGTTCAATTATTGTGCCACTTGATGAATTTGGCTTTGACGTACCATTACTTGTTCAAAAGAGTAACGGGGCGGCACTCTATGCCACAAGTGACCTGGCGACTATTCTTTATCGCGAAGAAAACATCCATCCCGATATGGTAATTTATTCAGTTGGTGCAGAGCAACAATTTTATTTCTCACAACTGTTCGCAATGGCAAAAAAGCTGGGTATTACTACCGATTTAGTACATCTTTGGTTTGGCGTTATTGACCAACTCAACGATGATGGCAGTCGTGAAAAGATGAGTAGCCGCAAGGGTGTTGTTTTGATGGAAGAGCTGCTTAACCAGGCTGAGGAAAAAGCCAGATCAGTTGTTGAAGGCAGGGAAGTTTCAGAAGAAGATATTAAAAAAATAGCGCTTGGGGCGATTAAGTTTAGTGACTTTGTGTCTGATCGACGGACTAATATTTTGTTCGATTGGAATACCATATTTGCCCTTACGGGTATGAGTGGTCCCTATATTCAATATGCAGCCGTGCGGGTGAATAAAATTTTAAATGAGAACGGGCATGGGTATCCATTTGTTGAAGGCTATAATTATTCGGCCGAAAAAGATGTGCTTGCTAAAATTCTTGAATACCCTGATGTTGTTCGCCGCGCTGCTAATGACCTTGAACCACATAAAGTAGCTACCTATTTATACGAACTAGCCCGCGAATTGAATCGTTATTATGAAGCTACTCCTGTTGTGATGGGTAATAATGATGCTTCGATTCGCGGTGCCCGCTTAGGTGTTCTTACTAAAGCTTCGTCTGTTTTCACTAAAGGCCTTAGTCTCCTTGGTATTGAAGTACCTTCAAGGATGTAATGCTATACTAATGGACATATTGAATATAAAGTAAGGAATGCTATGGCTGACAAGAAAACGACCAAGAAGCAAATAGAGACCAAACCAAAAAGAACCGTATCAGCCAAAAATGCCGCAGTTGCTAGTGCTGAACACGTACGGGGTCATGTTGGCGGCTTTGTAGACTTCATTCGATCACAGGGTGTTATTGGGTTGGCGATTGGACTTGCAATTGGTGCAGCTGCTGGTGCTGCGGTGAAGGCGATTGTCGAAGGTTTTATTAACCCAATTGTTCAATTTATTATTGGAACACAGCAGTCTTTGAGTGAAGCGACCTGGACATTTGAAGCTTTTGGTCGCAGTGCAACTTTTGCCTGGGGCGCGGCTGTGTCGGCTTTTATAACGTTACTCGCAACGGCTTTAGTTATTTACTGGTTTGTTAATATTTTTAAGCTCGATAAACTTGATAAGAAAAAAGATTAATGGACAAAAAGTTGGCCAACACTTCTCAAAAGTATATCCTGTGGGTTGATTTAGAAATGACAGGTCTTGACCCTGTATACGACCGTATTCTTGAAGTCGGAGCAATTATTACTGACTGGAATTTTAAAGAAATTGCTACCTATGAAGCCGCCATTAAAGTTGGGCCAAGGTTAGTGGAGCGACGCATGCTGAAGGGCTCGTCTGCTTCATTTTGGGAGACGGTACCCGAAACGCGTGATGCGCTGATACAACAAAACATAGAAAAGGCTCGTTCTGGGCGAACGATTGAAAACGAACTTCTTTCATTTGTTAACGAGTATTTTGAAGAAAACATCCCTGTTGTGCTGGCGGGAAATTCAATTCATATGGATCGGCGTTTTATTGAACATGAATGGACGCGCCTCAATAGCCGCCTTCATTATCGAATGCTTGATGTGTCGGCTTGGAAGCTTGTATTTGAAGCAAAGTTTGGCAAGAAATTCGCTAAGCGGGAAGCCCACCGAGCGCTTGATGATATCCGTGGAAGTATTGAAGAACTACAATATTATCTTAAGCGAGTGAAGGGCCTCTAGTCGTATGACTCATAAGGAACTTGAAGAATACTTGCTTAGCTTCCCAAATACTTGGCTTGATTTTCCATTTGGAGAGGGTACGAGCGTGTATAAAATTGGCCATAAAGAAACTGGTGAAGGCAAATTATTTGCAATTATCGCTGATAATTCTAAGCCACTGCGTGTGAGTTTAAAGTGTCCACCCGAACTGGCTGAAAGCCTTCGTGAAAAATACGAAACCGTTTTACCGGGCCATCATTTGAACAAAAAACATTGGAATACAATTATTTGCTCGGGCCAATTATCGGACGATGAGATTAAAGACTTAGCTCATTTAAGCTATCAGTTGGTTGCAGCGGCCTAATTACTCGTTTGCTGCACTAAAATCTGAAACAACATCGTAGGTTGGTTTGAGGTTGTCGTAAGCAGTTGTTAGAAAGGCTTTTGTATCGGCTTTACTGCTTGTTGAATAAAGTTTCTGAAGAAGGGCTAAAATAGTCGCAAGTTGGTATGTCATTTCACGGGCGTAGGTACTATCAAACTTAGCATTCAGGCGTCCATCTTCTAAGCGCTCTGTAATACCGGTAGCATTTTCAGCGGCTACGATTTCTTTAGTAAGCTTTGATGGATTAATATCAAGCGATGCAAGTGGCACGGCTAAATCTCGTTGGGTATTTGTAATATAAAGCTTAATGTCACTGTTTAATGAACGAAGTTGGCTGTTTTTAATTTCAGAGCTTGAAGTGTTAACAACATCACCCGTTACAGTAAGCCGGGCTGCGAGCTGTTCCCACGGTTCTTTGCGCGAGCCACCGATGCTGTTCGCAATCACTACAAGAATGACAACAAGCAAGATAGCTGCAATTGCCGCAATGATGATAGTGCGAAGATTCAAGCCAAACCTAGAGGTTTTTGGTGCCTGTGGAGCAATCTGATTTAAGTAGTCGAGCGGTGTTTGACCGTTTTGGGGATTCATAACCCCATTTAAGCACAATCATTAACAGAGGTAAAGGGTGCTATACTAAAGCTATGCAGGATGTAAAAGAAGAAGTTCGGGCTCGGCTCAATATCGAGGATGTTGTTGGCGAGTACGTACAACTTAAGCGCGCTGGGCGTAATTTCAAGGGGTTAAGTCCCTTCACTGGCGAAAGAACTCCGAGCTTCTACGTAAGCCCCGATAAAAATATTTGGCATGATTTCTCTTCTAATAAGGGTGGTGATGTTTTTAGTTTTATCATGGAGGTCGAAGGAATCGACTTTAAAGAGGCGCTTGAGCTACTGGCTCGACGGGCTGGGGTTGATTTGTCGATGTTTTCCAACCAGGGTAGCCAAGAAGCAGCCCGATTAAAGCGGCGTCTCATTGAAGCACACCAGCTTGCTGCAAAGTATTATCAGCAAAGTTTGCTGCAAAACCAAAGGGCTATCGAATATATTTTTAAAAAACGGGGCCTTAGCAAAGATATAGTTCAAACTTTCCAAATTGGGTATGCACCGGATTCTGGTGATGCACTTGTTCAATTTCTTACAAAAAAAGGCTTTAGTAAAAGTGAATTATCAACTGGCGGGTTAACAAATCGGTTTGGTGGTGATTTGTTCCGCGGACGCATGATGGTGCCATTAATGGATGCTTCGGGGCAAGTAATTGGGTTTACGGGCCGTATTATTAACGATGAACCGAACGCACCGAAATATCTTAACACCCCACAAACACCACTCTACGACAAGGGCCGCCATGTGTTTGGTTTAAGCCAAG
Source organism: Candidatus Microsaccharimonas sp. (assembly GCA_049661485.1). Taxonomy (GTDB): domain Bacteria; phylum Patescibacteriota; class Saccharimonadia; order Saccharimonadales; family Saccharimonadaceae; genus Microsaccharimonas. Next base: position 852,341 of record JBATAC010000002.1, read on the forward strand.
CTAAAGAGTCGATTCGTAAAAGTGACTATGCTGTTATTGTTGAGGGTAACCTAGACGTTGTTAGTAGCCACCAGGCGGGGATAACGCAAGTTGTTGCCACTGCCGGTACTGCCATGACCGAAGCTCATTTAAAGGCATTGGTTCGCCTGAGTGGCAATGCGCGGCTTGCTTTTGATGGCGATGCAGCCGGGTTAGCAGCAACTGAACGGGCAATCCCAATTGCCCAAACAGTCGGGGTAGACTTAACGATTATTAACCTGCCCGATGATGTAAAAGACCCTGACGAGCTTATTCAAAAAGACCCAGCCCTATGGCAAAAAGCCATTAACGAATCGGAGAATGTTGTTGACTGGCTGCTTGCCCAATACACTAAGCGCGAAGACATGACAGCCCCAATTGGTAAACGTCGCTTTACCACAGCCGCTTTACAGGTAGTGCGGGCGTTAAATGACCAGGTTGAGCAAGAACATTTCATGCGTAAAATTGCTACCTATACCTCGACATCACTCGACACAGTTAAAGATAAGCTAAGTACCGTGGGAGAGCCCGAAAGGATACAAGAATTAAAACCAGTTCATATTGCCGAAGAGATTAAACAAGACCCAGCTGCACAGCAAGATAACTTATTAGCCTTAGCGTTTGTTGATGTGCCGGTCAGGGAGTTATTAAAAGATTTAACACCCGACATGCTTGCAACTGATGACCGTAAAGATATGCTAGCCTACATTCAAAAATCAACCGAAGCTATAGAAGGCACGCCTATAGAGCTGCAAAATTATGAAACATATGTTAAAATACTATTATTAAAGGCCGATGCACGGTATGGGGACTGGAGTGACGAAGATCGTTACTTCGAAGCAGCCCGCCTGGTCCGCCTCATCAACCAAGAACACAAGCAAAAACGAAAAGACGCCCTAATGCACGACCTACGACAAGCCGAAGATACCGGTGATGATGCGGAGGCACTGCGTTTGCGGCAAGCTTTAAATGAACTTATAAAGGAGATACCCCGTGCCAAGAGGTAAGAAAAAAGACGATCCAATTATAGATGATAGCATCGTAGAGGATGTAATCGAGGCAGCCCCAGCCGAAGAACCGCTCGTTATTGAATTTGACGGTCCTGCACCAGAAGATCTTGACGAAGAAGAGGTCGACACCGACGAAGATCTTTTAAGCCAAGAACAATATTTTGATGATGCTAGTGATGACAGTGTTCGCCTGTATTTACGCGAAATTGGAAAAATTCCACTTCTCAACGCCGAGGAAGAGCTGGCACTTGCCCAGCGTGTTGTTGATGGCGATAAGAGGGCCAAAGATAAGATGGCTGAAGCAAATATGCGTTTAGTTGTGTCAATTGCCAAACGTTACAGTGGCCGTGGCCTTGATTTTCTTGACCTAATTCAAGAAGGTAACACCGGCTTACTTCGTGCAGTTGAGAAATTCGACCCCGACAAGGGCTTCAAGTTCTCAACCTACGCAACGTGGTGGATACGCCAAGCCATTACCCGTGCAATTGCCGACCAAGCTCGTACTATTCGTATTCCAGTGCACATGGTTGAGACAATCAACAAACTGCTTCGTACCCAGCGCCGCATGACTCAAGAACTAAACCGTGAACCTTCAATTGAAGAGCTTGCCAAAGAGCTTGAGATGGAACCGGAAAAAGTTGAATATGTTATGAAAATTAAGCAGGACATTACATCGCTTGATGCTGGTGTTGGCCGTGATGGTGAAGATGAAGATTCACAATTAAAAGACTTTATCGAAGATGAAGATAGTGCGACACCTGAAGAATCGGCTGCTTCACAGCTTCTAAAAGAACAGGTCCAAGAAATTCTTTCAACTCTTTCTGACCGTGAACAAAAGATTATTAAGATGCGTTTTGGCCTTGAGAATGGTAAAAGCCATACCCTCGAAGAGGTGGGCCAAGAGTTTGCGGTTACCCGTGAGCGTATCCGACAAATCGAAGCTAAGGCTCTCGCGAAACTTCGAAAGCATAAAGACTCGAAGAAGTTACACGATTATTTAAGCTAAGAAAAATAAAAACCCGGTGTCACACCGGGGTTTTGGTTAGAAGCCGAGTTCTTTGGCAACTGCTTCAAGTTGCTCAATAAAATGTTCAATAGACCCGTTATTGATAATGAAGTGATCAGCAATAGCGATAGGACCGCCTTTTTCAATATTTTCTATCTCTGCAGTATCACGACTATAAGCTTCGCTACTCGTAAGGGGGCGGACAGTGCGCTGACTCAAGCGGTGGTAACGAAGACGCCGTGGTGAAACGATAGATACTAATTCTAGTTCACCTGGAAAGGCATTTTTTAAAACTTTATATTCTGTCCAGCTGTAAATACCGTCGGCAATGATTCGATGTTGCCCTGCGGCGGCTAAATTCTTAATTTGCTCAACAATTCTGTTTGCTACTGCGTCTTTACCGTACTTCTTACGGAATTCTTCCCTGAATGACTTCTCATTCTCTGGGTTGTGTTCTAGCCCAGCTTCAGCCATAGCATCTAAGATAACTCCGCCAAAATATACTTTTGGGTATCCTTTTTCAGCAAAGTGTTCAACTGCAGTTGATTTTCCAGAGCCAGTAAGTCCGACAAAGGCAATAATCTTCAAATTTTTGTGATCTGTCATAAGGGTATTTTAACAGAAAGAGGTATACTAATACTATGACAAAGCGGCTGGCAGTTATCGACGGTAAGTCCGTATTTTACAGAGGTTATTACGCAATGCCTGGGCTTTCCTTGTCTGACGGTACGCCAACGGGTGGTGTTTTTGGGTTTGCGTCAATTGCTATAGAGCTCATTAAAAAGCTCGAACCCGATTATGTGGCAGTTGCTTGGGATAAACCAAAAACAAACATACGTAAACGCCGTGAGATATATCCAGAATATAAAGCTGGTCGTAAGCCCGCCCCAGCCGACTTTTATGCGCAAGTTCCAATCCTTCACGAACTACTTGATGCCTTTGGTTGGCCATTCTATGAGCTCGATGATTACGAGGCCGACGATATTTTAGGTGCGTTTGCTGAACAAGCTACCGAGAAGGGGATTGAGACGTACCTTTTAACAAGCGACCTTGATGCCTTACAGCTTATTAGCCCCACAACCAAGGTGTATGCGATTAAAAACGGCCTTTCAAATATCGAAGAATTTGACGTTGTGGCCTTTGAAAATAAGTATGGCATTGATGTTGAGCAATTTCTTGACCTTAAGTCATTAAAAGGTGACTCATCTGATAACCTTCCAGGTGTACCAGGTATTGGTGAAAAAGGTGCTATTCAACTCTTACAGGAATACAAAACACTCGATGGTATATACGAGCATTTAGATGACATAAAACCATCGCTTGCTAAAAAACTAGAGGCGGGCAAAGACTCCGCCTACATGACGAAGGAAGTGGGTAAAATTTGGTGCGATGCACCAGTGGCGCTTGATTGGGACAAAGCCGATGTGAATGACACCGACCTTGATAAGGTAGCGGCAATTTTGAAACGACTTCAGTTTACCTCTCTTGAAAAACGGCTTCCAAAACACATGCAGTTTGGCGGTGGTGTTGCCGATGTAGACGAAGTGCCGGCAATCGAAGCGTTCACCGAAGCTGATTGGCCAATACCACTAATGATAGACGGCCCTGTATTGGTTGAATTGTACAATGACATACTTTGGGTATCAACTGACGGTAAAACAGCCTATCAAAAACCGGTAAAAGATGTCGATAGTTCAGTATGGCGAGTTTTAGAAATGGCAACAGTTGTAAGCTACGACGTAAAGGCGCTTTACCACGCTCTTGATACGCACGATGTTGCTGTTCGCTTTACAGCAGTGCACGATGTACGTCAGGGGGCTTTCCTTATAGACCCATTATCACGCGACCGTTCAGTAGCGGCACTTATTGGAAGTGAAACGGATAATCCGCTTGAAATCCTTGCCGGCCTGAGTAGTTTATACAAGCAGCAAAAAAAGCGTTTTGATACTGACACGAGACTGTCTGAAATAGCCTATGGGTATGATTTCCCACTTACGTACACATTGTTTCGTATCGAGCGTAAAGGTGTCAAAATTGATCCCGAGCAATTTAAAACCTTCAGTAAAGAACTTGGTGATGAGCATGCCCGACTTGAACAAGAAATGTATACAATGGTTGGGTACGAGTTTAATATTGGAAGCCCGGCCCAACTTTCAGAGGTGTTATTTACAAAACTTCAGCTTCCTACGGCCGGTATTAAAAAAGGTAAAACGGGCTATAGCACCGGCCAAGCCGAGCTTGATAAGCTTCGAGGCCAACATCCAATTATCGAGCTGATTGAAAAAACCCGCGAGCTCGCTAAATTAAAAAACACCTATGTTGATACCCTTCCGCTATTGGCTGATTCTAACGATCGAATTCATACAACTTTCAACCAGGATGTTGCCGCCACTGGACGTCTTAGCAGTAATAACCCCAACCTACAAAATATTCCAATTCGCACCGAGCAGGGCAGGCGAATACGCGAAGCTTTTATAGCTGACGGTGACAAAGTGCTTGTCAGTGCCGATTACTCACAATTTGAACTGCGACTTGCGGCTGTTTTGTCTGGTGATGAGTCTCTTATTAATGACTTTAATGGCGATGTTGATATTCATACCAAAACAGCCAGCGAAGTATACGGCATCCCAATGGATGATGTTACGAAAGGGCAGCGCCGAGACGCCAAAGTGATTAATTTCGGCGTATTATACGGTATGAGCCCCCATGGTCTAGCGGCGAATACTGGTATGTCGTTTACTCAGGCGAAGCAATTCATTGACCAATATTTCGAACTGCGGGCACCGATACGCAAGTTTATAGATGCAACGCTTGAGAATGCCCGCACTAAAGGCTATGTCGAAACCTATTATGGCCGCCGCCGGCCAACACCAGATGTGAAAAGCTCCAACTTTATGGTTCGAATGGGTGCCGAGAGGGCAGCTGCTAATATGCCGATTCAGGGTACAGAAGCTGATCTCATGAAGCGTGCGATGTTGAAAGTCGACGAAGAGCTTGACGGTCTTGGCGAACAGATTTTACAAATCCACGACTCAATTTTAGTGGAATGCCCGAAAGAGAATGGCGAAAAGGTTGCCGAGTTATTAAAAAGTGTTATGGAGAATATCGCACCCGAGCTGAAGATAGCTTTGAAGGTTGATGTGCACGTCGGTACTACCTGGGGTGATTTATGATAAAAGCCGTTATTTTTGATTGTTTCGGTGTGCTATTAGGTAATGCTTACAAAATACATTTAGCAGAAATTGAAAAAACCGACCCAGCCACAGCCCAAGAAATTCGAGCCATTAACCATGCATCAGATATGGGCATTTTAACTCGCGGAGAAACGGCCGAAGCTATTAGTTCGTTGTTTGGCATGGAAACAGAAGAATTCATAGAAGAACAAAACCAACTTGAAGTACCCAATCAGACATTACTTGATTTTATTGCAACCCTAAAACCAAAATACAAAGTTGGACTTTTAAGTAATATCAGTAGTCGTGAACGCCTTAGTATTCGCTTTACCGAGGGTCAACTTGAGAAGGCTTTTGATACTATTGTCGCTTCAGGCGACGAAGGCTATGTAAAACCAGAGCCAGGAATTTATCATATTGCTGCAACCCGCCTTGGTGTTGCACCAAGTGAATGTGTGATGATTGATGATATCGCCGAATTTTGTGAAGGTGCCCGGGCGGTGGGGATGCAGGCAATTCAGTTTGTTAATAACGAGCAGTGCATAACAGATTTGACCACCCTCATTGACAGGGGTGGGGAAAAGGGCTAAGGTAGAGCCATGGCCAATTACCGAACTTCACGAATTATCCCATCTGTTTTAGCAATTATTATCATTATTGTCGCTATTGCGGGGCTCGTTGGTTTAGCTCGTCTCTTGTTTGGGGGTTCTACTCAAACAGAAACAGTCAGCCAAACACAGGTTGCCGAACAAAACTTACTCAACGCTTCAGACGGTCGAGCGGTAAGTATGACGGTCCGCGGTCCAATCGTCGCCCAAGAGGATTTTCGTTCGTATAAAATTGTTATTTCCCCAAGTTCGCGTGATTTTCAGGCGTATACAGGCTACCTAAATACTATTACAAGCCAGCAAACGCTTCCCAATAATACTACGGCTTACGAAGAATTTGTAAATGCACTGAATAAAGCGAACTTCGTAGCCGGCACACCGTTTGAAGGTGAGCAAAATAATCTTTTGGGAATATGTGCCACCGGTACGGTATATGAATTTAATACACTTCTTGCTGGCCAAAGCCAGGAAATGCTATGGACGTCGACATGCAATGGCTCAAGGGGTTCTTTAAAAGCTAATGTTACACAGGTTTCACAGCTATTTCTGAACCAAATTCCCGAAGGCTCTAACATCGCTGCCAGCTTGAAGCTATAGGATTATATGCCAGAACTTCCTGAAGTTGAAACAGTTCGACGCGGGCTCACCGATTTAATTATTGGTAAGCAAATTGTTAGCGAATCCCATGACACCGAGAAGGGCTTTCCTAATGCAAAAGCTGATGTAAGCGAATTCCTGATAGGTGCAACAGTTACCGATATCAGGCGCCGTGCGAAAGTGCTTATTATCGACCTTTCATCTGACTACAGCTTGCTTATCCACCTCAAAATGACGGGACAAATTGTCTATGTTGGTGAAACCCGTTTTGGCGCTGGCCATCCAAATGATAGCCTTGTGCAGCAGCTTCCCGATAAATCAACCCGTGTTACCCTCGATTTCAGCGATGGCTCAAAACTATTTTTTAATGACCAGCGTAAGTTTGGTTGGATGCGCTTAATGCCAACTGTCGAAATTCCAAACATCGACTTTATGAAAAAGGTAGGCCCCGAGCCACTGGCCGACACGTTTACTTCTAAGGAGTTTACTGACCGTTTTACACGACGCGCAAAAACAAACATTAAGGCAGCACTCCTCGATCAATCGGTTGTTGCTGGCATAGGAAACATTTACGCTGATGAATCGCTGTGGGGCGCAAAAATACACCCACAACGCCTCGTAGGAAGTGTGACGCCAAAAGAATTTGACACACTTTTTCATGAAATGCGTGAGGTTATGAACTTAGCAGTTGAAAAAGGCGGTTCATCGAATCACACATATGTGAACGCTGAGGGAAAAAAGGGGAGCTATATGGATTTTGCCCGCGTGTTTCGCCGTGAGGGCCTGACCTGCCCACGCTGCGGCACGACGATTGAAAAGATGCGGGTTGCCGGGCGAGGGACGCATATTTGCCCGTATTGCCAACAGCTCTAAGGTATACTTATAGAATGATTACCTGGTTAGTTGGTGAAAACAGCTTTGAAATTCGCGAAGCTCTTAAGTCAATAGAGAAGCAATTCAATGGCAGGTCGGAACATATCGATGGTACCAATATCAGTCTTGCCCAGCTTCCAGATTTACTTATGGGGGTGAGCTTATTTACCTCTGAGCGGCTTGTAATTATTTCTGATATTTCACAAAATAAACCCCTGTGGGAAAAATTACCCGACTGGCTACCACGTGTTAACGATACGATTCATATTGTTTTCGTCGATACAAAGCCAGATAAGCGGACGGCAAGCTACAAGGCGCTTAAAACAGTAGCGGATATTCACGAGTTTATCTTGTGGACTGACCGTGATATTCAAAAAGCCGAACAGTGGGTAGGTGAACGAGCCAAGCAATACAGCCTTGTTTTGGATAAAAAAACTGTTCAACACCTCGTGACACGGGTTGGATTGGATCAGTGGCAGCTGGTTCAGGCACTTGAAGTGCTTTCGTTACTTGGTACTGTTACTTCTGAGTCTATTGATGATATTATTCCACCAAACCTCCAAGAGAATATCTTCCAGCTTTTTGAAACCGCTCTTGAAGGTAAATCCGAAGAAGCTGTTCGCATACTGAACGCACTAATGCTTCGCGAAGATCCTTACGCGTTATTTGCACTGCTTACGTCACAAGCTCTTACTTTGGCGGCAGTTACCTATGCTGATGAAACAAACAACCCAACCAAAGATTTTGCTATTCATCCTTTTGTTGCCTCGAAACTTGCCCGTCACGGGAAAACCCTTGGACGAACAAAGGTGGCAAATATCGTCGCAGCTTTTGCAACAACCGATGCCGATATGAAACGTTCAAAGGCGGAGCCATGGCTACTTATTGAGCGAACTCTACTGGAAGTTGCGCAAATAAAGAGAACCTCCTAATTGGAGATTCTCTTACTAAGCATGCGAATTATTTTTTAGCAGCTGGTTTCTTGGCTGGAGCTTTTTTTGTAGCAGGTTTGGCAGCTGTCGATTTAGCTGCGGGCGCTTTTGTAGCAGCAACTTTTGGAGTAACCTTCTTAGCGACTGCAGGTTTTACGCCTGCTGTCTTTGCTTGCTTTGAATAGAGGGCTTTACGACGAGCAGCTGTATTCTTGTTAAGAACGTTTTTCTTTACAGCAGTATCGATTGCGCTCTGTACAGCCGAGAGGGTAGTAGCGCTTGGTGTTGCATTAAAAGCTTTTACAGCATCTTTGAGGGCACGCTTTGTTGCGATGTTACGTTCGCGTCGTGCAACGGTTTGTTTTGCTCGCTTAATAGCAGATTTGATGATTGGCACTTGGGCTTCCTTTGTTTTAGATTTACTAGATCAATCAAGGGGTTATTATAGGGTAAAGCACTGAAAAAGTAAAGAGTAAGCCTAGTCAGACTTGATCTTTACCTTATTTCTTATTGACTGTGTAAAAACCCTTATGCTATAGTGAGGAAAACGCGTCTACCTAACGCAATTTAAAAGAAAAACACCATGGACGAAATAAAAGCCAAACAACAAATTGTCGAGAAGATTAAAGAGTCTGATAAGATCCTTGTTACTGTTTCTGACGGTCCGTCAGTTGATGCGTTGTCGGCTGCACTTGGCCTTACTATGTTATTTGAAAAACAAGAGAAGTATGCCACGGCAATTTTCAGTGGTGAAATACCGAAGGCTATATCGTTTTTGGAACCAGAGAAAACGTTCGACGAAACAACTGATAGCCTTCGTGATTTTATTATTGCTCTTGATAAAGAAAAAGCCGACCACCTCAGAATGCCAAAGCCAGAGGCGGGTGATGATAAGGTGCGTATTTATGTAACACCTTACAAGTCAACTATCACGCAGGACGACCTTGAATTTAGCCAGGGAGACTACAATGTTGAACTTGTTATTGCGCTCGGTGTGGACAACCAAGACCACCTTGATAAAGCGCTTGAAAGTCATGGTCAAATTTTGCATGATGCGGCGATTATTACCCTGACAGCTGGTGATCAGTCAAGTGCACTAGGTGGCATTGATTGGCACGACGCAAATGCGAGTAGTCTTAGTGAGATGGTTGCTGGCCTTGCCGAGGCTTTAAAAGAAGATAAGAAGAAATCATTACTCGACACCCCAATTGCAACTGCGCTTCTTACGGGTATCGTTGCCGAGACCGATCGCTTTAGTAATGAACATACAACCTCCCGTTCTTTAACCGTTGCGGCTAACTTAATGACGGCTGGTGCTGACCAGCAGCTTATTGCAACTGAACTTCAGCTAGCTGACTCGAAACCCGAGATTGAAGCTCCTGTTATTGAACCTGAGATTACAGAGGATTCTCCAGAAGAACCAGAGCAAGTCCCTGAAGTTGAGGAAGACCAACCTGAGCCAAAAAAAGACTCAACAACCCTTTCGATTGAACATGAAGAGGCTCGCAAAGAAACACTTGCCGAACTTGACCGTCGGGTTATGGGTGAAGAAAAAGCCCGTGAAAAGATAGAAGATGAAGTTGAGGCGGTTCAAGAAGTTGAGGCTGAGCCAGACACGAATCCAAATGTCCAAACAGAAACTATTACGGTCGCCTCAACCGAGTTAGAAGGGGAGCCACTTCTTGGTGGAACGCTTAACGCCACAACTGAGCAGGCAGCTGAAGAAGCTCGCCGCGAGGAAGAGAGTGACCATAATAAAACAATTCTTGAACACGCAATTCCCGGCAATGAACCCCCTGTAGAGCAAGCGGCACCTGTCGATGTTCACTCTTCATACGCCCTTGATTCGCAAGAGAATCAAACAACTACAAGTACGGAATCAAGCATCGCAACTGGTATTAGTGGTGAACGCATTCTACAACCTATCGAGCAACAGCCTACACCCGACTTAGGGGCCCTGCCTCCTGTACAGCAGCCCGCCCCTACGCCAACACCAGTTGACCTTGGTCTGCCATTACCTCCACCAATTCCAGACTTTTCGCAGCAAAACGGACTGCCTCAGACCTCTCCGTTGTCACAAACAGAACAACCGGCCATTTTAGGTGATATTCTTGCCCCCGAGCCTGATAATTACAACACAACAAATGCCGTCCCAGCACCGAATACCGCCTATGCAATCGATAGCGCGCCATCTTTACCGCCACTTGATGTTCCAAATGAACCAGACCAGCCAGACGCTAATAAAAAATCCGACCCTAGCCAATTCCAAATCCCACCGCAGCAATAACATGAATGAAGACAGTGTCGTATTAGTTGATAAACCAGCTGGTATTACGAGCTTTGGTGTTGTTGCTCGGGTTCGACGCCGATTATCTGAGCAATTAGGTAAGAAAGCCAAAGTAGGGCACACCGGAACACTTGACCCGTTTGCTACTGGTTTAATGATTATCGTGACCGGCAAGGAATGCCGAAATGCTATGCAGTATTCAAAACTCGACAAAGAATATGAAGCAACATTCGTTTTGGGCAAAGTAAGCTCAACTGGTGATCCAGAAGGCGAGATAACAAGTGTATCTGACATCGTTCCTACTAAAAATGCTGTCGAAACCGCTTTAGAGGGTTTTAGGGGCGAGATTACCCAGCGTCCGCCTATGTTTAGCGCCATAAAAATTAACGGCCGCAGAGCCTATGAGCTAGCGCGAAAAGGTGAGGTGGTTGAAATACCAGAGCGCCAAGTAACGGTATATAGCTTAGAACTTCTTGAGTATATCTATCCCGAGGTACGTGTTCGTGTTCATGTGAGTAGCGGAACCTATATCCGAAGCTTAGCAGAAGACATTGGCAAAGTACTGGGGGTTGGTGCGTATTGTTCTGAGTTGCGACGTACGAAGGTGGGCGAGTGGAGTGTCACTGACGCCTCTGCTATAGAGCATTAGCCGGCCGACTACGATGGAGTAGGGGTGTTGCCATTGTCGTCAGTATCTTCAGTATTTTCGGGTAGTGTCTCGGAAGCTTCACGTACGCGACGACTTGGATCGTATGAGTGAATATCCACTTCAAGATCAAAGTCTTTTGATGGCGTTGGCTCTTGTCCGTGAATACGGGCAAGCTCTGCTTCGATAGTACGAACAAATTCTTCACGGTCATTCATTGTGGCAACAATGTCATCGTTGAGAAGGGCATCGCGAACAGTTTTGTATGCGGCCTTGAGGTTACGACGAGACTCATCAGCTGCATCACGATCCTTGTCGGTTGCTCCTGGTGCGGAACCTCGTGCAATTTGCTCGAGAGATGCTTTAATGTCTTGTTCAAGCTCTTTTGCCACCTTGATAACCTCACCCATCTTCCATTCGGCAATACCGGTTGCGTTAGCACTTGCTAAGTTGGAAATATGGTCGAGACTCAATTGGTATTCGTACGCTTCCTTTCCCTGCGCCACCTTTACAGGATCATTGAAGTCATCTACGAAGTCTGCGATAGTCGTGAGTTTATCTTGCATAGCAAAGGCACCTGCACCCTTGAAGGCCGGGCTGTTAAGACTGATAATTTCACGTACCATCGCTTGGTCAAAGTTTGTGCTTCCACCAACTTTTTCGAATAGAGGGATATTCCTTTCTTCCGCTTGAGCTTGGAGGGCTGCCTTAATACGTTCAGGCGTAAGGTTCGTTCCGTCTGGCATGACACTTTGACCAGCGAGCACTGCTTCAACGATCTCATTAGAGTAGTATTTGATACTCATGCCTTTACGCTTACCTTCATCTTTTAAGAGATCCACGTTAGCTTTCAAGGCGTCATTATCGAGACCACGCGCAGTTGCAACGGCATTTGCAATAGCGCGAACGCGTGCCGTGTCACCACCAACGCCCTGGGCAATGGTGCGCATCTCTTCTGTCAAAGCAACTTCTATAGGGCTGTCGTTGACGCCGGTCATAACATCCGCAAAGCGACTCTGTATTTCATAGCGAGCTGAATCACCACGGCGTTTTTCAGCAGCCAGTCGTATTGCATTTTGCTGCATATCTGCCGACACAGACTGCTCGTAAGCTGACAGGTTGGCCGGGTCAATTTTACCAGTTTGCATTTCATCAATGAAACTTGTAAGCTTCGTCTCGGCAATTTGTTGGTTTTGTTTCGACCGTTCCATATTAACGGTAACTTCACGGAGTACGCCGCCCTGTTCACTGCGCTCCAAGCTTACGTAGGTAGTTAGATCAGCTTTGGCTTGTTCTGCTACTGATTTACTTCCTTCAAGTCGAATCGTGCTTGTATTGAGCTCAGTGCCGACAGTAGTACGCTGCCTGTCGAAGTAAGCTTGCAACTGGGACTGCGCACTTTCAAGGTGCTCTTTGCTTGATTGAACACGAACCGCTGCCTGGCTGAGCGTTGTTCCTGTTATTGCACTTTGTGTCTCGTAAAAGGCTGCCTTAACATTTTCACTGCCTTCAAGTCGTTTCTTCGAGACCTCAAGGTTGTAACTACTCGTGTGTAGCGCGCTGCCCCCGACTCGAGTTGCCAAGCTGTTGTCGGCACGGATGGCGTTGTAATACGCGGCTGTTGCATTCTTTGATATTTCTGCCTTTTCTTTTTGAGTCTCTGCATTCATCGAGACGCCATAAAGCATTGAACCCTGTGTGCGGCGAGCCTCATCAACATGCGCAGCGTGGTGACTATGGGTAGCTTCTTTTCGTGCCTCGAAATATGCCTTTTGTTGAGACATATCATATTTTAAGTTTCCATTCTTATCGTAGGCGGTGTGGCGTTTGCTTTCCTCGTAGTCTGTTTGTAATGCGGAGTCTGCATTAGCAATACGATCTTTAAGACGACGACTTTTTTGATCGAAGTAACGCGAGGCTCGAGCGACACCAGGACGGAAGTTTTTAGGCTTGCCGTCAGCCCCTAGCCGAGGATTACCGCGACGGTCAAGGTTGGCTTTTGCTCGCTTAACATGCCAATCGGCACGTTCACCGGACCACTTGCGAGTTCGATCGATAATACCGCGATTAGGGTCATTGACCAGACGGGCAATACCACCAAGCACAGAGCCACTTAATTTAAGAAGTAAAGGGGTGAGGACTAATGGTGCAACCTGTACGATCATACCTAAAATTAACATATTAAGGGAGTCGGCATTTTGAATAATAATTGCGCCAGCAAGCTGTGAACCACCAAATACGACTGCGAATGCTGGGAAAAATATCAGCATAGTCATTAGTAGGTCACGCCATTTTTTAAACCATTTCTCGGTATTTGGTAATAGGTACGCGACAATGGCTAGAGGAGCAATAATAGCAAGAATAACAATCAACGCCTGTCGAGCAGCAAGAATAAGAAGCACAACCAGGATACCTATTAATAGCCCGAGGAGGGCAGGTAAGAGTAAGAAAATAGCGGCTGAGGTACTTCCTGCGATCGCTATAGCACCAATTGTGCCCGCTCCAACTGCAGTACCACCAGATAATACAAAGCCGGTAATACTTTCCCAGCTAAGCAGCGATGCCATGTTCTGCGAGTTAAGTGCACTAGTAGAAAAAAGTGTATTCCTAAGGCTTACGAACATATCATTAATGCTCCACCCGAGTATATTCGAAAGGTCAACTCCTATGGCAACAATGATGAATGACAAGTTTACACCAATAGCGGCAATGATGAGCCGAGGTAATAATCGTTTTAAGCTGTAGTTATTTATTCCAAGCCCTGTTAATTGAGCGTAAATGATAATAAGGAATACAATAACGAATGCGATATTTGCGATACCTCGAATAATATTCCAGGCACTGTAGAGTGCATTATCTGGGTTATTTAGCTGTAATGGTTGTACCTCCATGAAATCTGCAATAATGGTGAAGACGGTATCCATACCCCATGCTAAGAAGTTCATAATCGGGCAGACAATCCAACCGACGCCAGGAATACTACAGGTGGTTATCTGACGGTTTATGCTATCAGTGTCAACACTTATAGATGTAACGTTACTTGGGCTCGTGTAGACCTTTGTGGTTGGGTTGTAATTGTAGTTTGCGAAGGTCGCAGTACCATCGCCTGGTGGATCGGTACCAGGTTTTAAGTAAATAACGTTTACTTTTGCAGTCGAGCTACCCGGCGTAACTTGTGGCTGGACAGCTTCAAGGTAATAGCGGCTATCAGCTGGAATACCAGGGATCTCGTTTTCCCTAGTTGTACCAGCAAGGTAGAACTGTTTATTGTCGTAATCAATATTTGCACCATTCCAGGCCGCATCCGCAGCATGGGTCGGGGTACTCGACACGATTATCATTAAGAGGGCCGTCATAATTACGGCGAGGGCAAAAGTAAAAATGCTTCGTACGGAGAACCCTCCGTGCGAAGGAAACCTCACAATTTCCATATACTTTGAATTATACCACGTAACAGATAAAAAGTCAATGCGTTAGCGTCATAAAAACTATACAAGTTTAAACGGATACTGGAGCATTACGCTGTGTCCAATAATACATATCAGCGCCATAGCTATCTTTTTCATCCGCAAGGGTGTAAGCCTGATTTGGAACTATATCAGTGCTTAGCGTTATCACACCAGAACCCCATCCCGTTGCGCTAATACCAGAATGGCTAAGAGAGGCATAAGGGTTTTGCTTTTGAATAACCAAAAGTCGGCGTGTCGCGGGAAGTGTCGTTCCGGCTGTACTACCGGAAATATTTCTAATTGTATAACGACCGCCGGGTAGGTCATAGTTTGCGTTTTGGCCAGTTGTAAGTGCTGGGAAGGCAGGCTCGGTCAGGGTGGCATCAATGTAGCGACTTGAAGGTACTGGTGTGTAAAAGAATTCAGACCGAGTGGAAGTACCTGAAGCATTTGTTCGAGACCACTCGGTTTGATGCGCACCAACCGCTGTGGCATCTGCGATAGGAACACCTTCAACGGTATCAATGTGCATTTTTAAGCCATCAAGTGTAAAAGTACCTGCTGTTAGTGCTAGAACCCCGATAATCCTAATAGGGGCTGGAGTAGAGGTGCCTGATGTTGGGCCGGCTATCCAATCTTTAATAGTGAGATCAACATTTTTCATCGTACAGGTCGCCTGGGTAAGGTCGAAGCCGCTTGGTTTATACCAAACTAATGGGTATGTCTTTTGTAACGCAACCCCGCCACCATTGCCAGCTCCACGGTCCATACTTGGGGTTGAAACATTTTGAATAATAAGGTCAAGCCCATCGATATCAAGATTTTTAATAGGGCCGTCAAATACCCAGCCAAAGCGATTGGTTCGAATAAGCTTATTAATGGCAACCTTCGATGACCCGCCGTCGATAATCATCGTTGCATTTCGAATTGTCGCACTAATTGGCGTGTTAACACCGTCACCTTCTAGGTCGAACTCGAAACCACGAGCACGTGGTTGTGTCAGCATCGCCTGAGCATCAACGGTAAAGGTATAGCCATCAACAATACATGTTGAAGGAGTTGGGGGAATTTGCGTATTAGTAAAGAGAATTCCTGGAAGGCGTGCGTTTTTGCTGGTAAAGTCGGTAATAAGTCGGTTTTGGAAAGCCCCCATTTCAATTGGGTTATCACCGACATTTATTGACACACACCCAACTGCTCGTGAAGTTCCGCCCATACCCCCAGTACCAAGGAAGAAGCTAGTGTGCGGTGCGGTACCTGAATACGGGTTTGGCTGAGTATGAGTGCAGCGGTAGAGGTTTACCTCATCAAACCACTGGGATGTAACGTTGTTGGCGGTCGTGCGATCGGCGGTAACATGAATAGCTCGCCCGGCGTCAACAACTTCAACGTCATAAAAGTTCATACGATGCATAAAAGTCCAGCGCGCGTTAAAAGCAGCTTGGCGGCCAGTAAGCGTATCCAAGTTCCAATTACCCCAAACATTTACACCACTACCACCGGTTGCCTCGTGGTGTGAAGTGTGGCGTGTGCGATAGGCAAAAGGAACTTGGGCTCTTGCTGATTGCTCTGCGCCTTCTGCTGGGTTGGGGTCAAAACCTTTAACTCGAAGATCTGAGTGGTTTAGATTGTAAAAGCTCATGTACATTTGGCGGTTATTGTTATCGGTTGGCGCAGCGCCAAAAACGGTGTGACAGGTTGAGAGAATATTATCCTGACCCAACGCATCGTTATTATCAACGCAGAATCCAACGAAATCGTAGTTCTGAAAGCTCATTAGCGACGAAGGGCGCCTCCCTTTGTTGCCTGGTAGACTACTGTATTCGTCAAGCTTCACCCATGTATACCCTGCAGCCGTACCGTTTGAAGTGCCTTGGTCTGTATCGGCGTAGAAAAGACATTTTGCACGGTTAGATAGCTGAATAGTTGACGTTTCGTTTCGGCCACCGCCACCCCGAAATACAATTCTTCCAGGCATATTTGGCCGTAGCGGTAAGCCGATTGTATTTCCTAGTCGGGCATTCGTCGTTGAGGAGAAATAATTTACCGGACCTTGTGCTGCTGATGAAGTTAATTTACCTACACCTGGTGGTATTACAAAGTCGACGATATTACTAGACGATGCAAAGGCGAGTGAATGCGCAGCATTAAGGGCTTGTTGAAAGGCAGGTCGAATATCAGTAACGGTCGTCCAGGTTTGCCCCTCGGTAAGGTAGGTTCGTGGATCGACTGTGTGGGTGAAGGTAGGAAGTGCATATCGTGATGCATCGGCGGCGCGGCTGTAACGACTGTCGAGCCAGGTAAGAACCTTTCCGCTGAAAGCACCATTAGGGGAAACGGCAGGTAATCGGTCGGCACTACCGCTAACAGCCCCACTTCCCCCGTAACGAGCGTCGAGCCAGTTCAAGGTACTACCCTTAAAAGCACCGTTAATAGTAACACCGGGTACTTTAACTGGAGACCCCGAAACGGCACCACTTCCGCCATAGCGTTCATCAAGCCAATCTAATACTTTGCCCGTGAAGGCGCCATTCGCAGTGACAGCTGGGACGCGTTTGACCATAGCGTTTTAGGCACCTGCCCAAATATCAGCAAGCGTTTGACCCCATAGTGTATAGCCGGCGGTGTTAGGATGGATACCATCAGATTGAATAAGCGTATTTGTGGCAACCCCTGAGGCGAATTGGTCTTGGAAAATTTGATAGATATCAACAAACCCGTGACCTCTTCGCCTAGCGACGGCTTCAAGAATTCGTCCACGATGGGCGTGTGCTGCAATGTCTTCATTATTAGTACCCGTTCCTGAGATGCGAGGGTTTTGAGCTGTCAGAATAACAGAGGTTATAGGGTTACGGTCTTGAATATCGTCGAGGAGCTGATTCCACACTTGCCAATAATCAGGTGCCGTTTGGTAACTATCGTTATGACTGAGCGCTACGAACGTAATAAGACAGTTGATTCGTGGGCGAAGCATGGTACGGAATTCATATTGCTTACGGGTGCTAATACCCCCAACCGAGCAGTTCCATATGTCGATAATGGGTGCACCGCTAAATGTTGCGGCACCACCTTCAGTTGGCTCCCATTGGTCAGGAAGTGTGGGGGCGACAGTAAGCCCGTTTATACCGTCTTTAATGTCAACTTCAAATATCTTTGAGCCTGCACCAATGCGCCACGAAGTTCCCGCGCCAGCACCGGCCTGACTTGTGCCAAGGCCCCAAGCGTAGTTCTGTGAAAAGATGCTGGTAGCGCCAGTTGAAACAATCCGATCGGCAATAAGTGTCCAGTTAACACCGTCATCTGATTGGTAGAAGCTTTTTGTAAACCCATTCGAACCGTTATCGGCGTCGAGTGTTACGCGCAACCAATGGGTAGTATTATTTGTAAAGCTTGGTACGGGAACGGTGCTTGTTAAGTCGTTTGAGCCATCAACTGAATGGGTAAAACGAAGCTCACCGTTAACTAAGTAGAATATGAATGAGTAATTGCCAGATCCGCCTCGTTGAGATATAAGCGTTTGAGCATTCGTAGCAGTCCAGTTTGCCGCTGATAATTTAATGCGTAGATCTAGGTCTTGGCTTGTTCGAATAATACTGGCCCCCGGAAACGATAAGCCGGCGGTACCGAGCATATCTGCTGAACGCTCCCCGTTCGTACCTAGCTGCATAACTGTTGGCTGGCCAATAGTCCATGTTTGTACCGAAGGGTAGTTGCCTGACGATGTCTCTCTATACCTTATAGTGTAAGCACTGTTATTTGGTTCTGCCACCATTGCATTTGCAAATTGTAGCGCAGAGTTATTTGCAGCACGAGAGGTTGAGTCGCCAACAAACATAATTGCTGCAGATTTACTAAGTTGAGTAACGGTCTGCTTTGGTCCATGGAGCAGGCTTATAGCAGAAGAATCGAGGGGATCGCTAATGACATACATACCCGCATTGGCGCTGTCTTCGCGAATAGTCATTGCACCAGGCGCACCGGCTGGGCCAGGCGTTGATGTACTACCGCCCCCTTGAATTAACTGCCAACTTCCGTCACCGCGTAAATAAGTTGTAGTATCGGCCGTACCTGTTCCAAGTTGTGAGGCGGGGATATGGCTATTCGCATCAAGGCTTGCAACCCCGCCGGCTGCTGCCTTTTGTGATGCATCAAGTTTCAAATCGAGTTGAGTTTTGTTTACTAAATCGTTGCCAGAAACACCACTTGCCGCAGCAAGGGTGCCGTTTGATGTTCGTAACGCTAGTGTAGTGTTTGTAGCGGTAGATGAATAGCTTAGACCACTTGTCCATTCACCGCTTCCTGTTGTTGAGCGAGCCGGCACTTGAAAAGCTCCTAAGGTAAGCCGGGTTGCTTTTGTATCAAGTGCAGTTTGTGTTGCGCTTGATACTGGCTTGTCAATGTCGGCGGTATTATCAATATTCCCAAGCCCAACGTCGGCTTTTGCAAGTACAACTCCCTGTTTTACCGGCAACAGAGGCCACCAGTGCGCTTGGTGCGGGAGCGTTTTTCCATTTTTGGATTGCCAGATCAAAAGTGAGGACTTGATTATCGGCAGGGTTATTAAGCGCAACGTCACTTGCCGACGAAACTGGTGCGTTGCTTCCTGTGCCACCTCCAAACCCCATAGTGTTTATAGTTAATCACAGTAGGGCAGATAACGCCAACCTCTTGAAACTCGCCGAAACTTCTGCTATAGTACTTTACTGATGATTACTGCAGATAACAAAGCAAAGGCATTCGCCCTGACGCAAACGCACAAAACCGATGTTGGAAGCCCACAAGCCCAAGCATCTGTTTTAACCACGCGTATTAAAGAGGTAACCGAGCACTTAAAGGTCAATAAACACGACCACATGGCTCGTCGTGGCCTCGTGCAGATGGTAGGACGCCGCAAACGCCTTTTGAAATATCTTGAGGCAAAGGACTACGAAGCTTACAAAGCTGTTGTAGCAAAACTAGGACTCCGCAAGTAAGCGGGGTTCTTTTTTTGCAGTATACTTACTTCTATGAAAAGCACAGAAGCTAATGAGAAAATGACGCATAAGCAGCGATTTGCCGCGCTTTTTAGGGTTGGAAAGATCAGCTTTAGGGCGGCTCCATCAATCTTATATACCAAGATTATTAGTTCGCTCATAAATTCTTTATTACCCATAACAACGACATTCTTTGCGGCACAAACGACTACCGAATTAGCCAGGGCATACAACGGTGAAGCGGGGGCGGGTGATTCGGCAATCTTTTTTGTCATCGTAACTGCTTTACTAGGGGTAATATCCCTTACTTGGTTTACGATAGAGTCGTACATCACGCGTATGGCCCGCTACAAGCTAGAGGCTGCTGTGAACGACCAGTTGATAGCTCAGTTCTTATCACTTGATTTCTGGCGATATGATGAAAAAGATACCGCCGATTTATTGGATAAATCGCGTAAGTTTTCAAATTTCTTTGTAAATATGTTCGATGCTTTGGGTCGCATATTGACGTCACTTATTACACTTGTCACAAGTATTGTTGCACTTTGGTTTGTTAGCGGGTGGTTAGCCCTACTGGTGTTTGTTGCTGTAGTGCCGGGGCTATATGTTCAATATAAAACATCGAAAGCTCGTGCTGCCCACTGGACAGAAAACGTTGAAACAAGGCGTAGGTATTGGAATATTGAGTGGCAACTTACGAACATTCGCCCGGTTGCTGAAATTAGGCTATATGGGTTGGTGCAACACCTGACAGGCTTATTTCGAATCTACCGTGATAAGGATCAGAAAGATCAAATTCTCATCGAACGCCGCTACGCAAAACTCGATATTATTTCTGGTTTTATTGAAGCTGCAGCTGAAGTAATTGCACTTATTTACGTTACACTACAAATTATTGCCCACATGTTACCGGTTGGACAGTTTCTATTTGTACAACAAATTGTTTCACGGGCATTAGGCGCTGTCCGTGACGTTGCTTCAGCTTTTATTACTATCGATGAAGACCTTGCTAATCTTTCGGCATACGACAGTTTTATGAACTTACCAACTCAAAAGCCGGGTGGTATACGGGTAGCAAAAGTTCCAAAACAGATTGAGTTTGACCATGTTTCTTTTTCGTACCCGAACAATAAAACAAAAGTGCTATCCGATATTTCGTTTGTTATGAACCACGGCGAACGTATTGCGATTGTAGGTGAAAATGGTGCTGGCAAAACCACGATTGTAAAACTACTGCTCGGCTTTTACCAGCCAACGAAAGGTATTGTAAAGATTGACGGTGTTTCAACGGCCGAGCTTGATCTCGCACAGTGGCATGCCCGTATTGGTGTACTACAGCAATCATCTATCGATTATGATTACGCTGTGGCCCGTGACAACATTGTATTTGGTGATGTGAGCCGTCCATTTTCTCGTCAGAGATACAGCCAGGCGGTCGAGCATGCCGAGGCAAAAGAATTTCTTGATAAATTACCTAAAAAAGATGAAACCTATATCAACCAGTGGATGGAACATGCCGACGGTACACCAGGTGTGTCACTTTCGGGCGGACAATGGCAACGCTTAGCGCTCGCCCGTAATTTTTATCGTGATAGCCCAGTTGTGATTTTGGACGAACCAACCAGTGCTATTGACGCGTTGGCGGAATCACGTATTTTTAGGTGGCTTTTTAGTCGTAAAGATAAAACAATTATTACTATCAGCCACCGCCTTTCAACCGTCAGGCGAGCAGATCGTATTTACGTAGTAGAGCATGGTAAAGTTGTCGAGCAGGGAACACACGCCGAACTTGTAAAGGCGAAGGGTCAATATTTTGCTCTTTTCGAGAGCCAGTTATAAAAAACTAACCAAAAGCGTAGTATAGAGGGTATGAGCCGTCATAAAATTTACTTAAAAACTATGTCGCATAAGCGACGTAGTTTACTAATAGTTGGTACTGGCCTTGCTTGTTTGCTTTGTATAATGGCACTAGTATTAATAAGTCGAAGCCGTTTCAACCCCGTACCTAACATTGTGGCGACCGCTTCATTGCCTGCAACATCCAATTTGTTTCCCGTTATTAACACCGCCAATTTGAGTACTACGCAAACCTCAATTCTTAAACTACTTCAGCAAGAGTATGCATCTCAGCCCGCCGGAACAAAGTACGCCGACGGTGTAGAAGAGTCGTGGTGTGCAGATTTTGTGAGCTGGGTTATGAAAGAGTCTGGTAATCCACTTACTAACCCTAATACTGGAGGCTGGCGCATACCAGGAACTTACACTTTACGTGAGTACTATGAATCGACAGGGCAATTTAAAGCCGCCAGCACCAACTATAGCCCTAAACTTGGTGACGTCGTGTTGTATGATAACCCAAGTCCTCACGGCCAGCATACAAATATTGTTATTAAAAATGACAACGGAATAGTTACGACTGTTGGCGGAAATGAAGGTGGTAAAATCCGTGTTCAAACAGGCAAACTATCAGATGATGTGGGGCTTGTTGGCTATGGTGTTTTAGAGTAGTAATGAAGACCCGTCCTATATAGCGAGCTGCTAAGTATGGATGGTAGAATAGAAGAACAACCTAATACGACTGGAGATTGTTTATGGCATACGAAGGTACAAAACTACAGGGCTTTGACCCGCGCGAAGAAGTAACAGAATTAGAAATTATTGATGTAGAAGTTGGAACGGGTGAGGAAGTAAAACCGGGTGCAACTATTACAGCACACTACACGGGTGCACTTGTAAAAAATGGTATCATTTTCCAAAGTAGCCACGATTTTGGTGACGCTATCACGTTTGGCCTAGGCCAAGTAATCAGTGGTTGGACGAACGGTGTCCCTGGTATGAAAATAGGTGGTACTCGCCGTCTTATTATTCCGTCTGAACAAGCCTACGGCGCATCAAGCCCTGCACCGAACATCCCAGCTAATAGTGACTTGGTGTTCGATATCGATTTGGTGGCGATTCCCAAGAACGGTGAATAAACCATCTGTTTAAGCCTAGTGTACAAAAACTGATTTGTACACTAGGCTTCTCTGTTATAATAAGAATAGCCCAGCGCGACTAAGTGCAGGATAGAGCAGTTTAAACTAAAAATGCTTAAACTTCTGTACCCGTTACTTACTCGCTTAAACAATAGAAGTGGGTCAAAAAGAAGGAGGTTCCATGCCAACGATTAACCCGTACGGTAAGGACATTATTAAGGTGACGACCGAGTTTGAAGGCCGTCCATTAACATTGGAAGTTAACCGCGTTGGCTTCCGCTCGACCGGCTCGGTATTGGTTACGTATGGCGACACTGTCGTGCTTGGTACTGCACAAGTGGGTACTCGTCCAGTAGTGCTCGATTATTTCCCGCTGAGCATCGATTATGAAGAAAAATTTTATGCAGCTGGCAAAATTAGCGGAAGCCGCTTTATTAAGCGTGAAGGTCGCCCATCAGACGAAGCAATTCTTATTGGCCGTTTAATTGACCGGCCAATTCGCCCCCTATTTCCTAAGGGGTATCGCCAAGAAGTGCAGGTGGTTGCCAGTGTACTTAGTCTCGACCCAGCTTTTCGTCCCGATCTTATTGCCATGATTGCGGCCTCAAGTGCTCTCATGCTTACCGGCACGCCATTTGACGGTCCAGTCGCCGGTTTACGTGTTGGGCGCGTCAATGGTGAGTTTAAAGCCTTTTTAACGCCTGAAGAGCGTGAAGCTTCAGACCTCGACCTCGTGGTTGCTGGTATTGAAGGTGGTATCACTATGGTTGAAGCCGGTGCCGATGAAGTACCTGAAGAGGTTATTGCTGAAGCCTTGGCCTGGGCATTCGAACATTACCAACCAGCAATTGCGTTACAGCGTGAACTTGCAGAAAAAATTGCTCCAACCCCTCAAGAATACACATTAGTACTTCCAGATGAATCCTTACAGGAAGTCGCAAATGCTTGGGTGGAAGGTAAGCTCGGTGAAGCTATCCGCAAGCCATACCCAGAGCGTAACGAGCTTATCAATCAGCTTCGCTGGGCTTTTCATGAAGAAATGGCGGCTAAAGTTGCTGAAGATGCAGGCGATGACTTCATTACCTACGCCCGCGATAAGTTTGATGAAGCTTTCACAACCGCTGTTCACAAGGATGTTCGCAAGGGTATTGTTGAAGAAAAAATTCGCCCAGATGGCCGAAAGTTCGATGAAATTCGCCCACTTTCAAGCGAAGTGTCGGTATTACCACGTGTGCACGGTTCATCAATTTTTACCCGTGGCATGACTCAAGCCTTAAATATTGTCACACTCGCGCCGCTTAGCTATGCGCAATTAGTTGATACGATGGAAGTAAAAGACGGCGAGCGTCGCTACATGCACCACTACAACGCTCCAGGCTACACAGTAGGTGAAGTCCAGCGTCTTGGTTCGCCGGGCCGCCGTGAAATTGGTCACGGTTACCTTGCAGAGCGGGCACTTATTCCGGTATTACCTGACGTCGAAGAGTTTCCTTATGCAATTCGTAGCGTTACCGAGATTATGAGCCAGAACGGTTCTACCTCAATGGCAGCAACCTGCTCAAGCTGTTTAGCGCTTATGGATGCTGGTGTGCCTATTACCGCGCCTGTATCGGGTATTGCGATGGGACTTATTATGAACGGCGATGAAGCGAATATTCTTAGTGATATTGCCGATGCTGAAGACTTTGCTGGTGACATGGACTTTAAATCTGCCGGTACTGCAAAGGGTATCACGGCACTTCAGATGGATATGAAAGTACATGGACTGCCTGTAGCAATTCTTAAGCAAGCACTCCTTATCGCCAAGAAGGGTCGCGCATTCATCCTTGAAAGCATGCTTGCGACACTCGCACAGCCAAAAGCAGAGCTGAGTCCATTCGCCCCGCGTATTGAAAAGATTAAGATCAACCCAGAAAAGATCGGTGCAGTCATTGGTAAGGGCGGGGAAGTCATCAATAAGATTACCGCTGAAACTGGCGCTGAGATTGATATTAAAGAAGACGGCCTCATTACAGTTGCCGGTAACGACCCGGATGGTATTGCCCGCGCCCTTGAGTGGATCCGTGGCCTTACGACCGTTCCAGAAGTGGGTACAGTATACGAAGGTAAAGTTGTCACGATTAAAGACTTTGGTGCCTTTGTAAACATTCTTCCCGGCGTTGATGGTATGGTTCACATCTCGCAACTTTCTGACGAGCGCGTCGAAAGAGTCGAAGATATTCTTACTGAAGGTCAGATTGTGAAAGTAAAACTTATTGGCATTGACGATAAAGGACGGTTAAGTCTTTCGATTAAAGAAGTTGGTCGCGAGTAGTTAACGGTACTATTGCGCTAAAGGTGGCATGCAAGAGTCATCGATTGGTTTATAATCCGGATCCGGATGGCTTGAAGTACCGCCGGGATTTGGTTGACGATCATCAATATAACTTATTTGCGGCTACCTCTGTTATAATAGTTCCTTAGTATGATCATCACAGCCACTATCAACGAAAAATCCTTCGGCGACAAAAGTCTTTTTAAAGACACTTCCTTTTTTGTTGAGGATGGTGAGAAAGTGGGATTAATTGGTCGAAACGGAGAAGGTAAAACGACGCTATTCCGCCTTTTAAGTGGTGAAGATAGAGACTTCCAAGGTGAGCTTCAATTTGGTAAGGGTGTGCACATGGTTGCGACTCGCCAAGAACACCATGGTTTCGAGGATGTGCCGGTACTTGAATATATTTTGCAAGATCTTCCGAACTACGCGAAACTTAAGCACATTTTAGATAACCATCCTCTTACAATGGGTGATAACATGCGCCTTATTAATGAATATAGCGAGGCGCTCGAGCAGTTTGATTCGCTGGGGTATTACACTATTGAAAACGAAGTCGAGAAGGTACTTGATTCGTTCCAACTTGGAGGGAAAGTTGATGCAAAGCTCGGTGAATTAAGTGGTGGTCAAAAGCGTCTGATTGAGGTAGCTAAAGTTATGCTGTCAAATACTCAGTTAGCGCTTATTGATGAACCAACTAACCACATGGACTATGTTGCGAAAGACAAGTTTTTACAGTGGATGGGTTCCGTTAACGATGCCATGATTGTTATTAGCCACGACCGTGACGTACTTGAAAAAGTCGACCGCATTTTAGAAGTAAAAGACCAAAAGATTCTTAGCTACAAAGGCAACTACAGCGATTACTTACGCCAAAACTCTTCAACAACTGGCTCGGCTATGAATGAATACGAACTTACACAGCGCCGTATTGTAAACCTGAAGGCAAAAATTATCGAATATCAGCGCTATAAGGAAAAATCGCGCCACCCCAGTACAATTCAGCGGTTCAAACGCCTCGAGCAACAATCACGCGACGAGTTGGCAAAGCTTGAAAAAACCGAGAAGCCAACCTTCTGGGTAGATCGTGAGTCTGTTCAGGATATGGGTCTTAAAACGGGCGAGCAGTACCAAAAATATAAAGCAAAAAATATTAGACTACACGGTGTTACGGGTGAAGAAGGCTATAGCCGTCTTCTTGTGAATGTTAGCGGCCTATCGCTCGGCTATGATGAACCGCTTTTTAAAAACGTTGCTTTCCAGATTCGAGAGGGTGAAACAGTAGAGATTAGGGGCCGTAATGGTGCTGGTAAAACGACGCTGATCAAAACCTTACTCGCAACGGTTAATGGCCAAGAGTTTAGTGCCAAAGTATTTGATGGCATTATTGATGTTGATAAAAAAATTCGTGTTGGTGTCTACGAGCAAGAGACATCAAGCGAGCTACTAAAGAAAACGCTCACCGGCGCTATTGAACACATATTTTTATCAAGGGGCCTAAAAGTGGGGGAGACAAAAGTCCGCCAACTTATGGCCGACTACTTATTCACCCAAGGCGACGCCAACATTCCTGTAAGTCAGTTAAGTGGTGGTCAAAAAGCGCGGTTACAGCTTATTGATATGCTTGCAGACAGTCCGTCTCTACTTGTTTTAGACGAGCCAACCAACCACCTTGACCTCCCAAGCATTGAAGAGCTTGAGAATGCCCTCAAAAGCTACAGTGGTGCAATTTTGTACATTTCCCACGATACGCACTTCCAAAAACAGCTCGGTGGCGAGGTGGTGCAGCTCTAGAATTGCTCCAACTATTTCGCTACACTAAAAATACGTATGACAACACAAGATCAACTCGATACCCTAGCTCAGCACATTATTGATGCAAATGTCTGCCCTGAACTGAAAGAACAGGCCACCCAGCTTGTTATGGGTGATGGTAACCCCGATGCCGACATTGTCTTTATTGGCGAGGCGCCAGGAAAAAACGAAGACCTTCAGGGTAAGCCGTTTGTTGGCGCGGCTGGTAAATTCCTTAACGAAATGCTGGCCGCCGCTGGTATGGACCGAAGCGACGTGTATATTACCAACATCGTTAAATACCGCCCACCAAATAATCGAGACCCGCTACCTGATGAGAAAAAAGCGTTTATACCGTATCTTTTAAAACAATTGCAGATTATTCAACCTAAAGTTGTCATCACCCTCGGGCGTCATAGTATGGAGTACTTTTTGCCTGATCTTAAAATTGGTGAAATTCATGGCCAGCCAAAACGGATCAGTTTTGGCGATACTAAAATTGTCATTATGCCACTATTTCACCCGGCGGCAGCACTTTATAACGGTGGCTTACGCCAAACTCTCATTGACGATTTTCTTAAAGTGCCTGAAGTAATAAAGCAGCTTGAAGATAAGGTATAATAAAGGCAAATGAGCAAGCCAGTTATACTCACAGGTATCCGTTCAAATGAAGAGCCGACTTTGGGCAATTACCTTGGTGCCTTTTTACCAATGGTGGAAATGCAGAGGAAATACGCCGGCGAGTATCAAATTAACATGTTTGTGCCAGACCTACACAGCTTTACAACACCAATAGATTTTACAACTCTGTACCAAAATACCTTACAGAACCTTAAATACTTTGTTGCAGCCGGCCTCGATATTAACAACCCTGATACATACATATATCGCCAAAGTTATGTGCCCGCCCACAGCGAACTAACCTGGATTTTAGACTGCTTCACTTATGTCGGTGAGATGGGCCGAATGACACAGTTTAAAGATAAATCGGGCGAGCATGCTGAAAGCGTTACAATGGGCCTTTTCAATTACCCAGTCCTTATGGCGGCCGATATTCTTTTATACAACGTCAAATATGTGCCTGTTGGTGAAGATCAATTTCAACACATTGAAATAACTCGAGATATTGCGACCCGCTTTAATAATAAGTTTAACAATGAAATTTTTACCATTCCGGTTGCTACAAAAGACCAAACCCATTTTATTAGTCGTGATAGCGGTTTACGTATTCGTAGCCTTACTGACCCTACTAAGAAAATGAGTAAAAGCTCTGATGACGAGAAGTCAAAAATACTTTTATCTGACACCCCTCAGGCTGCACGAAAAAAGATTATGGCAGCAACAACCGATAGCGCCGGTGTTATTCATTTCGATTGGAATCAACAACCTGGTGTGACTAACTTATTGCAAATTTTGGCACTTCTTTCAAAACGAAACCAAGATGATGTGAACACAGAGTGGGTTGGCCAAACTGGATACGGCGAGCTTAAAAAGGCGGTAGCTGATACCGTTGAGGCTTTTTTAACAGAATTCCAAAGCCGTCTAGGTGAGTTAACAGACGAAGTATTATTACAAAAACTCGAAGCTTCAGAACAAGCTATGAATAAAGTAGCAGGCGATACTCTTCTTCGTGCACAACAAGCAGTGGGGCTACGACCTAAACCCGAAGCTCACCGCTAACATTGACATTTACACAGAAATATGCTAATATTTATTTAAATTGTATGAAAAATCAATACGTTGAATCTCTTGTTGTCATCTCAAATCCAAACAGTACTCGCGCACGTTCTGTTGAAAAAGACGTTGTTGCGCCACTTAGAGCTGAAGGTGTTGAGATTATTCGCTTCGCAACGAACCACAAAGATGGTGATGAAAATGTGAGAGAGATGGTAGAAGGTCTTCCTGAAGCCGAAAGGTATATTGTTGCGACAGGCGATGGAACCGCCGAACAGGCAGCGCGCGCCCTTGCGATACGTCGAAAGTCAGAGACGGCCAGTAGAAATAGTAATAACCCACCTGTATTAGCTCTCGCTCCATTCGGTAATTACAACGACACTGCCAGTGCGCATAGAAGGCCTGGTCAAAGTATACTCGAAATGGCGCACAAAGATGTGCCAACCGTTGACCGAACGCCACTAGCTTTTGAAATAAATGACAATTACTTAACGCATGCATTTTCATACGGCACTTTTGGTCTTACCGCCATGATAGCAAGCGGGTTTGGCCACGAAAAATCTCGCAATCTAATGCGTAAAGTGGACCCGATTTCACGTAAAGCGCTCGGGTACATTCAGGCACTTCGTTCGTATTCAGAGTATAAGGATGAGAAACTAACAGATTTTCGCGTTGACGGCGGCCCAGTTCTGTCAGGCCGTACTGATCTTGCTTTTTCAAATAATTATCGTGTTGCGGGAATAATGCGATTCCCAGACACTTATTACGACAAACCGTATTTCGGCGCAAAAACAGATGTCGATATGGCAACGATCAGGGATATAGTACTATTTGGCGGAGCCTCTGTTTTTGGTCACGGATCACTTGATCCTGCCGAAAAAATGCGCATTGAATTCGAGGAAACCGTTGCAGAGCTTCCATTTCAAGCCGGTGGTGAATTCCAAATGCTTACAAACGTGGACAGTATTTTTGTTTGGAAAGACCCATCAATGAAACAAAGGTACGTTCACTTAGCTGCTGCTTAAGTATTTTTTAACGACTTGTGGTTAACGGCTTTTTTTGCTATACTAAGATCACTTTCAAAGGGGAAATTTCAGAAAGCATCCGCTAAACCCCGCCTTTATTTAGAAATTATTAAATGTTATTCAAAAGAAAGCTTTTCGGCGCATAAAGAAAGAATTGCCGGAAGAACTCTTTTAACAAAAAGGAGAAAAACAACACTATGGGAGGACGAAGACTCGCAGCCCCACAGGCAGATGATGCCTCTAGAAACCCGCGCAGCCGTTCAAATAACGGTCAGCAAAACCAACGCGGTGGTAGTAATGGTAATAAGCAAAATAATACCGTTCTTGCTAACACGCAAACCCGTAGGGGGGAAGTGTTCCGTGCTCAACGTCGCACGAGCGACGACGTAAACGCCCGTGCCAGTCAGCATGTTATCAATATTCCAGTAAATAAGTCGGTCTATAACGGGTATGGTGGTCGCCAATTTAGCGTTGCCGACCAAAAAAAGCAGCCACGCGTTGCAGGCCCGAAACTTAAAATCATCCCAATTGGTGGGCTTGGTGAGATGGGTATTGGTAAAAACATGATGGCCATTGAGTACGATAACGAAATTATCGTTATCGATATGGGGTTCTTATTCCCAGGTTCAGACTACCCTGGTATTAACTACATCGTGCCAGACATTACCTACCTTCTTGAAAATAAGCACAAAATTCGCGCAGTGGTGTTTACTCATGGTCACCTTGACCACATTGGCGCAGTACGCCACCTTATTCATCAAATTCCTGCACCAATTTATGGTTCAAAGTTCACTATTGCCATGGTGCAAAAGAACATGGAAGAAGCCACCAGTGGCTTTGAACCCGAGTATCACATACTCGATCCATACGCACACGAACGGGTTCAAATTGGCGATAACTTTAGCCTCGAACTTGTACACGTAAACCACTCAATTCCAGACGCAACTGCCGCAGTTCTCCGTACGCCACTTGGTGTAGTTATCGATACTGGTGACTGGCGCTTTGAAGACAATCCAATTGATGGAAAGAAGTTTGACCTCGAGCGTTTAACCGAAATTGCAACAAAAGAAGGCATTCTTATGCTTTTGAACGAATCAACCAACTGTGAAAGTACGGGTACCCACACCCACGGTGAACCAGAAATTCAAGAAAGCATGGGCCAGGTAATGGAGCGCTATTCAGAATCACGGCTTATTCTTAGCTGTTTCTCGAGCCATATTCACCGTATGCAAATTATTCTTGATGAGGCCAAAAAACATGGCCGAAAAGTTGCTTTTGCTGGCTATAGCATGATTCAAAACATGGAAGTAGCGCTTCGCACAGGGATGATTCAGGTACCAAAAGATGTCATTGTAAAAATGGAAGACATCATAAAACTACCTGATAATCAGGTAACAATTGTTTGTACCGGTTCACAGGGTGAATTCAGCGCAGTGCTTAACCGTATGGCGACGGGTGCTCACAAATTCATCAAGGTTAAAAACTCAGATGTAATCGTGTTTAGTTCTAGCCCAATCCCTGGTAACGAAAAGTACGTTGTTCGTACGGTTGATGGTCTTATGCGCGAAGGTAGCGAAGTTGTCCAAAATGGTAAAACCCACCTTACGGGTATTGGTCCGCTTCACCTTTCAGGCCACGGCTATTATGAAGATCACGTGAAACTTATTACTGCCCTTAACCCAACGTACTATTTGCCAATTCACGGCGAATTCCACATGCTTGTACACAATGCTCGTTTGGCGGAAAAAGAAGCTGGTATTCCACGGAATAACATTTTCGTATGTGACTCTGGTGATGTCGTAGAAATTACCCCAGATGGCGCTAAGAAAGCCGGCCGTGTCCCAGTTGGCGGTGTTATGTACGATGACTCGGGTGAAATCGTTTCAGAAGTTGTGCTTAAAGACCGTATCCACATGGCAAGCGAAGGTATGTTTGTGGTGGTTCTTACGGTACAGAAGGGAAGTGGCCGTTTGCTTACGAGCCCTGATATCATAAGTCGTGGGTTTATTTACCTGCGTGATAGTGAAGAGCTCATGGGCATTATTCGTCAGTACCTCAAGCAAAAGGTCGCCCGCACCTTTAACGGTCGCAAGGTTGACCTTGATGTTGTAAAGAAGGAAGTTAAGGACGAACTCACACACGTTCTTTACGACCAAACACGCCGTACCCCAATTGTTATTCCTGTTATCAACGAAATCGGCGGCGGCGGTAATAATAGGCCAAATAATAATAACGAAAATCGTACCCAAAATACTGAGGCTCAGCAAGGCGGCCAGGGTAATCAAAACACTCAAAATCGAAACAACCGTCCTTTTAACCGTGGGCCGAAGAAATTCCCTACACCAGTTGTCCCTGATACAGATGCAACAGAGCCGCAACCAAAGGTTGAGAGCCGTGGTTACTAATTAGGCTTATAAATCAAAGGGGCTCCGCTACTGCAGCGGAGCCCCTTTCTGTTGGGGCTGCAACGCTGTCGAGCGAAGCCGTTAGGCGAGCGCAGTACCGTTAACCGGCTGGCTCATGTCGATCAAGGTGATCTCTCGGTTTGCATATGGATCAGCCCAGGGAACCAGGAGCTTGGTTCTAGCCCAGCCTCTCACCTCGAACGTGTAGGAGAGAACCGTGGATACTCGACGCCACATCGGTTCTTGAAGCGTCAACTCCATAACTGTTTAATAGCAACCATAAGCCTCTTGCAAAATGTGGTAAATTTTGCTATAATATATTTACAATTCGCCTCATGCGCTTGGGGTATAATAAAAAAAGATTATGGCTAAAAAGAAACGAAAATCAGCAAGTAAGAAAAAAGCAGTGAGTAACGCACCACAGCACGTGCTTCCATCTGGTTTTTGGGCCCAAATCGGTGCGGTACTGTTATTTTTCTTCTCGCTCCTTATTGTTCTAAGCTGGTTTGGTCTTGGGGGCGCAACTTTAGATTGGGTGAATGATGCGACCATTGCAACTATTGGCTATGGCGTGTATGTTGTGCCGGTTGTATTTACCTATGTAGCAGTTGAAATATTTCGGGCTAGCAATAACCGTATCCCATTCGTTATGAAACTTGCTACCGCTATCGAACTTATATGGGTGGCGGGGTTGTTTGGTCTTTTGAAAAACGCTCAAGGTAACACAACGGGTGGGTTTGTCGGTGATACGGTGAATAGCGGTATGCTCATGCTTGTTGAGCCGGTCTTGGCTGCATTTATTTATGTTGTGCTTATTCTTCTTACGGCACTCTTTATTACTCGCGTTTCACCAATTACGATCATAAAAAAGCTTTGGGAAATTTCCCGCCGCGATACTTCCGAGCAAGATGAAAACGTCAAGGTGATGCGTAACGCCGCCGCGCTTGATGCGCCGAAAACGTCAAAAGCAGCCATGGCTGACTTTACTGTCAACGCCGGTGTTTCTACTCTTGACCCAGTTGAAGCGACGAATAAGAAAACAACCCACTTAGGCTCGCTTAAAAATAGTGTCGTAAAAGACAAAGCAGCAGAAGATCAGGCTGCGTTAGTTGCTGTAAGTGACCCTAACTGGAAATCTCCAAGTCTTGACCTACTTGAAAAGAAACAATCGCCAGCTGACGCTGGTGACGTTCAGCAAAACGCCCAAACAATTAAAGATACTTTGGCGGAATTTAATATTTCAGTCGACATGGAAGGTGCTAATATTGGCCCCAAAGTTACCCAATACACCCTTCGTCCGCCAAGTGGGGTAAAGCTAACAAAAATTACGCAGCTCGAAACCAATATTGCGCTTAACTTAGCAGCACAGAGCCTTCGTATCGAAGCGCCGATCCCTGGCCAAAAAGCCGTTGGTATTGAGGTGCCAAACCGTAAAGCGGCCGACGTTCGCCTTCACTCAATTTTAAGTAGTAAACAGTGGACAGGAAGTCATGAGCCGCTTGGCTTTGCAATTGGTAAAGATATTGCCGGTGATGCTGTAGTAGGGGAGCTGAACAAAATGCCCCATCTTCTTATCGCAGGTCAAACCGGTTCAGGTAAATCAGTCATGATCAATACACTTCTAACAAGCCTTCTCTACCGTAATAGCCCGAGCGAAATGAAGCTAATACTGGTCGACCCTAAGCAAGTTGAAATGGCGCCGTACGAAGACATTCCACACCTTATTACCCCCGTTATTAATGAGCCCGAGAAAACAATTAGTGCATTGAAATGGGCAGTTAACGAGATGGAGCGACGTTACAAGTTGCTTGCTGAACATAAAGTTCGTGACATTAAAACGTACAATACGCTTGTTCAAACTGGAAAGACCAAAATTGTTGTTCAAGACGAAGAGGGCCACGAGCAGCAACACGAAAGTGGCGCCATGCCATACATTGTTATCGTTATCGACGAGCTTGCCGACCTCATGATGGTTGCGGCCCGCGACGTTGAAGCGCTGATTGTACGTCTAGCCCAAAAAGCCCGTGCTGTCGGTATTCACTTGGTACTTGCGACGCAGCGTCCGTCAGTCGATGTTATTACCGGCCTCATTAAAGCCAATGTACCGGCCCGAATTGCCTTTACAGTGGCATCACAGGTAGACTCACGGACTATCTTAGACCAGATCGGTGCCGAGAAGCTCCTTGGTCAGGGTGACATGCTTATGAGTACCGCTGCGCTTCCTAAACCAAAGCGTATTCAAGGTGCGTGGGTAACTGATGAAGAAGTGATTAAGATTACCGACCATTTACGCATGCAGTCTCCACCACAATATAACGACGAAGTTATTAGCCAGCCAGTACAGCTCAATGGTAAGGGTGGTGTAGTTATGGACTTTGACAGCAATAGTGACGGCCGTGACGATATGTTCACCGACGCGGTACGAGTTGTTATTGACAGTGGCAAGGCCTCTGCAAGCTTGTTGCAACGCCGCCTACGGGTTGGCTACGCCCGTGCAGCCCGTCTTATTGAAGAAATGGAAGAGCAGGGGATTATCGGCCCTGCCGACGGTGCACGGCCACGTGATGTGCTAGTATCGAGTTTAGATGAAGTGTTTGGTGGTAGTGATATCACCGAAAGCGACGACGCATAGCTATTCTGCCTATGATACAATAAAAATAATGTTGTGGGTAAAACAAAAACAATCAGGCTTCACGATTGTAGAACTACTTATTGTCATTGTTGTTATAGCTATTTTAGCGGCAATCACTATTGTCGCGTATAACGGCATTCAAAATAGGGCAAGTGATGCCGCAGTACAAAGTGACCTTCGCTCGCTTGCTATACGGTTCCAGGAGTATTACCACACAAACCAAAGCTATCCCCGGGGAGGATCGGCCACCTCTGCGTTTACTGATTTTCCAGCTTCCCAAGTATCAAGAAATGCGTACCTTCCAAACACTAATAATATTTATTACTGCGTAGGAACAATTGACGGTGTTGAACGGCTCGGTCTCGCGGCAAAAAGTCGCTCGGGTACTGCCTGGATGTTCTCATCGACGACAGGCGCAATCACCACCCATACAGGTTCGTGGGGAAGCAGCGGTGCACCATGTACCGGGACGGGCGTGCCAACCACAACTGCTGATTTTTTCTACAAGTTTGGCGTTTGGAATACTAACGTCTGGAACGCTTGGATTCAGTAACAGCAGCGGTTCGTACGGACAAGCACTGATAGTAGGGATACATAGCCAAGTTGTCGAAAACTAACGATGAGCCTATAGTCTAATTTCGCTACAATATTCAATTACAATTTAATATTCACCTGTCATACTAGGGGTAACTCCTTGCAAAAAGGGGCGAGCTACGGTATAATTACTACCGTTAATAACTCAAGCTTGCCGTCATGCTCACTACAGTGAATGACACATGGAAAAGGGCAAGCATCCGCTTAGAAAACCGCACTAGGTACTTAAGTAGGATTCCAAAAGGAGACACTAGTGAAGGAATACGAACTTACCGTTCTTATCCACCCAGACCTCGAAGCAGATCTGGATGCGCCACTTGCGAAGGTACGCGACATTATCACCGGTGCTGGTGGTACAATCACCCGCGAAGACAACTGGGGTAAAAAACGACTTACTTACGCAATTCAACGCGAAGAGTTTGCAGTATACGTTTACATGGACGTTGAACTACCAGCAGACGCACCGCTGAAAATCAGCAACACGCTTAATATTACCGATGAAGTTCTTCGCTACCTGTTAGTAAAGGTAGATCCTAAGGCTCGTGCTGCACTTGCAGAGCAAGCTAAAAAGGATGAAACTTCTGAAGAAACTAAAGAAGAAGCCTAGTTTAAAACTAGCACAAGAGAGTAGAGGGGAGTACATACATGGCACGAAGCATTAACCAAGTTATTCTTATGGGTCGTCTTACACGAGACCCAGAACAGCGAACAACCAGCACGGGTAAAACAATTGCAAGTTTTAGTATTGCAGTTGACCGTGGTGGTCAAGAAGACGCCGCAGATTTCTTTAACGTCACCGCGTGGGAAAAGCTGGGCGAACTTGTGATGCAATACTTAGCAAAAGGACGCCGTGTACTTGTACAGGGCCGCCTCCGCCAAGATAGCTGGGACGATAAGGAAACCGGTAAAAAGCAATCTCGTATCGAGGTTGTCGCAACCGATGTTACCTTCCTTGACGGTCCTAATGGCGGTGACGGTGGCTCAAGTGCACCAGCCGCTTCTAACTCGAACAACAAGTCGAAAGATGTTGTCATTGAAGACATCGACGACAAACCAATTGATTTAAGTGAAATTCCATTCTAGGAGATAAGAATAATGGCAAAACGACTCAAGAAAGATACGCCTGCATACTTTGACTACAAAGATGTCAAAACACTGCAGCGTTATGTAAACATTTACGGCCAAATTGAACCAATCGGTAAGACTGGCCTAAGCGCGAAGCAACAGCGTCAACTCGCAACTGCTATCAAGCGTGCTCGTCACCTTGCATTACTACCATTCGTAGCACAAGGGTAATTTAGTATGGCTCAGTTGCAACCAACTGACCTAAAAAAAGGCGTTGTCGTCCAAATTGACGGCAAGCCTTTTAAGGTTATCGATTACAACCAAAAAGTAATGGGTCGCGGTGGAAGTATTGTAAACGTACGGCTGAAGAATCTTATTGATGGTTCAGTTATTCCAAAAACCTACAAAGGTCAGGAAAAAGTTGATTCAGCCGAAGTAAGTTATCAAACGGTCCAATATCTTTACAAAGACGCTGATAACTTTTACTTTATGGATCCAGAGAGTTTTGAGCAGTTCCAGCTTCCAGCTGATGTCTGTGAAGATGCTGCTCCATACTTAAAAGAAGGCGACAATTTATCGCTTCAGCTGTTTGAGGGCACGGTTATAAATGTGGAACTTCCAAAGAATGTCTACTTAAAGGTCACTTACGCTGAGGATGTCGTCAAGGGTGATACCACCAGTAGTGTTCTTAAAGGTGCGACCGTTGAAACAGGTGCGGTTATTAAAGTTCCTGCTTTCATTAAAGTAGGCGATGTCATCTCGGTTGATACTGAAACAGGCGCTTACCGAGAACGGAAGAAAGACTAGCACCGTGGTAACGGAAGAGGCGTACGGTGGGAAGTTCCTGCCGGCGTTTTTTCTTGAGGAAGTAAAACTTGGGGATGAGCTTGACCGTGGTCAGCTTCCACTTCGTATGACACTTTTCCCACCCGTGAAGGCGGAATTTAAGCAAGAGTACGCCCAGCTATTACGAAAGTACATTAAACCTATGG
This sequence comes from Candidatus Microsaccharimonas sp., assembly GCA_049661485.1. GTDB lineage: Bacteria > Patescibacteriota > Saccharimonadia > Saccharimonadales > Saccharimonadaceae > Microsaccharimonas. Next base: position 889,383 of record JBATAC010000002.1, read on the forward strand.
ATCCGTTCATGGCAACCGTAGGTAAGCCAAACACTTTTGGCAGCAGCGAAAAGCCGGTTCGAGTGCTTGAAATTGAATATAACCAAAGGTTAATTGCGTTGCAGCGTAAAATCGTTTCCGTCTTGCAGTATCTGCCCCATAACACACAGTTTCGAGCCAAGTTTAATGCTCACGTTTCCATTGAAAAAGATGATTCAAGGCTAGAAACAGGTGACCAAATTGAAATAGCTGGTTTTTCCTTGGTCGAAATGGCACCGTCCACTGATCACTGGAAAGTTATTGGCAAAATTGGTTTAAAGGGCTCAGAAATGCGAACTGATGGAAAAATTATAAAAATGATTAATAGAGATTAAGATAGAAATATGAAACAACGCCTCGATGCCGAATTAACTAGCCGTGGTTTAGTAGTTAGTCGCTCTCAAGCGGAGAGTTGGATTAAACTTGGCAAGGTAACAGTTGACGGTAAGGTAGTCACGAAATCGGGCCATTTTGTACATGAAAGTTCAGATATAAAATTGACCGCTAATGAACGATACGTTAGTAGAGCGGGTCTAAAATTAGCCAGTGTCGCGAAGCTTTTGGCTGTACAATTTAAGGGAAAAACGGTACTTGATGTTGGAAGTAGTACGGGCGGTTTTACTGACTACGCACTGCAGAACGGTGCATCAAAAGTGTATGCAGTTGACGTGGGAACCGACCAGCTTCACCCTAGCTTACAGGGACACCCGCAAATAGAGCTACACGAAAAAACTGATATTCGTGATTTCAAATTAGCTGATTTGCCCGACATTATCGTTATTGATGTATCGTTTATTAGTCTTCGGGAAATTTTACCCCATATAGCACATGAATTAACAGGGACGAATACTCAAATTATGGCAATGGTAAAACCTCAGTTTGAGGCTGGTAAACACCAAACAAATAAAGGTGTTATTAAAAATGATGCGGTGCGTCGTCAGATTCTTAAAGACTTCGAAGTTTGGACAAAAGATTTATTCGTTATCCAAGATAAACGAGACAGTGAAGTGGCAGGTTCCAAGGGGAATAGGGAACGATTTTATTTACTTACGTTAAATCGGAATTCAACCACATCACCTGGCCGCATTACGTAGTCGCGGCCTTCGGTACGGAGCTTACCTGCGCTTCGAGCAGCTTGCTCTGAACCGGCAACTATAAGGTCATCGTAATCAACAATAGCAGCGGCAATAAAGCCTTTTTCAAAATCAGTGTGAATAACACCGGCAGCTTGCGGTGCGGTTGAACCTTGCTTGATCGTCCAGGCGCGGACCTCTTTTGGCCCAGCGGTAAGGTAGCTTTGTAGGCCAAGAGTGTTGTAGGCTGTACGGGCAAGTTGGGAGAGGCCAGACTCGTTTACATCGTATGAGGCAAGTAATTCGGCGGCGTCCTCATCTGTAAGGCCTTGAAGCTCTGACTCTAATTTGGCGCAAATAAACACAGCCTGGTGAGGGGCAACTATAGTAGCAAGCTCAGCTTTGCGGGCTTCGTTACCCAAGGTAAACTCGTCGATGTTGAATACGTAAATAACAGGTTTTGCACTTAAAAGTTGTAACCCTTGAAGTGTTTCAGGATTAATATCCGTAACTGAAGAGGCGAGTGCACCAGTTTCAAGTGCAGCTTGTAATTTTTTTAGGTCTTCAATTTGGCCGCGAACAGCGGGGTTGGCTTTTGCCTCACGTTCGAGCTTGGGGATATGTCGTTCTACAGATTGAAGATCTGCCAAGATAAGTTCGGTGTTAATAATTTCGATATCACTGAGGGGGTCAACCTTATCGTTTACGTGGGTAACATCAGGGTCATCAAAAGCCCGAACAACGTGAGCGATAGCATCGCATTCACGAATATTTGCTAGGAATTTATTTCCTAGGCCTTCACCCTTACTCGCACCGGCCACTAAGCCTGCAATATCAACAAAGGTGACAGTTGCGGGAATCATTTTCTCGGCTGAATACATTTTTTGCAGTGTTTTTAAACGAGTATCTGGTACGGCGATAATACCAGTGTTCGGTTCGATGGTCGCAAAAGGGTAGTTGGCTGCGAGGATGTTGTTATCGGTAAGGGCATTAAAAAGCGTCGATTTACCGACGTTAGGGAGGCCGACGATGCCGATAGACAGGCTCATAGGGGTAAGTATAACAAAATTATGCTAAAATTGCACGAATTAACGGAGTATCGAAAAGAGTTAGGCTATTTACAAAAAATTGAAAGTATGCTATAATTTTCCCAGTGATTTTGGGTCAAACCAGGTCATGAGCTTAACCGCTGATAAGCTCCTCTGATGTAAGAGTGAGCTCGGTTGGTTCGAGCTTAACAATGCATCATGTTCTATCAGTTTTCTGCGCCCGTTTGGGCGCGGCCCAAACAGACTACCCACCCGTCCGAAACTCCACCCATCCGCCCCCTTAAAAGGGCCCGAGCCGAAAGGCACGCCATGCAGTTCACGACCCGTCGCCAGAAGCGACGCAACGACAAGTCCAAGAAGTCCAAGAAGTCCGTCGCTACCGTGGTCGCCGCCGGCCTCGTCGTCGGTTTCTTCCTCGGTATGGCAGGCTTCAACCCCGCCTATGCCGATGACACGACCTCGACATCCGTCGACGACGTCACGCTCAGCGAGACGACCGACACGACCGACTCCGGCGCCCCCGACGAGGGTACCGCCGATCTGGACACCGCCAACCTGGAGGTGTCCGAGCCCGTCGAGACCGTTCCTGCACCCGCGGAGACGACCTCGCCGGTCGAGGAGGTCATCACCGAGTCCGCCCCTGCGGAGACGCCC